>CAVEAL010000040.1:0-3820 GCA_963613665.1 bacterium | reverse complement strand
GTTGACAACGGGGGTTAAGTCGGGGTATAATATCCTTGAAAGACGAGGTGACAGACATGGATAACAGGGAGCAGCTAAGGCGCATCACGGAACTGACCGAGCAGATCGCCGGACTGCCGAAGGGGTATCTTTCCAAAAAAACCATCGGCGGAAAGGTCTATTACTATCACCAGTGGTCGGAAAACGGCGTCAAGCAGAGCCGCTATCTGCACGACAGTGAGATCGCGCCGCTGGCAGATAAAATCGAAAAGCGCAAGGAACTGCAGGCGCAGCTGCGCTTGCTGAAATCACAGAAAAGCAGACGAAATGAGGCGACAGGTATGAAATGCACCTTTATGCATAAACGAACCCCCGTGGCAGAGCTCGAGCTGGACGACGTGACCGGCTTTATACAAAAAATTGGCAGTGTCTACGCACCGGAGCATCTGCCTATCGGCATCCCTGTGCGAAACGAGATCGCCGACCGTGCGGCGTTTAACGACTGGTGGCGGGATCGCTCTATTCCGGCAAGCCGCAGCGGTGTGCGGGAAGCACTGGAATCGTTGGGGGTGGCAGACACCAAAATGCTGCTCGTCCGCTGCTACGGGCTGAGCCTCTCGGATCAGTACTGGATCTGTCCGGAAGGCGCGGAGCTTCGGTGGGAGGATATCAACTTTTTCCAAAATGATTTCTCGGAGGACATCGGAGATGTGCTGTTCGGAGAAAGAAAGAAGAAGGACGCACTCAATTTCAGCTCCCCCGACAGCACGTCGGACGGCAATCTGAAAAAGCGGTGGAAGATCATCGATGGGAAGCGGTGCCTGATCAAGGGCGGCAGCAATCCGTTCCGGCAGCAGCCGTTCAACGAGGTGATCGCCTCTGGCATCATGGAGCGGCTCGGCATTCCTCATGTATCGTATACAGTCATCTGGAGCAAGGATGCACCCTACTCGGTCTGTGAGGATTTTGTTACGGAGAATACGGAGTTGATCCCGGCGTGGAGGCTGCTGCAGGCGAAAAAGCAGAAGAACAGCACCTCCCGATACCGGCATCTATTGGAGTGCTGCGAGCTGCTCGGCATCGGGAACATTACGCCGTTTTTAGACCGGATGCTGGTGCTGGACTATATCATCGCAAACGAGGATCGCCACTTCAATAACTTTGGGGCACTGCGAAACGCGGAAACGCTGGAATGGCTCGGTATGGCTCCGATCTATGACAGCGGCTCCTCCCTTGGCTATGATAAGATGCCCGGTCAGATGCGCTCGGAAAAGGATGTGGTCTGCAAGCCCTTCAAAAACCACCACGCCGAGCAGCTGAAGCTGGTGACCGATTTTGATTGGATCGACTTTGATCGCCTCTCCGATGTAGACGAGCTGATCTCCAGCGTACTGTCTTGCGAGGAAGCTGCCGACTATATCGATGAGGGACGTATCCATGCGATCACGGAAAGCGTGCAGCGCCGGATCGGTCATCTGCAGGAGATTGCGATGACGCAGACGCCACGGCAGCTCGATACCACCGAGGACGATGTCCGAGAAGAAGTTGCCGCGGATTACGCGCCGAAAATGGAACTGTAATGCAAATACAGCGTAAGAGCAATGGATCAGCCGCTTTGCGAATCGCAGGGCGGCTGATCCTTTCATTCCCTTGCCTGTTGGCTGCGGACGGCATAGCCGCTTTGGTGGTATCGCTTCTATTTTGCCATGCTTCTTCGTTAGACTTGGTGAATAGCTTTCCACGCCTTCTTCCGGTATGCTTTGCTTGCAAAATCAAGGAAAGGAGCAGAACCGATGGAGGGGAAAAAGAACCTCTGTGCCATGATATCCACCGATCTCCATGCAAAAATCATGGCAGAAAAAGAACAGCTGGAGCTGAACACACTGGCGGAATATGTGGAGCGCATCTTCACGGAACACTTTGAAGGAGGACAGATCAGCATGAAAGCAGAGCGCACCTTGGCGGTACAGATCCCGGTGGAGCTCTTCGAGCGGCTGAAAGACTATCTGGCAGCCCATAACCTCAAACAAAAACAGTTCCTCATCCAGCTCATTGAGAACGCGCTGGATGAGACGGAAGCGGAGTGACCAAGCATCATATTTACACGCACAACAAACCCCTGCGCCGAAAGCTGGAGAGTCTGGCACTGGACAGGCCGGAGGACTGCAGACTCGTCCGCGTATCCCACGATGGACGGGCGGCTGATTACATCATCCCCAAAGCGTGGGTGAAGATCATACCGCCGCGCATAATCAGCGAGGCACAGAGAGCGGCTCTGGTAAAAGCGCGGGAGGCCGCAAATAAACGGCTGTGAAGCCTGCTCGTGCAGCGTTTCACCGACATGACCTCAACACCGAGGGGAACGATACCCCCCTACGACAAACAGCCGCCGAAAGAGCGGCGTGTACAGGAGAAAAATGCATGAAAAAAGCAACGATATTTCTCCACTTGGAGTATAGACAATATGAAATGACCCCTTCGCTTGTAAAGCGTGGATTTACCTGTCATACTTAAAGTGCAAACAAAAAGCACACAGGAATCACCACATACAAGAGGAGGAGTCATCATGACAAGTATAATCTATGTAGGAATGGATGTCCATACCACAAATTACACGCTTTGCTGCTACAGCATGGAAGACGACCGCTTTTTTGCCGAAGTTCAGGTCGAGCCGGACGCGAAAAATATTCTGAAATACCTTGCTCGCATTGAAAAGCAGCAGAGTCGGGATTGCCGCATTGTCTGCGGTTACGAGGCGGGATGTCTCGGTTATTCATTGTATCATCAATTGCACGCTCACGGTATTGACTGCGTGATTCTTGCGCCGACCACGATGATGACAAAGCCAGGCAAGCGCATCAAGACAGATCGCAGAGATGCCCGCCTGATCAGCAAGTGCCTTGCTTTCCATACTTACAGCCCTGTATATATTCCGACGGAAGTGGACGACGCAGTGAAAGAGTATATCCGTATGCGCGATGACGCCAACAGCGCATTGGCTCGCGTCAAGCAACAGATCATTGCATTTTGTATCCGACACGGCAAGATTCACGATGGTAAGAGTTATTGGACAAACAAGCATTTGGAGTGGCTCTCAAGTTTAGATCTCGGCAACAAGATTCTGTCCGAAGTGTTGCAGGAGTACCTAATCCGTTACTACCAGCTGCGGGAGCAGGTGGATATGTATGATATGCGCATCAACGAACTTGCACAGGCAGAGCCTTACCGGCAAAAGGTGGAGAAGCTGGGCTGCTTTCGCGGTATCGCCGCGCATACGGCATTGTCTTTCTGTGTTGAGGTAGGAGACTTCCGGCGGTTTGCGACTGCGCAGCAGTTTGCGTCCTATCTTGGACTGGTGCCGGGAGAATGCTCCAGTGGTGATAAGCAGCAATATACCGGTATTACAAAAGCCGGCAATTCACATCTTCGCAAACTACTTGTAGAAACGGCTCAGGTATTTGGTCGGAGCGCAACAAAAAGCGGAAAATCAGTAGCGCTCAAGGAACGACAGGCAAAGTGCGATTCATTGACTGTTGCCTATGCGGATAAGGCAAACGCACGGCTAAAGAAAAAATACTTTAAAATTGCAATGAGATCAAAGGTAAACATTGCAAAGACTGCTGTGGCAAGAGAAATGGCTTGTTTTATCTGGGGGATGATGACAGATAACATTTCTTGTGCATGATTCCTTGATAGAGCGTATTGCGTAAAAATCCGTGCGTCAAGGATGCTTTGCACCGCTGCGCCGCTTCGTCCTTGACCCACATATTTTTACGCAATGTATTTCAAGGAATCCATATACATCTGTGCTGCCAAACGGCATCTGGAAGGGGCTAAGCGG
>CAVEAL010000039.1:0-3855 GCA_963613665.1 bacterium | reverse complement strand
TCGGCACCGCCTGCGGGTATGCAAGGCCTATATCCTCGCTGGCCGAGCACAGCAGCCTTCGGCACGCACCGGTCAGATCGCCAGCCTCCAGAAGCCGCGCAAGATAGTGCACCGCCGCGTCCGGGTCCGAGCCGCGCAGCGACTTCATCAGCGCCGACAGCGCGTCGAAATGCTCGTCGCCGTCGCGGTCATAGCGCATCGCGCTGCGCTGGGTGACGGTTTTTGCGTCGTCGAGGCTTATCCTCACCCTGCCGTCCGTGTGCTCGCCGGCCGAATACAGCAGCTCCACGGCGTTCAGGGCCTTGCGCACGTCGCCGCCGCAGGAGCGGCTTATCCGCTGCACCACGCCCGGCTCGAGCTCCGGCTCTTCGCCCTCGCGCCCTGCAAGGATGCCGAACGCGCGCAGTACGGCAGGCTCGGCCTCCTCGGGCGTGACGGGCTTGAACTCGAACACCGTCGAGCGGCTCAGAATAGCGCCGAACACGCAGAAATACGGGTTTTCCGTCGTCGAGGCGATGAGCGTGATGCGCCCGTCCTCGATAAACTCCAGCAGCGACTGCTGCTGCTTTTTATTGAAATACTGTATCTCGTCGAGGTACAGCAGCACGCCGCCGGGAGTCAGCAGCGTGTCGAGCTCGGCGATGATCTCCTTTATATCGGAAAGTCCGGCGGTTGTCGCGTTCAGCTTGCGCAGCGTGCGGTTGGTTTTCTCCGCGATTATGCGCGCAACGGTGGTTTTGCCAGTGCCCGATGGGCCGTAGAATATCATGTTCGGAACGCTGCCGCTTTCGACGATGCGCCGCAGCAGGCCGCGCTGCCCGAGTATATGCTTCTGACCGACCACATCGTCGAGACTGTGCGGCCTTATTTCATCTGCAAGAGGCTTGTACATGCTTTTTCCTCCGGAAAATATTGAGATCGGCCGCATTTACTGTGGCGCGGCGGCCGGGAATATGTTAAAATGCCGTAAAGAGGTGATCTTATGCGCACAAAGCAGCAGGTTTCGGAGATAGTCCGGCTCCTTGAGGAGGCCTATCCTCTTGCCGACTGCACGCTCGACTACAAAAAGGACTACGAGCTTCTGTTTTCGGTACGCCTCGCCGCGCAGTGCACGGACGCGCGCGTAAACGAGGTGACACCCGCGCTGTTTGAGCGCTTTCCGACGCTCGAAAGCTTCGCCGCGGCCGACGTGAGCGAGGTCGCGCGGTACATACACTCCTGCGGCTTCTACCGCGCCAAGGCGCGCGACATCGTCGCCGCCGCGCAGATGCTGCTGAGCGATTTCGGCGGAAAGGTGCCCGGGAACATGGACGATCTGCTGAAGCTGCCCGGCGTCGGGCGCAAGACCGCAAACCTCATCCTCGGCGATATTTTCAAGGTCCCCGGCTCGACGGTCGTGGACACGCACTGCATCCGCATATCAAACCGGCTCGGCCTCGTTGACGGGCTCAAGGAGCCCGAGAAGATCGAGCGCGAGCTGCGCGCATGCCTTCCGCCGGAGAAGAGCTCCGACTTCTGCCACCGCATCGTGCTGCATGGCCGCGCCGTCTGCACCGCGCGCAGGCCCGACTGCGAACGCTGTACGCTGCGCCCCGTCTGCCAATTCGCCGAGGGGCAGAGCTGAGATGATTATATCCCAGCGCGCGCATATTTTCAAGTAAACAGGAAAGGCGTTGATGCGCTATCAAAAAAATAGGATGCTTTAATCTCGGACTGGCGTTCGCCGGCTGCTTTCTGGGCGCCGGCTACGTCTCCGGCCAGGAGCTGTGGCAATTTTTCGGCTCGTTCGGCGTAAAGGGCCTGGCGGGACTGCTGCTGGCGGTCGGCCTGCTGTTTTTCACGGGCGTCGTGATGATACTGCTCGGCCGGATCACGGAGCTGCGCGAGATCGACAAGCTCGTCGTGTACCGTGAGCTGCCCGTCGTGCGCGGCGCGGTTACGGTGCTGGAGCTGCTGTTTCTGTTCGGCGTGGGCACGATCATGTCCGCCGGCATCGGCGCACTTCTGAGCCAGCTGTTCGGACTTGCGCCGTTTATCGGCTCGGCGGTCTTCATCACGCTCGTCGCCGTGGTGAGCCTCGCGGGATTTTCGGGCATGGTCTCGGCCTTCTCGGCCACCGTGCCGGTGCTGTCGGCCGTAACGCTCGCCTTCGGCATCATGAGCGTGTCCGCAAACGGCATCGTCCTGCCGGAATCTGGCGGCGGCAGCAATCCGCTCATGAGCTCGTGGCTCGTCGCGGCCGTGAGCTTTGCCTGCTATAACGTGTTCGGCAGCATTGCCATGATCGCTCCCCTCGGCCCGTACGTCAAAAGCAAAAAGGCCGCCGTCGGCGGCATCGCCATCGGCGCCTGTGTGCTGCTGATCATAGCCGGCAGCGTGCTCGTCTCGGTCTCCGCCGCGCCCGAAACGGCCTCCGCCGAGCTTCCGATGCTCGCCCTGGCGCAGAGCCGCGGCGCAGTCTGGGGCTATGTATACGGCGTGCTGCTGCTGCTTGCGATGTTCGGCACGGCGCTGTCGAGCCTCGTGGCCTTCGTAAGCATGCTCGCGGCCAAATCCGGACGGATCTCGCAGCGGAAAAAGCCCTTCACCGCGCTGTGCGCCCTGTGCATGTTCCTCGGCAGCCTGTTCGGCTTCGGCGACCTCATCGGCGTCGTCTACCCCATCTTCGGCTATTGCAGCAGCGTGTTCATCGTGCTCATGACCGTGCATTATTTTAAAGTTTCTAAATCTATTGTAAATAAATAAATTAGTTTTCTAATGCAATTTTAATACCTTTCCCCTATACTGGACATCGGAGTAAGGAAATCGAAATCCAGGAAGGAGGAAAGAATAATGGAAACAATATGGGATGTAATTCTTGACATTCTCGACAAGGCCGACGCTGACGAAGCTGCAAAGATTGCAATTCAGGCAGTCAAAGATTTCTTCGGCATGCTGAAGTGATCGCGGCAGCATTGCAAAATAAGACAGTGCAGATTTAGTCTGCACTGTCTTTTTCTCGCTTAAAAACAGATACGCAGCGGTTTTTATGCTTTGCCTGCATTATACGTTCGCGCCGGCGCAGCAGGCATATAAGCACAATGTCCGTGCGCCTCTAAAAAATCGACTCAAGAAGCCGGCGCAGCTCGGCGTCAAAGCGGCCGATGTGATAGCCGTCGATAAAGCGGTGGTTTAGCTCGAGAGTCATGCCGAGCTCCTTGCGCCCGCTGCCGTCATCGATAAACTTTCCCCAGGCAACGCGCGGTATCGCATCGTCTGGGTCAAAGCAGCGCTCGTGCGACAGGGCGGTCAGGTCGAGCCACGGCAGACAGGAGATGTAAATGAGGTTTTTGCCCTCCATGCTCATGTCGATAAGTCCCTCCTGCGCCATGCTGCGGCGCTTTGCCTCGCGGCAGAACATGAGGATATCGCCCTCGCAGGGCATGGTGACGATGTGGAAGCTCTCGCTGCCGGGCCTGAGATCCGTGAAGCTCGGCAGAAGCTCGTCAAACAGCACGATCTGTCCGTCAAGCCTGGCATAGCGAAAGGCCTCGACGGCGTTTATCGCATGCGTTACAAGGTAAGTCATCGTCATGTAGAACGACACGCCGTTTGCTTTGGCAAAGTCATATGCCTTCGTCACATCCAGCCTGTAGCCGAGGTTATAAAACGGCTGATCGGCCGCGCAGAAGAACTCGTAGACCTCGCGCCGCGGCCAGCGCTCGTAGTCGATGACCTTATAATTCATATTGAACCTCCGCACAGCACAGAAAATTGATCGGCAA
Source organism: bacterium (assembly GCA_963613665.1). Taxonomy (GTDB): domain Bacteria; phylum Bacillota; class Clostridia; order Oscillospirales; family Oscillospiraceae; genus F23-B02. Next base: position 91 of record CAVEAL010000039.1, on the reverse strand, counting down.
ATGAAAAAGAACCGCTGCGGATGCAGCGGTTCTTTTATGTTGGCATTGACCTATCTTCCCGGTCCGTCTCCAGACAAGTATTGTCGGCACT
>CAVEAL010000038.1:0-8113 GCA_963613665.1 bacterium | reverse complement strand
CCCCCGCTGCGCGGTTATCTTTACGCAGCAGCATAGGTTTTTTGACAGTCTGAGACGCGCCGCAGCGCGTCTTTTTCAGATTCAGACATTTCATATTTAATCAGGTACCGAGATAGGCAGCCTTTACCTGCTCGTTTGCAAGCAGCTCCTCGCCTGAGCCGGACATCGTGAGGCGTCCGGTCTCGAGGACGTAGCCTATGTGCGCGGTCTTGAGCGCCATGTTCGCGTTCTGCTCGATGAGCAGGACGGTGACGCCGCGCTTGTTTATCTCCTTGATGATATCGAAGATACCGCGCACGATGATGGGCGCAAGGCCGAGGGAGGGCTCATCCATCATGATGACCTGCGGGCGGCTCATGAGCGCTCTGCCGACCGCGAGCATCTGCTGCTCACCGCCGGATAACGTTCCGCCCTCCTGCCACGAGCGCTCCTTGAGTCTCGGGAACAGGTCGTAGACCCAGTTGAGGTCGTCGGTCAGATCGTCATTGCGCAGGTACGCGCCGATCTTGAGGTTCTCGACGACCGTAAGGTCGGGGAATATCTTGCGTCCCTCGGGGACGAGAGTTATGCCTTTTTTTACGATGGAGGTCGGGTCGAGGCCGGTGATGTTCTCTCCCCTGAACTCTATCGAGCCGCCGGAGGACTTCACGAGACCGGCTATCGCACGCAGGGTTGAGCTCTTGCCCGCACCGTTTGCGCCGATAAGGGTGACTATCTGCCCCTCGGGAACGTCAAAGCTTATGCCCTTGACGGCCTCGATGCCGCCGTAGTTGACCTTGAGGTCATTGATCTTCAGTATTGTTTCACTCATCTTCAACAACCCCCAAATATGCATCGATAACGCGCTGATTGTTCTGGACTTCCCTGGGCGTGCCCTGAGCTATCTCCGAGCCGAAGTCGATTACGTAGATATAGTCGGATATCTGCATGACAAGCTCCATGTGATGCTCGATGAGGAATACCGTGAGCTTGTGCTTTTCGCGTATCTCACGGATAAACTGCGCAAGCTCCAGCGTCTCCTGCGGGTTCATTCCGGCTGCCGGTTCGTCAAGGAGCAACAGCTTCGGATCAGCGGCCAGTGCACGAGCTATCTCAAGGCGGCGCTGGAGGCCGTATGGCAGGCTGGTGGCTATCTCGTCGGCATACTTGTCAAGTCCCTGCTCGCGCAGAAGCTCCATTGTTTCCTCGCGCATGCGCTTTTCTTCCTTGGCATTGCCGCGGAAGGTCGCGGAGAAAACGTTCTGCTTTGCGTGCATGTGCTTTGCTATGAGGACATTTTCAAACACCGTCATGCTCTTCCAGAGTCTTATATTCTGGAAGGTACGGGCTATGCCCTGGCTCGTTATCTTATCCGGCGTGTTGGCAACGACTTTGCCGAGATACATATCGCCGTTTTCGCCCTTGTAGTTTTTCTTCATCTTGCCCTGCGGATGGTTGCGCACGATGGGCTCGCCCATGAACTCGACAAGGCCGTTGGTCGGCTCGTAAACGCCGGTGATGCAGTTGAAAGCCGTGGTCTTGCCCGCACCGTTGGGGCCGATGAGGGCGATGATCTTGCCCTCGGGGATATCAAGCGAGAGGTTGTTTACCGCAACAACGCCGCCGAACTGCATGGTAATGTTTTCAACGTGGAGAACATTGTTGTTCATTATGCGGCACCTCCCTCTTTGGCTTTCTCGGCCTTCTTGGCCTTTTTAGCCTGTATCTTTCTGATAAGTCCGGCAAAGGACAGCTCCTTGTTGCCCATGATGCCCTGCGAGAAGAACAGGACTATGACCATGATGACTACGGAGAACACGACCTTGCGGAAGCCGTCGCGGAAGAAGGAGACCTGAATGCTGCCGATAGCGCCGGAGTCGAGGAATCTCAGCCACCACTCGGAGCAGGCGATATACAGAAATGCCGCGATGCAGCTGCCGGAAACGGAGCCAATGCCGCCGATAACAACGATGAGCAGCAGCTCATAGGTCATCGAGGACATAAAGGCCGAGGCCTGAACGGTCGTCTGGAACATTGCAAGCAGTGCGCCGCCCACTCCGGCGAAGAAGCTGGAGATGACAAAGGACAGCATCTTGTGCTTGAACAGGTTGATGCCCATCGCCTCCGCTGCGACCTCATCGTCGCGGATGGCCTTGAATGCACGGCCGTAGGAGGAATTTATGAGCAGGACGATGATTATAATGCTTATCATCGCTATGAAGAACGGGAAGATCGTTCCGAATTTGAACACCTGCGCGCCGATCTGTATCTTCATGTCACTGAAGGAGGTGTACTTACGCAGGAGGTTCGAGCCGTTGGTGATAACGCCGAGGCCGTTCCACTGGAAGAAGGCTCGGATGATCTCTGCAAAGCCGAGGGTCGCAATGGCGAGGTAGTCGCTCTTGAGGCGCAGCACGGGGATACCGATGAGCGCCGCGAAAACCGCCGCTGCAAGACCGGCGATTATAATGCAGATTATCGCACCGAGGAAGCTGCCGAGGTTCACGCCCAGTGCATTGCCCAGAAGCTCGGGGATGGAGAACTGGATGGCGCCGCCGTCAAAATACTGATAGACCGAGGCGTGCTGCGCGGCGGGGATGGAGAATATCGCATAAGCATACGCGCCGATGAGCATGAAGCCGGCCTGACCGAGCGAGAACAGGCCCGTGAAGCCGTTGAGCAGGTTCATTGAAACGCAGACCAGCGAATATATGGCGCCCTTCTTGAGCACGGGGATGAGCATCATCGTAAACTGCGTGGGCTTTACAAAGTTATCGAGTGCAAACAGAGCGACGTACAGGATCACAAGAGCGACTATAGTCAGCCACATGCCCTGGCGCTTTGCCACTTCGTCCGGAGTTCTGAGGACTTTGGTATTCATTGTTTCGTTCATTACCGTCACCTCACACCTTATCCGTCGCCTTCTCGCCGAAGATGCCGGTGGGCTTGACGAGGAGGATTACAATCAACAGGACAAAAGTAAACGCATCGGAGAATACAGTCCAGTCGTTTCCGAAAGATTTAATGATATTTTCGCAGATACCGATTACGAACGCACCGATGACAGCGCCCGGTATCGAGCCGATGCCGCCGAAGACGGCCGCGACGAAGGCCTTCAGGCCGGGCATCGCGCCGGAGGTCGGAACAACGGTAGTGTAGTTTGAGAAATAAAGCAGCGAGCCGACGGCCGCGAGGAAGCAGCCGATGATGAAGGTAAAGGATATGACGGAGTCGATCTTTATACCCATGAGCTGGCTGGTCTCAAAATCCTTGGCGACGGCGCGCATGGCCATACCTATCTTGGTGTGGTTTATGAGCAGCACCAGCGCTATGACCAGAACGATGGTAAGCACCGGAGTTATAAGGGTAACGACCTTGGTGCTCGCGTCCCATATCGTGACAGTCTTTGCAAGAAACGGGATAACGGGGTACGAGCGGGCAAGGCCGCCGGTGAAGTACAGTGCGCAGTTCTGCAGCAGGTACGAAACGCCGATGGCGGAGATCATGACCGACATACGCGGCGAGGATCTCAGCGGTTTATACGCAACGCGCTCTATAACAACGCCGAGCACCACCGTGAGCGCTATGACGAGAATTATCGATACCCACATCGGCAGGCCGCCGGCTATGGCATAGATCATTATAAGACCTGCTACCATGAACACATCGCCGTGAGCAAAGTTTATGAGTCTGAGTATACCGTATACCATCGTGTAGCCGATTGCTATAAGTGCATACTGACCGCCCACGGATATGCCCGATAGCAGATAACCAAAGTTAACATGTAAAAATTCGATCATCTGGGGACCATCCTATCTCTCTTTTGGAACGCATAGATCCGCTCCGCAGGGTATTTTACGGAGCATATTTATGCGCTCCTGCCTTGATTAAAAAAACGCCATATGGTGGGGATGCCGGAGCATCCCCACCATATAAACAGTTCACAGTTTAAGTATAAGCTGTGCCGCAGCAGTGCGGAATTATGCTTCAGCCTTCTGTACTGCAACGAACTCCCACTCGCCGGTCTCGGTGTTGGCGGCCTTGATGACTGCGGAGTCGCGGTTTGCGTCACCGATGTCATTGAAGGAGATGTCGCCGGAGATGCCGGAGTAGCTGACGCCGGGCAGAGCTGCCATGACTGCCGCAGGATCGGAGGAGCCAGCTGCCTTGATGGCCTCGAGAGCTACCATGTATGCATCATAGCCCATGACGGTTACGGCTGCGAGCATGTCGTTGCCGCCGTTCTTTTCAAGGTTTGCGCTGTCGGAGTTGATCCACTCCTTGATGCCCTTTTCAAAGTCGGGGTTTGCGCCTTCCTGATAGAAGGTGGAAACGTAGACCTGAACGTCCTTGCCCTTGGTAGCGCCGACGATGACGTTGCTGTCCCATGTGTCGGAGCCGAGGAGAGGAATGTTGATGCCCTGAGCCGCGGACTGCTCAACAATCAGCTGTGCGTACTGGATCGAGCAGGGAGCGAAGATAGCCTGTGCGCCGGCCTTCTTGGCGTTGTTCAGGTAAGAGGTGAAGTCGGAGTTATCCTTCGGGAAGGACTCGGTGATGACCGTCATGCCGAGCTTCTCTGCCGCTGCCTTGCAGTAGTTGATGAGGCCCTGGTCATAGTCGTTGCCGAGCTCGCCCAGGCAGTAGATGGTGTCAGCCTTCAGCTGCTCTTTTGCGAAGTTTGCGTGAACGGTGCCCTGGAACGGATCGAGGAAGCAGATACGGAAGTAGTGATCGTTGCCCTCGGTGACCTGGGGGTTGGTGCAGGTAACGCCGATCGCGGGGATGCCAGCGTCCTTGAAGGTATCGGAACCGGCTATCGCAACGGAAGAGCCGTAGGAGCCGAGAACGACGGATACGCCCTGTGCAACGAGGTTGGATGCTGCAGAGACAGCCTTCGAGGTATCCGACTCGTTATCGGCAGTGACGAGCTCGACCTTGTAGGTCTCGCCGCCTATCTCGACGGTGTTGACGACGGAGTTTGCATACTCCATGCCGAGGACTTCCTGCTTGCCGCCTGCGCCGTTTGCGCCGGTCAGCGGCTCGTAAACGCCGATCTTTATGACCTTGTCGCCGCTTGAGCTGCCGCTGTCATTGCCGCATGCGCACAGCGAGAACACCATGAGCATGGCAAGAACAAGTGCTAAAAACTTCTTCATTGGATTATTTCCTCCTAATTGATTCTCAACTTTCAACTTCTCCGTGTCCGCGCGGAGCGAACATTTGTCTTTTTGTTGATAGTGAGCATTATAAACTACCCAAAACCAAATTGCAACTGTTTTTTGAATATTTTATTAATATAATTATAACAATGTTTTAAATATGGAGCAAAATTGTAAATAAATCATAAAATTTTCGGACTCGTGCGCCAGTCCGCGCCGCCGCGCCGCTCAGCCCTTGCATTGTATCCGAGAACGTAGAGATCGTGCGCGGAGCTGCCGAGCTCAAAGAGTCTGCGCCGCTCGTTGCCAAGGCCTTTGACCTCGGCCGGCTTTGTTATGACCGGTATCAGCGACCTTTCGCTCATCTGCCGCAGCAGGGCGCAGCCGCGCCCGTTTGCCGCAAGCACGCGGGCATACGGCGGCGTTTCGGCGGACATCTGCGCGTCTATCCCGAGGGCGGCACACATTATAATACGGCGTATGCGCGACAGAGCGTAGCGCTTGCTCTTTCCCGCGGCAAGCACGGCGTCGAGCGTGCACTCCTCCCTGGCCGCGCGCGCAATGCGGTTGTGCAGCCCCTCCCCCACATCCGGCAGTGCGGCATACGCCTCGTCCGGCAGCATACGCAGGCGCGAGAGCAGTGCGCTCTCAAGGCTCTCCTGCATCACGGGGCCGCGGCCGAGCTTTTCCTCGCGGCGGTACACTGCACCGGCGCTGTCCGGCAGTGTCGAGGAGATATCCCTGCCGCCGGATATCATTCTACGTATTTCCGCTGCTGACTTATAGCCCTCGCCCGAGAGCTCGTCATGTCCGGAGCCGAAGCGCTGCACAGTTACGGGCTTCATGTCAAGACCGAGATTGTATATGGCTTTTATGTATTCCACGGCAAGGATATTGTTCGGCGTTTCAAGCTGGCAGGACATTTCGCCTATGCGCTTAGCAGCCGCTCTCTGCCGCGCGACGGCAAAGGGTATTCCCTCGTCGGCGGCAAGCTCTGCGCGTATATCGGTGCCGATCAGCGGGTCGATGAGCGTTTCCGCTATCGTTTCGAGCACCTCGACCTCGCCGCATTCGCTGCCGAAGCTCAGGTGCGTTACGACACCCACAGAGCCCAGGAGTCCCACCGCTCCGCGCGCAAAGCCCTCGGCCGAGGACAGCACCCAGGGCAGCGGAAGCTCGAGCACGAGATCGACTCCGCTCTGCACAGCAGCCTCGGCGCGCGCAAATTTTGAATATACCGCCGCCTCACCGCGCTGGATAAAGTCGCCCGACATGACGCAGACCACTGGGCAGTCCTCGCCCATGAGCTTTTTGGTCTCCGCGATATGGTGCATGTGCCCATAATGGAAGGGATTATACTCTCCTACTATGCCTATAACGCTCAAATCCTTCATCCCTTTCAAAAATTACTTGATTTTTGTGCAAAATGTATTAAAATAATCTTTGTATGATTTTATAATACAATTATTTTGTGATTTTTACAATAAGAAAGGAAACTTGGAATGAAAATTCTTGTTATCAACGCAGGCAGCTCTTCCCTGAAGTATCAGCTGATCGACATGGAGACCGAGTCTGTCATGGCAAAGGGTCTCTGCGAGCGCATCGGTCTTGACGGCCACCTCAAGCACACTCCGCTGGTAGGCGGCAAGCCCGTATTCAACGAGGACGTTGCAATGCCCACCCACGCCGAGGCCATAGCCGCCGTCATCGACAAGCTCACCAGTGCCGAGTACGGCGTTGTCGCATCCATGAAGGAGATCGACGCCGTCGGTCACCGCGTCGTCCACGGCGGCGAGAAGTTCGCTTCCTCCGTGCGCATCGACGATGCCGTCATGGAAGCTCTCAAGGAGTGCACCCCCTTCGCTCCCCTGCACAACCCCGCAAACATCATCGGCATCAACGCCTGCCGCGACGTTATGGGCGACGTTCCCATGGTCGCAGTGTTCGACACCGCCTTCCATCAGACCATGCCCGGCAAGGCATACATGTACGCAGTTCCCTATGAGTATTACCAGAATGACGGCATCCGCCGCTACGGCTTCCACGGCACCTCGCACCGCTATGTTTCCGGCCGCTGCGCAGAGCTGATGGGCAAGCCCATCGAGGAGCTGAAGATCGTCTCCTGCCACATGGGCAACGGCAGCTCCATCGCCGCTATCGACGGCGGCAAGTGCGTGGACACCTCCATGGGCTTCACCCCGCTGGTAGGTCTCCCCATGGGCACCCGCTGCGGCGATCTGGACGCGGGCGTTATCCAGTTTATAATGAATAAGTACGGTATCAGCATCGACGAGATGCTCAACATTCTCAACAAGAAGTCCGGCGTTCTGGGCGTTTCCGGCGTTTCCTCCGACTTCCGCGATCTTGACGACGCGGCCGCCAAGGGCAACGAGCGCGCACAGCTTGCTCTGGATATGTTCCACTACTGGGTCGCAAAGGTCGCAGGCTCCTATGTTGCCGCCATGAACGGCGTTGACGCAATCGTATTCACCGCAGGCGTCGGCGAGAACTCCAAGAGCTCCCGCAAGGCCATTGCAGAGTACTTCGGTTATCTGGGCGTCACCATCGACGACGAGGCAAACTCCAAGCGCGGCGAGGACATCATGATCTCCACCCCCGATTCCAAGGTCAAGGTCTTTGTCATCCCCACCAACGAGGAGCTCGTTATCGCACGCGATACCCGCGACATCGTCGGCTGAGCTTCATAAAAAATCGCTGCCGCTCCCATAGAGAGCGGCAGTGATAAGAAAACATGCGGTTTTGGGCAGTTCTTTTCCGCCCATACGGCATAAAAAATCTCGGTAATACGCAAGGTATTGCCGAGATTTTGTTATTTTGCCTCAACCGGCCTAATCGGCGGTCTTAATAAATTGGCCGAACGGCTGTTAGAGCTTCAGATACACAGGCTTGCGTGACCTTACTTTGCCTTTGCAAGACCCTTCTGGCGTGCATACTCTGCTGCGCCGAGTGCG
>CAVEAL010000037.1:0-8570 GCA_963613665.1 bacterium | reverse complement strand
TGCCGATGCAGATGCCGACGCAGATGCCGATGCAGATGCCGACGCAGATGCCGATGCAGATGCCGACGCAGATGCCGACGCAGATGCCGACGCAGATGCCGATGCCGACGCCGATGCAGATGCCGATGCCGACGCGGATGCAGATGCCGACGCGGATGCAGATGCCGATGCCGACGCGGATGCAGACGCAGATGCAGATGCCGACGCGGATGCAGACGCAGATGCCGACGCGGATGCGGATTCGGACGACGATCACGACGATCCGAAGACCGGCGATGACCGCAGCATCGAATGGATCTCGGCTGCTGCACTTATCAGTCTGGCAGCAATGACCGTTACTTATCGCAAGAAGAAAAACGACTGATCATATGTGGGCGATTAGTTGACTTATTGCTTAAGTGCATATAAAATAGGAACGATCTTTTTGGTCGTTCCTATTTTTATTTTACAGATTTTCGAGGTGCGCTATGAGCAGACGCAGCAGACGTAAAAAATATATCGACAGGTCAAAGAAAGTGACCGATGAGCAGCGCAGAGCAAGCGCAAAAAAGGCGCTTATCATCGGCATTGCCGCAGCTGCCGTAATAATCGCTGCGGTAGTGGTGCTGTATCTTGTCTCATCCGGCAAAAAGAGCGACGCACTTGCTTTGTTCGAGGATAAGGCCGGGCTTCTTTACGAGCAGCTTATGTCTGACGAGCGCAGCAGCGAGATGGGAAGCATTGAAGACGGCATCACCGAAAACGTCGTATTTCTTTCCCTGTGCAGCGGCGAGGAGCGTGCAGAGGTGTTTACCGGCACGGGTATCGACCGCAAGTCCGCATGGCAGAGCGCATACGAGCAGGCAAAGAGCATGGTCGAGTCTGACGGCTATGAGGTCAAATGGCTCAAGGCCGATCTCATGAGCGAGGCAAAGCAGTACGGCACTGAAGAGTTTTCTGCGGAGCTTCACCACTACAGGCACGAATTTTTCAGATACGGAATATCCTTTGACGCAAACTTCGAGACGGCGCTTTTGGAGGCCGAGCTCAACGGTGCGAAGATACTCGACTACGACGAGGAATGCGTCAGCGAAAGCTACCTTAACACATATCTAAAAAAAGCGGGACGTGAAACGCTCTCCTCCCTGCCGGACAGCTATATTGTCTTCAAATGCATCGGCTGGATATGCGACGAGGACGGTGAGGTGTACGAGCTCATAAGCGACACCGACGACTACGGCAGGCGCAAGGTGGACACCGTGGATAAGGAATATGCGGCGCAGCTTGTCAAAAACGCCTCGGGCTTCCTCATAGATCAGGTAAAAAGCGACGGCAGCTTTGTTTACGGATACTACCCCCGCTTCGGCAACGAGATCGACAACTACAACATTGTACGCCACGCGAGCACGCTGTGGAGCCTTGTCTGCCAGTACAGAATGACCGGAAACGAGGAGCTCATCCCCGTTATCGACAAGGCCGTGGAATACATGGTCAAAAACGCGATAGTCGAGCGCGATGACGACACGGCGTATCTCTATGAGGAGAAGTCAGACGAGATAAAGCTCGGCGGCTGCGGGGTTGCTGTTGTGGCGCTAACGGAGTATATGGATGCCTTCGGAACGGATAAGTACAAGGATCTTGCCGTAAAGCTCGGAAACGGCATACTCACTATGCTCGATCAGAGCAGCGGCGAATACTACCACGTTTTAAACGGCGACTTCACGCGCAAGGAGCAGTTCAGGACCGTTTACTACGACGGCGAGGCGACCTTTGCCCTGTGCAGGCTCTACTCCCTTACCTCGGATGAAAAATGGCTCAGCGCAGCCAAGAGCGCCGTTGAGCACTTCATCTCTGCCGACTACGTTCAGTACAAGGATCACTGGATAGCATACTCAATGAACGAGATCACGCAGTATGTTGATGATGAGCGCTACTACACCTTTGCGCTGAGAAACGCGCAGGAGAACCTCGATACCATCTATAACCGCGATACGACCTATCACACATATTTTGAGCTTCTCATGAGCACCTTTGAGCTGTACGACCGCATGATCGAGCGCGGCATACATGTCGATTATCTCGACAACGGCTTTGACCTTGAGTATTTCCTCAGAACCATCTACAAGCGCGCGGACCACATGCTCTGCGGCTACTTCTATCCGGAATACGCCATGTATATGGCAGACCCCGATACCATTCTTGATACGTTCATGGTGCGGCACGACGGCTACCGCGTCAGAATAGATGACGTTCAGCACAATGTCGGCGGCTATTATCTGTACTACATGAACTACGACAAGCTCGTTGAATACGGTATGCTCGAATACAGGGACAAGGCATGAGGATAAGCATCAGAAAAGTAATACACATCGTTTCGCTGATCGTTTTCATCGTCTGCGCGGCGCTGCTGGCTTTCTATTTCATAGGAGACCTGCGCGACGGTGAGACAGCGCGCAGTGTCGATAAGCTCAAGGAGGCCGAGGCAACGCCGCTGCCGGATATTCTTGACGAATATGCAGGGCTGTACGCCGAAAACAGCGACACGATAGGCTGGCTGAAGATAGACGGCACGGGGATAGACAACGTAGTCATGTATGTGCCGCATGACAACAGCAAATATCTGCACACGGATTTCTACGGAAACGACTCCTACCGCGGCTGTCTGTTCGTTGACGGCTGGTGCGATGTGCTTTCATCCGACAATGTCATAATCTACGGGCACAACATGAGCGACAGCTCGATGTTCGGCGCGCTCATGAATTATGTCAGCGAGGATTTCTACAAGCTGCACAAGACCGTGACCTTCGACACGATATACGAAAAGCAGAGCTATGAGATAGTGGCGGCGATAAAGACCGAGCTCGTGTCAGAAAACGGGGGGGACGGAAATGTCTTCAAATATTATGAGTACACCGGCAGCAGTGATGAAAAGTTCGATGAATATGTCAAATTCATCGAGGAGAACAGGCTCTACGATACTGATGCCGAGCTCTCCCCCGGCGATAAGATACTGACCCTTTCCACCTGCGCATACCACACCGACGACGGCCGCTTTATCGTCGTCGCAAGGAAGATATGAACGATTGAAAATGCGGATAAACGAAAAACCTTCACGCAGATGCGTGAAGGTTTTTTGGTGACCCGTACGGGAATCGAACCCATGTTACCGCCGTGAAAGGGCGGTGTCTTAACCGCTTGACCAACGGGCCCAAATTAAGGCGCAGGTAATATTATCTGCGCCTTTTCTGGTAGCGGCACCTGGATTCGAACCGGGGACACTGCGGGTATGAACCGCATGCTCTAGCCAACTGAGCTATGCCGCCATTTCTCAAATGAGCAATTGGAATTATACAAGACATAGCTCTGATTGTCAACATATTTTTTTGTTTTTCTTAAAATTTTTTAAATTGGCAGGTAAGTCGTCGGGTCAACGCTCGCGCCGTCACGGCTCATGGCAAAGTGCATGTGACTGCCCTGCCCTATCTCGCACAGCGCGGTTTTGCCGACAGAGCCTATAACGTCGCCGCCACTGACCTGGTCTCCGGCCGCAACAGTCGGCGTATCGGCAAGGTTTGAATAGATCGTTTTTATGCCCTCTGCATGCTCTATAACGACCGTCGTGCCGTAAAGGTCGTCCTGCGTGACGCTCACGACCTTGCCATCGCCTGCCGCAAGCACGACCTCTCCCTGCGGTGCAAGGATGTCGATGCCGTCGTGGGTGCGCCAGTCGGCCATAGTAACGTCGTAGCTGAGCGCCTCGATGCTGTAGCCGCGCTCGATCTCGCCCGACACCGGCCAGCGCCACACCGTCTGCTCCGGCCACTCATCGTCCTGAGTGAGCGTACCCTCGGCTATAACGTCCTCCGCTTCCGTCGCCTGCGCAGGCTTTGGCGCCTCGGTGCTCACCGGCGGCTGAGCGCTTGCCTCGGGGCGAGACGTCTGTCCGGCGGCGCTCATGCCGGGATCGAGGCCGGCCGTCGTGCCCGTACCGTTCACTGCGAGGCTGTAGGCGGATATTCCCATCACGATAACACATAGCGCAAGGACTATGTAAAAGCCCTTGCCGGCAAAAAATCTGTCAAGTCTGCCGCTTTTTTCGTTCTGCATAGATAAAACCTCCTTTATCTATGCCTATTGTTGACCGTTTTATGCCGGAATATACAGGATCAATCATGCAAAAAAGAGTGTGCATCCCGCACACTCTTCAGCTTGTCAAAAAAGTCCCTTGCGGGACTTTTTTGACCGTCTGAAGTTTTATGTTTTATGATTGCAGTCCTTGCAGCTGCCCCGACAGCCGGAGCATTTGCCGCCGCAGCAGTCTCTGCCCTTTTTCATGCTGCGCACGGCAAGCACGAGCCATATGACAAGCACCGCGAGTATGACGATCTCCATTTTACAATATCACTCCCATGAGCGTATACACGCAGAAAGCCGCCAGCCACGCCACACAGCACTGTGAGATCATGACGAGCACCGTTTTCACTCCGCTGCCGAGCTCGCGTCTGAGCGCCGCCAGCGCGGCCACGCAGGGCGTATACAGCAGGCAGAACACGAGAAAGCTCAGCGCCGAGGGAAGCGTGAAGAGACTCGACAGCGCCGCACTGCCGAGGTTTGCGCCGACACCCATAAGAACGCCGAGTGTGCTTATGACCGCCTCCTTGGCCATAAGGCCGGTGACCAGCGCCGTTGCAACGCGCCAGTCGCCGAAGCCGAGGGGTGCAAATACCGGAGCGAGCCACGTGCCGATGATGGCGAGCAGGCTGTCACCGCTGCCCTGTCCGACTACGTTGAGGCGTATGTCGAAATTCTGCAAAAACCATATCACGATGGTCGCCGCGAATATGACCGTGAAGGCACGGCATATAAAGTCCCATGCCTTTTCCCACATGAGCAGCAGCACGGTCTTGAGCGACGGCATACGGTAATTGGGAAGCTCCATGACAAAGGGCACGGGCTTGCCCGTAAAGGCCGTTTTGCTGAGTATCTTTGCCGCTATTATTCCCATAAGCATTCCGAAAATATACAGGCAGGTCATAACAAGGCCGCCGTTATCCGGGAAAAACGCCGCCGTGAATACGGCATAGATGGGTATCTTCGCAGAGCAGCTCATAAACGGTATAAGCAGCATCGTCATTTTACGGTCGCGCTCAGACGAAAGGGTGCGCGTTGCCATTATCGCGGGTACGGAGCAGCCGAAGCCGATGAGCATCGGCACGAAGCTTCGGCCAGACAGGCCTATGCGGCGCAGCAGCTTATCCATGACGAAGGCTACGCGCGACATATAGCCGCTGTCCTCAAGGATGGCGAGGAAGAAAAACAGCACGACAATAAGCGGCAGGAAGCTGAGCATGCTGCCGACGCCTGCAAACACACCGTCAATGACAAGACTGTGAACAACGGGGTTCAGCCCGTACGCCGTCAGCGCATCATCGACAAGCTCAGTCAGGCTGTCTATGCCCAAAGCCAGAAGATCCGACAGCCATTTGCCCAGCACGCTGAAGGTCATCCAGAATATGAAGCCCATTATGGCTATAAAGGTCGGTATGGCAAGGTATTTGTTTGTAAGCACCTTGTCTATCTTTATGCTGCGCAGCATTTCCCTGCTCTCGCGCGCCTTGGTAACGCATTCCGAGCACACGGCCTCTATAAAGCGATAGCGCATATCGGCAAGGGCCGCGTTGCGGTCAAGGCCGCCTTCGTTTTCCATTTCAAGCACGGCGTGTCCGACGAGCTCAAGCTCGTTTTCACTCAGCTTCAGGGCGGAAATTATGTCAGCATCCTCCTCAATAACGCGCGTTGCCGCAAAGCGCGCAGGCACGCCGATCTTTTCGGCGTGATCCTCAACGACATGGCTGACGGTATGTATGCAGCGATGCACGGGGCCTGCCGAGCAGAAGTCTATCCTGCGCGGCTTTCGCGCATTCTCGGCAGTCTCGGCGACAACGCGCATGAGCTCCTCAACACCGTCGTTTTTCGCCGCCGCTATCGGCACGACCGGTATGCCCAGCCTGTCGGACAGCTTCTGAATGTCAATGCTGCCGTGATTGCCCAGCAGCTCATCCATCATATTCAGCGCAAGCACCATGGGCTTGCCCATCTCGATCAGCTGAAGCGTGAGATAGAGGTTGCGCTCTATATTCGTCGCATCGACGATGTTGATTATCGCATCCGGTCTGCGGTCGATTATGAAATTGCGCGTCACCTTTTCTTCGCCGGAGTACGGGCGGATGGAGTAGATGCCCGGCAGATCGACAAGCTCGTAATTTTTCCAACCTATGACCTGGCCTATCTTATGCTCGATCGTGACGCCGGGGAAGTTGCCGACGTGCTGATTTGAGCCGGTGAGCTGATTGAAAAGGGTCGTTTTTCCGCAGTTCTGATTTCCGACAAGAGCAAGCAGCATGATCATATCTCCTCTGTGGATCTGACCTCTATGCGCGCGGCGTCCTCCTTGCGCAGAGTGATCGTATAGCCCCGAAGATACAGCTCCAGAGGATCTCCGAGCGGCGCGACCTTGCGCACCGTCACCTCCGTGTGCGGTATCAGCCCCATGTCGAGCAGATGACAGCGCAGATCGCCCTCTCCTCCGACCTCGAGTATTATTGCCGGTGTGCCTGTCGGCAGCTTATCAAGTGTCATAAAATACCTCCGCGGCAGCGTCAGAATGTTAGGTTAACCTAACTTATGTTAGTTTACGCTAACGCGGAGCTTTTGTCAATGATCAAACACCGGCTGTCAGCCCGCCGCTGTCAAGCGACAGCACCTTCATGCCGTCTGCACCGACGATGTAGGCGAAGCTGCCGGCATACACCGCACGCGCATATGCACTGTCGCCAAGCGCCGTCTCGCTGCGCTTTTCAAAGCCGTTTTCGTCGCTGTAGGAAAACATCAGGTAGCTGTCGTTCGTGCAGAAGCCTATGATATTGCGCTCAGGCGATATCAGCAGCGCAGTGTGGTCATAAAGCGCGGAGCTGTAGCTGTTCTCCGCAAGGTTAAGGGTGTTTTTCACCGTAACAGCCGCCTTATCGGAGGTGTCGAACATAACGAGCTTGAGCCCCGTAGTCATTCCGTTGTCCTCGTCGGCCTCGTTCCCGAGTCCGAAAAGTCTGTCGTCCGACCACTTGTGCAGATATTCGGAAAAGCCGCTTATCTTCAGCTCGCTGAGTATCTTGGGAGACTCAGGATCTGACACATCGGCAGCAAAGAGCGGGTCGACCTGACGGAAGGTGCAGAAATACACAAAGTCCTCGTCAAAGCGCACGGAGTACACCCGCTCGTTCTCTGCAAGTCCCTCCACCGAGGAAAGCATATTCAGCCCACCGTCCAAAATATACAGATTATTTGACGTCACGCTTCGCTCGGTATCGTATTTGCAGCTTTCAAGCTCGAGAGCCGCGTCCTTATATATGCGCCAATAGTTCGGTGTCGCGGTCGTTACGACGCGCAGCGCGCCATTATATTCGTCCATGGAAAACTGGCTGTCGAGATAGCCGCTGACCGTTCCCGAGGCCGCCTCAGAAAGGTCTGAAACATTCAGCTTCACAATGTCCGTGTACTGCCTGTCGGCGCACTCGGAGACGTCGTACACGCTCTCTTTATACGTTTTAAGCGTTTCCTGCTCGAGCCTCGACGCGCTCAGATAAAGGCTCGTTTTGTTCATATAAACCGTGCCGTCTGCGCCGAGAACGGCTCTGTGCGCCGCCAAAGCTCCGCTTTTGACATCATATGCCGCCGCGACGGTATAGCAGCTCGAGCCGGGCTCCGGCATGATGCTTATGCACGAGCCGTCGGCAAGGGAAGCCTTTCCGTTGAGATAAAGCTGAGGAACGTAGGTCTCGGGCCTTGTCCTCACGGCTTCATCCTCGACATAATAGCTCGTTACGAGATACAGCCTGCCGTCGTAGAGCCTGCTCGTCGTGAGCCAGCCGTCCTGCCCGGCAGAGGCTATGAGCCGTGCAGACGCGGGGTCTGAGACGTCGAAGTAATACACCGTCGTGCACGGGCGGTCAGAGCTGTCCCAGACTCCGCCCGAGCCCGTTATCAGCGCCAGAACGCCGTCCTCGACGTACATGCTGTAGGCGTATATATCCTCGCCGAGCTCCACAGAGCCGGCCCTGCTGCTGTTCTCTCCCGCTGCCTCGTAGATGCTTACGCTGCTGCCGTCAACAAAATAAATGTATTTGCCGTCGGTTTTGATAAGGTCTCCCTCGTCTATGCCGTCCACCTGCACGTTGGTCTTCGAGTGATCATCCTGTGCCTCCGAGAACGCTTCCACCTCATAGTCTGCGGCTCCGTTGCGTATCGTCGGCGCGTTTTCGCTCTGGTATTTCTTTATCACCGCGTAGGCCTCGGAGTATTCCCCTGCCGCGCTCTGCAAAGCCCTGCATGCGCACAGGCTCAGCGCAAGGGCAATGCACAGCGAAGCTGCAATAAGCTTTTTCATTGTCTTTCCCTCCCGTCTAAGTATTTGTCATTTTGACGCCGCACATTACAAAAATGTTTCATGAAGCGCAAAAAAGACGCGCCGCAGCGCGTCTCAGTTTGTCAAAAAAGTCCCTCGCGGGACTTTTTTGACTGCACTTTTCCGCCGA
>CAVEAL010000036.1:0-9413 GCA_963613665.1 bacterium | reverse complement strand
TATCTGCTACCATCTTGCCGTTCTCGTCGAGAATGACTGCCTTTGTGTAGGTCGAACCTACGTCACAACCGCCAAAATATTTCATTATTATTTCCTCCAATTAATTATTAAATCATTAGCGCTTTCGCGCTGTCCTCGGACGGCTGTAACTACGCCGTCCTTGGATTCAATCGCTGCAAACATGCCACCGGCATGTTTGCTTAACTACAAACTGCCGTCTATCGGTCACGTTTGCCTATCGCACGAGCTGCCATCCTCGGAGCATAGCTCCTGCGGTAATCGCTACAAACATGCCACCGGCATGTTTGCTTAACGCGATTACATGCAGACTTCGTCTTCGAACTCGACGAGGGAAGGATCGACAGGCTCTGCGCCCATAACGGTGCGCATGTACTCGCTTACCTTGTCACGCATGGTGCGGCGGGAAACGGTACGCGGGTCCATAAGATCGTGCTCGACCCAGATGAGATCATAGCCGCGCTCACGGCCCTGATCGTCAAGCAGACCCTGAACGGTAGCCATGTTCTTGCAGGCGACGTTCTGGTACATGATGATGAGCTTTGCGTTCCACTCTTCGCACTGACGCCACAGCTCGGTTACGACGTTGTGGTAACCGCCGTTGGTGTGACGGCGCATGACCATGCGCTCGTACAGGCGAGCCAGATCGCGCAGTGCCTCTTCCTTGTCCTCAGTCTCGAGGGGCTTGGTGAAGTTGAGGGATTCCATCTCGACCAGGACATCAATGCCCCAGCAGTTGGCAGCCCAGTTGGAGAAGTTTGCATAGTAGTGAGCCGGGCAGGACCATACAAGTGCACGGTACTTCATCTTGCCGACCCAAGCTTCGTCTCGATTCTCATATCCTTCGCGGATCAGCTTGCTGACCTTTTCGAAGGTAGGTATGACACGGGGATCGATACCGCCGTCCATCTCGTAGTTCCACTTGCGGAACAGCTCGTAGCACGGGCCGAGAAGCTGCGGATAATTGGTCTTGTTGATCTCCCACTTTTCAAGCTCGTAAGCGGTCTCCTTGTTGAAGCGCTTCATAGCAGTGAAGTAAGCGTCCCAATTCCACTTCGCGCCGGTCTTTTCCTCGATGAACTTTATGCAGGCCTTGATATCCTCGGCTGCCGACTGAAGGACGGACTCGTCCTCGTAGCGCACGGGGAAGCAGAGGTGGAACACGGGGATGTTCGGGAAGCGGCGTGCAAAGTAAGAGGATGCCATGGTCGAGCCGTCGCAGGGCATGGAGCTGGAGATGAAGCAGGCGCCCATGTCGGGCAGTGCGTCAACGACCAGTGCACCGCACTCGGAGGAAGGAACCGGGCAGCAGTCTGCGGGCAGACCGAAGGACTCGACCGCGTCAATGTAGGGTACGCAGGTGAGCTGGTCGAGCTCGGAGACGAGGAAGACGGGCAGCAGCTGGTGAGGAATACCCAGAAGATCGGGGAAGCCTGCCATGATCTGACCCATGGTCATCTCGTCGAAGGTCACGAGCATCTTGTTGAGCTCGGTGCTGTTGCCGTTCTTACGGTCAGCCTTGGACAGGAACACGAGGTTCTCTGCAACGTAGCGGAATATATCGTAGATAAGGATGTGGCTCATGCGCAGAGCGCGTCCGCGCTGACCCATGATGTTCTTATCCATAAAGCCGTGGCAGCAGAAGTAGGAGATCATCCAGCGATAGTGCAGAGCACTGTTGAGCGCGGGGATGAGATCCTTGGAGAAGGTCATAAGGAGCATGCCCCACATACGGGCCCACTCATAGAAGTCATATGCGGTGTCCTTAACGCCGCGCCACTCGCGGCGGACGGTAGCCATTGCGCCCTTGGCATACAGTCTGCCAAGTCTCTTCTCACCGTAGAGGATCGCGTCGAGCTTGCCCTGCTGGTCAAGTGCCATAAAGGAATTGTACTCTTCCTTGATGCGCTCCGCGTCGTTCTTCAGGATGTTCTTCCAGCTGTTCTTGAAAGCTTCCCAGTCGGTCTCCTTGAACATTTCATAGAAGATGCCGCCGCAGACCTTCAGGTTTTCCCACTGGGCTTTCCAGTCTATATTGTCTTTGGCTTTAAAAAACTTAGGATTGGGATATTTAGGAGTCTTAGCCATTACTTTATGCCCTCCTCTTTATGAATACGCTTGATCTCCAGAGATTCAACGAATGCCTGGCAGCGGGTACGGAGCTGGCCGGAGTTGCCGTTGTTGTACAGTCTGTCGATGGACAGTACGGGCCAGCCGTATTCCTCAGCCATGACATGGCTGACGAGTGCACGCTCGAAGCCCCAGTAGTCGCAGTACTTCATCTGCTCGTAGATGATGCCCTCTGCGTGATACTCCTTTGCAAGGCGGTCTGCGGTGTGACGGCGCTGCATGACCTTCTCGTCGGATATGTAACGGGCACATTCGGAGTGCTCCATAATGTGACGGCATATCTGTCTGAGTGCGGGCTCGTCGTCATTGAGCTCGATGACCTCGCGGCCGGGAGTCGAGCCGAAGCAGTGACGGTCAGAGCACACGAATGCGCCGCAGCCCTCGATGAGCTTGGTCAGGTTGGGATCGTCGATCTCGCTTCCGACGATAGCGACTCTTGCGCGGAACCAGGGCTTGGGATCGGGCTTACGGGTCTTGAGCTCCTTCAGGGTCTCCTTCAGATACGGAAGAATGAGTCTCTTCGGGCAGGTGAAGGAAACGAGGTTGAGGATGTGATACTCATAGCCGGTGATAACGGGGTTCTCGGCCTTGCGCATATCGCCGATCTCGGTGAGGATCTTGCAGACCTCATTGTGCTCCTTGACGGCCTTGCGGATGGCCTTGTCGGACACGTCAACGCCGAACTTCTCGTGCAGATTGTTCAGGACGTGCTTCTGCATCTGAATTTCGTATGCGTCGATGGTGTAGTCGGTCACCTTGAAGGGAATGTCCATATGCGTTACAAAGAACTTTTCCTTGTCGTTGACCTTCAGGACTTCGAAGTGCTCCATCGCACGGTTCATCATGGAGCAGGCGTCTACACCGATCATTGCGTCGAGGAACTGATAGCCGCCCTCGATAGCGCGTTCGACGAGTGCGCGTGCGTACTCGCAGGTGTAGTTGGACATGTAGTATGTCGCGATGTCGATAGAACCTGTCTTCGGTGCGCGCAGACGCACGGAGAAACAGTTGCCTATGTTGAGAAGTGCTTCGGGAACATGATAGCAGGTATAGCCAAGGCAGATATCGCCTTCAGCCTGAGCCTGCTTTACCAGCTCGTTGTCGGCATTCTCAAGAAGACTTTCGAAGTAGATCAGATGCTTAAGATCTTTCAAATGTTACACCTCTTCTTCAAAGAATTTCTATTTTTTGGAGCGCTTCCTTTACTCCGTTGAGCATAAGAGAATCTTCGGGCAGGCTGAGCACGCTCTGACCCTTTATATCGTTTGCGGCAAATGCACTGTCCGCAGGGATACGCGCCACGATGTCGACACCGGGCACTGTGATGAGCTCCGCGAGCTCGGGATTTGTCATTCTGTTTACGATGGCGCCGATCTTATCATAAACGATCAGCTCGTCTGCAACGTTCTTGATCGTGGATACGACCTGGCAGCCTTTCTTGCTCTGGTCGGTCACGAGCAGCAGGTGCGTTACCTTGTCCATAACGCGGCGCTGGATCTGCTCTATTCCGGCCTCTCCGTCGATGACGACATAGTCGAAGCTGTTTGCCAGGATGCCGATGACCTCCTTCAGGTAGGAGTTGACCTTGCAGTAGCAGCCGGAGCTTTCAGGCCTGCCGATGCCGAGAAATGCAAAGCCGGGCATTTCGACCAGTGCGTCAAAGATCTTGAACCTCGCTTCACTCAGAAGCTCAAGCGCTTCTCTTGTTTCGCCGTTTTCGACGCTGTCAACGATGCTCATGCGGATATCGTCAAGCGTGAGCTTAACGTCAACTCCAAGAGCGACGGACAGGCCGACAGCAGGGTCTGCATCTATCGCAAGTATCTTCTTATCCGGGAAATTTTCCACAAGAAGCCTTACGATCGACGCCGAGATCGACGTCTTTCCGACGCCGCCCTTACCGGCGACTGCGATGATCTTTGCTTTGTTTTCCAATAATTTGTCCCCCCTTCAACTGCGCTAAGAACACCTTACGCATTTTGATAACAGTTTAACACAAATGCCTTGGTTTTGCAAGAGAATATGTTGCGTTTTATATGAAAAATTCAGGTTTTTTTGCACGAAATCAGGCTTCAGCTATACACTTTCAACAAAATTGTCAATTTGTTTGCAAGTAAAAAAAGAGACCCCGAAACACGGGGTCTCCTGTGATTGAAAATACCCTATCAGACGATCCTGCGGTCGCGGACCTGGGAATCGTAGTGCTTGTTCAGCAGCGGACGAATTACATAGTAGATGAGCTTGTTTTCGCCGTTTGTGATATACAGCGTAAAGGTTCCGACGAAGCCGAGGAATGCGAACATGGCGAGCTTGCCGCCTATCTTTGCAGCTTTTTTCATCGTTATTATATCCTCCTATCAATATGCGGCGCTGTCGTCAAACTCGACAAGCGTGGGGTCGAGAGGCTTCTCGCCGAGGACGACGGACATATAGCCGTTTACACAGTTGCGCATGTCCTGACGGGAAACGGTGCGGCTGTCCTCAAGGTCATGCTCGATGAAGATGAAGTGGAAGCCGAGGTCTCTTGCCTGCTCCTCCATGAGAGCGTGAACGCCGAGCATGCCCTTGCAGGCGATGTTGTCGTTAAACAGGACCATATCGCAGTTGAAGTTCTTTGCCCACTCCCAGATGGCGTTGACATTGTCCCAGCCGCCGACGGCGTGGTGACGCATGACGGCCTTTTCCGAGAACAGAGCCAGATCCTTGATCGCCTCTTCGGGGTCTTCGGTGTTTATCATGTTGTGACCCATGGTCGAGTCCATGTTCAGGACGATATTGATGCCCCAGCAGTTCTGCGTCCAGGTCGGGAAGTCGGTGTAGTAAACAGCGGAGGGTCCCCAGAGGAAGGCGCGGTGGCGCGTCTTTCCGCCGAAGGGCTGGTACTTCTCTTCGTAGGCCTTGCGCATGATCTTGATGACCTTGCGGTCGACCTTGTTGAAGTAAGGATCGCTGCCGTTTGCCGATGCCCATGAATACAGGCGGTACAGGGTCTCCGCGATACCGCACAGGGCGGAATACGGGGTCTTGAAGTAATCCCACTTTTCCAGCTCTATGGTGTTCTGCTCGTTCATGAGCTTTGCGTGCTTAAAGAGATTATCCCAGTCGTACTTCACGCCGTACTCCTTCTCTATGAATGCAATGGCATCCTTGAGCATCTGGGTCGAATACGGATGTGCGCCCGGCTCGTTGTGGATCATTGCGAGCGTTACGGGGAAGTCGGGCATGCCGATGCGGCGGCGCTGGAACATGGAGGTCGCCTCGGATGCGTTGCAGGGCATATTGGTCGTGAGTATCGCCTTGCCGATGAGCGGGAACGCGTCGTCGAGAGCTACGCCGGTCTCTGCCGCGCAGCGGGCGCACACGTCGGCGGGAAGGCCAAAGGACTCGGCAACGTCGATGTAGTAGGGCTCGATGTGCTGGTCAACGTCGCAGATGATGAACTCGGGCAGGGTCTGGAGCGGGAACGGAACAAGCTCCTTGAAGCCCGTCATAAACAGCGGGGGCAGGACCTCGTCCATGGGAACGATACGGTCAGCTTCCTTACCGTCGCCGAGACGGCGGTCGTTGGACAGGACGAAGGCTATTCTCTTTGTCAGGCTGCGGACGATAGCGTGCATGCACTTGTGCGCGGTGACGAGCTCGTAGCCGCGAAAGCCCTCGAACAGGCGGTCGATGAACATGAAGGTGCCGAGGTAGGAGCCCATCCAGCGGTACTCCCAGAAGCCCTTGAGGCAGGGGATCGGAGCGGAGGCGACCATCATTGCCATGGAGACGAGGTTGTTCATCCACGCCTTGTAGTCAACAAGGGTATCCTTAACGCCGCGCCACTCACGCCATTTGGCAACGCCGGTCTTGTCGTAGTAACGGTCTCTCTGGCCGCCGACACCGTTTTCGGCCTGCCATATCGGGTCAAAGCGTTCAAGCTTTTTATCAACTGCTGCTATAACTTTATCGAACATCATTACTTACCTCCCTGAATGGACTTGATCTCCAGAGATTCGATGAACGCCTGGAAACGTGTACGAAGCTGTCCGACTGCGCCGAGGGAGTATTCCTTCTCGATGGTGCAGCAAGGAATGTGCTTTTCGTTCGTGAAGATGTGGTTTGCAAGAACCTTCTCATAGCTCCAGAACTCGCAGAACTTCATATTCTCGTAGATGATGCCGTCGGCCTTGAAGTCCTCGACGAGCTGCGTGGCTATCGCGTGACGCTGGTCGATCTTCATGCCGTCCATGAAGCGTGCGCACTGGTTCCAGTACAGGTAGTGGCGGCAGATGGCGTCGAATGCCGTCTCGCCGTCCTCGATGACGATCTGCTCTCTGCCGGGGAAGGAGCCGAAGCAGTAGCGGTCGGCAACGACCATTGCTCCGCACATCTCGATGAGCTTTGTAAACTCGGGATCGTCGATCTCGCTTCCGACGAGGGCGACGCGGGCGCGGAACGGGAACTTCTTCTCTGGCTTACGGGTCTTGAGCTCCTCAAGAGTCTCCCTGAGGTAGGGCAGGATCAGCTTGTGCGGGCAGACCTGACTGACGAGCTCGATGACATGGAACTCATAGCCGGTGATGGGGGGATTATCGAGCTTGCGGTAGTCGCCGATCTCGGTGATAATGCGGCTGAGCTCGTTGTGCTCGGCAATGGCCTTGCGCATGGCCTCCTCGGAAACGTCGATGCCGAGGCGCTCGTGCATGGGATCAACGACCTTGAGCTTGAGCTGGGCCTTGTAGTAATCAAGGTTTGTCTGATCGCCCTTCATGGGAGGATCGATCTGGGTGACGAAAAATCCGTCGTGCTTTACGGGATTGATGAGGAAGAAGTGCTCCTCCATGCGCTCTATTGTCGCGCAGCTCTCGGCGCCGAACAGAGCGCTCAGGTAATTGTAGCCGCCTTCGATGGCACGCTCGAGAATGGAACGTGCATAGGGGCAGGTGCGGTTGGTCATGTAGTAGTTTGCGATGTCCGTGGACGTGCAATTGGGTGCGCGAAGTCTTGAAGAGAAGCAGCCTTCAAGATTGAGAAGGACTTCGGGTATGTAATAGCAGTTGTAACCGAGTGCTATCTGCCCATCCTCCACTGCCTTGGTAACGAGCTCGTTCTGAGCGTCCTGCAGCAGGTTTTCAAAGTAGATCAGATGTTTTAGGTCTTTCATTTGCAACCCCTTCCGCTTATTTAAAATTTTTGCCTTCCTAATATTTTCGGTATGAGATTTCCCCATACTCCTTTCTCATGATTATACTGTACTTCATGTTTCACTGTCAAGTTTATGTCAATATTTTTTGGGGAATAAATACGGTCATTTTCGGTATCCTGCACAGATTTCGCTCTGCTTGTTTACTATAGAAACAGCTTTTTGCACATTTCGATGTATTCGGGTAGAACACCCTCAAAATCGAGGCCGTAGTGGCGGGGCGTATCGCGCTGCGCCGTGCGCTCAATGGCAGCCGTTACGAACTCCTCGGCTGTGAGCAGCGCATCCTCCAGCGCCGCTCCGCGCGTGAGCAGTGCGGCGAAGGCCGAGGCAAATACATCGCCCGAGCCGTGGAAGGTCCCGTCGAGCGCGGGCTTCATGACCGAGCACATTTTGCCGCTGCCGTTATCGCGCGCGACTATGCCAACGCTGCCGGTCTCGCAGCTTACGCCGGTAACCGCGACGAAAGCCGGGCCGAGCTCGGAGAGCCTGTCGATAAGCTCCGTGACGTAGGCCATATCATGCACGCCGGTTTTGTATTCCATTCCCGTCAGAAAGCAGGCCTCCGTTATATTCGGCGTTATTATATCCGCCTGCTTTATGAGCCTGCGGAAGCTTTCGGCCATTTCATCGCCGAGGTTTGCGTAATATCTGCCGTTATCGGCCATCGCCGGATCAACGACAACGAGCGTATTTTCGTTTCTAAGAAGCTCTATCGCCCGCTCAAGCAGTCTCCCCTGCGCCGGAGACGCAAGGTAACCGGAATATATCGCATCAAAACCGACTCCGAGCTTGTGCCAATGCTCCGCAATGGGCACGATGTCCCCGCTCAGGTCGGTAAAGGTCCAGTCTGTAAAGCCGCCCGTGTGAGTTGACAGCAGCGCCGTCGGTATGCAGCAGCACTCAACGCCCGTTGCGGAAACGATCGGCAGCGCGACGGTAAGCGAGCATTTTCCCAGACCTGAAATATCGTGGATAGCCGCCATCCTCGGCAGCTTCGGCAGTTTTTCCATAGTGTGTCCTACCTTATTGAAAATATCGGCTTGATTTTAGCACACAAGAGCCTTTTAAGCAATACCGTACAGTGTCGCCGGAAGTGTTAATCTTTCAAAACTTTTAACCAATTTTTTATAAATTTTTTAATTTCAAAAGCCTTTATTACCATTTTTTGCATTGAAATCGTGGTTACAATATAGTATCATAATCGTAATATTAATTAATAGCCGTACTGCCGCTTCCGTGAACAAGGGCTGACTGCTTCCCTGCCGAAAGGCCGGGATAATCGATGCCGCACGGATAACGCATTGCGGTGTAGGTATTAGTATGTATCCTTTAGGGAAAGGAGGAAAACTGAATAGCATGGTAAAAACGGAAAAATTCAGCAGGCCTGTACTTACCGCA
This sequence comes from bacterium, assembly GCA_963613665.1. Taxonomy (GTDB): domain Bacteria; phylum Bacillota; class Clostridia; order Oscillospirales; family Oscillospiraceae; genus F23-B02. The sequence continues at coordinate 676 of CAVEAL010000036.1, read as the reverse complement.
CTCTTAGTGCTTGCTGTTTTCCTGATTGCTGTTTTTGCGCTGAGCACCAACGCGAACGCCGATGGAGTTGATGATGTCAACGTAGCCTCCGTGAGTGATGTGTACAGAAGTTCCGTCGACGGCGGAGCGGTTGCACTGTGGAACACGGAGTATTACGGAGCACCTTATTTCAGACTCTGTCTGCACGGTTATCAGAAACTCGATCCTGATGCGACCGTGACCGTGACTGCTTACATCCCCGGTACGCTTATCCCCTTCTACCGTGCGACCTTTACCAAGGATTATCTCGTACTGAAGGACACGTTCAATCTTGCCGGCGGTGTTCTCACTCAGGGAGCCGTGCTTCGTCTTCCCGCTGTATGCCAGCTCAAGATCGAAGTCAACGGCGATAACATCGACGGTTGGGATCTCATTTACGGAACGTATGTCGAGGAGGCTGCCATCTGGAGCCCCAACGATATGAACCCGCTGACCTGGTTCTGGGAAGTGTTCGGTTCCGACTATGTTTACGGAAATGCGACCTGCCTGTGGGCGACCAACTTCGGAGGTCACGTCGTTCATCTGAAGATCGACGGCGCAGGCGGCGATTCCGACGCGGACGCCGATGCAGACGATGACGCAGATGCCGATGCCGATGCCGACGCAGATGCGGATGCAGATGCAGATGCGGATGCCG
>CAVEAL010000035.1:0-14776 GCA_963613665.1 bacterium | reverse complement strand
AGGGACTTTTTTGACTGCGCTTTTCCGCCGAGCATTTTGAAAACGTTCAAAATGCTATTACCGAAATCCTTGAAATTTCAAGGATTTCGACGGCGGTTTATCCAACTTGAGGCGGGCCTTGCCCCCTCAAACTCCCCCGCTGCGCGGATATATTCACGCAGCAGCATAGTTTTTTGACAGTCTCTAAAAAATCCCGTCTACAGACGGGATTTTTTTATATTATATTCTGCTATCTCTGCCCCTTTTCGTAGGGAATGCCCTCCGCCTTTGGAGCGCGTGAGCTCTTCGAGGTGAAGGCGAGAACGAGCAGCGTAATGATATACGGCAGCATGCGGTACAGATGCGAGCTTATACCGAGCTCTGCGAGTGCGTAAATGCCGTCACCGTTAATGTCAATGCTGCTGTATGCTGCCGCTATGCACTTGAATAGGCCGAACAGCAGTGACGCCGCGGCGATGTTCAGCGGCTTCCAGTTGCCGAAGATCATGACCGCCAGAGCGAGGAAGCCGAAGCCTGCAACATCGCCGTTTGACGAGCAGTTGGCCGTCGTGAGCGCATATACGAAGCCGCCCATGCCTGCCAGCGCACCGGAGATCGTCGTGCCGGCGTAGCGCATGCGGGAAACGTTTATGCCAAGCGAATCTGCTGCCTGCGGATTTTCGCCGCAGGAGCGCAGACGCAGTCCGAAGCGCGTTTTATAAAGGATTATCGAAAGGATGATAAACAGCAGTATGCACACATAGGTCGCAAGGTAGGCCTTGTTGAGCAGCAGCTCCTTGAGGAAGCTCCATTCGACCGACTTATCGACGCCGAAGGTCGATTTCTTGAGCATGAACCAGCTGCCCGCGCCGCCGGTCGCCATCTGAAGGGTGTTCTGGTTTGCGATGATGCGGATGAAGAACAGAACGAGTGCGGGAGCCAGAAGGTTGAGCGCCGTGCCGCCGATGGTCTGATCCGCGCGCAGGTTTATAGACGCAAAGCTCAGCAGCAGCGAGAAGACTGCGCCCATTATTGCGGCGGCGAGCATTGCCAGCAGCTCGAGCCCCTGAAGCGTGACCCAGTCTCCGGCGGCCTTGGCCTCGGTAAAGATCTCGTAGCTCTGCGCCTCGCGCACGAACAGAACTCCGATAAACGCGCCGAATATCATGATGCCTTCAAGAGCAAGGTTTATGATGCCGCTTCGTTCGGAGAAGCATCCGGCAAGTGCGACGATCATGAGCGGGATCGCGTAAAGCAATGTCTGCTGAAGAAGAAATATCATGCCTGCTCGCCTCCCTTCAATTCTGCCTCGATCCCCGGAGCGGCGGTTTGCTCCGTGCTGCCGTCCTCCGTTTTTTTATCTTTTGAGCCCTTGTGCTTTTTCTTACCGTCAAGCAGCATCCTTATCACGAGCGAGAACGCGCTCAGGTAAACGATGGCTGCGATGATGACGTCGGTTATGTATTCGTTGTAGGCTGTCAGGTTCGTAAGCTGAAGGCCGGCTATGTCAAGCATGGACATGAACACCGCAGTGAATATGACGGCAATGGGGTTGTTTGTCGCAAGCAGCGCGACCGCAATGCCGTTAAAGCCCTCGGCCGGGAGCGACTGATAGGTCGACCAGTAAAACTCCGTGTTGCCCGACAGATAGTACAGCGAGCCGCCAGCTGCGGCAAGTGCACCGGCTATTGCCATGGACAGCACGATGTTGCGCTTATCCTTTATGCCGGCATAGCGTGCGCTGTGGCGGTTCGAGCCGCAGGCCTTGAGCTCGTAGCCTAGCGTGGTCTTGTTCATTATGATGAAAACGATTATTGCGAGGATTATTGCGACTATGATGCCGCCGTTGACCTGTGAACCGGGGAACAGCTGGTCAAGGCCCATTTTAGCGGTGGCGACGCCGTTGTGGGTCGTTTTGTATATCTCGCTGGCCTTTGTGTTCTCGGTGATGTTCTTGAAGTTGCTTATATCAAACAGCCAGGTTACGACGTTTGCCGCTATCCAGTTTGTCATGATACACGCGAGGACTTCGTTTATGTTCAGATACGCCTTGACAAGGCCGGGTATTGCGCCCCAGAGCGCACCGGCGAGCATACCGCCTATGAATGCAATGAACCATATCAGTACGGGGTTTACAGCCTCCGACGGTATGCCGAGAGCAAGCATAAGCGTCACCATTGTGCCCATGAGGTACTGGCCGGGAGCACCGATGTTGAACAGACCCGTTTTGAATGCAACCGCGACGGACAGGCCGGTCATGACAAGGGGAGTTGCGCGGAAGAGCATGTTACCGAAGCTCGTCGGGTTAAAGCCCCATGTCAACGCACCACTCGCGTCACGGCCGGTGCTGAACAGTCCGGCGAAAATGAGTCTTATGCCGTCCCACACGCTTTTTGCGCCCATGTCGGCTTTGCTGAAGCCGACGATGGCAACGATCAGACTGCCGACGAAAAGGCCGATGATTATCGAGAGAAGCGAGGCCATGACCTTCTTGGTGCCTTCCTTCTCGTACAGGGTCTTCAGTCTGTTTTCCTTCATTGCCGGTCACCCTCCTCTCCGTCTCTCTTGGCACCCGACATGTAAAGGCCGAGTTCCTGAAGATTTGTCTTTTTCGGGTCGAGGCGGCCGACTATCTCACCCTCGTACATCACGAGAATGCGATCGGACAGGCTCATTACCTCGTCAAGCTCGAGTGATACGAGCAGCACCGCTTTGCCGGCGTCGCGCTGCGCGACCAACTGACTGTGAATATTCTCAATGGCTCCGACATCGAGGCCGCGCGTCGGCTGAACGGCGACGATCAGCGGTTTGTCGCGGTCTATCTCGCGTGCGATTATGGCCTTCTGCTGGTTGCCGCCGGACATGCTGCGCGCCGTCGTGACGGCGCCCTGACCCGAGCGGACGTCAAACTGCTCGATCAGGCCCTCGGCATATTCGCGCACGGCTGCGGTTTTTATGAAGCCGTGGTTTTGGAACTTCTTTTCGCGGAAGCGCTGGAGCACCATGTTCTGCTCAAGAGTGAAGTCGAGAACGAGACCGTGCTTGTGCCTGTCCTCGGGAATATGGCTCATGCCGGTGTCGCTTTTCTTGCGTATGCTCGCCTTGGTCACGTTTTTTCCGCAGAGTGTTATGCTGCCGCCGGAGAGCCTGTCCAGACCGGTTATTCCGTGTATGAGCTCTGTCTGGCCGTTGCCGTCGATACCGGCGATGCAGACGATCTCGCCGGAGCGCACCTCAAACGATACGCCCTTGACGGCATCTCCCTTGTGAAGCTTCGAGGGAACTCTCAGATCCTCAACGGTGAGTACCGCCTCGCCCGGTTCTGCGGGCTTTTTGTTCACCTCAAGCTGCACCGGACGGCCTACCATCATATTCGACAGCTCCTGCTTGTCGGTATCCGCTGTGTTGACGGTGCCGATGCATCTGCCCTTGCGCAGGACCGTGCAGCGGTCCGCCACCGCCATGATCTCATTGAGCTTGTGCGAGATGAACAGAATGCTCTTGCCTTCTTTGGAAAACTCGCGCATGGTGTTCATCAGCTCGTCGATCTCCTGCGGGGTAAGCACGGCGGTTGGCTCGTCGAAAATGAGGATCTCATTGTCGCGGTAAAGCATTTTGAGTATCTCGACTCGCTGCTGCATACCCACGGAGATATCCTCTACCTTTGCATCAAGATCGACCTTGAGGCCGTAGCGTTCGGAAAGCTGCTCAACCTTTTTGCGGGCTTCCCTGCGCTGGACGAAGCCGAACTTGGTCGTCTCCGCTCCGAGAATGATGTTGTCGAGCACGGTGAACACATCCACGAGCTTAAAATGCTGGTGCACCATGCCTATTCCGAGCGCCGTTGCATCGTTCGGGTCGTTAATTTCGACTGTCTTCCCGTTCTTCCGGATCTCTCCCTCTTCGGGCTGGTACATTCCGAAGAGAACCGACATCAACGTCGATTTACCTGCGCCGTTTTCGCCGAGCAGAGCATGTATCTCGCCCTTGCGCAGCTGCAGGGTTATATCGTCGTTAGCCTTGATGCCGGGGAACTCCTTGCTTATGTGAAGCATCTCGATCACATATTCGGGAGTATTCTCCATGCCGCCACCTACTTTCCGTGTTATTTGGTTTGCAAATGCGTGTAAAATGCATATAAATTATTATAACTGCAATTCAGACTCATTGCAACATATTTAGAGCTTGACATACAAAGAAAAACGGCAATAAACAATGAAAAAGCAGGAGGGTCTTCTGACCTTCCTGCTTTTGAGATTGCTTGGGGTTAAACATCAGTCGATGACATTGACCGTGACGTTGTCGGTGGTCTTGAGGTTGTTCCAGTCGCTGTCGATGGTGACCTTGCCGTCCTTGATGTCCTGAAGCAGTGCGCTGTAATCGTCAACGCTCCAGTTCTCGAGGGACCAGGTTGCGGTGGGCAGGCCGACTGCGTCGTCCTTTGCGCCCAGAGCGGTGCCTACGCCGCCGATTTCGGAGAACTCACCTGCATAGAACTTGGCGAGTGCCCACTGGACGGAGCTTGCAAGACCCTTGGTCGCGGAAGTGATAACGGTATCGGACTCGAAGGACTGGTCGGTGTCAACGCCGATGACCTTTGCGTCTGCTGCTTCTGCCGCAGCGGATACGGATGCGAACATCGAGCCGCCGCAAGAGAAGATGACCTCGGTGCCGTTCTGGTACCAGCCGGCTGCCATGGTCTGGAGCTCGGGAGATGCGCTGAAGGAGGAGCCGTACAGCCAGGAGTAATTGACCTCTGCCTTTACGCCCTTTGCGGCAGCTGCTGCGTCAACGCCCTGAACGAAGCCGTAGCCGAAACGGCAGCATGCCGGGTTGGTGCCGCCGCCGCCGCCGGTGAAGCCGAGCTTGGTGTAGCCTTCCATGACGGCTGCGTAGCCGGCGAGGTAGCCGGACTGCTCTTCCTGGAAGGAGATGCCTGCGACATTGGTGAGGACCGCTGCGGTCTCTTCGGTGGTTGCGGTTACGGGGTAGCCGTCAACGAATACGAAGCTGACGTCGGTGAACTCGTTTGCTGCCTGGCGGATTGCGGCTTCCTGCTTGAAGCCTGCGCAGACAACGATCTTTGCGCCGTTGTCAACTGCCGCCTTCATTGCGTCGTAGCGGTCGTCGTCGGTAGCCTTGTCGCCGTTTGCGGGCTGATAGTACTTGTAGGACTTGTCGTTGTTTGCGGCATAGAGCTTAACGCCGTCGAAGGTGCCCTGGTTGAAGGACTTGTCCTTGAGCTGGCCAACGTCGGTGACGAATGCGATCTCGTACTTGCCGTCGCTGGAAGTCATTTCGTCGCTGATCTTGTCGGGATCGGTGATGGTGCCGTTGGTCTCGCTGTCCTTATCCTTGTCGGTATCCGTGTTTGTGCTGTCGCTGCCGCAGGCGCACAGAGCAAAGACCATGCAAAGAGCCAGGAGCAGTGCTAAGAATCTTTTCATCTTTTTTCCTCCGTATAATTTTTTGATTTAAGTGCGATAGTGGATTTTACACTTACCGCATACTGCACACAGTATAGCACTCATATCAGGTCAAAGGCAAGTGAAATTTAGCAATTTGGCTAAAAGCAGGTGCTTTTGACGAGAATTTAAAGATTGTTCATCTTTACCGCGGTGTCGAGAGCTATCTCCATCATCTGAGTGAAGGACAGCTGTCTTTCCTCCGGCGACAGTGCCTCGTCGCGGTAGATGTGGTCGGATATCGTGCAGATGCACAGCGCACGCTTTCCGGCCCTGGCCGCGTTCATGTAGAGCCCCGCAGCCTCCATCTCGACGGCAAGTACGCCCATGTCGCGCCACTTGTCGTTGCCGTCGCAGCCGGCGGGGGAGTAGAAGTTGTCGCCCGAGAGGATGTTTCCGACCCTGATGTCAACGCCGTGTTCCTTTGCCGTCTCGACGGCGGTGCTCAGAAGCGTGTAGTCGGCGATGGGTGCGAAGGTGCCGTTGAGCTCAAACTGGTGGGCGAAGTTCGAGTCCGTGCACGCTCCCTGACCGGCGACGATGTCCATGAGCCTGAGGTCGTCGCGCAGGGCTCCGGCCGAGCCGATGCGGATGATGTTGTCAACGTCGTAGAAGTTGAAAAGCTCCCAGCTGTAGATGCCGATGGCAGGGATGCCCATGCCGCTTGCCATAACGGTCACGGGAACGCCCTTCCATGTGCCCGTGTGGCCCTGAACGCCGCGCACGTTGTTTACGAGCACGGGGTTTTCGAGGAAGGTCTCTGCTATGAATTTTGCTCTCAGGGGATCGCCGGGCATGAGGACGGTCTTTGCGATGTCCTCCTTCTTTGCCGCTATATGCGGAGTAGGAATAGGCATGGTGTTTCCTCCTTTTTTGGTCTTGCTCAAATTATAGCCGCAAGCCCTGCCTTAGTCAAGCGCTCCGCGGCAAATCCCTGACGCGGCCGTGCCGTTAAAAAGCATTTACAATGTGCGCTGTTTAGTGTATAATATTACAGCTATTTTTATTGAGGAATGATTATGATGATAGAATTTGAAGAGTACAAGGGAAAACTGAACGGCCTGAAGCCGACGCTCGATTCGCTGCGCGATGCGCTGCACCTTGAATCGGCCGAAAAGGAGATCGAGGAGCTTGAGGGCCAGAGCGCACGCGACGGCTTCTGGAACGATGTCGAGAAGTCTCAGCGTGTGCAGAAGCGCTTAAAGCAGCTCAAGAGCAAGGTCGAGAATTATCAGAAGCTCTGCTCCGGCTGGGACGATCTGATGACGCTGTGCGAAATGGCCATCGAGGAGGACGACGATTCGATGCTGCCCGAGCTCCAGAGCGATTACGCCGACTTTGAAAAGAAGCTCGAGGAGACGCGCCTGGGCACTCTGCTCACCGGCGAGTACGACGCAAACAACGCCATTCTCACCTTCCACGCGGGCGCCGGCGGCACCGAGGCTCAGGACTGGACGCAGATGCTCTACCGCATGTACAACATGTGGGCAGACCGCCACGGCTACACCGTAAAGCTCATGGATTATCTTGACGGCGACGAGGCCGGCATAAAAAGCGCGACCATTATGATCGAGGGCGAGAACGCCTACGGCTTCCTGAAAAGCGAGCACGGCATCCACCGCCTTGTGCGCATATCGCCCTTTGACTCCTCCGGCCGCCGCCACACCTCCTTCTCCGCCGTTGAGGTCATGCCCGAGATCAGCGACGACAACGAGATCGAGCTGCGCGACGAGGATATCAAGATGGACGTTTACCGCTCCTCCGGCGCGGGCGGCCAGAAGGTCAACAAGACCTCGTCCGCCGTTCGCCTGACGCATATCCCGACAGGCATCGTCGTGTCCTCGCAGGTCGAGCGCAGCCACTTCCAGAACCTCGAGAACTGCCGCAACATGCTCCGCGCCCGCCTTGCCGAGATAAAAGAGCGCGAGCATCTGGAAAAGATCAGCGACATCAAGGGCGTTCAGCAGAAGATCGAGTGGGGCAGCCAGATCCGCTCCTACGTCTTCATGCCCTACACCCTCGCAAAGGACCACCGCACCGGCTTTGAAAACGGCAACATTCAAAACGTCATGGACGGCGATATAGACGGATTTATCAATGCCTTCCTCGCTATGCGCGCCGCCACCTGACAGACCGGAACGCACTCATACGGAGTTGAAACCCACAGGCCATACAGACAGTATTGCCCTGTGGGCTTTGCTTTGCCTGAGCACATTTTATCTCCGTCGGGCCGTATGATGTATAATGTGAAAAACAGAGATTGTTAAAACGGACGGCGCTGTGTTATGATGAGAAAAAGTGGACTGAGGTGAAAGACATGAAATATACCGGGCTCATACCGAAAATGACGGACGAGGAAAAGTGCTCGCTGTGCTCCGGCGACGATTTCTGGCACAGCAAGAGCATCGGCCGTCTCGGCATTCCGCGCCTTCTGCTGACCGACGGGCCGCACGGCCTGCGCAAGCAGCTCGGCAAAAACGATCATCTCGGCCTGAACGCGGCCTATCCCGCGACCTGCTTTCCGACGGCCTCGGCCGCGGCAAACAGTTGGGACGAGGAGCTGATCGGGCAGATGGGCGTGCGTCTCGGCGAGGAGATGCTTGAGCAGCGCGTCGGAGTGATACTCGGCCCGGGCGTGAACATAAAGCGCAGCCCCCTGTGCGGCCGCAACTTTGAATACTACTCCGAGGATCCGCTGCTGGCCGGAAAATGTGCCGCGGCGCTCATCCGCGGCGTGCAGTCAAAGGGCGTCGCCGCCTGCGTCAAGCACTTTGCGGCAAACTCGCAGGAAAAGCTGCGCATGACGAGCGACTCGGTCATCGACGAGCGCACGCTGCGCGAGATTTATCTGCCCGCCTTTGAGATCGCGGTCAAGGAGGGGCACGTCAAGTGCCTGATGACCTCGTACAACATGCTCAACGGGCAGTACACCAACGAAAACACCCACCTTTTGCAGGATATCCTCACGCGTGACTGGGGTTATGACGGCCTCATCGTCACCGACTGGGGCGGCAGCAACGACCGTGTGAGCGGCCTCATCGCGGGAAACAGCCTCGAAATGCCCGGCACCGGCGGTGAGACCGACAGGCAGATCCTCGGTGCACTGCGCGCTGGACGTGTGAGCGGAGCGCTGATCGACGAGCGCGTATCGCGTCTGCTGCGCCTTGTTGACGATGCGCAGGAGGCCTTCCGGAATGCGTCCGCCTGCGATATGGACGAGCACCACGAATTCGCCGCGCGCCTTGCCGCAGAGAGCGCGGTTCTGCTCAAGAACGAGGGCGGCATGCTGCCGCTGCGCGAGGGTGCGCGCGTTGCAGTTATCGGCGATTTTGCGGCCGTGCCGCGCTACCAGGGCGCGGGCAGCTCGTGCATAGAGCCGACGAAGCTCGAGTGCGGCCTCGATGCGCTCAAAAGCGAGGGCGTGAACGTCATAGGCTGCGAGCGGGGCTTCAAACGCCGCGGCGGCAGAAGTCAAAGGCTCATAAACCGCGCCTGCCGGCTTGCGCTGCGCGCCGACACGGTGCTCGTGTGGCTGGGGCTCGACGAGGGCAGCGATGCCGAGGGCGTTGACAGGACTCACATGCGTATTGCCGACAGCCAGATCGAGCTGCTGCACGCGGTCAGCCGCGCAAACCCGAACGTCGCCGTCATTCTGTCCTGCGGCAGCCCCGTGGAGACGGATTGGGACCGTGACTGTAAGGCCCTGCTGCACGGCTTCCTCGGCGGACAGGCCGGTGCGCGGGCGATCGCGAGGCTCTTAACGGGCAAGATAAGCCCCTCCGGCAAGCTGGCCGAGACCATGCCGCTTCGGCTCGACGACACGCCGTGCCGCAATTATTACCCCGGCCCGGAACGCACGAGCGAGTACCGCGAGGGAATATTCGTCGGCTACCGCTATTACGACACCGCGAAAAAAGCCGTAAAATACCCCTTCGGCTTCGGCCTGAGCTACACGAGCTTTGAATACTCCGGCCTCGGGCTTTCTCCCGAGGGCGTGAGCTTCACCGTGAAAAACACGGGCTCCGTAGAGGCCGCCGAGATCGCCCAGGTCTACGTTGCCGCGCCGCGCGGCGGCGTGTTCTGCCCGGAAAAGGAGCTGCGCGGCTTTGCGCGGACAGATCTTGCACCCGGCGAGGAAAAGCGCGTTTTCGTCGTGCTGCCGGAGCGGGCCTTCCAATACTGGAACACGGTCGAAAACCGCTGGGCGACTGCGGGCGGACGCTATGAGGTGCTTGTCGGCGCGTCCTCGCGCGACATACGCCTGCGCGGCTTCGTCGAAAAGGACGGCGACGGTGCTCAGGATCCGTATACGGCTCCCGAGCTTGCGCCCTACCGTACGGCGGATGTGCAGAACGTGCCCGACGAGAGCTTTGCCGCCCTGCTCGGATACGGGATACCGCCGCATCTGTGGGACAGGAATGCGCCTCTGGAGTTTAACTCCGCCCTCGTTCAGGGCGCGTACCGCCCGGGCATAGGACGGCTGCTGTACCGCCTGCTGCGCATGATCCGGGGCTTTTTCTGCCTTGTGGGCGACAGGGAGAACGCAAACAACACCGAGTTTGCCATGAACCTGCCATATCGCGGCCTTGCACGCTTTACGGGTGCCGTTTCGGAAGCACAGGTGCGAGCGCTGCTCGGCGCGGCAAACCGCGAAAAGGGCAGCTTCAGGGCGCTTATTAGTGCATTTTGGCGGAAAAACGTGTGAGTTTGCTTTTGAAGTTTTTTCTTTTTGACATATCGGCCGATCTGTGCTAAAATGTTTTACGCTGTATGGCAGAATGATGTTTACAAAATGTAGCTTAATGTGGTATAGTTACTGCATCTGAACAACAAAGATTATATGGGAGGAAAAACAGCATGTGCATTAAGGCAATAGCCAATTTTGACTACGAGGCCGCAAAGGATAACCTCGTTGAGACCGTCAAGTACCTCGACGCCGGCAAGCTTCTCGGCGTTGCGGGCAAGGTTCTTGAGATCAAGCCCAAGGTCGTGGCTCAGCAGATCAAGGATAAGCTTGCAGACGAAGACACCCGCCTGTTCGTGCAGAGCAAGGTCCGCCTCGTCGGCGATATCCTGACCTGGCCCATCAGCATGATCTCCAGCTTCACCTGATACGGGGACAATAACACAGAAAATAAAAAGACAGTGCAGACTGAAAAATCTGCACTGTCTTTTTTATGATGCTCCGGCTTTGCTGCCGTGCCTTCCGTGCAATATACGGACAGGCGCAGCCCTAATTTGCTTCCGAATGATCTTTTTCTTCGATGAGAGGGAGGAAGTCCTTGTACTGCGTATCGTAGGCGCAGCCGTACTCGGCGCAGTCGGCGAACTTTGCAACCGCGCGCGTTGAGCGGTCGATCGGCTGGAGCGTGCCCGCACCGGCGACGCAGCCGCCGGGACAGGCCATGCCCTCGAGCAGGTAGCCGTCGTATTTTCCGTCGCGCGCCATCATGAGCAGCTTGCGGCACTCGTGCAGGCCGGTAGCCTTTGCGATCTTCACGTCTCGCGTCGGGTCGATGGACTTGATGGCGTTGACCACGGCCTGCGCAACGCCGCCGGAGACCGCAAACTTGCGCGCATCCGCGCCCGCCTGCGAGAGAAGCTGCGGCTCATCGGCCTCGAGAGCCTCTCTGTCAACGCTGCGGGCCGCAAACATGCCGAGCACCTCCTCGAAGGTGAGGACAAAATCAACGTCGCTGCGCACGGTGCGGCGGCTGGCCTCGAGCTTTTTCGCATCGCAGGGGCCGACAAAAACGACCTTGCAGCCGGGGTGAGTTTTCTTTACAAAGCGCGCGGTGAGCACCATCGGCGTCATCGCAACGGATATATTCTCCGCCATGTCAGGGAACATTTTTTTGACCATGTCGCTCCATGAGGGACAGCAGGAGGTTACCATGAAGCGGTGCTTGGACGGGACCTCCTCGAGGAAGTCGGCGGCCTCTTCAATGACGCAGAGATCCGCACCAATGGCGGCCTCGTACACGTCGGCAAAGCCGAGGCGCTTGAAAGCCGGTATGATCTTCTCCGGCGGTATATCCGAGCCGAACTGCCCGACAAAGGCGGGGGCGAGCACGACGTAAACGGGAGTGCCGCTCTTTATCGCCATGACGGTCTGGAAGATCTGGCTCTTGTCGCTTATCGCGCCGAAGGGGCAGTTTACGAGGCACTGGCCGCAGGAGGTGCATTTCTTGTAATCGATCTCGGCACGGCCGAGCTCGTCACTGCCGATGGCGGCGATGCCGCAGGCCTTCTTGCAGGGACGCTCCTGACGGATGATCGCGGAAAATGAGCAGGCATCCATGCATCTGCCGCAGCGGATGCATTTGTCGGTGTCAACATGTGCATGGCCGTTTATCTTGCTGATGGCCTTCTTGGGACATATCTCTATGCAGGGGTGCTCAAGGCAGCCCTGGCAGCCGTTCGTCACCTTTATGAGGTTATCCGGACAGCGGTTGCAGGCGAATTTGATAACGTTTATGAGGGGCGGCTCGTAATATTTCTCGGCAATGACCGTCTCCTCGACACTGTCGGAAATGTTGTTGTGCACGCCGAGCTTGCGCATGGACAGACCCATGGCAAGGCGCAGCCTCTCGCCGACGATGGCACGCTCTATCAGCAGATTGTTCCGGTAGGGCCCGATCTCATCGGGGTCGCCGGGACAGATCTTGTACGGCAGCTCCTCGAGCCTTTGACCGTAGTCGGCGCCTTCATACGCCAGACGTGCGATCTCCGTAAAGACCTCGTGCCTGATTCGGGTTTTGCCGGTTTGCATTCCTCTCATATTGCCTATCCTCCGTGCAGTTACTTTATGCCAAAGATAATTATACAAAAACGCGGTTGATTGTCAAGAAAGCAACGCGCTTTTTCACACGAATTTTACCCCGGCACACTACAATATAATTAAAGCGGGTATTATGAGAATTAATACCCGCTTTTGCCGTTTATTTTCCGTTGTACTCTTTTATGATGTCCTCGACCTCATCGGCTGCATCGCGCCCGGCATCGGCTTTAGGCCTGCGTGCAGGAGCTTCAAGCGTAGGCTCGGGCGGAGCGTCGTCCCGGCCGGCTTCGATAACTGTGTCCTCCGGCCCGGCCTTCAGCTCGTCCTCGGCTTCGGGTTCGGCTGCCGGCTCCGGCTCTGCCGGAAGCTCTGCCTTGGCGCAGCGGTTTTTCACGATCAGCCAGCCGTACATCAGCAGCATGCCCGCCGTTGCGAGGATGATGAGCTCAAGCCCCATATACCGGCTGTCGGACAGCGTCGTCATGCACATGAACGCGGCGAAAAGGCTCAGATAGCAGGCCTTCTGCGGCTCGGGGCGGCCGAAGGCGTAGCCCGCGACGTAAAACAGGGCAAGGATGATGAAGCAGACGGCGATTATCTCTATCGCAAATATCCACACGTTTGGGTTGCTTGCGTTTGCCCTGTAGCTTGCGATGAGCCACACGCAGTACATGAGTATCGGGAAGGTCATGAAAACGCTCACGAGGCTGGGCGAATAGTGGTTGCGCGAGGCCGTGCAGATGAGAGGGAAGCTCAGCCCGCTGAGCATTGCCAGCACGGCGATGATGACATACATGCCGCGCAGGCTGTCGAGCGCGGAGTTGACTATCGTCATTATGCCGCCGATCACGGCCAGGGCCGCGATCACCCACGCGAATATGATATACACAAGCGAAAGACCGCGCAGCGCTTCGTTCATGCCGGTCGGGAACACCGTTTCCGCATCCGTGAGCTTTTTCGTGCGCAGCCAAAGCACGACCGCCGCGGCGATGATTACCGCCGGAAGCAGAAAGTTTAGGATGCTGGGGTTTATAAGTCCCGTCTCGGAGTCGCGCGCGACCTGCATTTGCAGCCAGCGGAAGAACGCGCCGAATGCGCCGAGTGCGCAGACATAGCACAGCATGATGAGCGCGTCGTTGGCTTTGTTGTTATTTTTAAGCATAGTATCAATCCTGTACGAATATTTTTGTATCAATTAATATTATACTTTTTTACCTTAACAGTCAAGATGAAAGGGTGATGCCGGATGAAAAGAATACTGTGCGCCGCACTTTTTATGACGATTATCGCCGTCGGGCTGCCGCGGCTGCTGCCCATTGAGGCCGCAGCGCCCGACACGGGCTCCGGGAGCTCGGACAAGACCGCCGAGAGGCTTGAGTCTGACAGCGGGCGCAGCATACGGCTGCTGTCCGGCGACACGGTGTCGGAGATAAGCGTTTCCGATTATCTCACGGGCGTCGTAGCGGCGGAGATGCCCGTTTCCTTCGAGCCGGAGGCGCTTAAGGCGCAGGCTGTAGCCGCCCGCAGCTATCTCCAAAGGGCGATCGCCTCGCCGAAGCACGAGGACGCGGATATCTGCGCCTCGTCTGCCTGCTGTCAGGCGTATCTGAGCCGTGAGCAGCTCTCCTCGAGCTGGGGGGACAAGTACGCACAGTACATCGAAAAAATAAGCGCCGCAGTCAGTGCGACCGACGGCGAGTATCTCAGCTACGACGGGCAGCCCGCGCTTGCGGCCTTCCACTCATCCTCCGACGGCGCTACAGAGGATGCCGCCGCGCTGTGGTCGGATGTGCCCTATCTCAAAAGCGTTTCCTCGCCCGAAACCGGGGAGAGCGTGCCGGATTTCACGAGCAGCGTCGAGTGCTCCGAGCTTGATTTCCGCGATACGATACTCTATCTCAGGCCCGAGGCGGATATGACGGGCGAGGCGTCGGCATGGGTCGGCGAGATAAAGCACAGCGATTCCGGCCGCGTCGCGTCGGTCAACATCGGCGGCGTCTCGTTCACCGGCAGCGAGCTGCGCACGCTCTTTTCCCTGCGCTCTACCGATTTTGAGCTCGAACATACTGACGGAAAATTCGTCTTCACCGTCCACGGCTACGGCCACGGCATCGGCATGAGCCAGTACGGTGCAAACGCCATGGCGCACAGCGGCGCCTCCTACAGCGACATTCTCTCCCACTACTACCCCGGCACCTTTTTGGTGGCGCATTGACGCCGTGCCTGTTCCGTTTGCTGATGCTTCCAACGCATTTTCCGATACCGGGCTGACGCAATAAACGTATCCGCAGGTGCCCCGATACGCCATTAAAAAAACACGAACGACTGCCGGTCGTTCGTGTTTTTTCAGTTTGTCAAAAAAGTCCCTCGCGGGACTTTTTTGACTGCACTTTTCCGCCGAGCATTTTGAAAGTATTCAAAATGCTTTTACCGAAATCCTTGAAATTTCAAGGATTTCGACGGCGGTTTATCTAACTCGAGGCGGGTCTTGCCCCCTCGAGCTCCCCCGCTGCGCGGTCATCTTCACGCAGCAGCATAGGTTTTTTGACAG
>CAVEAL010000034.1:0-17616 GCA_963613665.1 bacterium | reverse complement strand
GTATTCAAAATGCTTTTACCGAAATCCTTGAAATTTCAAGGATTTCGACGGCGGCTTATCTAACTCGAGGCGGGTCTTGCCCCCTCGGGCTCCCCCGCTGCGCGGTTATCTTTACGCAGCAGCGGATGCTTTTTGACAGTCTGCGATGCCGGACGAATCCCGTCCGGCATTTATTATAGGGCTCTGTTATGCAGACAGCTCTGCGGCCTTTGACTGCTTTTTTGAGCTGCTGACAGGAGCTGAGTGAAACGATAATATTAGCGAGGTGAAATATGGCTGCCTCTTTTGTTGATAAGGCACGAATAACGATAAAGGCCGGCAACGGCGGCAACGGTGCCGTTGCGTTCCACCGCGAGAAGTATGTCGCAGCGGGAGGCCCCGACGGCGGCGACGGCGGCCGCGGCGGCGATATCGTTTTTGTCGTTGACGACAACATGTCCACACTGATGGACTTCAGATACAAACGCAAATACGTCGCCGGAACGGGCGCGGACGGTCAAGGCAAGCGCTGCTCCGGCAGAGACGGCGAAAGCCTGTATATACGCGTTCCGCGCGGCACTCTCGTGCGCGACACCGAGACCGGCGCCATCATGCACGATATGTCCGACGGTAAGGACTACATTGCAGCACGCGGCGGCAAGGGCGGCTGGGGCAACAAGCATTTTGCTACGCCCACGAGACAGGTCCCCCGCTTTGCAAAGCCCGGTCTCCCCGGCGAAGCGCACGATATAACGCTTGAGCTCAAGCTCCTTGCCGACGTGGGGCTCGTGGGCTTTCCCAACGTGGGCAAGTCCACCCTGCTGTCCGTCGTCAGCAAGGCGCATCCCAAGATCGCAAATTACCACTTCACGACGCTGTTCCCAAATCTCGGCGTTGTGTATGTCGATGAGGGGCGCTCCTTTGTCATGGCCGATATCCCCGGCATAATCGAGGGCGCGTCAGAGGGCGCAGGTCTCGGCCACGACTTTCTGCGGCATATCGACCGCTGCCGCCTGCTCATACACCTTGTTGACGTTTCCGGCTCCGAGGGACGCGACCCCGTCGAGGACTTTGACGCAATAAACGCAGAGCTCAGGGAATACTCCGCCGAGCTTTCCGAGCGTCCGCAGATAGTTGCCGCGAACAAGTGCGACCTGTGCGGCGGCGACCGCGAGAATATAGAGCGGCTCAAGGCGCATGTTGAGGCTCTCGGCTATGAGTTCTTCGAGATGAGCGCCGCTACACACAGCGGAACGCGTGAACTCGTAAACATGGCCGCCGATATGCTGCGCGAGCTGCCGCCGGTGATACGCTTTGAGGCAGACTACGTCCCGCCCGAGCCCGTAATTGACACATCCGAAACGCTGACGATTGAAAAGTACGACGATGTCTGGGTCGTTGAGGGCGGCTGGCTGCAAAGGCTCATGTCTTCCGTTAATTTCTCTGACAATGAGAGCATGATGTACTTTGACCGCGTCCTGCGCGACAACGGCGTATATAAACGCATGGAGGACATGGGCATTCAGGACGGTGACACAGTGAGCATCTATAATCTTGAGTTTGAGTACAGAGATTGATTTTAAACGCAGCAATATAATAATGCAGAAAAACGATGCCCGAAAAAACAGGCATCGTTTTCTTTCTCTTTTTGCAGGATCACTTCAGGCCGTTTTCGTATGCCTGGATCATCTTCTTGACCATCTGGCCGCCGACGGAGCCGGCCTGGCGGGCGGTGATATCGCCGTTATAACCGTTTTTCAGGTTAACGCCGACCTCGTTTGCCGCTTCCATCTTAAACTTCTCCATTGCCTCGCGCGCAGCGGGAACAACAAGATGATTGCTGGAATTGTTAGACATGGTTTTACATCTCCTTTTCTGTATTGGGTACGGTTTCTTGACCCGATACTTATCATTGCCGCAATAATGCGTTATATTCTCCGCATGTGCATGTAATTCCTGCTAATAACTTTTTACATACAATATATTGTGTCAAAAAAATGTTCTGCCACAATCATGCGAAAATTTTATATGTTCATGTGGTTATGTCTACTTGACAATTATTTTAAATGCCTGTACAATACCATTGTATCTAAATCGTTACCGTTTTGTAATTTGCAAATCCCGCCGTTTTTCTTCGGCGGCTCTATATTATACTACTCTTAAATCCGACAGGAGTATTGTCCGATATGCGTAATATTTTCAGAGTTTTCAAACATGATCTGAGGGCGCTCTACAGGAATTTCTTCGCCTTCCTCATCATACTTGCGATTCTCGTACTGCCTGCCCTGTACGCATGGTTCAACATCTATGCATTCTGGGATCCCTACGGCAAGACGAAGGATGTTTCCATAGCCGTTGTTTCAAACGACAGGGACTATATGGACTCCGACGGAAATATCGTCAATATGGGCAAGACTCTTATTTCCGAGATAAAGGACGACGAGCACTTCGGCTTTGTGTTTCTTGACGATGCCGACAAGGCTATCGAGGATCTCTACGCCGGCAAGTATTACGCCGCCATCGTCATCGAGCCCGACTTTACATATAATATGTACAACTTCCTGACTACGGATATGTACAGCCCGACGATAAAATTCTACCAGAACGAAAAGAAAAATGCCGTTGCCGTAAAGGTCGTCGAGGCCGCCGGCGATAAGGTAAAGCAGATAGTAAACGAAAAGTATATCTCAACCGTTGTCGAAACGCTGTTTGACAAGCTCAACGGCTTCTCCTCCGACGTTCAGGGCAATTCATCCTCCGAAATGCTCAGAAACACGCTTGAGAAGATAAATCAGAACCTCATCAGCTACAACGGTACCATCGACCAGTTCATTTCCGCGAACAACGCGCTTATCGACACGCTCCAGCGCACCAACAATACCCTTAACTACTCGATCTACCTCATAGGCAACGAGAGAGTGAACATCTCAAAGCAGATCGTGTACATTGAGGATACAAAGAAGGACCTCGCGCTTATAAACGAAGAGGTCAACAACATGCTCACCGAGCTCCGTGACTCCGTAAACGAGGCTATTTATAAGCTCGACAGGCTCTATGACGGCGGCACCGACGATGCGGAGGCCGCGAAAAAGGCTCTGGCAGAGCTTGAGCAGCAGTATAAAGAGCTCATTGACTACCTCACGCACTCCGGTCTGAGCAATACCGAGATCGAGGATGCGCTCACGGCGCTCAATAAGCTCACCGATAAGATAACTCAGCTGCGCGACAAGCTCGGTCTCAACGGCGGGACGGTCGATGCCCAGCAGACGCGCGTTCTCGCGGCGCACAACAAAAGCGCCATCGAAGCGGTCAAGTCCGATTACGAGACCGTTGCAGTTCCCGCAGTGTACGAGGCCGTGACGGGCTATGATTATAACGATCTTAACGACGCGTCGCAGACGCAGCAGTCGATGGAATCGCTCGTTGAATTCATGCAGGAGGACACAAATGACCGCATAACGAGCATTCAGGCAAACCTCACCAAGGCTCAGACCACCTCCGATCCCGAGGTGCGCCAGGAGGCGCTGCTTGCCGCTCAGAGCGATACGCAGATCGTCCAGCAGGAGCTTGAAGCCCTCGACGCTACGGCGGAGGCCGTCGGAACGGCGGGCGGCAGCAGCACATCAGATGTCTCCGGCTCCATCGACAGTGCGCAGAGCAGCACCAAGGATGCGCAGGATATCCTTAACGATATCATCAGCGGCAACCGCGACATCGACCTGATAAATGACCTTCAGCTCATAAGCGATATGCTCGAGACGGCGAGAGTCACCCTTACCGAGACGGTATACCCCATGCTCGACACTATGCTCAACAATCTTCAGGACAGCCTGAGCGAGGTCTCCTCCCTGCTGCTTGATCTCAGCGGCATCCTCGGTAAGACCACGCCTATCATAAGCGAGCTCGGCAGCACCTTCGGTGCCGTAAACAACGCGCTCATCCAGGTCAAGGATCTGCTCGCATCATACAGCGGCAGGATCACCGACTTCATCGAACTGCTCGAAGGCAATCCCGAAAACGGAACGATACAAAATGTGTTCGACTTCCTCAATGTTGATCCAGAGAGCATCGGCTCGTTCCTGTCAAGCCCCGTTTCGATCGTATCAAAGAGCGTTTACCCCGTTGAATCCTACGGCGCTGCAATGACGCCGTTCTACACCATGCTTGCCATCTGGGTCGGCTGCGTTATCATAAATGCCATCGTAAACTGCGATGCGCCCATACCCGTGCCCGAGGCGACGGAGAAGCAGCGCTTCTTCGGAAGATATCTGCTGTTCTTCCTGCTCAGTCAGCTTCAGACGCTTGTCACCATGCTCGGCAACATGATAATCCTCGGCGTTGACTGTGTGCATCCGGGGCTTCTGCTGCTGTCCGGCATCGTCACCTCGATGGCGTGCTCGATGCTGGCCTATGCCTTTGCAGTCGCCTTCGGCAATATCGGAAGAGCGCTCATAGTCGTCATACTTATTATTCAGATAGCCGGTTCCGGCGGCTCTTACCCCATCGAGCTGCTGCCGAACTTCTTCCAGCAGGTGTATCTGTTCTTCCCCTTCCCCTACGCGATCAACGCCATGCGCGAGGCAATTGCGGGACTTTACCAGAACCAGTACCTCATTTATCTGCTCCAGCTTATGCTGTTCTTCGTTGTCGGCCTGCTGATAGGCATATTCGCAAAGCGTTCGCTCGGCGGCATAAACAAGTACATGAACGAACAGCTCGATAAGACGGAAATGATGTAAAACTACAGGAGATAACCATGGATACTCAGTACGAAAAGAAATACAATGACCTGATGGAATGTCTCGTCCAGATGCATGAGCATAACGTCAGGCGCATGAGCATGGCTCTGCGAAGTCTGCTGATAGTGCCGACTATCTTCCTCGTGATGCTGTTTTTCACCAACAGCTCCAAAACGATCTTCCTCGTTTTGTGGATAGTCTCAATGTTCATTATCGCAGCAGTGCTTATAGTTATTGAGTATCAGGACTACACGCTCCGGAAAATGATAGCTCGCGTCGAAAACGGCGAGCCGGAGCCTCCGGTCATCACCGAAAGCAGCGAGCCATCCGGCGACAGCCGCGCCGAGGCGATATTGGAATCGATCCGCAGTCACTCGCCGGAAAACGACGAGAGCAGGGCCGGAAGCTTCGGCTACGACAACTACGAGGAAGCGCCCGGCAGTGCGGAAGAGCAAACGATCTCTACGAAAGATGAGTAATGCAATGAACAAAATAAAGGACAAAACTTCAAATGTTCGCTCTGTCATCCATTCGGACGTAAAGCGTCTGAGCAGGAGCGTTGTTGCGGTCGTCTGCGTATTCGGTCTGGCCCTTATCCCCTGTCTGTACGCATGGTTCAACATCATATCCAACTGGGACCCGTACACCTCCGATTCCACGCAGAACCTCAAGATCGCCGTTGCGAGCGAGGATGAGGGCACGACATTTCTCGGCGTTGATTTCAATGTCGGCAATATAATCATTGAAAAGCTCAAGAGCAACAACCAGATCGACTGGCAGTTTGTCGATTCCGATCAGGCAGTTCAGGATGGTCTGTACAGCGGCGATTACTACGCCGGTCTCGTTATCCCCGCCGATTTCAGCTCGTCAATGCTCGGCTTTACAGACGGCGAATTTGAAAGTCCCGAGATCATTTATTACGACAACCAGAAGATGAACGCCGTCGCCTCCCGCGTTACCGACCGCGCTCAGGGCATCGTCAAGGACCAGGTCAACAGCATATTTCTTGCCACGCTCGTCGATGAGATATCTAACTTCACCTCGGTATTTGCCGGCATGAGCGGCGACAGTTCGCTGTCTCTGGACAGTCTCGACGATGAGCTTGAAAATATAAAGACCGATCTGCGCACCTATGTTTCCATCATGGACTCCATGGCCTCCGTCACGCAGTCGGCGCTGAACGTCACTACGATGACCAGCAATCTGCTTCCCGACGTTGTCAACATGCTCAACAACAGCCGCAAGAGCATCTCCAACATGCAGGATCGCCTTGCGACCAGCAAGGAGAACGTCATCTACTCGGCCGACGCCATAAGAAACACCTCCGAGCAGCTGCGCAAGACCATTGAGCGTCTCGACGAGGCGACAGGCGGCGACCCCGCCGAGGCAGGCAAGACCTATATCGACTGGGACGCGCTGTACGGCGAAGGCGGCATAAACGAGTACGAGGCCGAGATCCTCGACGATCTGTACTATGACGTGAACAAGCAGCTGCATCAGAGCGTTATCCGCTTTGATGACATTCTTCAGCAGACCAATATAGACAGCAATCTCATAAACTCCATGTCTACGCTTCAGGACTCGCTGGATAACCTCGACTCGCTCATCGCGCAGATGCAGGGCGACGTTAACAGTCAGGCGCTGACCCTTCAGCAGTTCACCGCCGCGCTCAGCTCCTGCACGCAGAGCATAAACGGCACCCGCGAGGTCATGAACACGATGCTTGAGCTCGTCACAAACGTCCAGTCGAACGTAAACGAGCTGCGCTCGTCCGAGAGCATTTCCAATATCGTCGATCTTATGAACAACGACGTCAACAGCCTCGTCGAGTACATCTCATCCCCCGCTACGCTTGAAGTCGTCAGAGTCTACGCGCTCGATCACTTCGGCTCGGGCATGGCTCCGTTCTACACCGTTCTGTCGATATGGGCAAGCGCTCTGCTGAGCGTAAGCCTCATGCATCCGCATATCAAGAACCGCAATGAGTTCCCCACCCTGACAGTTACCGAATCCTACTTCGGGCGCTACTTCATCTTCTTTGCGATCGGCCAGCTTACGGCACTCATAACCGTACTCGGCAATCTCTACTACATAGGCATCCAGTGCTATAACCCCTTCCTGTTCTGGTTTGCGGCGGCGCTGTCGAGCCTTGCTGCAACGCTTATAAACTACGGCTTCGTGTTCGCGCTCGGCAGCACAGGCGAGGCGCTTTCGATCATCGTGCTGGTCATTCAGGTCGCAGGCTCGGGCGGTACCTACCCCGTCGAGATGCTGCCGAAGTTCTTCCAGCTGCTCTACGCCGTGATGCCGTTCAAGTATTCGATGAACGCGATGCGCGAGACGATCGCCGGCAGCTATAACGGCACCTACGCAAAGTGCATACTCGTTCTGCTGCTGATGTCCGTTATCGCCATTCCCGTGGGATTGCTGCTGCATGTCGTATGCAAGCCCTACCTCAAGCGCTCGAACGCAAGCAAGGCAAACACCGCCGGTCTCATGCACGGAAGCTGATAAACAATTCCATACCAAGCTGCACCGCAGACAGATTATCTGCGGTGCGGTTTTTTTATATTTTTTTGTCCGAAGGTATTGACAAACAGAAAACGCGGGCTTATA
Organism: bacterium; assembly: GCA_963613665.1. GTDB lineage: Bacteria > Bacillota > Clostridia > Oscillospirales > Oscillospiraceae > F23-B02. The sequence goes on along the minus strand of CAVEAL010000034.1, from coordinate 10,282 downwards.
CTACTACCAACCTACTAAGTTAGTAGTATTTAATATCGAAGCGAGGTAAGCATTATGCCTGCATATATTGTCTTCCGATGTCGGGGCTAAGTCTTTCCGGTCCTAACATCAATTCAAATAAAAAACATTCTATTAAAAGGAGATAATATCATGTCTAAAATATACACTTCCGCAGATCAGCTTATCGGCTCCACTCCCCTGCTCGAGCTCAGCCATATTGAAAAGAAATACGGCCTCAAGGCAAAGATACTCGCAAAGCTTGAGTACTTCAATCCGGCCGGCTCCGTTAAGGACAGGATAGCAAAGGCGATGATCGACGATGCCGAGGCCAAGGGCCTGCTGAACGCCGACTCCGTGATCATTGAGCCCACCAGCGGCAACACCGGCATCGGTCTTGCATCCGTTGCCGCCGCAAGAGGCTACCGCATAATCATCGTAATGCCCGAGACCATGAGCGTTGAACGCCGCCAGCTTATGAAGGCATACGGCGCGGAGCTTGTGCTCACCGAGGGCTCGAAGGGTATGAAGGGTGCCATCGCCAAGGCCGACGAGCTTGCTAAGGAAACTCCCAACAGCTTCATCCCCGGCCAGTTTGTCAACGCCGCGAACCCCAGGGCACACTTTGAGACCACCGGCCCCGAGATATTCGCGGACACCGACGGCAATGTCGATATCTTCGTCGCGGGCGTCGGAACGGGCGGCACGGTAACGGGCGTAGGTCAGTACCTCAAGTCAAGAAAGCCCGAGGTCAAGGTAGTTGCCGTTGAGCCGAAGAGCTCGGCAGTTCTCTCCACCGGCGTTGCAGGCTCGCACAAGATTCAGGGTATCGGCGCGGGCTTCGTTCCCGAGGTACTGGACACCAAGGTATATGACGAGATAATCCCCGTGGAGAACGATGATGCATTCGCAACCGGCAAGGAGATCGGCAAGGGCGAAGGCGTGCTGGTCGGCATATCCTCCGGCGCTGCGGTGTGGGCTGCAATAGAGCTTGCAAAGCGTCCGGAGAACGAGGGCAAGAACATTGTTGTACTCCTGCCCGATACCGGCGACCGCTACCTCTCCACCCCACTGTTTGCTGACTGATATAAATTTAAGCTGACAGGCGGTGTTCTGCCGCCTGTCAGCAGCCATTATACTTACTCACAGGAGGCTTTTCCCATGATCCCGAACAAAGAACAGGCGCTTGAGCTTTTGAAAAAGTACAATTCAGACCCCTTCCACATAAAACACGGTCTCATAGTTTCCGGCGTTATGGAATACTTCGCAAATGAGCTCGGCTGCGGAGACGAGGCCGACTTCTGGAGTGTTGTCGGTCTGCTGCATGATCTTGACTTTGAGCTGTATCCCGAGCAGCACTGCATAAAAAGTCAGGAGCTCATGCGCGAGGAGGGACTTGACGAGCGGCTCATACACGCAACGGCAAGTCACGGCTACGCGATAACGGTTGATATAAAGCCGGAGCATCTGATGGAAAAGGTCCTGTATGCAACGGATGAGCTCACCGGTCTCATAGGCGCTGTGGCGATAATGCGCCCGTCGAAGAGCGTTCAGGATCTTGAGCTCAAGTCCGTTAAGAAGAAATACAAAAGCGCAAACTTTGCCGCAGGCTGCTCGCGCGAGGTCATCGAGCGCGGTGCGGAAATGCTCGGCTGGAGCCTTGAGGATCTCATCAGCCGCACGATACTTGCGATGCGCGCGACTCCCGCGGCAACCTGGACGGAAGAATGAAAATTTTAGTTGCAATGAGCGGCGGCGTTGACTCCAGCGTCGCCGCAAAGCTTTTGCGCGGCATGGGGCACGAGTGCATCGGCTGCACGATGAAGCTTTTTGATAACTGTGACGCGGGGCTTTCGCGCGGCAGGACCTGCTGCAGCCTCGACGACGTTGAGGACGCGCGGAGCGTCGCGTTTGCGCTTGGTATGCGCTACTATGTGTTCAATTTCAAGGACGCATTCCGCGAAAAGGTGATAAAAAAATTTGCCTCCGCGTATCTTGCGGGGCAAACTCCGAACCCGTGCATCGACTGCAACAGGTATATGAAATTCGATAAGCTCTTCGAGCGCGCGCAAATGCTCGGCTGTGATAAAATAGCGACCGGCCATTACGCACGGGTAGAGTTTGACGGCAAAAGGTATGCGCTCAAAAAAGCGAAGGACGAGGCGAAGGATCAGAGCTATGTGCTCTACATGCTCACGCAGGAGCAGCTTGCGCACTGCCTCTTCCCTCTCGGTGAGCTCAGCAAAAGCAAGACGCGCGCCATCGCCGAGGCAGGCGGTCTGCGCAACGCACAGAAGCCCGACAGTCAGGATATATGCTTTGTCCCCGACGGCGACTACGCCGCGGCCATAGAGCGTCTGACCGGCATAACGGCCGCTCCGGGCAATTTTATTGACACTGACGGCAGCGTCATCGGCACTCACCGCGGCATTACGCACTACACGATAGGCCAGCATCGCGGTCTGGGGCTCTCGCTGCCCGAGCGGCGCTACGTCTGCCGCATAGATGCCGAGAATAACACCGTGACACTCGGCGGGAGCGGTGATCTGTATTCGCGCGAGGTTCGTGTGAGCGGCTTTAACTGGATAAACGGCAAGGCGCCGGAAGCGCCGATAAGGTGCACGGCAAAGCTCCGCTACCGTCAGCCGGAGCAGCCGGCGACAGTCACTCCCGTCGGCGAAGACGAGGCGCTCATTTGCTTTGACGCACCGCAGCGCGCCCCAGCGCCCGGTCAGGCCGCGGTGCTGTACGACGGCGACACGGTGCTCGGCGGCGGTCAGATAACGTAATCTCCGCCGTCGGGAGCATTCATAAGGTCTGCAAGCGTTATGCCGGAAAAATAGTTTTTTGTGAGCTCATAGTAGCCCTCCCACACTGACAGCGTGCGGCACTCGGCTGCGCGGCGGCAGGGCGGCGCATTGTCCTGAAGGCAGGATACGGGCGCAAGATCACCCTCGGCAAGCTTGAGTATCTCCCACAGGCTGTACTGCTCGGGCGCTCTCGTGAGACGATATCCCCCGCCGATACCGTGGATGCTGTCTATAAGTCCCGCGCCTCTGAGCGATGGCATTATTTTTTCGATGTATTTGAGCGATATCTCCTGACGTGCGGCAACTTCCTTCATTGGAATATATGCGCCGCTGCTGTGCTCGGCAAGGTCAAGAAGTATGCGTATGGCATAGCGGCCTTTTGTTGATATCATGTTTTTCACCTCTGATATCATTATACAACCAATCCGGTAGGTAAATCAACATTAAATTTTCAGGCAAAAAGCAGGCAGTCAAAAAATACTGCCTGTTTTTCTGCTTTTTTTGTGCCGCAGCGCAAAATTGTTATATTCTATGAAGCGGAACCGGAGCCGGGCTGGCCTTGGAATTTTCCGTTATGCTCGTGATCAGATACGGTGTTGACTGGTAGACAAAATAATTGAGCCAGTTGGAGAAAAGGAGATTGCCTGCCGATCGCCATGTGCACATCGGCTCTTTGGTGTCATCGTCGCCGGGGAAATAGTTTTTCGGGACATTGACCGGCACACCGGCGGCCTTATCCCGCTCGTACTCGCCTCTCAGGGTTTCCGCATCGTATTCGGAATGACCGCTTATATATATCTGCCGCCCGCCGTCGGTAGAAACGGCGTAAACGCCCGCTTCCTTGCTCTCGGCAAGGATCTTGAGCTCCGGGTTATTCTCTACCTCTTCGCGGGAAATGCCCATATAGCGGGAATGCGGCACCCAGAACACATCGTCGAAGCCGCGGAACAAAATAGAGCCTCTGTGCGTTACCCTGTGCTGGAAAACGCCGAAGAGCTTCTCGGGCAGAGCCTCCTTTTCGATACCGTAGTGGTAATACAGCCCCGCCAGCGCGCCCCAGCAAATGTGAAGGGTGCTGTACACATGCGAGCGGCTCCACTCCATGATGCGGCATAGCTCCGGCCAGTAGTCGGTCTCCTCAAAGGGCATCTGCTCTATCGGAGCGCCGGTTATGATCAGTCCGTCGTAGTAGTTCCCGCAAACCTCGTCAAAGCTCTTGTAAAACGAAAGCATGTGCTCCTGCGGAACGTGCCTCGGTGTTCTGCCGCTGACGGCAAGCAGTTCAATCTCGATTTGCAGCGGGGTATTGCCGAGCAGGCGTGCAAGCTGCGTTTCGGTCGTTATCTTCGTGGGCATGAGGTTGAGGATAAGGATATGCAGCGGGCGTATATCCTGCGTCACGGCACGCTGAACGTCCATTACGAATATATTTTCCTTCAGCAGGGTCTTTGCGGCCGGCAGATCGACCGGTATCTTTATCGGCATGTGTTTTTGCACCTTCTTCTTTGCGGAATAAGCTCCGGTGCGGGGCTTTCCGCACCGGAGTCAAAATTTATTTTGCGGCTGCAAAGCCCTTTTCCAGATCGGCAATGATATCGTCTATGTGCTCGGTGCCGATCGACAGGCGGATCGTGTTCGGCTTTATCCCCTGATCGAGAAGCTCCTCCGCCGTGAGCTGCGAATGTGTTGTCGTTGCGGGGTGGATGACAAGAGACTTGACGTCTGCAACGTTCGCAAGCAGGGAGAATATCTCCAAATTGTCGATAAACTTATGAGCCTCCTCCTGGCCGCCCTTGATCTCAAAGGTGAAGATCGACGCGCCGCCGTTCGGGAAGTAGCGCTCATAGAGCCCGTGCTGCGGATGATCCGGCAAAGATGGGTGATTGACTTTTTCCACCTGCGGGTGAGACGCAAGATATTCAACCACCTTTTTGGTGTTCTCTGCGTGGCGCTCAAGGCGCAGGGAAAGCGTCTCAACGCCCTGAAGCAGCAGGAATGCGTTAAACGGCGAGATAGCGGCGCCGGTATCTCTGAGCAGTATGGCGCGCACATAGGTCACAAAGGCAGCCGCTCCCGCCGCATCGACAAAGGACACGCCGTGATAGCTCGGATTGGGCTCTGCGATGGGCGCATATTTTCCTGAAGCCTTCCAGTCGAAATTTCCGGAATCGACGATGATGCCGCCGAGAGTAGTGCCGTGTCCGCCGAGGAACTTCGTTGCGGAGTGAACCACGATGTCCGCGCCGTGCTCGAACGGACGGATGAGGTACGGAGTGCCGAAGGTGTTGTCCACAACGACCGGGAGGCCGTGCCTGTGGGCAAGCTCGGAGATCGCGTCAATATCGGGTATATCGCTGTTGGGGTTGCCGAGCGTTTCGAGATAGACAGCCTTGGTGTTCGGACGAATGGCGGCCTCGACCTCGGATAGGTCGTGGATATCGACAAAGGTGGTCTCGACGCCGAACTGCGCAAGCGTGTGTGCAAGCAGGTTGTAGCTGCCGCCGTAAATGGTCTTCTGAGCCACAATGTGATCTCCCGCCTGCGCAAGGGCCTCAATGGTATAGGTGATCGCCGCCGCGCCCGAGGCCAGAGCGAGAGCCGCAACACCGCCCTCAAGTGCCGCAACGCGCTTTTCAAGAACGTCCTGCGTGGAGTTTGTAAGTCTGCCGTAGATGTTGCCGGCGTCGGCAAGTCCGAAGCGGGCCGCCGCATGGGCCGAGTTTCTGAACACATACGACGTTGTCTGATAAATAGGCACCGCTCTTGAATCGCTTGCGGGATCGGGCTGCTCCTGGCCTACATGAAGCTGTAAGGTTTCGAATTTATAGCTGCTCATAATAATAACCTCTTTCGTAATTAGTTTGTTTTGATATGGCTTTCTTCACTGTCGGGCCGTCACATTCGTCCCTTGCGGAAGTTTGCCCGTATAAGGGTCTGAAAACGCTGCTGCATTTTATTGATTCCTTTCAAAAAAATAACCGGGAAGCTCCGACGAGCTTCCCGGCTGCTGGCAATACCGTCATCCCGCGCTTATGCGGGGCATCGCATATCGGCATTTTCGGAAGGTCTGTCGGAAAAGAGCATGGCAGAGCGCATGGGCATCGGCATGTCCATGTATTTATACATCATCATTCGAAAGCCCTGATATGACATGGCCGTTGCTCCTCTCCATCAACATACTATGTTTGTCGGTTGCATAATACTACAGCTTTTTTGTCCTGTCAAGCGTCAGCTAATGCTCACAGTCAACTTCGGCACATTTTCCAAACTCCGCTCTCTGCACGGCAAAAATTTTAGCACTTTGCCCTTCAGCGCCGCGGCTGCCGGGCGCTGCCGTTATACGCAAAGAAAGCGTTAAAAACAATTAAACATTTGATATGCTGCTGTTTTTATGCTAATATTATTCTAATAAACTGGCGGAGATACTTAATTGCAAAGGAGTTGGCGGAAATGCTCAAAAAGATGCGCTATGTCTATACCGTATATGAAGAAAAAAGTTTCTCAAAAGCTGCCGAAAAGCTGTTCGTATCACAGCCGTCGCTCAGCTGCATGGTCAAAAAGGTTGAAACAAGCTACGGCATCACTATTTTCGACAGAACGACGACTCCAATCTCGCTTACGCCGGAGGGCGAATACTATATCCGCACGGTCGAGAAAATACTCAAGCTCGAGGACGATATGCGCCAGCACCTGCGTGAATGCTCTGACGGCTTTGTCGGAAACATATGCTTCGGCGGCGCAAGCTTTTTCTGCACCGTCATTTTGTCGGGGCTTATAAAGCAGTTCAGTAAGGAATATCCCAACATCCGCGTTGACTGGCTGGAAATGCGCAACGATGAACTCATCAGCCAGATACTGCAGCGGAAGATAGACTTTGCACCGGAGGTGGACCGCCTTGAGGCCGTAGGCATCGACTCTCTTAAATTCGGCGTTGAGGAGCTTGTGCTGGCCGTCCCTTCAGCCTTCTCCGTGAATGAGCAGCTGCGCGGCTCATATTACCGCCCCGGCAGCGGCGAGAGCAGCAGTCACTGCATATATGACTTAACTCCCGTCAGCGCGGCGCTTTTCCGCGACGTTCCCTTTGTGTTCCTGCGTGAGGGAAACGACAGCTACTCGCGCGGGCTGGATATCTGCCGCAACGCGGGCTTCAAGCCGAATATTGCCATGCTTGTTGACTCCTCCATGACCTGCTACAGACTTGCGGCAGCCGGAAACGGTGCAGCCTTTATCCGCAGCACGGTCCTGTCGGTAGAGCCCTCGAGCAAGCTATGCTACTACAGGATAGACGACCCGCTCAGCATCAGGGATATCATGCTATATTTCCGCGCCGACGGCAGAAGCCCCGCAGAGGACACGCTCCTCTCATTTATAAAGGATAGGATAGGGCAGATATAAGGGAAAACATATACCTCGCAGCAAAGCCGCGCAAAAGCGGCCGATTTTCGTCAAAACGCGCATTTTTGCCGCAATTTTTGTGCAATATGCCATATAATTTTGATTATATGCTGATACGCTTTTTTGTCTTAGACAAGAAAGCGTATTTTTTCTATAATTTAAACAGGCAAAGCATTTACAAACATTTGTTTTTTCGCACTCAAAGCGCGAACAGGTAAGAGAAAGACAGGAGGTTTTATTATGATCACAGACGAGAAGATATTTTTCGACGAAGCTTTTCTGAAGGAAATCCAGGATAGATTCTGCTATGTACATGAGGACTATCTCGGCAGAAAGCGTCAATTTTTTGAAAACTCCGGCGGCTCGCTCCGTCTGAAGGCGGCAGTAGAACAGAAGGCTCGCTTCGAGCAGATCCCCGACTGCCCCGAGCGCATTCATGACACCTCGCTGATGCTCAAGCAGGTGAAGGCCGACGGAATACGCGACATCATGCAGGTCATCTTCGGTGCAAAGAGCGGCGCTCTCGTGACCGAGCTTACCGCATCTCAGGTCATGTTCCAGATCGTAAGCACCATAATGACAAACGAAAAATGGGGCAGCAATGCCGTCGTGACGAGCATTGAGCACCCCTCGGCATATGACTCGGTGGAGCTCTACTGCGGCCTTACCGGCAGAGAGTTCCGCGTTGCGATGGCAAATCCCGCGACCGGCGGCGTCGATATCGACGAGATACTCAGCAAGATCGACAAGGACACCCTTCTGCTGAGCGTCATGAGCGCCTCCAACATATCCGGCTACATCTTTGATATCGAGACTATAGCCAAGGAAGCGCGCAGGATAAACCCCGATATATACATCGTCTCCGATGCCGTCCAGCACGCACCTCACGGCGTTCTCGATGTGGAAGCCTGCGGTCTTGACGGTGCAAATTTCGCTCCCTACAAGATGTTCGGCATCCGCGGCTGCGGCTACGGCTACGTTTCCGACCGCGTTGCGAAGATGACTCACCACAAGCTGCTTGCGAAGCCCGAGAAGGAATGGGAGCTGGGCACATTCCCCCATCCGAACTACGCTTCCATCACCGCCGTTGTTGACTATGTCTGCTGGATAGGCAAGCATTTCACGGACTCCGAGGACAGACGCGAGCTGTACGTCACCGGCATGGATCACATCCACCTTCAGGAGCATTCCCTGCTTATTCACATGATGGAGGGCACCGATGCCGTTCCCGGTCTGCGTCACATTCCCGGTGCGCAGGTTTATCTCGATTCCGCCGACACCGTTGACCGCGATCTGATAAGCGCCATCGGCATTAACGGCATCGACTTCACGCAGCTGACCGCCGAATACTACAAACGCGGCATCACGCTTTTCGAGCGCGTCAACACAAGCCTTTACTCCAAGCGCATCGTCGAGTCGCTCGGCCTGACAGGTGCCATACGCGTATCCCCCCTGCACTGCCACAGCACCGGGGATATCGACGATTTCCTGCGCGTGACCGCCGAGATTGCCGCCACGGTAAAGGCATAATATAAAACTTAATAAAACAGAGAGAAAAATGGAGGAAAAACACATGAACGCATGGAAAAACTTTGCACTATGGAAAAAGATACTCATCGGCGTCGTGATCGGCCTTATCGTCGGCTTTGTGTCGCCGGAAGCGGCTGACTTCATCTCGCCTCTGGGCGATATCTTCATGCGAATGCTCAAGATGCTCATCGTTCCGCTCGTGTTCTTCTCGATCACCAGCGGCGTGTGCAAGATGGGCGATATAAAGCAGCTCCGCACGGTCGGTATGCGCTATATGCTGTGGATCGTGGTATCCGCCGTTATCGCGGCAATATTCGGTATGGTCGGCGGCCTTATCGCCCAGCCCGGCAAGGGTGTAACCGACCTTCTCACCGGTGTAGAAGCCACCGAGGCCCAGGAATACAGCTTCATCGACAACGTGATCGATTGGTTCCCGACGAACATTGTCGAGTCCATGGTCAACGCGAATATGCTCCAGATCATCGTTTTCTGCCTCTTCCTCGGCGTTGCGCTGCTCGCCCTCGGTGATAAAGTCAAGACCATTGTGAAGTTCATTGACGAGGGCAGCGAGACGATGCTCAAGATCACGGAGTACGTCATTGAATTCTCTCCCTTCGGCATTCTTTCGCTCATCGCAACTATGGTCTCCACCGTCAGCAGCGAAATGATGAAGAGCGTCATCGTCTTCATCGTCGCCGACTGGGTCATCTGCCTGATCGTTCTTCTGCTGGTCTATCCTCTTATCACAAGGCTTCTCACCAAGCTGTCCGGCTACGGCTTCCTGCGCAAGATTGCTCCCGCGATCATCGTCGCCGCGTCCACCTCATCCTCTGCGGCCACCCTGCCCGTTTCCATCAAGCTCAGTGAGGAGGATCTCGGCATTCCCGAGAACATCTACGGCTTTACGCTGCCTCTGGGCAACACGATGGGCATGACCGGCTTTGCCGTGTTCATCGGTCTGTGCTGCGTCTTTGCATCTAACCTCTACGGCTTCCCCATCACCTTCGGAAGTGCGCTCCAGTTCGTGTTCTTCGGCCTTATCCTTTCCATCGGTGCTGCCGGTGTAAAGGGCGCAGGCGTGGTCATGTCCGGCGTTCTGCTTGAGGCGCTCGGCATGCCGCTGACCCTCGTTCCGATCCTTGCGGCTATCTGGCCCGTCATCGATCCGCCGCACACCACGCTCAACAACGTAGGCGACCTTGTCGGCACGACCGTTGTTGCCAAGAGCCTCGATAAGATGGACATGGCAGTTTACAACAAACACTGATACCCACCCCTACTCCCCAAAAAATATACGAATGCCCGGCTCCGTACGGAGTCGGGCGTTTGTTATACGGATACGGAGAATGTAAAACAGGCAGCCTTACGACTGCCTGTTTAAGCAATTTAATTGCTGCGCAGCTGCGGGATGCGAAACGCCATGGCTTATGCCATTGCTTTCGGTCGGGCGGCCGCAGCAGGGACTTTTTAAAGCCTTAATTCGCCTCTGAAAGAATTACTTTGCCTTTGCAAGACCCTTCTGGCGTGCATACTCTGCTGCGCCGAGTGCG
>CAVEAL010000033.1:0-18788 GCA_963613665.1 bacterium | reverse complement strand
CTACCCGCAAAGACAGAGGCACAATTCTTTCCGACGAAGCCTTTGCTTCAAGGAGTCAAAAAACTTATAACCACTAAAAATCAACACAAAAAGGAGCTGATATTTTGAAATCTATCTTTGAAGAAATGGGCGTTACATACCGTCAAGTGGGAGATTATTTTATCCCCAACCTTGTCCTGCCGGATGAGGGTAACTATCAGATTGGCAAATACGGGCGTATGCGCCACACCTATCTGAAAGAACACCGAAAAATCCTCTACAATAACTATGTGCTGAATGGGACGCTGTGGGGGCACTTGGCAGAGATCGACCAAGCCTGCAACGAGCGTATGGAAATCATCATTTCTGCTATGGCAAAGCAGGAAGGTGTAACCGAAGCACTTAAAGCGGCTGACCAAATGGAATGGGTGCGACGTGTCAATTCCACACACAACCGTGCGGAAGAAATCGTCTTGACTGAACTTGTATATGACTAAAGGAATGCCCGTTATCGGCTGTATGGCTAATAATGGGCATTTTCTGCTTCCGTCAGTTATTTTCTTCGGTGCTGGCAACAAGACGGTCAAAATCGCTCTGATACAGGCGGTCTTGAATGATACGGTACTGCTCAAATTCGCTCTCCGCAAATGCTTTTGCAATGGCGGCTGTTACTTTTCCTTTGTTCTGTAATATTTCCGCATCGTTGAATTGCAGGAACGCATCCAGCTTGGAAGCCCAATCTGCCATCGTCATAGGAATATGCCGCCGTGCCTGTCTTGTGGCATAATCTAAATACATGGTAACGATCTCGTTCAGCTCCTGAATTTCACCCTTAGATAAGTAATTCTTGGCAATGGACACATCCGCTTTCACGATTTTGCCTTCGGGAGCATTACGCCATGAGGTCAAGCCCATATGCTCCTTTGTGTGATCTGCCCGTGCCATAATAACCTCTGAGGCGGTATTGCCGTGGACGGCATAGTGCATCTTGTTTTGCACCGTAGCAAAGAAATCTTTGGTAATCTGACTATCAAGGGAGTAGTCCACAGCGGTAGCATATATGTCCGTGATCTTCTGGTAGAAGCGTCGCTCGCTGGCACGAATTTCCTGAATTTCGGAAATCAGGTGTTCAAAATAGTCCTCATCGAAAATCTGACCGTTGATCAATCTGCTCTTATCAAGGACATATCCCTGCTTGGTAAAGGTGTCCAGCACCTTCGTTGCCCACTGCCTGAACTGTGTTGCCCTAGCGGAATTGATACGGTAGCCGACAGCGATAATGGCAGACAGGGAGTAGAATTTGTATTGATAGGTTTTTCCGTTATCCGCAACTTGTGCAAAATTTGCACAAGTTGAATCTTCGGACAATTCTCCACTTTCAAAAATGTTTTTCAGGTGCTTTGTGACAACGCTCCTGTCCACATCGAAAAGCTGAGCGATTGCTTTCTGTGTCAGCCATACATCGTGATCCTGCACACGGACTTCAATTCCGTCCTCCTGTGCATCTTTCGTAAAAACGAGGAAATCCACTGTGCTGTTTCGGATTTGAAGCTTGTTCTTGTTTTCAGCCATTGTATATCACCATCCCATCAATCTTTCTTATCCTTGGCTCTGCTCTTATACACATTATACTTATTCTTACACTGAGGGCTGCAAAATACAGCACTCGGTCTGCTGGCTACAAAAGCCTTGGTGCAATGCCTGCACAAGCGGATCGGATTATTATTATCCGTCAGCATAAAGCTGAACATCAACTGAACGCCCAACAACAGCGAATGAAAATCCCATACAATGGTCGGCTTATCCAGCAGGGCAATATGGTAAGTCGGCGCATTGCCGCCGAAAGCTGCCATACTCTGCTGCATGAACAAACGCTGTGTGTCCTCCATATCGTCATAATCTTCATAATAGAGGAAGCAGCTCACATGGGTGAACGACCAATCTATAAACTGCTGCTTCATCCACTCGTATGGCTCAGCATATTCTCTCTGAAAGCTCATATTGACCGCCATCGGCTTGTCTGTCATGGTCATGGCAAGCGCCATCATCACACGGTCATCCTGAACATTCCACATGGATTCTACCCCACGCTTGATTACATCCAGCTTATCAAACGGGAAAAAGATGTTTAAGTAGTCCTCCGTGGACATGGTTTCTTCTTTTATAAAATGGTTTTTCGGCAGATACACCGCTTCATAGTCCATAAAGCTGGGCGTGGTTGGCAATGCGGTCATAAAGCCGAACAGACCATATTTTACGGCAAACTGCTGGATCGCTTTCTGAATTTCATCATCCGGCTTGTGCCGCATCCCCAAGCGTCCAATATCAATGGCGTCCAAAACGATTCGCTGATACTCGCTCAGCGGGTCATAAATGCTTGGCTGTGCTGTTTTTGTGGGCGTGAGATACAACATACCATTCTCCGCCGTTTTCCATTCATATTCACTGTATCGCACCCAATGACAACTGGTGCGTTCAAATAAATTCTTCATATTCTCGCCTGCGCTTCCGATCATCAATTCCATATTTGTCTAAGAGCTTTTGTGCCTGCTCCATACCGCTTTCGGTAATATAAACTGATTTGGAACGGGAAGGATGGTTGCCTTGCCTTATGTAATCCGCATCATCCAGTTCATTCAAAATATCGAAGTCATATCCTTTCCAAGCGTAAAAATCATTTGCCATGTCAAATTTTTCTCCCTGCGTAAATCGGGAGAGGTATATCAGCATCATTGTCAATTCACGCATTGCTTCATTCGCATTGATGTTTGCCATATTTTTATTCTCCACCATGTATTGTAACCGATATTATCTATTATTGTATTACTTCTTGTCGCTCTTTTCAATATCTACGCCATTTTCTCTCAAAAATTCTTTTTCCAACAAGGTCAAGGACTGCTGTGCCTGTGCTTTATCGGTAAGTGCGGCAAGCAGCTTTTTTCGTATCCTTTTGAGCATGGTGTTTCGCACCTTGCGGATATTACGGTCAGACTGCCCACGAATAGCGGCAATTCTAACGGAGCTGTACTGCCGCAATGCCCAGAGAAACATAAGAAACTTGTTATCCTCGCTCAGTTCCCGCAGGATATTGGATATATCTCCATCCGTCACAAGCTCGTGGATGTCATAAGGGCAATAGAAAATGGAATCAATAAAATCGCCCCTGCGCTCCAGCTTGGACAACACATCGTTGAGGGTATCGGGAAAATACAGACCGTCCCCGACTGCACCGTAATCAAGGGGAAAATCGTCACCGCTTCGGAACAGCTCGTGATAACGCTCTTTTCGCTGACGGTTGGCATCCAGCCGGTCATACCACGAAACGAGATTTTCAAAATCCCGGACGGTACGGGCAGAGTCCTCCAACCGTTTTAATGCCTGCGCCCGCAGCTCCCGTTTCAGCAGCTTCCGCTCGGCTGATTCATCGGTGCTGCTTTCATCATCCTCAATGGAGAAACTCTGTGTTCTGCGGAAGATGACCTCAACGTCCGAACTGACTTTGGTACATTGACCTTTGAAGATAGTGAGGATGAAACAGCTATCAATGAAGATGATCGCATCAAAGTGCTCCGTCTCAAAGAGGGAACAGACTATGATGTGCAGATCGTTGGAACCGGTCGTGGGATGATGGATTATACCATTGGCTTTATGCAGAACATATGTTTTGCATTGGCAATAGTCTGTACTATTATTCTTTCCCTGGTTACTATGTATTAGATGGAACAACGGGCAAAGATTTGGGATTTAGTGTATTTACCGAAGGATGTATTCAGTCAGATGGTTCAAAATTCTATGTTACAGGTTCTTCCGATTATGATGATGGCGGTGTATACTCAACCAAGGTTGGAAATACACAGAATGGGACAAAACTTTCTGACATACATCCTACCCGGCTGCTTTTACAAGGGGATTATTTGTATGTAGTCAGCGGCTTTACCTCAATCAACGATTTGCCAAATGAAAACTATGGAGTATGGAGAATGAGCAAAAATGGTAAAGGCCCAATTCTCCTGTTTGATTATTGTCCCACCTATCTTGTTTTCTCTGGGGAAAAAATATACTATACAAACGAGAACAAAACAGTATGTTCCGCAAACCTTGATGGCTCTGATGAAACTGTATTTGAGGGTTCTGTTGTAAACGGCGGATTAAATGTGTCAGAAAACTATATTTTCTACATTGATTCTGATACCCAAACAATATATCGTATGGATAAAGACGGTAAAAACAAATTGGAACTCAACAGCGATAGAAGCGGCAGCTTAAATATTATTGAGGATTGGATTTTCTATGAAAACCAAGATTATGATTACGAAATATATGAAATGAGTTTTGATGGAACCTATAACCAACCGATATATTGATAAAGAAACAAGCCTGCGACACACCCACTACTGTGTGGGATGTGTTGCAGGCTTGTTTTAGGAAAAAGCACCCTTGACAAATCTCTTTCCAAAAGATTCTGTTAGAAGACTTCTCAAAACGGCAAGGCTTCACCGATATTGTCCATTTTACGGAAGCGAGAGAAGGAACTGGACAAACTGTTTTCCAAACTTTGTGAGGACTGGGCGGCAGAGCGCGTCACGGAATACAACTTCAATGTACTGTCTGAAAAGTACCAAGTAGAGCAGGCCGACGTACTGGCAAAAGTTGAACGGCTGCAAGCTGAGCTTGCCACGGAACAGCAGACTGTCGTGAACATTGACCAATGGATCGGTCTCATTCAGCAGTACGTACATCCGGAGGAATTGACCGCCGAAATGCTCAACGCCCTGATTGAGAAAATCGTCGTGCATGAGAAAACCATAGGCGAGGACGGCGAAAAGGAACAGCTCGTCGATATTTACTACCGTTTCGTAGGAAAAATCGACTAACCCCCGTTTTGTATCCTTACGTTGGTGAAAGCGGGCACTCGGTGCCGGATGCAGATATGCTCATAATGTTCCGAGGTAGCCCTCGAGGATGAGGCTCGCCGCGACCGCGTCAACGGTCCTGCGGTGCTTTTTTTCTTTTTTGCCGTTTGCATGAAGTATCGCGTGCGCCTCGACGCTGCTGCGGCGCTCGTCCCACATGACGACGGGAATGCCGCTGCGGCTTTCCAACGCTGCCGCAAACTCGCGGCATTTTTCCGCCCGCGCACCCTCGGAGCCGTCCATGTTTTTCGGAAGGCCCAGAACGAAGCGCTCAACTCCGCGCGCCTTTGCCTCGCGGATGATCTCGTCGGCCAACGCATCGGTATCCCATTGGCTGACCGTCCAAGCCTCACCGACAAGAATATTCATCGCGTCCGAGACCGCAAGCCCCGTGCGCGCATCGCCGTAATCTATGCCCATTATCCGCATTTATCCACCTCATTTCAGACCGAAGCAGGCGCGCACCTGCCCGCAGATGTACAGTGAGCCGAAGGCACAGACCATGGCGTCACGCTCCTGCGCGATATCACGCGCCAGCGAAACGCCGTCCTCGACGCTGCCGGCGGTGCAGACCTCGCGGCCGCTGCCGGCAAAGTACCCGGCAAGCTCCGACGCGGGCAGCGCACGCTCGGATTCCGGCGTTACGCACACGCAGGCATCGAACAGCGGTGCAAGCGTCGAGGCTATTTCCTTATAGTCCTTATCCTTCAAAACGCCGACGAGCGCGACGCGTTTCGAGTCGGGGAAATAGTGCTCAAGACACTCGCGCAGGGCGGATGCGCACTGCGGGTTGTGCCCTCCGTCGAGCA
Organism: bacterium; assembly: GCA_963613665.1. Lineage (GTDB taxonomy): Bacteria > Bacillota > Clostridia > Oscillospirales > Oscillospiraceae > F23-B02. The sequence continues at coordinate 13,087 of CAVEAL010000033.1, read as the reverse complement.
CAAACCAGGGATCCTCGGTGTGCAGTATCTCAAAGCGAGCCGGCCAGACGACGGCGTAGAGCCCGGCCTCGACCGCGTCGTCGGGGATATCCCAGCCCTGCCTGCGCAGAACGGATACGGTCTCAAGCACGGTCGCTGCGTTGCGGCGCTGATGCTCGCCCAGAAGCGGTATCGCATAGTTCGTGCCGCCGTAGGAGAATACCTGCCCGTCCACTGAGTCGAACTCGGTTCGGATATCCTCGAAATCGGGGACGTACAGCTCTGCGCTCTTTTCGCGGCAGACCTCGCGCACGGTCTCCATCGTCTCGGCGTACTGCTGATACATGACGACCGCCGCGCCGTATTTTATGATCCCGGCTTTTTCGTATGCGATCTCGGACAGCGTATCACCGAGCACTGCCGTGTGGTCAAGGCCGATGTTCGCAATCACGCAGCATTCCGGGCAGGGGATGACGTTGGTGGCGTCGTATCTGCCGCCGAGGCCGACCTCAAGAATGACGATATCGCAGAGGGAGTCGGCAAACCAGCGCAGAGCCGCGGCGGTCATCATCTCAAACTCGGTCGGATGATCGTCCATCGCGTCGGCGTGACGCCGGATATCCGTAACGATTGCGGCAAGCGTGTTATCCTCGATCTCCCTGCCGTTTATCTGCATGCGCTCGTTAAACCGACGCAGGTACGGCGAGGTGTACAGTCCCGTTTTGCAGCCCGCTCTGCGCATGACGGAGGCGAGCATAGCGCATATGCTGCCCTTGCCGTTCGTTCCGGCGACGTGGACGAATTTGAGCTCCGACTGCGGATTTCCCATCCGCTCCAAGAGCTCCGATATACGCTCGAGCCCGAGGCGCGAGCCTCGCCACGACGTGCCGTTAATGTATTCCAATGCCTGCTTGTAATCCATATTCAGACCTTCATTTGATGTATTTTGCGATAAACGCGTCTATCTTAGCCGCATATGCGGCGCCGTTTGTGAACATTGTCTCTATATGCCGCGTGTTCTCCGTGAAAAGGTGATCCTTGGGGCATGTGCATGCGTCGTAAGCCCGCACCGCGTTTTCAAATGGGACGGTGGGGTCGTCCGTGCCGTGAACGAAAAGCATGGGGAGCGCGGCCTTTTCAAGCTCGGGCATAACGTCCGTGTCATCCAGATCATAGCCGGCAATGTGCCGGTTGAGCTTTTCAATGAGCCCGTACGCCGGACCGAGCTGCGAGCGCAATATGGGACGGGCATCGACAAAGCCGCTGTCCTCGACGATAAATTTCACCGTGCCGGGAACGGAAGCGCTCATTTTCATGACCGTGGCCCCGCCGAGAGAAAAGCCGTGCAGCACGACCTGAATGTCACAGCCGAACTTGTATTCCAGAAAGCCGAGCCATTTCAGGCAGTCTCGGCTTTCAAAAACATCGTAGCCGAACCAGCTGCCGCCGGAGAGTCCGGAAGCGGTATTGTCCGGACAGAAGATATCAAAGCCGCGGCTGAAATAGTACTCGAACAGCATCCCGGCGGTCTCCGCGTGCTCGGAGTGGTAGCCGTGGACGATAAAGGCGATCTTCCTGCCGATTTTTTTGCCGCAGGGGAAGTAAAAGCCCTGCAGACTTTCGCCGCGTTCGGAGCGTATGGTGTAGCAGAGGTGCACGCTGTTCTCAAGAGCCAGAGCTCTCGCGTCGCGCCAGAGGTAATATTCCGCTGCGTGCGTTTTCTTATCCAGAAGCGCCGCCATCAGCGGCGGACGTCGCCGCGCGAATATGTAATTATAAATCTCCAGGACGGCAAGCGGCGGTACGGCCGCAAGCAGATATCTTTTCTTCATGTCAGTTCACCGGCAGCACCGCGCCGACGCTCGACAGCAGCGAAAAGACAATGACGAGTATCTGAAACGGCAGCGTGCCGAACTTTCCGCAGATGGGGGATGCACCCGTGCGCTTGCGCGAGCGGTTGTAGGCTATGATTATGCCGATGCCGGTGACTATCTGAATGATGCTCGCAAAGCGGGTGAAGCCGACAAAACTGCTCACGCCGAACAGCGCCAGCACCAGACAGGGCAGGGAGGCCAGAAGCCAGCAGAGGTTTTTGCTCCAGCCGGTCTGCTCGCCGACAATGTCGCGCAGGTTGAGGGTATTCGCCCAGAACGAGGTGGCAAGCGCCAAAAGCGTGAATATGTAGCCGATTATTGCCACCCAGCCGCCGAGATGCCGCGAAAGATCGACCAGCGCGCCGTCCTCGGAGATATCCGAGCCCGCGCCGAGCAGCGTCATGAGCGTTATGATGAAGATGAGCGCAAGGTTTATGCCGAGCCCTGCGGCAATGGCCGCGCGGATGCGCTTTGCATCTCCGCCCAGTCCCTTTACGACCTGCGGCGTGCTCATTACGGCCGACAGCGAGAACGACACCATGCCGAACAGCGCAAGCGCATTATTAAAGCCCTGCCAGCTGCCGGGGAGGGGACTCACCTCGCGCAGAAGCGTTGCCGCAAGCAGAATGCCGACGACACCGACCATGAGAAACACGGAGATCTTCTCGCATATGCCCACGAGCTTCATGCCGACGAACACGACTCCCGCGCCGAGCGCGTAGAATATCAGCATACCGACGATATCCGGCAGGCCGAACCAGTTTCTGAATACCGCCGCCGCGCCTGTCAGGAACGCACTGACGTTCACGATGACCGAAACGCCCAGCAGAACAAAGGCCGTCCAGGTGAAAAAGGTCTTGACCCTGCCGGAGAAAAGCTCCGCGTCAAAGCACTTTACGAACTGTGCGCCGTTGTTGTTGAGGCTGAGCTCTGCGATGAGAAAATGCAGAATGAGCGCAACCGCGTAGCCTATGAGCAGTATGAGCAGCGTCTCGCGGAAGCTGTTGTGCGCCGCAAGATACGGAACGGACAGTATGCCCGCACCGACACCGTGGCCGACGATTATGCTCGCGGCCTCCATGAAGGTGAGCTCGCTCTCGCCCTTTATCTTTGTCATGTATCTGACCTCCGTCAGCGATAATTTTTCACCATTTTACCACAGTGCGCTCTGCATTACAATAGGTGCTTTACGCGTTATGTAAACCTGCGCGTCAAAAAATGAACAGCCCTTCGGCTGTTCATTTTGAATATTCTCTGCCGACAAGATAGTCGAGGCTGACATCGTACAGATCGGCAAGCTTTACGGCAAGCTCAAGCGGAAGAGCTCTCTCGCCGCGCTCGTATTTTGAATAAAGCGACTGATCGCACATCAGTATTTCGGAAACCTTTTGCTGCGTAAGGTCATGGTCTTCGCTCAGATCACGAATACGAAGCTTCATTTTGCATCACCATGCCTACTATACGATGCAAAAGTCGAAAAGCTTGACGATTAGGACTATAAGTCCTATAATGACGGGTGGGGTGATAATTATGCCTGATTATAAGAAGATGTATTTGAAAATGCTCTCTGCAAGCGAAGAAGCCTTGGGCATAAATAATAAAGGCTCAGCGGGAGTGCGAGGAATTATATATTGAAAGCTGTCCGGAAGAAATCGGAGATGATGAATAAAAATGGCGAACCGGGCTTTCGGTTCGCCATTTTTGCACAACGCAGCACATTTACTCCACGTTTACGATTTTTCGCATTGTTTCGCATGGCAGCTTCACCACTTTGCGGTCGTATGTCATGAGACCGTTGACTTCCTCCTCCACATCACTCAGCTGCGTGTATACGGCGGCGGCAAGCCCCTGCTCATGGGCGGGCTTTATCTGCTCCGAGTAGAGCTTCTCAAGCGCCCTTTGCAGCTCCTTTTCGCTTCTGAGTTTTTTGTAGCCGAAGTCGGCGCTGCCGAAGCTGTGATGTCTGCAGCGAAGGTTGTAGCCGCCGAATTCCGTGAGCATGACCGCGCGGCCGAGCCTGTCGGGCTTGAAGCTGTATTTTCTGAAGTAGACGTGCAGACTTTTTGCCTGCCCGATCTTCTGATCGTGCCAGCCGGAGGCGTGATCTATCGTGCGCGTCGGGTCGATACCGGCGATCTTTTCCGCGATGCGGGCCGCGTCGAACTGCCCCCAGCCCTCGTTGAAGGGCACCCACATGGCAATGCAGGGGCAGTTATACAAAAGCCCGATCATTTCGTTGAGCTCCGTTTCGTATTCGACCCTGCCCTCGAGATCGCCGCGTGCGAAAAGCTTATGGTTCTTGTCGCTAAGGTGTACGCCCGTCACGAGCGGCGCGGAAATGACGGCCGGGTTATAGCTGCCGCCGCCGTTTATCATGTCCTGCCAGACGAGCATGCCCAGCCTGTCGCAGTGATAGTACCAGCGCAGAGGCTCGATCTTTATGTGCTTGCGCAGCATGTTGAAGCCCATGTCCTTGGCGGTCTGAATGTCGAAAACGAGCGCCTCATCCGAGGGAGCGGTGTACATGCCGTCTGACCAGTAGCCCTGATCGAGAAGCCCGTTGTGGAAATACGGCCTGCCGTTTAAAAACAGGCGCTTCACGCCCCTGGAGTCGGCCTCGACGGAGAATTTGCGCATGGCAAAATAGCTTTCGACCCTGTCCTCGCCGCAGACGACGGAGAAATCGTAGAGCTTGGGGTTTTCCGGCGACCAGGGCTCAAAGCCGGGGACGGGCATCACTGCCGGAAGCTGATACCGCTGCCCGTCAAACAGGGCATAGGCTCTGCTGTCGCCGACGGTGTCGGCGCGCACGCGCACGCAGGCATTGTCGAAGTCCGGCGTTATGTGCAGCGCCCTTATGCAGTCGTGAGGGATGCACTCGGCCCATACGGTCTGCCATATGCCGCTCTGCGGCGTGTACCATATGCCGCCGCGCTTTGTACGCTGCTTGCCGCGCGCGTGATACGACGTGTCGCTCACGTCGCGCACACTCAGCGATATCTCGTTTACATCCCCGGAAAGGAAGCCCGTTGCGTCAAACTCAAAGGGAAGATAGCCGCCCTTGTGCCTGTATGCGCGCAGACCGTTTATGTACACGGTGCAGCTCTGATCGACGGCGCCGAAGTGCAGTATGACGCGGTGTCCCTCCGGGAACTCGGGCCTTACCCAGTCGCGCCTGTACCACAGATACTCGTCGGGCTTCAGCATTCGCCCAACGCCGGACAGCTCGCACTCGGGCGAGAAGGGGACGAGTATCTTTCCCGCCCACCTGTCCGGCTGCTTTTCCCCGGCGGCGGTGAAGGCATAGTCCCACAGGCCGTTGAGATTTATATACGACCCGCGCCGCATCTGCGGACGCGGATATTCCGGCAGCACATTGTCTCTGTCGAGCTTCTCTCCCCATCGTGTAAGCATGGCGATACCTCCGTAACATTATAATGTATAATTATACAGCACAAGCGGCATTTTGATAAGCCCCGTTTTTAACAATCGCCGGAATTAACTGCAATAAGCAAATTTTGCGTTAAAATATGTGCAATTGTTAATCATTTGTCATGATAAAGCGCCAAAAACCACAAAAATTACACGAAAATCGAGTCATTGATTGTAGACACAAAACATAGTTTGTGCTATATTTAAGGTTGCATAAATTAGAGAGGTGATGTAAATGCCCTATAAGTTCCGCGGCGGCGTGCATCCTGATTACATGAAGGCTCCCCAGGAGCCTGTCGTGGTAGTAACCCCGCCGCCACAGGTCGTTATTCCGATGGCACAGCACATCGGCGCACCTTGCCAGCCTATAGTAAAGGTCGGCGATTATGTAACGATGGGTCAGAAAATAGGCGAGAATCCCGCGCCTGTTTCCGCCCCCGTGCATTCTCCCGTTTCCGGCAAGGTCGTAGCGATCGAGCCCAGACCCCATCCGCTGGGCGATATGATAATGGCGATCGTTATCGAAAACGATTACCAGGATACCCCCTGCACGGATCTGGCTCCTCTTACCGAAGAGGAAATGAAGGATCCGGAAGCCATCCTTGCCCGTCTGCGTGAAGCAGGCATCGTCGGCATGGGCGGCGCAATGTTCCCCACCGCTTTCAAGATCAGAGGCGGCCTCGGCAAGGTCGATACTCTCATCATAAACGGCGCGGAATGCGAGCCTTACCTCAACGGCGACCACTGGACGATGAAGCTGCATCCCGAGGAGCTCCTCAAGGGCATCGAGCTTGCACGCGTTGCCAGCGGTCTGGACAAGGCATATTACGGCATTGAGAAGAACAAGATGGACGCCATCGAGCTTCTCAATTCCAAGAACCCCGCTCAGTACGGTGTTGAGATCGTGCCCGAAGAGGTCAAGTACCCGCAGGGCGCAGAGAAAATGCAGATCAAGGCGATAACCAACCGCGAGGTCAAGCCCGGCGGACTGCCCGCAGGCGTCGGCTGCAACGTTATCAGCACCCAGACTGCATACGCCATATACAAGGCCTGCTATCTCGGCATACCCTGCTATGAGCGTATCCTCACCGTCGGCGGCTCGGCCATCAACAAGCCCTACAACCTCCAGTGCCGCATAGGCACTCCCTTCCGCTACATCGTCGAGCAGTGCGGCGGCTTCGTCAAGACCCCCAAGAAAATCGTTCTCGGCGGACCTATGATGGGCCTTATCGCAACCGATATCGACGCCGTGAACATCAAGGGTACGGCCGGCATCCTGTTCTTCACTGAGGAAGAAGACAGAACTGTCGAAAATCCCACCTGCATACGCTGCGGCAAGTGCATCACCGTATGCCCCATGGGACTTGAGCCCGTTTACATGTACGCATACTTCAAGAAGGGCGACTTCGAGAACATGAAGAAGTACCACATTCTTGACTGCTTCGAGTGCGGCAGCTGCTCGTATAACTGCCCCGGCAGAATGCCGCTGACCCACTCGTTCAAGACCGCCAAGATACTCTTTGCCGCAAAGGCGGCCGAGGAGAAGGCAAGAGCGGAAGCAGCAAAGGAGGCCGAGAAAAAGTGAAAGCAAAAGAATATACGTTTGACGCCTCCTATCAGCCTCAGGTAAGGACTAAGACCGATACCTCCCGCATAATGCTGGACGTCATAATAGCACTTGTGCCGGCAATGGCTTTTGCCGTGTACCAGTTCGGCTTCAGAGTGCTCGCACTCATCGCGGTGAGCGTCGTCTCCTGCGTGTTCTTCGAGTGGGGCTACCGCAAGCTCATGAAGAAGCCCGATTCGATCGGCGATCTTTCCGCCTGCGTTACAGGTGTTCTCATCGCAATGGTCATCCCCTCCTCGGCACCTCTGTGGATGCCGGTGGTGGGCGCTGCATTCTCCATCGTCGTCGTAAAGCAGCTTTACGGCGGCATCGGCAAGAACTTCCTCAACCCCGCACTTGCATCCCGCGCCTTCCTTATGGCCTCCTGGCCCGTCATCATGACGACCTGGGCCGTTCCCAAGGCGCTTGCAGGCAGTGTTGACGCAGCCACCATGGCGACTCCGCTCAGCTATATGAAGGCCGGCGAGGCTCTGCCCGACACCTTCAGCTACGCAAACATGCTCATCGGCAACGTTCCCGGCTGCATCGGCGAGATAAGCGCCATAGCAGTGCTCATCGGCGGCGCGTACCTGCTTATCCGCAAGGTCATAAGCTGGCGCATCCCCGTTGCCTTCATAGGGACGGTCGCGGTCATCACCTTCATCTTCCCGATGAACGGCGCCGCACGCTTTGACTGGATGCTCACCAACGTCCTGTCCGGCGGTCTGCTCCTCGGTGCCTTCTTCATGGCTACCGACTACTCCTCCAGCCCCGTAACTCTCAACGGTCAGCTCCTGTACGGATTCGGCTGCGGCGCTCTGACCGTTCTCATCCGCTATTTCGGCGGCTTCCCCGAGGGCGTTTCCTATGCTATCCTCATCATGAACCTGTGCGCATGGGCGATTGATAAGGGTACCCGCGGCCGTCAGTTCGGCGTGACCAAGGAAGACCTCAAGGCAGCCAAGAAGGCAGCAAAGGAGGCAAAGGCGTAATGAAGAAGATACTCAAGCTCACAGCCATCCTTTTCCTCATCTCCGCTATCGTTGCAGGCGTGCTCGGCGTTGTTTACGAGCTCACCATCGACAGAATAACAGCGATCTCGGAGCAGAAGACCGCCGACGCATACGCCGAGGTCCTCAGTGCAAAGGAATACAAGGAAGTCCAGTACACCGGCGAAGACACCGCCATTGATAAGATCTCCGAGGCTTATGCCGAGGACGGAAGCCTCTCCGGCTATGTCGTAGAGACCACCGTTACCGGCAGCCAGGGCAGCATCACCATCATCATCGGTGTTGACACCGACAAAAAGTGCACCGGCATATCCATCACTTCGTCGAGTGAGACCTCCGGCCTCGGCGCCGTTGCTTCCAGCCCCAGCGACAAGGGCGTCGCCTTCCGCGAGCAGTTTGTCGGTCAGGGCTCCGACGTTGCCCTTGCAAAGAAGGGCGGCAGCATTCAGGCGCTCACCGGCGCGACCATTACATCCAACGCAGTTACCGGCGCGGTAGCATCCGCTACGGCGGCCTGCGAGAGTCTGGGTTAAGGAGGTAGACTTAAATGAATATTAAAAAACAGTTTAAGGAAGGCCTTATCACCAATAACCCCGTTCTCGTACAGCTCATCGGCATGTGCGCCACCATGGCGATCACGACGAGCCTCTTCAACGGCGTCGGCATGGGCCTGTCCGTTCTCATCATTCTGACCTGCTGCAACGTCGTCGTTTCCGCGATCAGAAAGATAATCCCCAACGAGATCCGTCTTGCGATATTCGTCGTCGTCATCGCGGGCTTCGTTACGATAGTTGACCTGCTGCTTCAGGCCTTCGTCCCCGCGCTGAGCGAGGCGCTGGGCGTGTTTATCCCGCTTATCGTTGTTAACTGCATCATCATCGGCCGTGCAGAGGCCTTCTGCCAGAAGAACAGCATCGGCGCATCCTTCTTCGACGGCGTATTCCAGGGCCTGGGCTACACCATCGTTCTGATCGTCATGTGCCTGATCCGTGAGCTTCTCGGCTTCGGCACCATCGGCGGCGGCCTTCTCGACCCCGTCAAGGGCCTGACCCTCGACGGTACCGGCGCGGGCTTTGCCGTGTTCGGAGCTGATTTCCAGGGCGCAATGGTCCTGACCATGCCCTTCGGCGGCTTCCTTACCCTCGGCTGCCTGATCGCGCTCATGCAGTATGCTCTGCGCAAGTCTGCCGAAAAGAAAGCAAAGAAGGAGGCTGAGGACAAATGACAAGTACGTCTTCGATTATCACCATCGCCCTGAGCGCGATCCTGATAAACAACTTCATCTTCTCGCAGTTCCTCGGCTGCTGCCCCTTCCTGGGCTGCTCGAGCAAGGTCGATACCGCTATCGGCATGGGCCTCGCGGTCACCTTCGTTATGGGCCTTGCCTCCGCGATCTGCTGGGTCGTCGATACCTATATCCTGATCCCGCTGAGTCTCGGCTTCCTTGAGACGCTGGCATTCATACTTATCATCGCGGGCCTTGTTCAGTTCGTTGAGATGTTCCTCAAAAAGTCCATCCCCTCGCTGTACTCGGCACTGGGAATCTACCTGCCCCTTATCACCACCAACTGCGCGGTTCTCGGCGTTGTTCTGCTGAACGTTCAGTACAAGTTCAACTTCATTCAGTCCACGCTCTACGGTGTGTTCGGCGGCCTCGGCTTCCTCCTTGCTATCGTTCTGTTTGCGTCCGTGCGTGAGCGCATCGACCTTGCGGAGTATCCCGAAAGCTTCGAGGGCTTCCCGATCTGCCTCGTGTCCGCGGCTCTGCTCGCTCTGGCCTTCATGGGCTTCAGCGGCATGAACATTCCGCTTTAAGGAGGGCTCAGATATGGATTTTATGGTTATTATCAAGTCCCTTTTGGTTCTGGGCATACTGGGCGGCGTTTTCGGCGCTATCCTTGCATTCGCATCGAAGATATTCTACGTTGAGGTAGACCCCAAGCAGGAAGAAGTCAGAGAGTGTCTGGCCGGCGCAAACTGCGGCGGCTGCGGATATCCCGGCTGTGACGGCTATGCCGCTGCCGTCGCCAAGGGCGAAGCGCCTGTTAATAAGTGCGTTGCCGGCGGTGCAGAGGCTGCCGCCAAGATCGCTGAGGTCATGGGCGTTTCTGCGGGCGACATGGAGAAAAAGGTCGCGTTCGTGCCCTGCTCGGGCACCGAGGGCCATGCTTCCAAGCGCTTCAACTACAAGGGACCCCAGAACTGCCAGGCAGCAATGCTGTTCGGCGGCAAGAGCAATATGGACTGCCGCTTCGCCTGCATCGGTCTGGGCAACTGTGCAAACGCCTGCCAGTTTGGCGCAATGAGTGTCGTTGACGGCGTTGCCAAGGTCGACCGCGAGAAGTGCGTCGGCTGCGGTGCCTGCGTTGATGCCTGCCCGAAGAAGATAGTCAAGCTCGTTCCTTACGATCAGCACGTTCTCGTCGCCTGCTCCAGCTGCGACAAGGGCGCTGCCGTCATGAAGATCTGCGACGAGGGCTGCATCGGCTGCATGAAGTGCCAGCGCGAGTGCCCTGCGGATGCGATCGTCATCAAGGACAATCTGGCCCGCATCGATGTCTCCAAGTGCGTGCAGTGCGGACATTGCTCCGATATCTGCCCGCGCCACATCATCAAGGTGCAGAACTGATATTTTTCAAAACTCAAAAGCTCCTGCTCGTAAGGGCAGGAGCTTTTTGCATAAAAATCACCGGGTGAGGCAAAATAGGAAAAAAGCCATCGGAGTGATAAAATGAGCGTCAAGCAAAAGAAAATAATCCTTGCCGTCGCGCTGATATTTGCAGTGAACATTCTGATCATAGCGCTCGCACAATCGGCCGAGGCGTCGCTGTATAAGCGCGGCTCGTCCGGCGCTACGGTCACGCAGATACAGACGCGCCTGAAAAGCTGGGGCTACTACAGCGGCAGTGTGGACGGTATCTACGGCAGTGCGACCGAGCGGGCGGTAAAGTATTTTCAGCGTACAAACGGTCTTTCCGCAGACGGACAGGCGGGGGACAAGACGCTCGCCGCCCTCGGTATTTACGAGCAGCCGTCAGACTCCGCGTCGTCTGGCGATGTATATCTGCTTGCGCGGCTTATATCCGCCGAGGCGCGCGGCGAACCTTATATCGGGCAGGTCGCAGTCGGAGCCGTCGTGCTCAACCGCATCGACCATCCGTCGTTTCCAAACTCCCTTTCCGGGGTCATATATCAGAGCGGCGCGTTCTCATGCCTCGACGACGGGCAGTTTGACCAGCCCATCGCAGACAGCGCCTACCGTGCCGCACGCGAGGCGCTGGCCGGCTCCGATCCGACGGGCGGGGCGATATACTACTTCAATCCCGCAACAGCCACGAGCAAATGGATATGGTCGCGCCCGCAGATGCTCACCATAGGCAACCATATATTTTGCGCTTGACTTAAAATGGGGATGATAATAAAATATATGCAAGAAACCGGCGCCGCGGCGCCATGCACAGAAAGGTGAAAGCTATGAACAAATGCCCAAGATGCGGGACATATATCCCCGACGGCGGAAAGGTCTGCCTCTCCTGCGGCTGGAAGCCCGACGCAGGAGACAGCTTTATGGATAATCCGATACTTAAATACATGCAGGAGGCCTTCGATGCAGCAAGCCCCGAAATGACCGAAAACGACGCGATCCCGGATGAGTTCAAGGAACGCGATCTCGCCGCAGCCGGCTATATTGGCCCCGTATTTCTGTACTCACTTATAAAAAACAGCGGCTCGGAGCTCGTGCGCTACCACGCAAAGCAGTCTGCGATGATCCTTGCCCTGCATATGCTCAACTCCGTGATCGGCGCAGTGCCCTATGTCGGCAAGCCTGTCAAGAAGCTCAACACAACGCTTCTCGTCCTGCTTGCGTTCCTCGGCGCGCGCAATGCCTATTTCGGCAAGAAAGAGCCCGTACCCTTTGTGGGACAGATAATATCTTCGATAATGGAGGCGCTGTGATATGAAATTTGTTACATATTCTTATAAGGGCGCCGAGTGCGCCGGCGTCCTGACCGCCGACGAGTGCGCGATAATTCCGGCGTCCGAGCTCGGCCTCGAGGCGCGGAGCATGACGGAACTCATACAGGAGCTTGACGGCAGACTGCCCGAGATACCGAACGGAGCAAAGACCGTAGCAGTCACCGATGTGAAGCTTGAAGCGCCCATTCCCGAACCGCGCCAGGACGTCATATGCCTCGGCCTTAACTACCGCGACCATGCCGAGGAGGCGACCCGCGCCGACAAATTCTTTGACGTGCAGCGCGGCGATGCCGTGTATTTTTCAAAGCGCCTGCAGCGTGCCGTTGCGCCCGGCGATAAGATCGACGGGCACTTCGATATCTGCGACAGCCTCGACTACGAGGTCGAGCTCGGCGTTATCATCGGCAGGGACGCGAAAAACGTCAAGGCTGCCGACGCGGGGGAATACATCTTCGGCTACACGATCATAAACGATGTTTCCGCGCGGAATCTCCAGACGCGCCACAAGCAGTGGTACTTCGGCAAGAGCCTCGACGATTTTACGCCCATGGGTCCGTGCATCCTCTCGGCGGATGCGGCCGGCGCAATGCCTGAGCTCGATATACGCTGCTATGTCAACGGCGAAAAGCGTCAGGACAGCAATACTCGTATGATGATCTTCGATATACCATATATAATCGAAGAACTGTCGGCCGGCATGACGCTCAAGGCCGGTACTGTCATCGCCACCGGTACGCCCAGCGGAGTTGCTCTCGGCATGGATCCTTCCGTACAGAAATATCTTGAGTCCGGCGATGTCGTCCGATGCGAGATAGACGGGATCGGCGTTCTGCAAAATACAATAGCCTGATCGTCATTATGTACAACAGCTGCCGGGGCGATGCTCCGGCAGCTGTTTTCGACGGGGCAAATATTGAGCCCGCAGAAGCGTAAAAACACAAGATTTAGTGTTTTCAAAACAATTAAAAAAAGATGCGAAAATGTTTCAAAAATACCTTGACATTTGACGATTGCGGTGCTATTCTATCTAAGCACTTCGGGAAATGACCGAAAAGATCGAAATGAAAAACTTAAAAAGTTTTGAAAAAAGTTCTTGACAAGTCGCCTCGAATCTGCTAATATATAAAAGCTCACCGCGTGGCGGCTGAGCGAGTGTACCTTGAAAATTAGATAATGTAAGAACAGCTTATGCTAAATAAGCACCGGAA
>CAVEAL010000032.1:0-18805 GCA_963613665.1 bacterium | reverse complement strand
CAAGGATTTCGGTAAAAGCATTTTGAATACTTTCAAAATGCTCGGCGGAAAAGTTTGTCAAAAAAGTCCCTCGGGGGACTTTTTTGACAAACTGCAAAAACTCCCCGATAGGGGAGTTTTTCATATCAAAATATCGTCTTTTTTGACCCTTTCCCAGTCGAAGGAGCTTAGCAGCTCCGCGGCGCTTATGGGTCTGCCGTCGGATAAGCCGAGAAGTCCGGCAAGATATCCGACCAGCTCATCGGGCGAGTACTTCCTTAGCAGCGCCTCCGCACCGAGATCTCCGCAGCGCTTTGAAAGCTTCCTGCCGTCAGAACCTGAAATGAGCGGTGCGTGATAATACCGCGGAGCCGTGCCGCCGAGTGTTTGTATGAGCCATATCTGCTTTGCCGTTGACGGCAGCAGATCGCGTCCGCGCACAACGCGCGTTATGCCCATATCCATATCGTCAAACGAAACCGCCAGCTGATATGCATACACACCGTCTGAGCGCTTTATAATAAAATCGCCGCCCTCGGCAAGATTTTCGGAAAAGCTGCCGTAATGCCCGTCGGTGAAGGAAACCGTCTCGTCCGGGGCCTTTATTTTCCATGCCGCTTTCCTGCCGGAGCATTCAAGCGCCGAGCGCTCGTGTGCGCTGAGGTATCTGCACCTGCATCCCGGATCATGCCGCTGCTCGCCGGGATGCGGAGCGGAGGCGGCAAGCCGCTCGCTGCGGCTGCAATAGCAGGGGTAAAGAAGGCCGCGCCGCAGCAGCAGATCGAAGGCCTCGTCATATTTTTCGCCTCTGCCGCTCTGCGAATAGCCTTCGTCGGGGTAGCCCTCGTCCCAGTCGAGACCGAGTGCCTTCAGGGAAGCAAAAATGCTGTCCTCGCTCCTGCGGCTGCTGCGCTCGGGATCAAGATCCTCCATTCGGAAGATAAGCCGTGCACCGGAGCTGCGCGCGTCAAGCCAAGTAAGAAGGCATGACGCAAGGTTTCCCATATGCAGCTGACCGCTCGGACTGGGTGCAAATCTGCCGCGTTCTGATTCTGTCTTGTACATCGTAAAGCCTCAAAAGATAGAGTAGTATTTATATATAAGCACATTTCGACAAAAAAATAAATATTTATCTATCTTTTTTTCTGAACTTGTGATATAGTGATGCTAAATAACAATATGACATTGGGGTGTCATAGAGAAAGAGGTATATTAATATGGCAAGCTCAACGAAAGAAGCTCTGGGCAATGCCCTGAAAAAGATGCTCTCGGTAAAGCCCATTGATAAGATCACGGTAAAAGACCTTGTAGAAGAATGCGGCGTAAACCGTCAGACGTTCTACTACCACTTTGACGATGTTTACGATCTGCTCGAGTGGGTGTTTGAGGAGGATACGAACAAGGCCCTTCCTCATGAGATATTTTATGATAAATGGCGTGAAAATGTTCTCGAGTGGTTCCAGTATCTCGAGGATAACCGCAGCTTCGTTCTGAATATCTTCAATTCGCAGAACCGTGCATACCTGCTGAAATATTTCAAGGGCCGTCTGCACTACTGCGTGCACAGCTTTGCGGTCATCTGCGCCGAAGGCAAGAACATCGAGTGGTCTGATCTTGAATTTGTGTGCGAGTTCTATGTCAATGCGGCGATCGGCTGGATCTCCCAGTGGTTTGACATGGGAATGCCCCCGCTCGACGAGCACGACAGAGAGCGCTACATCAAGCTCCTCGACGGCAGCACCGAAAATCTGTTGGCAAGGTTCCAGAAGGATTGAACAAATTGATAAAAAGGACTTCCGGCATGGCTCGGAAGTCCTTTTTGTGTTGAAAGATAAATGATTTCGCGGTATAATAATATATTATGCAAAGAAACGGAAGTGAATAAAATGAAGGAACAGAAGACAAACGTAATGCGTCTGCTTGAGCAGAAAAAAATAAAATATACGCCGCACGAATATCCTCACGGCGATGATGCTGTTGACGGAGTCACGGTGGCTCAGATCTGCGGACAGGATCCATCGCAGGTGTTCAAAACACTTGTCGCACGCGGCGCGAGCAAGAACATATATGTTTTTGATGTGCCGGTTACGGGCGAACTCGACCTCAAAAAGGCGGCGAAGGCGGCGGGGGAGAAGTCGATAGCGATGATCCACGTCAGCGAGATAAACGCGCTCACGGGCTATGTGCGCGGCGGCTGCTCACCCATAGGCATGAAAAAGCTGTACAAGACCTTTATAGATATAAGCGCGCAGGATAAGCCGACCGTTATGGTCAGCGCCGGTAAGATAGGCTATCAGGTCGAGCTCGACCCAGTAGAGCTCGCGGCGCTGGTGCGCGCGGAATTTGCAGACCTTATAAGTGAGAACGACTGACAGATGACCGATTACATCAAAATCAAAGGCGCAAGAGCCAATAACCTCAAGAACATTGATATAGAAATACCCAGAAACAGGCTCGTCGTAATGACCGGCGTGTCCGGCAGCGGAAAATCGAGCCTTGCCTTTGACACCATCTATGCCGAGGGACAGCGCAGATACGTCGAGAGCCTCTCGTCCTACGCAAGGCAGTTTCTCGGGCAGATGGATAAGCCCGATCTCGATTATATTCAGGGGCTTTCGCCTGCAATATCCATCGACCAGAAAACCGGCTCGCGCAATCCGCGCTCGACCGTCGGTACGGTCACGGAGATATATGACTACATGCGCCTTCTGTGGGCGCGCATCGGCAGGCCGCACTGTCCCAAATGCGGCAGGGAGATACGCCAGCAGACCGTAGATCAGATAATCGACCGGCTCATGCTCCTGCCGGAGGGCACAAAGCTCATGATCCTTGCGCCGGTAGTGCGTGCCCGCAAGGGCGAGTATGTCAAGGTGTTCGAGGATGCGCGCCGCTCGGGCTATGTCCGCGTGCGCGTTGACGGCAGCATGTACGAGCTTTCCGAGGAAATAAAGCTTGATAAGAACAAAAAGCACACGATAGAGATTGTTGTTGACCGCGTCGTGATAAAGGACGGCATCATGCGCCGCCTTGCCGATTCCGTCGAAACGGCAGCATCGCTGGCCGGCGGGCTCGTTCTTGCCGATATCGTCGGTGAAGACAAGCAGCAGCTGCTCTTTTCGCAGAACTACGCCTGCCCGGACTGCGGCATATCCATCGAGGAACTCACACCGCGCATGTTCTCGTTCAACACGCCCTACGGCGCCTGCCCCAAGTGCGACGGCCTCGGCATGCAGCTTCTTGTCGATCCCGACCTCGTCATACCGGACGACAGCCTGAGCATAAACGGCGGTGCCGTGAAGGCAACGGGCTGGGGTTCCGGCGCGGAGTCGATAGCGGCCATGTATTATAACGCTCTTGCCGATAAATACGGCTTCACGCTCGATACTCCGATATCGGAGCTGCCCGAGGGAGTAAAGGATATCCTCCTCTACGGCAGCAAGGACGAAAAGCTTGATCTCAGCTATGAGCGCGAGCGGAAAAACAGCTCCTTCGCCGGAAAGTTTTCGCGGCCCTTTGAGGGCATATGCAAAAACCTTGAACGGCGCTATTATGAAACGCAAAGCCCAGCCATGCGCGCCGAAATAGAGGAGTGCATGTCCGAGGTCACCTGCCCCGAATGCCGCGGCCGTAGGCTGAGAAAGGAAGCGCTTGCCGTCACGGTAGGAGGCATAAACATAGCGCAGATGGGCGATATGTCCGTCACGGAGGCGATAGACTTTACGGACGGCCTGGAGCTGAGCGAAAAGGAGCATATAATCGCCGACAGAATAATAAAAGAGATAAGATCACGCCTCGGTTTCCTCAAAAATGTCGGTCTGCAATATCTCAGCCTTTCACGCGGCGCGGCGACCCTTTCCGGCGGCGAGAGCCAGCGCATAAGGCTTGCAACGCAGATAGGCGCGTCGCTCACCGGCGTTCTGTATATCCTCGATGAGCCGAGCATCGGCCTGCATCAGCGCGATAACGAAAAGCTTTTGAAAACGCTCATGGATCTGCGCGATCTCGGCAATACGCTCATCGTCGTTGAGCACGATGAGGATACCATGCGTGCGGCAGACTACATTGTCGATATAGGCCCCGGAGCGGGCGTGCACGGCGGGCAGGTCGTTGCGGCAGGCACCGTGGAGGATATCTGCGCCTGCCCGGAGTCCCTGACGGGGCAGTATCTAAGCGGAGAACGCAGGATACCGGTGCCGTCGGAGCGGCGCAAGCCCGAAAAGGGCTTTATAAAAATAAGCGGCGCTGCCGAGCATAATCTCAAAAATATAGACATTGAGATACCCAAGGGCGTCATTACCTGCGTAACCGGTGTTTCCGGCAGCGGAAAGTCGAGCCTTGTAAACGAGATACTTTATAAAACTCTGGCTCTGAAGAAAAACCGTGCGAAGCTCAAACCCGGCAAATGCGCGGGGATAAGCGGCATAGATGATATCGACAAGGTCATTGACATCGACCAGAGCCCCATCGGAAGAACTCCGCGCTCAAACCCCGCGACGTATACGGGACTGTTCAACGATATCCGCGAGCTGTTTGCCTCGACGGAGGATGCACGTCTGCGCGGCTATAACTCCGGCAGATTTTCCTTCAACGTCAAGGGCGGCCGCTGTGAGGCCTGCAAGGGCGACGGCGTGCAGAAGATAGAAATGCACTTCCTGCCCGATGTGTATGTGCCCTGCGATGTGTGCAGGGGCAAGCGCTATAACCGGGAGACCCTCGAGGTGCGCTATAAGGGCAAAAACATAAGCGACGTTCTGGACATGACGGTCGAGGAGGCCTGCACGTTTTTTGAAAACCTGCCCAGGCTCAAGGCAAAGCTCGATACGCTCTATGAGGTCGGCCTCGGCTATGTGCGGCTCGGCCAGTCGAGCACGACTCTCTCCGGCGGCGAGGCGCAGCGTGTGAAGCTTGCGGCCGAGCTTTCGCGCCGCAGCACGGGATCGACGGTATATATCCTCGACGAGCCCACTACGGGTCTGCACATGGCGGACGTTCACAAGCTCCTGAGCATAATCGGAAGGCTTGCAGACGCTGGCAACACCGTCGTCATAATAGAGCATAACCTTGACGTTATAAAAACCGCCGACCATATCATCGATCTCGGCCCCGAGGGCGGCGACGGCGGCGGAACGCTCGTGTTTGCCGGAACTCCAGAGGAATGTGCCGGCTGTGAGAAAAGCTATACCGGGCAGTTTCTGAAAAATATACTTTAACAATTACGCGTTCTCTCCCGTAAAATAATGCGGGAGGTGATCGCATGACGGTGTATATTGCCGTGGGCTTTTCGGCGGCAGCGGTGCTTTGGCTGATCATATGGTCTGTCAAGGGACTGATGCTGACACCGGTAAGGCTCGGCAGGAATACGGACGCAGAACTCGTGCTGCGCATAAGCGGCGCAGAGCCGATGACGGAATACACTCTGCGCAGTCTTATCTGGCTGCGCGAAAACGGAACGCTCCGTGCGGATATTTTAATAAAAGCAGAGAACATTGACGAGGAAACACGCAGCGTGCTGCGGCGTTTTTCCGAGCAGTACAGATGCGTAAGCTATACAGAGGATTTATTTGACGATGCAGGAATTAAGCGAAATTAACGGAACCGTAGCCGCCGTAATATTCAGAAACGACGAGAACGGATACGGCGTTGTAAAGCTCGAGCTCGATAACGGCGAGACGACCACTGCCGTCGGCTGCCTGCCGTATGTTGCGCCGGGTGAGATGATCTCGGCCGAGGGCACGTGGATGACCCATGCCCAGCACGGCAGACAGTTCAGGATCGAGCAGTGCAGCCGCATGCTGCCGACCTCGGCGGAGGCAATTTACGAATATCTCGCCGGAGGCACGGTGCGCGGCGTAGGCCCAGCTACGGCGGCGCTCATAGTTGACCGCTTCGGCGACAGGGCGCTGGACGTTCTCGAAATGCAGCCCGATAAGCTTGCCGAGATCAAGGGTATAAGCTCTTCTAAGGCAAAGGACATAAGCGCCGGTTTCAAAAAGCAGGCGGGAGTCCGCCGCCTTACGGAATTTCTGTGCTCATATGGTATACAGCCCGTTTTCGCCCTGCGCATGTTCAAATTTTACGGCAGCTCCGCTATAGAGGTCGTGCACGAAAACCCGTACATACTGTCGTCGTCCCACATCGGCGCAAGCTTTGCCGAGGCTGATGCACTGGCTCTGGCGCTCGGCCTTGATGGTGACAGCCTCAACCGTGTGTGTGCAGCTGTCGTGTTCGAGCTTGTACACAACTCCGGAAACGGCCACTGCTTCATACCGCGCGGGAAGCTCACCGCTGCAACGGCGCAGCTCATAGGCGTTGCGCCGGAGCTTGCAGAGGACGCGGTCGATAAGCTTGCGGAAACGGGCGAGATCGTCTGCTGCACGGTGGCGGGGCTCGATGCCTGCTATCTTGCGCCGCTTTACGAGGCTGAGACATACACGGCAAAGCGCATAAAAGCCATGTGCAGCGCAAAGGACGTGAAAAAGGTTGACATAACGTCACTGATATCGCGCCTTGAAAGTGCAAACGGCATTGAATACGCGCCCATGCAGCGCGAGGCGATATCGCTGGCTGCACAGAACCGAATGCTCGTGATAACCGGCGGCCCCGGTACGGGCAAAACGACGATACTCAAAGCGGTGCTTGCACTTTACGACGAGCTTGAGCTTGAAACATACCTCGCCGCTCCGACCGGACGCGCGGCAAAGCGCATGAGTGAGCTTTGCGGCACTGAGGCCTCGACCATTCACCGTATGCTCGGTGCCAGGATGTCAGAGGACGGCGAAACGCTGGTGTTCGGCAAGGACGAGGAGGATAAGCTCGCCTGCGACGCGCTTATTATAGACGAGTGTTCGATGGTTGACATAACGCTTATGCACGCCATACTCAGGGCGCTGAGGCCCGACTGCCGCATCCTGCTCGTCGGCGACGCCGATCAGCTGCCGTCGGTCGGCCCGGGCTGCGTGTTTTCCGATATCATCCGCAGCGGAGTCGTTCCGACCGTGCGTCTTACAGAGATCTTCCGCCAGAAGGCCGACAGCCGCATAGTGCGCAACGCGCATATGATCAACAGGGGAGAGCACCCCGATTTCAACGAAAACAGCGGAGACTTTTTCCGCCTGCGGCGAATGCAGGGCGGCTCCTGCGTCGATACGATAGTTGAGCTGTGCAAAAGACGTCTGCCGGAGAATATGAAGATACCCGTAAATCAGATACAGGTGCTGTCACCGAGCCGCAAGGGCGAGACCGGCACCGTGAACCTCAACAAGCGGCTTCAGGCTGCGCTTAATCCGCCCGACGATAAGAAAAAGGAAAAGCTCTTCGGCGAAACGGTGTTCCGCACCGGCGACAGGGTCATTCAGATAAAAAACAATTATGATATCGCATGGAAGGACAGGCTCGGCAAGTCCGGAACCGGCGTGTACAACGGCGATATCGGAACTATAATCGAGATCGACACGGCCTCGGAATACCTCAAGGTCGATTATGACGATAAGATCGCCCTCTACGGCTTCGAGATGCTGGGCGAGCTTGAGCACGCGTGGGCACTGACGGTGCATAAATCGCAGGGAAGCGAGTACCGCGCCGTTATCCTCTCGTTAAACCCCGTGGCGCAGATGCTGCTCACGCGCGGCGTGCTGTACACTGCCGTGACCCGCGCAAAGCAGCTGCTTATAATGGTCGGCGACGACAGTGTCGCTCACCGAATGATAGACAATCACAGACAGTCGCGCCGCTACAGTGCGCTGCGCATAAGGCTTGCCGATGAAAATACTTGATCATATCGTACATCTGCTGTACCCGTGGAAATGCGTTTTCTGCGGCAGCGTGCTCAAGGACACGGACCTTTGCCGCGGCTGCGCCGAAAAGCTGCCGTACACAAAGGGCGACAGCACGGTGCAGCGCTTTCCCTTTGTAGATAAATGCGTATCGCCGCTGTATTACAAGGACGCAGTACGCGACTCGGTGCATCGCTATAAATTCGGCGGATGTGCTGCCTACGGCAGGCGCTATGGGCAGATGATGACGGAATGTGTCGAAAATAATCTTGATTGCGGCGGCATTGATGTGATATCATGGATACCGCTCGGCAGGAAACGCCTGAGGCACAGAGGCTACGATCAGGCACGGCTCATAGCCGAGGAGATATCAAAGCGCACGGGACTGCCGTGCAGGCAGCTTCTGAAAAAGATAAAGGATAACGGCGCACAGTCACTCACGAAAACGGCGGCTGCGCGAAGAGAGAACGTCGCAGGCGTGTATGCTCTGTACGATAAGACCGAGGTCTCGGGACTGCGTATTCTGCTTGTCGATGATGTCGTGACGACCGGCTCTACGATGAGCGAGGCGGCGCGCATCCTGCGCAGGGCCGGAGCGAAAACCGTTTACGCAGCGTCGCTTGCCAGGCATGAAGATTAGCATAATCGGATAAAATTATAGAAAAAACCATGCCGCGATGCTGTTTCGCGGCAGATCGGAGCGTTGTATGGTCATATATGAAAGAGATATAGCAATTGATATGGGGACCTCAAATACTCTTGTCTTTTCCCAGGGCAAGGGACTTGTGCTGCGCGAGCCTACGGTCGTAGCGGTCGATAAGGTCAAGGATAAGATGCTCAAGATCGGCGAGGATGCAAAGAAAACGCTTGGCCGCACTCCGGCAAACGTCGTCGCTATCCACCCGATAAGAGCCGGTGTCATCTCCGACTATGACATGTCCGCACTCATGCTGCGCGAGCTCGTCAGCCGGATAACCTCCTTCAGCCTTTTTAAGCCGAGGATACTTATGTGCGTTCCGAGCAGCATAACGGGCGTGGAGGAGCGCGCCGTTATAGATGCGGCCATCGAGGCCGGAGCACGCAGGGTGTACCTTGTCGAGACTGCCGTCGCAACGGCGATCGGCGCGGGCGTCGATATAAAAAAGCCTGACGGCCATATGGTCGTTGATATCGGCGGCGGAACGACCGAAATAGCCGTTGTGTCCATGGGCGGCGTTGCCGAGTGTGAATCGATAAAGATCGCCGGCAGCACCTTTGACGAGGCGATAATCCGCTACGTCAAGAAAAAGCATAATATGCTCATCGGCGCAATGACCGCCGAAGAGGTGAAGATAAACATCGGCGGCCTGTATCCGCGCACGGATGCGCCCGAGAGCATGGAGGTCAAGGGCCGCGACCTCATAAAGGGCCTGCCCAAGACCGTCAGCGTTACGGCGGCCGAGCTCATTGACGTCCTGCGTGAGCCAGCACGCCTCATTCTTGAGAACGTGCACGCCGTGCTCGAGCGCACGCCGCCCGAACTCATCGGCGACCTCGGCGTTAACGGCATGATCGTATCCGGCGGCGGAAGCCTGCTCTACGGCGTCGACCGTATGCTTGAGGACAGCACGCACATAAGAACGATGGTCGTTGACGATCCGATAGCCTGCGCCTCTCACGGCGCCGGTAAGCTCCTTACGAAGCTCGACAGCATGCAGGACGGCATGATGAACTTCCTGCGCAACCGTGAAATGAGAAACTGATGCAAAAAACTCCTGTCGATTGACAGGAGTTTTTCGCGTACAATATCAGATCTTGCTGTTTATCCAGCCGAGAATATCGGCGTAGACCTCGTCGCTGTTTATCTCGTTGAGCATCTCGTGACGGCCGTCCTTGTAGAGCTTGATGCTTACATCCTGCATTCCGGCCTTTTTGAAATTCTCATACGCGAGTTTTACACCCTTGCCGCACTCGCCGACGGGGTCCATGTCACCGGACATGAAGTAAACCGGCATATCCTTCTTCATGGCCTTGAGGTTATCGGCGTTCGTGATGAATTTGACGCCGGTCATCATGTCCCTGAACAGGCTGCATGTGGGGATAAAGCCGCAGAGGGGATCAGCTATGTATTTATCAACGGCCTCGGTGTTCCTCGTGAGCCAGTCGTACTCCGTGCGGGGATTGCCGTATATCTTGTTGTAGCTGCCGAAGGCAAGGTTGTTGAGAAACTTGCTGTAGTGATGCGCACCCTTGAGCGAGGTCACGAGGTTTCCCATAAAAAGACCGCCGGAAACGAGCGCTGCGCCCTGATTGCCCGTGCCGCTTATAATGGCTGCGTCAAATGCGCCGGGATAGCGTATAAGATGCGTGCGCGCCATGAAGCTGCCCATGCTGTGTCCGAAAAGAACAAACGGAACAACGGGATAAGTGCCGCGCATGGCAAGACGGAGTATCTCCTCGTCCTTTATAACATGGTCCCAGCCGTTATTGTCGGCAAAAAAGCCCTTCTGCTCGGGACTTTCGATGCTCTTGCCATGGCCGAGATGATCGGTGCCGACGGCGACGAAGCCGTTGGACGCAAGAAACGCCATGAAATCGTCGTATCTGTTGATGTGCTCTGCGATGCCGTGCATGATCTGGACAACGCCTCTCACGTCGCCGTCGGGAAGGCAGCGGCGGACATGGATGCGGTTTTTGCCTGTGCTCGAATTAAAATAAAAATCATTGAAACTTGGCATGGTAAATCCCCTCCGTGTGTGTTATTATTAAATTATAGCATAATTACGAAAAAATGCAACGGAGGTAATCAGAATGAACGGTTATGTTGTCGCGCTCGATCAGGGAACGACGAGCTCAAGAGCCATAGTTTTCGACGCAAAGGGCGTGCCCGTTACGATTGCACAGTACCCCTTCCCGCAGATATACCCCAAACCCGGCTGGGTCGAGCACGACCCGATGGTTATTCTGGAGACTCAACTGCGTGCACTTGCCGAGGCTTTTGAAAAAAGCGAGCTTTCGCCAACCGACATAGCCGGCATAGGAATAACGAACCAGCGTGAGACGACGATAGTCTGGGATAAGACTACTGGAAAGCCCGTTTATAACGCCATCGTCTGGCAGTGCAGAAGAACGGCTCCCATCTGCGACAAGCTGGCCGCCGAGGGCGTCGGTGACTATGTCCGCGACAAAACGGGGCTTCTCATAGACGCATATTTTTCCGGCACGAAAATCAAATGGATACTTGATAATGTCGAGGGTGCGCGAGAGCGTGCCGAGCGCGGCGAACTGCTGTTCGGCAACGTCGATTCGTGGCTGATATGGAATCTCACCGGCGGCAAGGCGCATGTTTCCGATTACTCCAACTGCTCACGAACGATGCTGTTTGACATTAACACGCTCGAGTGGGATAAGACCCTGTGCGACAGGCTGGGCATCCCGATGTCCATGCTGCCGACGCCGGTGCCCTCGTCGATGATATACGGCAGGGTGGCTCCCGGAATAACGGGACTTGAAATGCTCGCGGGCATACCCGTGTGCGGCTCGGCGGGCGATCAGGCGGCGGCGCTCATCGGCCAGGGCTGCATCGAAAAGGGTCAGGCCAAGAACACATACGGAACGGGCTGCTTTACGCTCCTTAATACCGGCGACCAGTCCGTGCGCAGCGCAAGCGGCCTTGTAACGAGCGTGGCATGGTCCATAGGCGGCAAAACGACCTACGCCCTCGAGGGCAGCGTCTTTAACGCCGGAAGCTCGATACAGTGGCTGCGCGACGAGGTCGGACTTTTAAGCACAAGCTCCGAATGTGAGGCTCTTGCGACCTCCGTTCCCGATAACGGCGGTGTTTACCTCGTCTCGGCCTTCACGGGACTCGGCGCACCGCGCTGGGATATGTATGCACGCGGTGCGATCGTAGGCATCACCCGCGGCTCGAAAAAGGCGCACATCGCCCGTGCCGCACTCGAGGGCATCGCATATCAGGTCAAGGATCTGCTCGACGCGATGGAGCTCGACGCGGGCGAGCCGCTTTCCGTTCTGCGTGTTGACGGCGGCGCATCGGTAAATAACTTCATGATGCAGTTCCAGTCGGATATCCTCCGCAAGCCCATTGACCGTCCCAAAATGGTCGAGACAACTGCCTTCGGCGCGGCATTTCTTGCCGGACTTGCCGTAGGCGTCTGGAATGACATAAGCGATATCGCGCTCCTGCGCGAGTCTGACAGGGTATTCACCCCGCAGATGGACGAAAGCGAGGCGGCAGCCCTGCATCACAAGTGGCTGCGTGCGGTTGAAAGAGCGGCAAAGTGGGAAGAATGATGGAACAGGTATTGGTCGTAAAGCGCGAAAAGATAGAGCGCTTCATATCGGGATGCAACGGACTTATCACCGACTGCACCGATGAGCTTTTTAATATAATCAGAAATGAGCACGAGTTCATGCCGCGCCCCGAGGCGGAGGAACGGCCGGACTTCAAGCAGATCATACCTTATGTGATACTGCGCCGCGGCGAGGAGATATTCGTCACGCGCAGACTCAATAAAGGCGGCGAGGCGCGCCTGCACGGCAGGATATCCATCGGCATCGGAGGACATATAAACCCCGTTGACGAGCAGGGCGACATGCTCATGCGCGGCCTCTGGCGCGAGATACATGAGGAGGTCGGGCTTGTCTCTCACGGCGAGCTCATACCCTGCGGCTTTATAAACGACGACTCGAACGCCGTCGGCAGCGTCCACCTCGGCGCATGCTTCATTCTGCCGGTCGAGGGCGAGGTGTCCGTCAGAGAGACGGAAAAGCTCGAGGGGCTCTGGATGACAAAGCAGGAGCTGGAGAATAATTTCGACAGTATGGAAACGTGGACGCAGATAGCCTTGGAGGTGCTGTAAATGCAGATATTCAAACCGGCGGATATACTTCTGCCAAAGGGTGACATGCATCGCTGGAGCGTCGTCGCCTGCGATCAGTTTACATCCGAGCCCGAGTATTGGCAGCAGGTGCGCCGCATAGTCGGTGACGCGCCGTCAACGCTCAAGCTCATGCTGCCGGAGGCCGAGCTCGGCACGAAGGATCCCGAGACCGAGAGCGTTAAGATAAACGCCGAAATGCGGCGTTATCTTGATGACGGCGTATTCACGAGCTGTCCCGACAGCTATATCTACCTTGAGCGCAAGCTTAAAAACGGGGCCGTGCGCCGCGGCATAATGGGCATGTTCGACCTCGAAGCCTACGACTGGACGGAGGGAACGCACAGCCCCATTCGCGCTACAGAGCACACGGTGGAGGACAGACTCCCGCCGCGCGTCAGGATCCGCCGCAATGCGCCGCTTGAGATGCCGCACATCATGATATTCATGGACGATCCGGACAATATTGTTTTTTCCTCGGTAACAAAGGGTGAGAAGGTATATGACTTTGAGCTTATGCAGGACGGCGGCAGCATAACCGGCTGGCTCGTTGCTGATAAGCAAAAGCTTGCCTGTGCCGCCGAAAAGCTTGCTGACCCCGAGATCCTGCGCCGCAAGTACGGCTCTGGGGACAATGCCATAGTTTTTGCCATGGGCGACGGAAACCACAGCCTTGCCGCAGCAAAGCGCCATTGGGAGGAGATCAAAAAGACCCTTCCTGCGTCTGAGCTCGAAAGTGCTCCCGCAAGGTATGCGCTTGCAGAGCTTGTGAATATACACGATGCGGCCATTACCTTCGAGCCGATACACAAGGTCCTTTTTGACACTGATCCCGCTGATTTCTTTGCCGAGGCAAAGGCCTTTTTTGCCGGCAACGCAGGCGAGGGCAGGAGCATCGAGCTCGTAACGGGAGAGGGGATGGAGAGCCTCAACGTCTCCGGTCTCACAATAGGGCAGCTTATCGGCAGATGCGAGGATTTCTGCAAGGCGTATACCGAGCGCCACGGGGGATATATCGACTATATCCACGGTGACTGCGAGTGCGTCGAAATGTCGCAGCGCTTCGGCTGCGCGGGCATACTTCTGCCGCGCATGGAAAAAGCGGAGCTCTTTTCCTCGGTAATGAGAAGCGGGCCGTTCCCGAAGAAAAGCTTTTCCATCGGCCACGGCAACGATAAGCGCTATTATCTCGAATGCCGCAGGATACGGTAAATTACTCTTGTCATGAACGGTAATTTGTGATAAAATAACTGCCGTTAATTCGCAACAATACTATTAGAGGAGCTGTTTTTATATGTCCGGACATTCCAAATGGCATAATATACAGAAGACCAAAGGCGCGGCTGACGCAAAACGCGCCCAGGCGTTTACCAAGATCGCCCGTGAAATGATAGTCGCCGTCAAAGAAGGCGGCAGCGGCGATCCGAATAATAACTCGCGCCTGGCAGCGGTCATCACCAAGGCCAAGGCCGCGAATATGCCTAACGATAACATCAAGCGCACCATCGACAAGGCGCTCGGCGCAGGCAACACCGATAACTACGAGAAGATAGTTTACGAAGGCTACGGTCCCTCCGGTGTCGCCGTCATAGTCGAGACAATGACCGATAACCGCAACCGTACGGCCGGTGAGATACGCCATTACTTCGATAAATACGGCGGAAACCTCGGCGCAGCAAACTGCGTATCATGGTCCTTCGATAAGAAGGGCGTTATCGTGATCGATAACGAGGATGAGGAGCTTGACGAGGACGAGGTCATGATGGAGGTCCTTGATGCCGGAGCCGACGATTTTGAGCCCGACGGAGAGACCTTTATCGTCTACACCGCACCCGACGATGTTGCTCCCGTTGCCGATAAGATCAGCGCGGCAGGCTATAAGCTGCTGTCGGCGCAGGTGGAAATGCTCCCCCAGAACGGCTACATAAAGCTCACGAGCGAGGACGATATCAAGAACATGCAGAAGATGCTTGACATGTTCGAGGATAACGACGACGTTCAGAACGTCTGGCACAACTGGGAAGAGTGATCTGATATGTAAAAAGTCAAGGACATGCGTCCTTGACTTTTTTGCTCTGCTCACACCATGCTTTTGTAGTCGGCAGCGGACTCGGTGCTGTCGGGAGGGAAGAACTCATCAACGGGAAAGCTTATGCGGCCGAACATGGTGCAGGGGTCATCCTCTCCGGAGCCGACGCACTCCTTATCCGGCAGGCAGTAGTCGTAAGCCGGGATCAGAAGCTGTGTATTGCGCTCAAGGCGGATGATGGAAAACTGACCGAGGGTCACATAAACGTGGCGCGTGCCGCCGCTTACGGAAATCTCCTCGCCGAAGGAATCGAGTATGCCCTGCGGAATGTCCCGCTGATCGATGCCGGGATCGGGCAGAGCGGTCTCGGCAAGCGTCATGTGCAGTGCGATTGGATCGACGGCATCAACCTCGGCGAAGGGCATGCTGCTGTCGATATCCGCAGCACCTGCTCCGCCTGAGGAAAAGCTCCTGACCCTGCCCTCGGAACCGAAGAGCATCACGCGCTTGTCAAACACGGCAAGCCCCGTGAAGCTCTGATTTGCCGGAAACGTCTCGCCGTTTATCTTGTAAAAGTAGGTGACATCAACGGTGTAGTAGCCGCGGTTAAGGCAGATATCGCTGACCTTGACCTCGCATTGCAGAAGCTGCGCACATTTTGGACGCACGCTGAATGCGCTCTCTATGTAGGGAAGAGAGCTCGCCGTTGGATAAACGCGCAGATCCTCGATGCAGTCCTTGTCGCGGCAGGCATCCATTATCTTTCGTGTACTGATGCATACGGCCTGTTTTATGCAGTCGTTATCACTGACCGGACCGGGCACGACCCTGTCTGCCATAAATATACCTCCCAAGGTTTTAATTGAAGAAAACTTCAGTACAGTCTATGCGCACGGCCTGAAAATGTGAAGAATATTGGATTTACAAAAAGAAAAGTATGTATTATTATATATGTTAGAGAAATAGTGGGAGGCAGCAGCATGAACAGAAAAATCTGGCTTATTCTCATAGCCGTTGAGGTGCTGATACTTTTTGCCATGATAATGGCCGACTTCGGGCTTATAAGCTCAAAGACCGTGCCGTTTTCACCTAAGAGCATCATCATGCACATAACGACGGTCGTTGTCATATTCATATGCATCGATGCTTATAAAAAGAGCAATTAGTGTTTACTTATCGGCAATTTGAATGTATAATACGTTTTCCGGGAGAGTGCTATGGAAAGATACGGCTTTATCCATGAAAAGCTTGATATAAAAATTCTGATACTGTTTATCCTGCGCCGTCTGCCGGGCATAGTTGCGCCTATCGACCTTCAGGACTTTACTCAGCAGTGCGACGAGGGCTTCGGCTATTTTGAATATTCCGACTGCCTTGCCGAGCTTATAGAAAGCGGCCTCGTAATAGAGGAGGAGACCGGCCTGCGCGTCAGTAAGCGCGGCGCGGATGCGGGCGAAACGGTAGAGAGCAGCCTGCCTTTTTCCGTGCGCAAGAGAGCGGAGAAGATAATCGCTCCGGAGGCGGAGCGCCTGCGCCGCCTTTCCATGATAACGGCGCAGCACCGCAACCGCGACAGCGGCTGTTTTGTTACTCTTGCAATGAGCGACGGCAAGGGCGAGATAATAAGGCTCAATATCCTCTCGTCCGGCGAACAGCAGGCCGAGCGCATCGAAGAAAACTTCCGCGACAGGGCAGAGGAGATATACTGCAAAATAATCGAGCTTTTAGATAAAAAGCCCGAGGATAAAAAAGGATAAAAAAGGGTAAAAAAAGCCCATCAGCGATGGGCTTTTATATATTGTTACCACAAACCAAGGAGGAAAACCATGGAGATCAGAATTCCGGACGGATACAAAAGTATCCTCAGCGTTTACGACACACAGAAGGCCATCAGCCTTCTCAAGCGCCTGTTTGAGGACAGGCTCGCGGCACTGTTGAATCTTTACCGTGTGTCCGCGCCTCTGTTTGTCGATTCCGATTCCGGACTTAACGATAACCTCAACGGCTACGAGCGTCCGGTATCGTTCGATATCCTGCGCTCGGATGCGACCGCACAGGTCGTACAGTCGCTTGCAAAGTGGAAGCGCCTTGCGCTCAAGCGCTACAACTTCTACCCCGGCAAGGGACTTTACACCGATATGGACGCCATACGCCGCGACGAGGATGAGCTGGATAACCTGCACTCGGTTTACGTCGATCAATGGGACTGGGAGAAGGTCATTCTGACGGAAAACCGCAATATCGATTATCTCAAGCTCACCGTTATGGACATCGTCAAGGCCCTGTGCGATACGCAGGACACCATGCAGGCCATCTATCCCCAGCTTCAGTGCCTGCCCAAGCTCGAGCGCAATGTTACCTTCGTCACCTCACAGGAGCTTGAGGACATGTACCCCGACATGACGGCAAAGCAGCGCGAGAACGCCTTTACCCGCGAGCACAAGACCGTTTTCATCATCGGCATCGGCGGAGCGTTGCGCTCCGGCAAGCCGCACGACGGACGCGCTCCCGACTATGACGACTGGTCGCTCAACGGCGATATCCTGTTCTGGTGCGATTGGCTCGACTGCGCCATCGAGATATCCTCCATGGGCATACGCGTCGATCCCGAGTCGCTCGACAGGCAGCTTCGCCTTTCCGGCTGCGACGACCGCAGGGAGCTTCCGTATCACAAAATGCTCTTGAACGGAGAGCTGCCCCTCACCATCGGCGGCGGTATAGGCCAGTCGCGCGTTTCGATGCTCCTGCTCGGCAAGGCGCATATTGGCGAGGTGCAGGTATCCATCTGGGATAAGCACACCGAGGAGGTTTGCGCGGAAAAGGGAGTCATGCTCCTGTAAGCGGACGCATAAGGTGGTTACATGGATCTTATCGAACTCATAAAAGTAATAATCATCGGCATAGTTGAGGGCGTAACCGAATGGCTGCCCATTTCGAGCACCGGCCACATGCTGCTGGTCGATGAGTTTATCCATATGAACGTCACGCCCGAGTTTCGGGAGATGTTCCTGTATGTCATCCAGCTCGGCGCCATACTTGCCGTCATAATCCTGTATTGGGACAGAATGTGGCCGTTTCAGAGCAAAAAGAAAAACGGCAGCGTTATAAAAAAGGACACCTTTGTCCTGTGGTTCAAGGTCGTCATAGCCTGCATCCCCGGCTTTGCCGCGTACCTCGTCCTCGATTTTGTTGATAACTGCTATGTAGTCGCGGCGGCGCTCATCGTCTACGGTATCGCATTCATAGTAATCGAAAACTGGAACCGCGGCCGTGAGCCGAGAGTCAGGACCCTTGAGGAGATATCATACAGGGACGCGCTCATCATCGGCCTGTTCCAGGCGTTGTCGATCATTCCCGGTACCTCGCGCAGCGGCTCGACTATCATAGGAGGGCTTATCATCGGCGTGTCGCGCGTTGCGGCAGCGGAGTTCACCTTCTTCCTCGCCGTTCCCGTCATGGTCGGAGTGTCGCTTCTGAAGCTGCTGGCCTTCGGCTTTTCGTTCACGGGCGCTGAGCTTATAACGCTCATCGTCGGCTGCCTCGTGGCGTTTTTCGTGTCGATCGCGGTCATAAAGTTCCTCATGAGCTATATAAAGAAAAAGGACTTCAAGGTCTTCGGCTGGTACCGCATCATCCTCGGCACGGTCGTAATTGCGTATTTTCTGCTTAAATAAGCAGCCTGCCGGCAAATTAAAGCGCAGTTATCCGAAGCATAAGT
The DNA here is from genome assembly GCA_963613665.1 of bacterium. GTDB lineage: Bacteria > Bacillota > Clostridia > Oscillospirales > Oscillospiraceae > F23-B02. The sequence continues at coordinate 427 of CAVEAL010000032.1, read as the reverse complement.
ATGCCTGGATGGCTGCGCTTTGCAGCGGCAGATCCGGCGGTCAATATTAAAGAATAAATTTCTTGACATAGCTGCCGGGCTATGCTATTATATTTCAGCGGCAATGTGCAGAAGTACCCAAGAGGCCGAAGGGGCTCCCCTGCTAAGGGAGTAGGCGTGTCAAAAGCGCGCGAGGGTTCAAATCCCTCCTTCTGCGCCATGAAAAGAGCACACTTTAAGTGTGCTCTTTTCACTAAGCCGAATTGAATATCCGGAGAGTTATCGAAGTGGTCATAACGAGGCGGTCTTGAAAACCGTTTGGGCTCACGCCCACGTGGGTTCGAATCCCACACTCTCCGCCAAAAAATAAGGCTCCCGATGGGAGCCTTCAGTTTGTCAAAAAAGTCCCCCGAGGGACTTTTTTGACTGCACTTTTCCGCCGAGCATT
>CAVEAL010000031.1:0-19668 GCA_963613665.1 bacterium | reverse complement strand
CTCGAGCTCCCCCGCTGCGCGGTCATCTTCACGCAGCAGCATAGGTTTTTTGACTGTCTTTTTTTATAGTTTCGGTTTTTTACATCTTATCAGTCACCTGCGGTGCGGGCACCCGCAATAAACGTATAGGTACAGCCTCAATGCGCCTCTGAACTAACGGGCGGGGGCGGAGTCGAGGCTGCGGGTGTGGACGATGGGCTTCCAGCCCGGGTCCTTGAACATGGCGGCTATGCAGATTGGCACGAAGGTCAGCATGAACAGCGGGAAGGTGAGCGCGTAAAACAGTTTTTTCGCCGGTGCGCAGCGTATGTTTTTCCACTCGCTGAGCGTAGTTATCGCGCCGATGACGAACAGCGTCATATACAGGCTCACGAGCGTCTGCCCGACCGACACGCCGAGAGTCGCCCAGTCGCCGCCGCCGAGGAGGTTCATGATCGCCGCGCCCACGTTAACGACGATGCTCAGTCCGGTGAGCACGGCCGCCGGCATGATGGACATGGCCATGTCATAGCACGAAAAGCTGCCGCGCAGCATTCCCCGCATGAGCCTGCCGCCGTAGCGCGCGAAAACCTGCATGTAGCCGCGCGACCAGCGCATGCGCTGCCGCCATGACTGCGAGAAGGTCACGGGCTGCTCGTCGTAGACGACGGCATCAGGACAGTAGCCGATCTTCACGCCGTCGGTAACGTTGTCGATGGTGAACTCAATGTCCTCGGTCAGCAGGAAGAAGTGCCAGCCGCCGCAGCGCTCGAGGATTTCGCGCGTGAACAGAAATCCCGTGCCGGAGACTGCGCAGCTGCTGCCGACTGCGGCGCGCGCACCGTTGAGATAGCGCGACTCGCGCAGGAACCACAGGCCGATGCCGGCGGATATCCAGTTGTCGCCGTAGTTTTTCGAGTTACGGTAGCAGGTGATGATGTCGTAGCCCCGCTCCATGCAGCCGCACATCGCGGCAATGTAGTTGGGGTCAAGAATATTGTCCGCGTCGATGACGATGTACGCATCGTAGCTCAGGCCGAGCTCCTTGAGCCTGTACAGCAGGAAGTTGAGCACATAGCCCTTGCCGATGCGCTCCGTGTCCTGCCGCTCAAACACCCTTGCGCCGCGGCTGCGGGCGATCTCGGCGGTGCCGTCGGTGCAGTTATCCGCGCCGACCACGATGTCGATAAGCTGCTGCGGATAGTTCTGCGCACGGATGCTGTCGATGAGCTGCCCGATGACGGCCTGCTCGTTGCGTGCCGCGATGAGCACCGCAACGCGCTTGCCGCGGCTTTCAAGATACGAGCCGCGCCTGTGCATTATAAGCCCGATCGGGATGTATATAAACTGATACGAATAGCACAGGAAGAATATGCACATTATGATGAAATTGATCTTTTCAACAGTGCTCATACGATCACCTCAAATTTTCCTGACGGCTCTGCTGCACGGAAACAGCGCCGTGTTAATTTTCTTAACTGTGTGGTGTGTCCTAACACACTTAAAATACACAAGCGTGAATCATTTGTCAATACTTTTTTGCAAAATGTATGAAAAATCTTCGCCGGCGGAGATCAGGCGCGGCGGCCGCGCGTCAGGATGAATGCTGCGGCAGCCAGCAGGACGGGAACTCCGGCGGCCGCGCCGATAACGAGGGGCTTGTTCATCGTGCTGACGGCGAGCATGTCAACACTTATTGCGGGGCAGGTGTAGAGCCGGTTCGACTCGCAGTCGGCAACGGTGGCGGTGAAGAGGAAATCACCGACGTACATGATGCGCACAGGGATGGTGATATCCACGCTCTGCCCCGGCGCGAGGCTTTCGATGATGCGCGACTGATAGGCATCCGAGCCGAACTCATCGACGGGGAGCGTCTGCGTTCTGCCAACGTCGAGCACCGTCAGAAAGCAGTGCAGATTGCTGTAGGCCTTGCCGCCGTTATTGGTAACGCGGATGACGATGTTATCGTGATGCACGGGGTTTGCGCTTATGCTTTTGGGAGAGACTATCTCAACACCGATGGGCTCTGCGTTATCCGCAAGGACAGGGAGCGCTGAGAATACCAGCAGAAGAAGTGCTGCGGTCAGACAAACAAGCTTTTTCATTTTACTTCTCTCCCTTCAGTGCAATGCTTCTGCCGCAGCAGAGCATGAGCGCGACGGTTACCGCCGCAAAGCCCAGAAGCGGCAGAATGTAGTTCCACTGGCTGAAAAACGGCTGCTTTTCGGCAAGAACCGCGTCCATCATGTCAAAGCAGCAGGCGATGGGGTCGATCTTGAGTATCGTAAGTCCGAGCGGCGAGAGCGTGAAAAGCCCCTTGATGAGCGCCGGAACGGTCAGAACGGTCATGCCGAGGATGGAGGTCAGAATAGCGGCTCTCGAGCTCTTCATTTTGATGGAGAACACGACCGACAGTGCGGTAAACGCCGTCAGCAGCAGAAGTCCGCCGAAAAATGTCATGGCGATCGCGCGCCAGGTGAGTCCGGAGCCCATGCCGATGGCGGTGAGATATGGGACGCACACAATGTAAAGCGCGACGCCGATGAGCATTACGCCGAGGTATTTGGCAACAACGAGGTCTCGCTTGCGAACTGGAGTGAGCAGCAGGCTTTCCATGGTGTTTTCCTCGCGCTCGGCCGCAAAGCAGGCAGAGCCGAGAACCATGGAGATGGTCACCGTAAGAAACATCGCCGCCTTCATCGCGTACTGCAGAACGTCGTTCTGCGCAAGCACCGAGCCCTCCTTGATGCTGATGACCAGAACGCACAGGCCGCTCAGGACGCAGGCGCAGGCTACTATCAGCCAAAGTCCCTTGCAGTCGAAGAGACTTTCGTGAAATTCCTTTTTGATGATGGTTTTATTCATTGTACCGCCGCCTCTCTTTCCGTTCCGGTTGCGAGGAAGAAGATGTCCTCCATACTCAGCGTCTGGCGCGAAAGCTCGCCGACATCGATGCCCGCAGAGAACATGGCCGTCATGATCTCGTGCTTTGAGCGCGCTATGTCGTCGTCGGTGCACTCGCCGCGCAGCTTGAGCTGAAGCTTGTTGTCGTCGGTCACCTTGACGCAGAGTATATCGCCGATGCTCATGAGCTCGGCCACCGCTCGCAGGTTGTCGCTGGTGTTGAGCGTCAGGGTGTAATTCGGCATGAACTTCTCGCGCAGCCGGTCTATGCTGCCCTGCTCGATGAGCCTGCCGTCCTTGACGATGCAGACCTTATTGCACAGCACCTCGATGTCCTTGAGAAGATGAGAGGTTATGAACACCGTGACTCCGTCTGTTTTGTTCGCCTCGAGCAGCAGCTGCTGGATCTCGTGCTGTCCGCGGGGGTCAAGGCCGAGGGTCGGCTCGTCGAGGAATATGACCTTGGGCCGGTTTATGAGAGCTTTGGCAACGCCCAGGCGCTGCTTCATGCCGCGCGAGAAGCGGCCGACGGCAACGTCCTTTTTCTCATACAGGCCGACGCGGCGCAGAAGATGCTCGACATATGCCGTCTCGTCGTGCTTCGGGTCAAACAGCGCGGCGAAGTATTTCAGATACTGCTGCGCCGTCATTGAGTAGTAGTAGCCGTGCGATTCCGGCACAACACCGATAATGCGGCGGATGTCCACGGGCTGCTTTGTTATGTCCATGCCGTTTATGAACGCCGTACCGCTCGTGGGCTGCAAAAGCCCGTCGAGCATTCGTATCGTTGTTGTTTTGCCGGCACCGTTCGGACCAAGGAAGCCGAAAATATCGCCCTCGTCTATCCGGAGATCAAGCCCGTCAACGGCCTTGAAGCCGTTTTTATAGATCTTTGTCAGCCCTTCCGTACGGATCATTGCTGCGCACCTCCCCTGTCATGCCGCGCACCGTGCGGGGCGGTCGCGCACGATCATGAACGCAAATACGGCAAGGAAGTTGAAAAACAGTCCAAGTATGGGCCAGAGCGAGCGGTTCATGCCCTCGCTGACCGCACTTTTGTACAGCCACGCGGCGACGTCGAACCAGTAAAACAGTATAAGCACAGCCCACAGAACACCGATGCCGCCGATAATGGCGTAGTTTGTCGCGTTGAGCGGGGTGATGTGGCTCCTGAACTCACGCTCGGAGTCGTGACTGTGCGCACCGTCGGCTGTCTGAAGCTGCTGACGGTAGGATGCCGCGTCGCTTATCTGCTGCGACAGGCTCAGCGGGATCGCCGCAGCCGAGAACACGGCCAGCACGATAAACAGCACAAGGATGAGCTTGAATGCCTTTGCGAAGTCCTTTTTCATGATACGTTCTTTCATTTTAATATCCTCCTTTTTTAATAGCGCGTTCAGGCTGTGCCCATACGCATATTGCCGGTGCACGGTATCGAAGCATCGGAATAAACTACAGCGTCTCGCGTAATGCGAGTGCACCGCTGAAGATTGCCGGTGAGATACAAGACCCGAGAGACATTTGAAGGGGAGATGTAGAGATTGAGATGAGAGATGTAGGTAAATAAGAGCCCATATCTCACCGGCTATAGCAAACGGATGTCAAGTGCTGAGAGAATGAGGCACTCGGCGACCGCCGGCTTACTGCGTTTTTGCTGCGGCACAAACCGTAACGAGCGGGACGGGCAAGCCCGTTATCTACAGGGCTGCATCGTACTCACGCTGCGCGGCAGCGTTCCTGTTTTGCCGGTACCTTCCGGTCGGGCACCTGCAGCTACCGTATAAGTACATCCTCAATGCACCGCAAAAAAGCTGCCCGCCTTACCGACAATGCCAGTATAGGAGGGCAGCTTAAACCCGCAATAAATGAAGGTTAAACAGATATTAAAAAATTGTGACTAAATCTTTAAACGGTAGCCCACGCCCCAGACGGTCTGGATATACTCGGGCTTTGAGGGGTCGGCCTCGATCTTCTCGCGCAGGCGGTTTATATGCACGGCGACGGTTATGTTGTCGCCCATGCTTTCGAGCCCCCAGATCATCTCGTACAGATCCTCGCGGCTGAACACCTGATTCGGGTGCCGCAGCAAAAACAGCAGCAGCTCAAACTCCTTGTTCTTGAGACTGAGTTCGCGCCCGTCGATGCTGGCGCTGTGCGCGTCGGTGTCCATGGCAAATGGCCCGCCCTCGACAAGGCTGCCCGCGGCCTCCTGCTTGGGCTTCAAGCGCTCGTACTGCGCAAGATGCGCCTTGACGCGTGCGACGAGCACGCCCGGCGAGAAGGGCTTTTCGATATAATCATCCGCGCCGAAGCCGAGCCCGCGTATCTTGTCGATATCCTGCGTGCGCGCCGTGACCATGAGTATGGGCACGTCCGTTTTATCGCGCAGCTTCCTGCAGACGGAAAAGCCGTCGAGCCCCGGCAGCATGAGGTCGAGCAGGATGAGGTCGTGACCGCCGGCGAGGGCCTTGTTCAGCCCCTCCACACCGTCGCAGGCCGTGTCCGTCTCAAAGCCGGAGAGCTCGAGATAGTCGCGCTCTATATCCGATATCGCGCAGTCGTCTTCAATTATGAGTATCTTAGCCATTTTCTTCGCCTCCCGGAAGATCGATAACTATGCACAGTCCGCCGCTTTCGCCGTTTTCGGCAAAGACCCTGCCGCCCATCTGCTCGGCGGCTCGCTTTACGATGGCAAGCCCCAGCCCGGAGCCCGAGCCCGGCTTTGCACGCGCTGGGTCTGCGCGGTAGAACAGGTCAAACAGCTTCGGCAGCGCCTCGGCGGGGACGCCGGGGCCGTTATCGGAAAATTTTATGCGCACGAAGCTGCCCAGACGCTGCGAGCTCAGCTCGACACGCGCTCTTCCGGGGCAGTATTTTACGCTGTTGCCGACGACGTTTTCTACGATCCGCCGCAGCTGCCCGCGGTCGGCGCGGACGCGTGTGTTTGAAATGCCCGACAGGTCAATATCCGCCTCCGGCGTCATGTCGGAAACTATGCGCGCAAGCTCGCTTTTGAGCTCAAGGCTCTCGGCCTGCGCGGGGTATTCGCTCAGCTCCAGCCTGGAAAACTCCAGCAGCCGCGCGACCATGTGCTCCATCTCGCCTTCCTTGTCGAGTATCGTGCCGAGGTATTTCCTCTGCGCCTCGGGCGTGTCGGCAACGCCCTCGAGCAGCGCCTCGGTGTAGGCGCGGATGGAGGTCAGCGGGCTTTTCAGATCGTGGCTCATGCCGGCGATGAGCTCCTTGCTGCTCTGCTGGCGGCGCTGTTCGGTCTCGAGCGAGGCCTTGAGCCTTGCCGCCATCATATCGACCGCGTCGCAGGCGGCCTTGAACTCGTCGGGCCCGGTGTAGCCTATGGGATGCTCAAGATCGCCCGAGCGTATGCGCTCAACGCCCTCGACGAGTTCCTCCAACGGCCCGGAAATGTGCGAAAACAGCTCGCGCGTGAGGTGAATGTTCGTAAATAATATGGTAAGTATCAGCGCCATGCCGACAGCGCCGGTGTAAACCCAGATAAACACCTCGAAGCTTTGCAGCGGGCCCTCGTACTGCTCGAGCAGCAGATGCATCTCGCGCAGGCTGAGCCCGAGCTTCGGCAGGTAGTTCGTCTCGAGAACGTACAGTGCGATCCCCGCTCCGAGGATCAGCAGCACCGCCGCCGCGAGCATCGGGATGAGGAACATATACAGATTTGATCTTGCCAATCGCTTTTTGACCGTCATAATATCACGCCTTTGTCAGGCCGGTTGAGACAGGAAAGCATACGGTTTTGAGCGGCTCTTTTCCGCCCGGCCGGTACAAAAATCTCGGTAATCTTTGCGCATACCAAGCCGCCGCAGCGCAGGCATTCGTGCCTGCCGTGCCGTTTCGGGCGCATGTTTTCCTGTCTCAGCCTGCCTTTAATAGTGTGTTCATTATATCAGCACTTTTCGCCGTTTAGTTAAATAAAATTTAAAACGCATCGGAAAATTTTAAAGCTTTGTTTCATTTTTCGTTATACCTGCTTAAAATCCGTCGGGTAGACTTATAGCCGTGGACGGGAAAGAAGTCCGCAGACGAACATTCCGGGAGGCCGATAAAATGATACAGTTTCAACGACAGATATGTGCCGAGCCGCCGCCGCGACTGACGCCTGCCGCGCGCGCTTGATTTTAATGCCGCCGTGAGCAGAATCGATAAGAAAAAAGCGTCACGCGCTTGACGATGCGTTAAGGCAATTAACGCAAATTCGGGCAATTAATTTAACAGTTTGCAGTATAGAATGTTATTTTTTAAGCATTCCGCGTGCAAACGTCGAACAGTTGCAGCCAGTTTAAGTAACTTTAATAATTTTTCGTAAAGAGAATTTATGTTAGTGTTAGCAGCGCGTTAATCATGCAAAAAATCTATTGTAATCTATTTTTTAACAGTCATAATCAATATGACAGTTGAGAACAGAAAGATGAAAGCAAGCATAACCAAAGAAGAATGGACGAATTTTCAGGAGGTAAATGAAATGAAAAACATCATGAGCAGCACAAATGTGATCACCAATATACTCGGAGCCCTGTACCGCAGCGAGGAGACTCTGCGCCGGAGCGCCGCAGAGGCGGCCGCGGCCGAGGTCGGCTATGCCTACGGCGCCGGCAGCGTCAGCGTAAAGCTCTTCACCGACCCCACCGGCAGCTATGCCGAGGTCATGCTCCCCGGCGGCTACGACTGCGCCTGCGGCATGAAGCTGTGCTGCATCGTCGATACCGACACCATGGAGGTCCGCGGCGTCTGCGCCGTTTCCTGACGGCGAATCTATACAGTGATAAGCAAAGCGGAGGCATAATGCCTCCGCTCAGCTTGTCAAAAAAGTCCCTTGAGGGACTTTTTTGACTGCGCTTTTCCGCCGAGCATTTTGAAAACGTTCAAAATGCTATTACCGAAATCCTTGAAATTTCAAGGATTTCGACGGCGGTTTATCCAACTTGAGGCGGGCCTTGCCCCCTCAAACTCCCCCGCTGCGCGGATATATTCACGCAGCAGCATAGTTTTTTGACAGTCTCAGCGGAGGCATAATGCCTCCGCTTTTACTGTTGCCGAGAGCCTATGCGGCTTTCAAAAGTCAAAAAATTATTTACTGTTGCTATTTCCGGGACTTTTTTGTATAATGCTCCTGTTATATAAAAGTTCACCATAGGAGGTTTACAATGATCGAATTAACAATGCAGGTCAGCGAATTTGACTATACCGAAACGCTTGATACCTTCCTGCCCGATTTGATAAAGATCCTGTCCGAGAGCGAAGGCGTCAATCCCCTCATCCGCAAGTGCGTCGGCGCGTCGCCCGAGTTCTCCAAGAAGATCGTCAAGGGTATCCTCGCCGCTATGAGCCCCAAGCAGAAGGAGGCGCTCACCGTCAAGTTCCTGAATGTCTACGCCGAGAAGCTCGTCTCTCAGGTGAACGACGTCGCAAAGAAAAACGGCATCGTCATTACCCTCGATAACGCCCGCGCCTCCATCAAGTAATTTTAGAGGCGCATTCAGGCTGTACTTATACGCATACTGCGGGTGCCCGGTATCGAAACATTGGAGGAAACTACGGCGTTTCGCACCCCGTGAGATTGTGCCGATTTAGTGCAAAATTTTGTCTGCGCCCCCGGCTTTCCTTTGAGGGGAAGCTGTCAGCCGAAGGCTGACTGAAGAGGTGTAAAAAACCGAAGCTATGAAAAAAGACAGTGTAGATATTACTCTGCACTGTCTTTTTCGCATTAGATATTGAATTTTGATAACACCTCATCCGGCTCGCTTGCGCAACCCAGCTTCCCCTCAAGGGGAAGGCTTTTTGGAGGCGTTGCTGCGCACTTGCATTACGCGAAACGTTTTTATTTTCTCCATTGTCCCGATACCGGGCTGACGCAATATCCGTATAGGCAGGGAGTCAATGCGCCTCCGAAAATGCGTCTCTAAAAATTCGACGACGTAAGAAGCCTGGTGATGTCGGCGCGGCGGGACTCGTAGGCGGCCATGTTCGTCTCCTCAAAGGGGAGCACGGGCTCCTGCACGCCCAAAAGCCGCATGAGGTATTTCACAAAGGGCGGATTCATCATGATAAAGGGGCCGACCAGCGAGGTCGAGAAGTAGTTTTTGATCCTCACGCCCTCGAGCTTTGACTTCTTGTTTATGCCGATGCCGTATTTGGCTTCGGCAAAGCTGATGGAAGAATTGTCGCCGTACAGCTGCGAAAACTCCGCCTTGAAGCCGACCAGCTCCATGTCCTCAAATGTGCACAGCTCGATGGAATTGAATCTGTGCATCATGTCGCGCTTTGCGTGCAGCGGGACAAGGCCGAGCCCCGTTATGCGGCTGCCGTCCTCGTTTTCGATGTACTCGCAGAACACCTCGCCCGCGTTTGCCGTCATGAGAAACACAACGCCGGAGTCAATGAGCTGCCGCAGCCTGTCGCGGTGCGGCATGAGCTTTTTTATCGCAAGCTCCTGACCGCGCTCGGTCATTGCGCCCATTATTATCATATCGACCCGTTCGGTGACAAAGCGCGGCTCGTCGCCGTAGCCGGTCTGTATAAGCTCGGCCTCCGGCAGGCAGCGCGCAAGATAGCGCCAGTTCCAGCAGTCGCCGAACAGGTTTGCAAATTCGGGAAACAGGACTTCTATCTTCATGCCTGTGCCTCCTTTTCCTCAAGACGCGCCAGAATGCCGTCGCGCACCTGCTCCGTGAGCTTCGGCGTCGTCAGATCGTGCAGGATGAAAACCTTGTCCGTGCCCGTAAGCTCCAGCTCGGCGGGCGCGTCGAGCTCGCTCCTGACGCAGCGTATCTTCTCCTCGGGAACTCCCGCAAGCAGCAGACGCAGGTGATAGTCGTGCATCCTCGCACCGCCGACGACTATGCGCCTGATGTCCGGGTCGTTCAAGAACTCAAAGTCTGCGTCGTAGATCCATGTGACGATCTCGGTCGTTTTGCTGAAGCCCATATCATCGAGCATGACGACGACCTCTTTGGAGCCGGGCTCTGCCTTTATATAGCCGAAAACTATGGAGCAGGCGACGGGGTTCTGGCCCTTGGTCATGTTCGTGATGACCTCGACGCCGCCCTTTTCGATCCTCGTGTAGCGCGATCTGACGATGCTCATGTGCGAAAAGCTCTTTGCGATCTCCTCCGCCGATAGGCCGAGCTCACGCAGAAGCGCGACGACCGTCACCTGATTGTAGGTGTTGAACACGCTGTCGTTTATCAGCGGATACTCCTCGTCGCCTTTGTCCGAGTGCACGGTGAAGCAGCGCCTTTCGTAGTCGGGGGAGGCGAGATAGTCGGGCTCGGGCGAGGCAAAGCCGCAGCCGGGGCAGCGCATTTTGCCGATGTGGTGATAGCGCACGAACTCGTATTCGAGCCTGCCGCCGCAGTACGGGCAGGCGCGCATGTCGTTTATGATGTTTATGCAGTCGTCCCTGTCGCCAGGCAGGCGGCTTATCGAGAAATAGCTGCGCCTGTTATCCGGCTTGAGCCGGCTGCTGATGGGGTCATCGGCGTTTAAGATCATGTGCGTATCGTCCGGCAGCGCGGAGTCTATGAAGGAGAAGATAAACTCCGGGTGTGCGTTGCGCTGTATCGAGTCGCGGAAGAGGTTCGTGCACACGGCGTAGTCGGGGTGGACGTATTTGTATATTCTCTGCGAGGAGCGCTCGTCCACCTCAAATACGGCGTAGTCAAATTTCTTCTTTCCGCCGAGGGTGCTGCCGGAAATGAGCGCCGTTGCGATGCCCGCGTCGGTGTTCGAGCCAGCGCGGTTGTCGAGTACCTTAAAGCCCGCGTCGGCAAGGACGTCGAGCGTCATGTTGCAGCAGGTCGTTTTGCCGTTTGTTCCGGTTACGCTTATAATGGTGCCCGGCTTGTCTATCCTGCCGAGAAAATCGGGGCAGAGCTTTATCGCAAGCTTGCCGGGGAAGTAGCTTGCATTCATGCCCAGAAGCTTTTGCAGCCACATTGCGAGTCTGCCGAGCCACAGGGCAAGGAAAAATCTCAGGTTCTTTTTCATGTCTACCGTCCTTTTCGGAAATTACATCATTATATTATAGCTCAGTCTGCATAAGCTTGTCCACAGCTTTTTGTCATCTTGACCGGCGCTGTGTTTTAATGTATATTGTAAAGTAACAGGAGGGATGAAATATGCCGTGGTACACATATGCGGCGTTTCTTGTGCTCGGCGTTATCGCGTGCTATGCGATAATCGAGATAAGAACGACGAAAAAGCTCAAGGAAAAGAAAAGCGCCGACCGTAAGGCCGCAAAGGAAGCAGCCAGAAAATCAAAGTCGGCAAAGAAAAAATCCAAGTCGAAACGATAAAAATCGGATTACTTTAAATATTTTTCGCAAAACCTGTTGACAAGAGGCCGAAAATCTGTTATATTAACTGAGCCGTGGCCGAGTGGTTCAGTCGGTTAGAACGCCGGCCTGTCACGCCGGAGGTCGAGGGTTCAAGTCCCTTCTCGGTCGCCACAGATGCCCCTTGAAAAAGGGGCATCAGCTTTGCTGCTGTAGCTCAGTAGGTAGAGCGCATCCTTGGTAAGGATGAGGTCGGCAGTTCGAATCTGCCCAGCAGCTCCAAAACCACCGTAAAAACGGTGGTTTTTCTTATTTTTTTGTAGCATTTTGATAACTTTTCAGGCTTAAACTGCCCTGTTTTTCTTATATGGCTTTTCATGCCCGATGTACATATTTAAGAATATTTTAGCATGAATCAGCATATATTTCACTACATTTTCATTTTGAGCGTAAAAAAGCCGGAGTTTTGCCTCCGGCTTTGATCGTTGTTTACGCATTTTCAGGCGCATTGACAGCTTTCTTTTTTCGGCGCCAGGTCAAGACGCGCTTGTGTTATTCGTCCACCTTCGGTGTCTCGTACTCCATCGCCTGCTTGCTGTCGCTCACGCCTGCTGTAGTGGGGTCTGTCACTACGCCTAAAATAGCCAACACCGCAAGCAGCGCGTTGACCACCGCCGTGAGCTTATCGCCGGGCGCGTCAATGTGCAGCTCATAGCCGAACACCGCCGCGACCACCTGCGCCAGCAGCAGCGCGGGGATGAGCGCAAGCCAGAATGTTTTGTTTTTAATGCGTACCTTCCGGTTGATCTGCATAATTAAAGCTCCTGTCTGTGAGCTCGTTTGTTGATATGCTTGTCGAGCTTCTTATTTATGCCATTGTTTCGATACCGGGCACCCGCAGCCTCCGTATAAGTACTGCCTCAATGCGCCTCCGAAAAAGAAAAATATTTCTTGTGTGTTCACACAATATTCACAATTATCCGTACAGATTGTGTATAATATGTAAACAGAGAATGTGACATATCTAACGATTTGACCATGATTTTCACCAACGAATCGGCCAAATCGTATTTTTAGACTCAACATTAAGAAAAACGTTAAAAAATTTTCAATTTATTTGTCATTTTCCCTTTACTATTTTGTCATTATGTGTTACACTATCAAAAAACGAACAAAACATACGTTTATGTATGACCTTATACACTGTCATTAAGTAATATTTATATAAACTTAGGGAGGAAAACAATGAAACGAGTATTACTTATGGTCTTCAGCATCATCCTTATCCTCGCGTGTATATTCGGACTGTTCGCCTGTGTCGCAGGCGTGCGCGACGTTCTGAATATCAACGACTATAAGCAGGCTGACGCAGCTTTTGCGAGAGAAAATCTCAAGACCGCGCAGGCAGGCATTGACCAGCTCAAGGAAAACGAGGAGACCTATCTCACCGGCGTAGGCACCTACACCGACGGTCTTGCTCAGTATGCTCAGGGTCAGAGCGATTACGCAGCAGGCCAGCAGACCCTTGCAGCTGGTGAAAAGACCCTGGCTGACGGCTATGCAGCGTATGCAGCCGGCAAGAAGCAGCTCGAAGAGGGCAAGGCGGCATACGAAGCCGGTAAGAAGCAGATCGAGGAGAACACCCAGGCCTACAACGAGGGCAAGGAAAAGCTCGCCAAGATCGAGCCCCTGCTGCCGTACCTGAACCAGTACGTCCAGTTCCGTGACGGCACGATAGCAAAGCTCCCCGGCTTTGACTCCGCCCAGGCATGGTTCGTCGCAGTCGTGCGTCCCCTCGCAAGCAGGCTCGGTCTCGAGATACCCGAGGACGCGACCGACTTCCCCGCATACATAAATCAGATGGTGGCAGACGGCAAGGCTCAGCTCAAGCAGTATGAAGACGGCCTTGCGCAGCTGGCCGAGGCCGAGAAGACCATCGCGGCCGGCGAGGCACAGCTCGCAGCGGCGGAAAAAGAACTGGCAGCCGGTGAGGTCAAGCTCGCAAACGGCCGTCAGGATCTCGCAGAGGGCGCAGCAAAGCTCGCCGCGGCTGAGACCCAGCTGGCAGACGGCAAGGCTCAGCTGAGCGTATTCGAGCAGGGCGAGATCGCTCTGGCAGACGGCGCAAGAGCACTGTTCGAGGGCATGAAGCCCTGCTTCAGCTACTTCGGCGGCGAGGAGACCGTAAAGTCACTGCCCGAGTATCTGGCTGACGAGTTCGGCCTCGAGACTCCCGACAATCTCATCGTCAAGGAAAACGGCAAGGCCGTTCTGAACGAGGAGGTCTATGAGGAGTTCGGCGAGTACGTCATCAGCAACATGTATAAGGTTGACGAAAACGGCAACGTCGTCGAGAAGAACGGCTACAAGATGCTCGATCTCGATAAGTGCGACACTCTCGTTGAGCTTGCCGAGCAGTACCTGCAGGATCAGGAAGCCGACATCAAGAGCGAGGTCTATGTCCGCGTCGGCATGTACGTCGCGCTGGCAGTTGCAGCCATTCTCGGCATCATCGCCGGTATCTTCGGTATCGTCGCAGCCGTCAACGGCAGCAAGCGCACCGGCAAGACTCTGGCTCTGATCAGCGCTATCATGGCAGTGGCAGTCCTCGTGACCGGCCTTGTCACCAAGTTCCACGACTATACCTACACCGTCCGTGTCGATGCATCCGGCGACTATGTCGGCGAGACGGCATCGAAGCTTGACTTCACTCCCATTCAGGAGTACACCGGCTCGCTCCACATGACCGCGATCTGCGTCCTCGCAGGCGCCGCGATCCTGGGTGTTATCTTTGCCTTCATCGCAAGCAAGGCAGCCAAAGATAAGGAAGCGGCACTCGCAGCGGCGGCAGCAGCCGATGACAGTGACGAAGTTTACAGCGACACCGCCTCCGCCTACGCGGCAGGCTATGCGGCAGCGGAGGCAGCAGCAGCCGCAGCAGCGGCGGCAGCAGCTCAGAAGGCAGCCGAAGAAAAAGTGATCGAGGCAGAGAAGCCCGCAGAGGCGTCTCCCAACGAGGAGACCGTCAAGGAGTAAGCTCTGACCCGCAAAATAACATTTAGCCGATGACCAAGCGAGACGGTATTCAGACCGCTCTCCGGTCCGGGGTGAGCACGTGATCGCCCGGTAAGGCTGAACCGGCAGGAGTATCCCTCCTGCCGGTTTTTTAGTGGCACATTAGGCTGTACTTATACGTTCGCTACCGGTGCCCGGTATCGGGACAGCGGAGGAAACCACAGCGTTTCGCGTGACAAAAGCGCGCAGTAATGTTAAACACCCTGCCTTCCCCTTGACGGGAAGGTGATGAAAAGAGAATAAGCCTTACTGCCGTCATAGCTTTTCGGGACATAAAGATTAAAATGAATATCGCCGTTATTTTCGCTGTGCAAAACATTGTCAACGCTAAAGCCACGATAGGTATCCGTGCCGTTTGTGACGGCATTATTTTGTTTGACAGGCTGAGTGGCTTGTGATTTTGACGAGCTTTCGGCTGTTGTATTTGTTGTATAACTGCTCGGAGAATTGCCATTAATTTAACAAGCCGAAAGCATAATTACCGTAACATTAACCGTCAAAAGCACAACTGTAAATTTGAAGATTTTATTTAAGGTCAAGACCGTTTACCCAGGATTCAACCTTGCTTGAGGAAGCACCCGAAGAAAATCTTTCGCCGTCCTGCCAATTGCCTGTGCCTGCCATATCGGCTAAAAGCTCACCACTCTGACCTAAGCCTGATGATGCCGATGTGCAAAACGGAATAACGGTTTTGCCGCTGAAGTCATTGCCCGTAACAAAATTGTTTACAGGCCATGCGGCAATGCCCCACCAAATCGGATAGCCGATAAATACGGTATCATAGTCTGCCCAATTATCCGGTGTGGTTTTGGTAAGCGGTACATCACGCTTGCTTTCGTCGTTGTGCTCAACGCTTACACGGCTGTTGTCATTCGTCCAGTTAAGGTCGTCGCTTGTGTAAGGGTCAACAGGTGTGATCTCAAACAAATCCGCTCCGGCAGTGTCTGCGATAGTTTCGGCAACGGCTTTTGTGCTGCCTGTTGCGGAATAGTAAACAACAAGGATTTTGCTGTCTGAAGAACTGTTTGTATTATTATCGGAGGACTCATCGGTAGATTGTGCGTCCGTCGGAGCAGAAGCGGTAGAATTTGCAGTGCTTGCACTGATATCGGAATTATTGGAGCAAGCTGCAAAAGAAAAGACAAGCACGAGTGCTAAAAGTATTGAGGTTAATCTTTTCATAATGTTGATCTCCTTTATAATCTGTTTGAAGTCTGTCGAGAGTTTTATCTACTGCGTCGTCCTGTTCGTAAAATGACGGCCAAAGCTTTGTTTCAAGAAAAATATTTTTACGGTCAATGCCTGCGTTTTTCATTGCTCTGCCCACTGCCTTTTAGTTGCAGTAAGCGTTTGCCGTATCAATAAGCTGACAACCGTTTTTGAGTGCGTAGGTTGCCGATGCCTCTGCCTCATCGGGGGACAGCAAATATGTTCCGATACCCTGCATCGGCATTTGAACACCGTTATTTAACTTTGTAAATTCCATAATTAACACCCTTTCTTATTTACATTCATTGAATATTTCGAGGATTTCCTCATGAGTCATCTTTTTATAAGCACCGGGTACAATGCCACAGGAGTCTGCAATTTCTTTAAGGTTGATATTTTCATCAATGCCAAGCTCCTTAAAGCTTGTCGGCATACCGATTTCTTTAATGAAATCAGCTAAAGCCTCAACACCTGCTTTTGCAAGCTCCTCGTCTGTTTTGCCGTCCTTTGAGATACCCCAAACATTAACTGCAAACTGAGCAAACTTCTTTTCGCCTGCCTTGCAAACATGCCTGTAATAAACAGGGTGAAGAACGGCAAGACCTGCACCGTGGTTGCAGTTAGTGTATGCACCGAGCTGGTGCTCCATTTGGTGACATTCAAAATCTGTCTTTTTGCCAAGCTTGATGATACGGTTTTCAGCCATTGTAGCGTCCCACATCAGGTTACTTCTTGCTGTGTAGTCCTCGGGATTTTTGATAGCGGCACGCAAATTTGTGATAACGTTTTTCATAAGAGCCTCGGATATATCGTCCGATACATTGCTCTCATTCGGCTCGCTGAAATAGATTTCCATAATGTGTGAAAGAGTATCAAAAGCACCCGATACCATTTGGAGTTTAGGAACGCTGTAGGTGTAGGTTGGATCAAGCATAACGAATTTTGCGTTAAGCTGAGGATAATCTCTGCCCGTTTTGATTTTAAGCTCTTCGTTTGTGATTACTGCACCGCCGTTACATTCACTGCCCGTGCCCGAAACGGTGACAATAATACCGAGCGGCAGCGGCTTAAAGTCAATCACGCCCGGTCTTGCCCAAAAGTCCGCCCAAATATCGCCGTCATATTTTGCACCGAGTGAAATTGACTTACAGCAGTCCATAACACTTCCGCCGCCTACTGCAAGAATCAAGTCGGCACCACTTTCTTTGGCAAGCTTAACACCCTCAAGCACCTTGCTGTAAGTCGGGTTTGACGGGATTCCGCTAAACTCAACAACTGCCTTCTTTTCTTTTTTGAGTACGGTTATAACCTCGTCATAAATGCCGCTTTTCTTAATCGAGCCACCGCCGTAGCAGAGCATAACCGTGTCGCCGTAAGCTGAAAGAATATTTGAAAGATATTCCTTTACACAGCCTTCGCCGAAATACACCTTTGACGAATTTTCAAAAACAAAATTATTCATAGCTTTTTCTCCTATCCTGAAAATTTGATTTTATTATTTCATCGAGTGATACGTTTTCATTTCTGTATCGCTCGTTTTTGTTTTTCCCGTGCTTTATAATAACCGCCTTTTGAGGGCAAGCGTGAACACAGGCAAGGCAGTATTTCGCCGCAATAAACAGGGCAAACGATACCGATTTGGTTGTCTGAATAAATTGACGAATTTCTGATAACCTGCGGTATGCTGACCGGATATTCGTCAATACGCTTTGCAACATAAAGGCTGTTGCCCGTTGCGGTGAAATAAAACACCATAATTACGCTCTCTTTTTAGTGGTGAAAGTTCGTATATGTAATCTGTTCTTTTTCGGGCAGTCCGAATTGCTCCTTGCCCAGTGCAATACTCTTTGCCATAAAAGCAATGTTTCTGCCGAGTGTTCTCATAGTCTGCAAGCCCTCTTTGTCCTGCAAAACTTCCTCTGCCTGACCGCCGTAAACCATATTCCAATACTGACTTGTGGCAATCGGCATAGAGCTGATTGAAAAATATTTGTTGAGCACATCGTATGAGGCTGTGTTGCCCCCTCTGCGACAAGTCGTAACAGCCGCACCGACCTTCATAGTTTTATCAACATTTGCCGTGCTGAAAAACAGTCTGTCAAGAAATGCGATTGCTCCGCCGGCAGGAGATGCGTAATAAACAGGTGCTCCGATTACGAAAGCGTCCGCTTCATTAAGCTTTGGTGCTATCTCATTTACAATATCATTGAATACGCACTTTCCTGTTTGTGCACACTTTCTGCAACCGATGCAGCCACGGATATCCTTGTGTCCGACATGGATAAGTTCAACTTCCATGCCCTCTTGTTCCAATGTGTTTTTAAGTTCTGTCAATGCTGTATAAGTGCAATCTTTTGCCCTGGGACCTCCGTTGATTAATAATGCCTTCAGTTTTTTCATTGTGTTTTCCTCCCGGATTTTGTGACTTTCAGGTTCTTCTTGTAACTATAGTATAAGAAAAAACGAGGCCTCGGTTGAAGTCTCGTTTTGTTATTTAGTATATACCTTTAGGTTATAACTATCTGTTTGGTTTTAACTGTATTTTTAGCCGCATCTAAAACTCGTCTGACATTTTCGCTCGGATTCGGTGAATGTAAAAGTCCGTACGGAATACTGTATTCCCATTCAACAGGAATTACTTTAATCAAAGGATGAACATTCGCCCAGCCCGCTATCGCAAGCAAAACATCATTCGAATTTTCACATCTGTTAAATATACTCATATTGTAAAAATCAAAATTTACAATATGTATTTCCGTATGATTTTGCCAGATATCGTCACGCAAGCGGTCAACATAATTGCTCCATCCACGATGCATAAGCAGTAAGTTTTCTCCGTATAGGTCGCTGATCTGCAGCTTATTCTTTTGCGCGAGCCTGTGATGAATGGATACGGCACAGCAAAACGGCTCGCGTGATAGTTGCAGACCCTCACACTTTCTGAGATTAAGCATTGTATCGTCAAATATTCCTCCGACAATATCAATGTTTTTGCCCATATTCGCAAGTATTTCCTTAGCGTTTTCGGGTGTGTTTTCAAACGGAATAATTTCAAATTTAATGTCCGGGCATTGCTCTTGAATTTTCGGCCACATTTGCATGAGGAGCTGAGCGGGCGTCATCGGAGATGAGCCTATACGGATAACATTCTTCCCCTCGCTCATTGCGTTTTTAGCTCTGACAACACTGTCCTTGCAATAGCCGATTATATATTTTGCGTCCTGATAAAGCGACTTACCTGCGTCCGTCAGTATCAACCCACGGTGCGTACGCTCAAACAAAATGAGGTCAAGCGAGCTTTCAAGCAGATTGATTTGCTTAATAACGGCAGTCGGGGTGATATATAGTTCCTCCGCTGCTCTGTTAAAACTGCCTGCGTCCGCAACCTTTATGAATGTTTCTATCTGTGGATTATACATCATCCCACCACCTATATGATAATTATAATTGTTCTTTGCAATCTAAAGAAACAGGAAACCTATGCAATAAATTATACTTTAAATCGCACTAAAAATCAAATCGCCTAAGGAATTGCCGTCTGAATATCACAGGCGGTATTTTTTATTTTCCAAAACCTTTTTCAACAAAGGACATTACTTGACCAAATTGAATTTACAGACGCTACGCCGTCATTATCACAGGCACAAAGACTCAGAAAATTCAGTGAACAGGGCAGATATTCAACCAATGTGGTGTTTACCGTTTTGTGTGAAGAAAAGCCCAATCAAAAAGAGCAATTCCGATTTATGGAGGAGGATATCCGCAAACATTTCCCAAGGAGTTATACCAAGGCGGATATGCAGAAAACAATAATGTCTCTGCTTGAAAAATGGCAGAAACAACGAGAAAGAAATCGGAGGGATGAACGATGGCAAAACGATATATTACAAATTTATATGACGAAAATAAAAAAATACTGTTTCAACGGTGTAACCTACACGGTCGAATCCCATTTTGAAAAACCGGACATGATTCATTTTGCCGATAATAACTGTCTCAAACACTGTATTCAAAAGTATCTCACCGGTGATTTTGCAGAATTGCAAGGATTTGAAAAAGGCAATACAATAGATAACGGATATAAATGTTCGACTGTCGGAAAGACCAGCTATAAAAAGTCAAGGGAAAAATAAGTGCAGAGACGGAATTTTGATCAATGAGTGGAGGCCTAAAAAAGCAGCACAAAAGCCCCTGC
>CAVEAL010000030.1:0-21245 GCA_963613665.1 bacterium | reverse complement strand
CGCACTCGGCGCAGCAGAGTATGCACGCCAGAAGGGTCTTGCAAAGGCAAAGTAATTTTGCAGGCGAATTTAGGCTTTAAAAAGTCTCTATTGCGGTGCCCGACCGGTGATATTGTACCGGATTTGGATGCATCGCCCTAAATGAGACAGGAAGAAGCCGCGCTCTGAAAATATTTCTTCGACCTACACAGGCGCCAACAGCTCCGATATATCGAACTGTTTGGCATCAATAACAGCTCAAAAAGGAGAAAACGTTAATGTGCAATTTCTGCAAAAAGTCCGTTAAGCTGTTCAGCATGGTAGTCGGCGTTCTGTTCGTAGTTTATTTCTGGAACCTCGATCAGAAAGTGCTCGGCTGGGCATACAAGCAGGTTAACACCATGTTCGACAGGAAGCCTGTTGACATCAAGTTCTGATTTATTAAAAAGTACCGGCGCATGCCCCACATCATGCGCCGGTATGCGTAAAAACGCGGAAGCCGAATTAAGGCTTCCGCGTTTTTCAGTTAATTTCGCTTTTTAATTCGATGCTGTCTGCCGGAGTGATCTTCCTTACTATGCGGCATGGATTTCCTACGGCAAGGTGACCGGCAGGAATATTGCGCGTAACGACGCTGCCTGCGCCGATAACGCAGCCGTCACCGATCGTAACTCCGCCGCAGACGGTGACGTTTCCGGCCAGCCAGCAGCTATTGCCGATCACTATCGGCTTTGCGTACTCAAGATCGTACAAGCTGCCGTCGGGCTTCGTTCGGGCGTTTCGCTCCTCGCTCAGCAATGCGTGCATGGGTGTGAGCAGACTGCAATTCGGTCCGAAGAAAACGTCGTCGCCGATCGTCACAGGGCAGCAGTCGAGCACGGTGAAGTTAAAATTTGCATAGCAATTTCTGCCGAAGTGAGTGAACACACCATAGTCGAAGTACACCGGGCCCTGTAAAAACAGTCCGGGCTGTGCATCGGGTGTGAGCTGCGACAGGATATCACTCCTGAGCTCGGTTTCGTCCTCGTCGGTATTGCTGTATCTGCGGCTGAGCTTGTGCGCCTTCAGGCGCAGTGCAGCCAACTCTTCATCCGAGGGATCGTACAGCTTTCCGGCAAGCATGCGTTCAAGCTGCTCACTCACAGCTCTGCTATGACCTCGCATTCAACGAGCATGTCCTTGGGCAGACGCGCGACCTCGACGCAGCTTCTGGCAGGGAAGGGATCGGTGAAATACTGTGCGTATACGCTGTTAACGAGACCGAAATCGTCCATGTTCTTAATAAACACGGTGGTTTTCACGACCTTGGACATGTCACTGCCCGCGGCCTTGAGAAGCTCGGAGAGATTTTTGAACACCTGATGTGCTTGCGCTTCGACACCGTCGGGAACGAGACCGGTAGCGGGATCAATGCCGATCTGACCTGAGGTATATACCATGCCTCCGACGATCTGAGCCTGAGAATAGGGGCCGAGAGCTGCGGGTGCCTTGTCTGTAGATACGGTTTTCATTATAAGTTCCTCCTTAAATATTTAAGCTGACTTTGAAGCCCTTGTCGCCGAGCGCACTCAGGAGCCTTTCACCGTGCTCCTTGCCGCCGACTTCGCAGGCAATGTGTACATTGGTCTGATTGGGATTGAGTCCGGCACTGAGCCTGTCGTGCTCTACGGTGAGTATATTCGCACCCTGCGCCGCGATATCGTTGAGAAGCTTCACAAGGCTGCCTGGCTTATCGAGCAGCGTCGCCGTGAATCTCAGACGCCTGTTGCGCGCGACGAGTCCCTGTGCGATGATGCACTGGATAAAACTCACGTCGATGTTGCCTCCGGAGAGCAGGCACACGACCTTCTTGCCCCTGACGTCGACCTTGCCCTTGAGTACGGCGGCGACCGGCGTCGCTCCAGAGGGCTCGACGATCTGCTTGCAGCGCTCCATGAGCAGAAGGATCGCCTCGGATATCTCGTTGTCATTGACGGTCACGACGTCGTCCGCGTAGCGGTTTATGAGCTCGATCGTTATATCGCCGGGCGATTTGACCGCAATGCCGTCGGCAATTGTGGACACGCTGTCGGTGCTTATGTACTTTTTCTCACGGAAGGACTGCGCTATGGCGTCCGCGCCCTCGGCCTGAACGCCGATGACCTTGACGCGGGGATTTATCTGCTTTATGCAGGCGGCTACACCCGCAAGCAGTCCGCCGCCGCCTGCGGGGACGATGACAATGTCGGCAGTCGGGAGATCGCCGAGTATTTCGAGACCGAGCGTGCCCTGACCGGCTATGACATCAAGGTCATTGTACGGATGCAGGAAGGTCGCGCCCTCCGTCTCGCAGACGGTGCAGGCCATTGCATACGCATCGTCGTAGCAGTCGCCGTGCAGGACGACCTTTGCGCCGTAGCCCTCCGTTGCCTGAACCTTGGCTATCGGGGCACTTGCGGGCATGACTATGGTTGCGGGAATACCGAACTTGTGTGCCGCGTATGCGACTCCCTGCGCGTGATTGCCGGCCGAGGACGCAACGACGCTCTTCACGTCGCCGCGCTCGACGAGCGCCGCGACCTTGTTGCTTGCGCCGCGTATCTTGAACGAGCCGGTTTTCTGGCGGTTTTCGCATTTGAGATATATCTCTCCGCCGGTCATGGCGGAAAAGGTGGAGGACATATCGAGCTCCGTGTGATGGAGTATGGGCCTGAGCCGTTCGGCTGCAAGCTCAATGTCTTTAAGCTGTAATTCCATCCGATTCACCTCTGTGTATTTTATATAGAGATTTTACTTCATTCAGACGGAATATACAAGAGCTTTGCGAAAAAAACGTCCGCAATACAGACACAAATTTTCGATATGTCCACGTCGAAAAGACAAATGCCTTTTTAATCGCTTGCCGTCAGCTTATCCACGAAGCTTTTCATTTCCTTGCGGCTATGCACTTTTCTGCTTTCCTCGATGATTTTGCTGCGCTGCGCACTGTTGAGTGCCGAAAAATACAGAAATGCGTCGGTGTTGCGCATGAGCGCCATGCCGAGACCGAGCGGAAGCTCGGCGTTTTTGCCGGTATCCATAATATCACCTCGGATATATTTTTCGCAAGCGGATATGAAAAAATACGCCCCGAGGTGTGTATTTTTTCCTTAAATAAGTTTTTGGCCTGTATCAGCTTTTGTACGGCAGGGAGGAGAAACAGCTCGTATCCGGCTGCCCGCCTATCGTCCAGCCGGAGCCGGAGCTTGCAATGGGGATGGAGCCTGTGAAGCCGCCGTCGGTCACGAAGTTGATGACCGAGCTTCCGTCTGTCGAGGTAAAGCGCAGCCTTGTGCCGCTTGAAAGATAGCTGCCGTTTGAAAGCGTTATGCTCTTGGTCGTGGTTACATAGGTCGTGTTGTTGTCAAACACAATGTCGCCGGAGGCTTTGGCATAGCTCTTATCCGACAGAGTGTACACACTTTTCACCTTATATGTGCCGAGAATATTCATCTCGGTATCAAGCACGAGCTTGCCGTCGGCAAAATCCTTTATAAGACCCGCTGCGAAGCTCTGGCTGTCAAACAGAGCAAGGTGCAGCGGCTGACTCTCACCGGAGGAATAGAACGCGGCGCAGGTGATGCTCTCGCCGTCTGCGTTCTGGCCGTCAATGTAGATCTCGCGCACGCCGTCATTGTCGAGATCGAACAGGCGGATGCTGTTTACGCTGCTTATGCCGGTGTCAACACTGTTCGTCGTGCCGCCGGACTCAATGTTTAGCGTTATAACGCCCTGACCGTTGTCGGCCGTGCTTACGGTCTCGGTCTTGCCGTCGCCGTCAATATCGCCGCTGTAGGGCAGACGGGAGGTGATGGCCGTTCCGGAGCTCGCGTTGGGGTTGGTGACCTTGACGGCACCGCTTTCGTCAAGCGAGAGCAGGCGGATCTCCTGCGTGCCGTCGGCGAGCCTGAAGCGTGCGATCATGGTCGGAGTCGTACCCTCAAGCTCGGCATTTATAGCAAGCGCCGCGCCGTCGGACATATCGCTGCACGCGATAAGCTGCTTGACCAGCGTGTAGCTGCCCGTGCCGGAGTTATATGCTATCGTGTAAACATCGAGATCATAAATGCTGCCGCTCACCGTCAGGAGCAGCGACTTTATATCCGTTGCCGCCGCGCTGCCGAGAACTGTGAATTCCGAGGTCTTACTGTCAGCCGCGAGAGAAACCTCTATCTCGCCATCGGCTCCGTCACGGTCGGATGCGGGAATATATGCTTTGTCGATGATGTCGCCGAGCTCGGAATACGGTACGGTGAACTCATAATAGCTGTCGGCTATCTCACCGGGATTGGCAATTATCACGATGCCCTCGGAGGACAGGTACCAGTGCCCGTCGGATACCAGAGATTTTATCGTTTCGGAGTACCCCTCGTTGAAGAATACGTCCTGATACTCGGGATCGTTATTGAAGGAAACGAGTATCTTTTCGGAAACGCTGTTTACGATCTTTTCGCTGTCGCCGAGGCCGGCAAGCGTCAGTTCCTCGCCGGTCTGACTGTCGAAGCATGCTCCGCTTATTGCAAGCGAACTTGTCGTACCGAGCGAGGCTCTGTCAACAATGCGCAGGGACACGACGGCGCTGTCGGCACGCTCGGCTCTTATCGTTCGGTTCATGGAAAAGGCGCTGAGGCCCTCCGCCGTACCGTCGCCGATATTCTGCGTGTAATGGCCGTAGTTGTTCTGGTATGTCTCGGTCGTATATTTGGTCGCCATCGACTTGAACGTCTCGTTGAGCTTATCGGCCGCATCACTGCGCTCGGGCATGAAAACGGTGGGGGACATGTACGAAATGTTGTCATCGGCGGTTTCCGCAGTCATCTCGATAACGACATCGCCGCCGCAGCTTCCGGCGTTTGCGTTTATTATCTTGTGATCTTCGGTGACCGTAATGTCAACACGGGCCATGTTTGAAAAATCATCGACGAAGGACTTCGTTGCGAGTATATTGAGCTCCTTGTCGTAGATGCATATGCTGTATTCGATATCGGCTCTGTCGCTGCTCTCGGCTTTGTCACCGGCAAAGTCAAAGTGGATGACCGTACCCGCCGCTATGGCGGACTCATCCGCGTTTGCAAATGACTCCGAGCCCTCCTCGGTGCCGCAGGAAACCGTGAAAACGTCGCTTGCCTGCATGGTTATATACACGCCGCATTCGCGTTCCGCCTCGCCGCTGTCCTTCTTGCCGCAGGCGCAAAGAGATATGATGCAGCAGACCGCCAATGCCATGGCAATGAATTTACGCATATTATCAACTCCATTCTGTACTGAATGATTATAACATGGCGGCGTTTTAAAATCTACCGTCGGACAAATTGTTTATAAAATAGTAAAAAAGTTCTCCCTCCTGTTCAATGGCAGGAGGGAGATGCGTTTTGCGTTTATTCGTGACCGTGATCGGGGTAGTGAACGTGCAGCAGCTCGTGAGCCTTGCCGCGCAGAAGAGCATAAACTCCGTCAAGCGCGGTGTTCTGCTCGGACGAGCGCAGGGTGCAGGCCTCGTCGGCATTGAATATTCCGCTGTTGCGAACCTTCTTCTGAGCCATTGCGGCTTCGGGCTGACCGCCGCCGCCGATGCAGCCGCAGGGACAGGCCATGACCTCAATGAAGTGGAAGAACTCCTCGCCGCTTTCGACCTTTTCGATCAGCTTGTCGGCATTACCGAGGCCGTTTGCAACGGCAATCTTCAGCGTGAGATCGCCTGCCGTTACATTAAATGCCTTTATGCCGTCAAGGCCGCGGACGCCGCACTCGGCGACGGTTGCTATCTGCTCGGATGTGACCGTGCCGAGAACGTGGCGTATGACAGCCTCCGTTACACCGCCGGTGACGCCGAAGATAACGCCCGCACCGGTATATTCGGCGAATGGATCGTCGGGCTTCGTGTCGGGCAGCTGGGCAAAGTCGATGCCGGCTTCCTTTATCATCCGCGCAAGCTCCTGAGTCGTAAGCACAAGGTCAATGAGCCTTTCGCCGTCCTTTATGAGCTCGGGACGCGCGGCCTCGGCCTTCTTTGCCGTGCAGGGCATTATTGCGACGGAGTACAGCTCATCGTCCGTGTAGTACTGCCTCAAAACCGCGCCGAACATTTCCATCGGCGAGCCGCAGGTGGAGACCTGAGGCATCAGATGCGGATGCCGGTTTTCTACATGCTTTATCCAGCCTGGGCAGCAGGAGGTGAACATGGGGAGCTTGGCGCCCGTCTTGAGCTTTTCCATAAATTCCGCCGATTCCTCCATAATGGTGAGGTCTGCCGTCAGCGAGGTATCGAAAACATAGTCCGCGCCGAGCATTTTGAGAGCCGTCGTTATCTTGCCCATAACAGGCTGCGAGGCAGGAAGCCCGAATTCCTCGCCGATGCCGACGCGCACCGCGGGCGCTACCTGCACCGCTACCTTCTTTGTCGGATCGTATATGGCGTCCCAAAGCTTTGAGACCTCGTTTTTGATAACTATCGCACCGGTGGGGCAGACCGCCGCGCACTGGCCGCAGCCGACGCAGTCGGTGTCCGCAAGCTTGTTTTCAAAGCCGCAGGAGATGTAGCTTTCAATGCCGCGCTCGGCAAAGTCGATGGCGTGGACGTTCTGCACCTCCGAGCACATCCTCACGCATTTTCCGCAGAGTATGCACTTTGAGGGATCGCGCACGACGGAAGGGGAGGAGCTGTCTATCGGCAGCTTGGGGTAGTCGATCGGGAAGCGTATATTTGTTACGTTATAGCGCTTTGCGTAGGCCTGAAGCTTGCACTTCTCCGATTTTTCGCAGGTGGTGCAGTCGGAGCGGTGTCCGGCCAGCAGCAGCTCCAGAACGAGCTGACGCTGCTTTCTCAGCCGCGCAGTGTTGGTCTTTACGGCCATACCGTCTCTGGGGATCATCGTGCAGGCCGCCTCAACGCCGCCGCGGTCGTTTTCGACAACGCACAGGCGGCAGCCGCCGTATATCGAAAGACTCTCGCAGTAGCAGAGATTCGGAATGTCGATATGATGCTTCAGCGCGACTTCAAGGACATTGCGTTCATTTTCAAATTCACAGCTGATGCCGTCTATGATCATGCTCTTCATATCATCATACCTCCTTTATCGCATGCTTCGGGCAGCCGTGCTTGCATTCGCGGCACTTTATGCACTTGTCGGGGTCTATCTTGTGCGGCTTGCGCAGCTCGCCGGTAATTGCGCCGACGGGGCAGTTGCGTGCACACTTCGTGCAGCCGATGCACAGCAGGGGATCTATCCACATCGTGCACAGGCTGCGGCAGGCACCTGCCGGACATTTCTTGTCAACGATATGCGCGATGTATTCATCCTTGAAATATTTGAGTGTGCTCAGCACGGGGTTAGTTGCGGTCTTGCCGAGTCCGCACAGCGAGCAGGTCTTGATGACGCTTGCAAGATCCTGAAGCAGGTCGATATCCTCCATCGTGCCGCCGCCATGGGTTATGCGCTCAAGTATCGCAAGGATCTTGGGCGTACCCTCGCGGCAGGTCGCACACTTGCCGCAGGATTCTTTCTTGGTAAAGTTCATGAAGAAGCGGGCGATCTCGACCATGCAGGTATCGTCGCCCATTACGACGAGTCCGCCCGAGCCGATGATCGCGCCTATTCTCTTCGTGGAGTCAAAGTCGAGCGGCAGATCGAGGTGCTCCTCGGTCAGGCAGCCGCCGGAGGGGCCGCCTATCTGCACGGCCTTGAAGTTGCCGTTTTTGACGCCGCCGCCTATCTTGAACACTATCTCTCGGAGTGTTGTGCCCATAGGTACCTCGATAAGACCGGTGTGCTTTATGTTGCCGGTCAGGGCAAAGGCCTTGGTGCCGGTGCTGTTTTCCGTGCCGATGCCGCGATACCATGCGGCGCCGCGCTCGATGATGGGCGCAACGTTTGCAAAGGTCTCGACGTTGTTGAGCGAGGTGGGAGCATCGAAAAGTCCCTTGTCAACGCTTCTGGGAGGCTTCGTTCTGGGCATACCGCGTCCGCCCTCGATCGAGGCGGTCAGCGCCGAGCCCTCGCCGCAGACGAAAGCGCCCGCGCCCTTGTTTATGTGCAGCCTGAAATTTTTGCCCGAGCCGAGGATGTTCTCGCCCAGTATGCCGTGTGCTTCGTCGTCGGCAATCGCCATTTTAAGTCGTTCTACCGCCAGCGGATACTCGGCACGAACGTAGATATAGCCCTCCTCGGAGCCCGTTGCTATACCGGCGATTATCATGCCCTCTATCATTCTGTGAGGATCACCTTCCATGATGGAGCGGTCCATGAACGCACCGGGGTCGCCCTCGTCGCCGTTGCAGACTATGTACTTTACCGGAGCCTCCGTGTGCGCCGCGACCTGCGCCCACTTCTTGCCTGTCGGGAAGCCCGCGCCGCCTCTGCCGCGCAGTCCCGATTCGGATATCTCATTTATTATCTCCTCGGGCGTCATGTCAAACAGCGCCTTTTCCAGTGCGCTGTAGCCTCCGACCGCTATGTATTCCTCAACGCTTTCGGCGTTTATATGACCGCAGTGCTCAAGCGCTATACGGGTCTGCTGCTTGTAGAAAGGGATATCCTCCTGACGGACATAGCTTTTGCCCTCTTCGTGATAAACAAGTCGGTCTATGACCTCGTCGTTCAAAACGGTCTTTTCGACTATCTCCTCGCAGTCATCGACCGTAACCTTGATGTAGAGAAGCCCCATCGGCTCGATGCGCATGAGCGGTCCCATCTGGCAGAAGCCGTGGCAGCCGCTGTGCTTGAGGCCGACAGCCTCGTCGTGGCTTTCGTGCTGAAGCACAACGTCAACGCGCAGTCCGCGCCTTTCCATGAGCTGCTTCATCTTATCGTATACCTTCAGCGAACCGCCGGCAACGCAGCCGGAGCCGCCGCAGATAACTACCTGCTTGTACTGACAGGCAAGAGCTTTTTTGAACTCCTCCCGGCAGTCTTTAAGCTGCTGTCTGCTTTCAATCTTCATGCCTTCTCAGCCTCCCTCAGCTCCTGAATAAGCGCATACGCCTTCTCGGGGGTCATAGAAGCGTGGACAACGTCGTTTACGGTGCACACCGGTGCAAGTCCGCAAGCGCCAAGGCAGGAAACTCGCTCGATGGTGAACAGTCCGTCGGCTGACATGTGCTCGTCGGGCTTCATGCCGGTGGCGGCGTAAATGGCCTCCTGCACATCGTCGGCCTTTCTGACGTGGCACGCGGTGCCGTTGCATACTCGAATGATATACTTGCCCTTTTCCTTCATCGAGAAGTTTTCATAGAAGGTCGCAACACCGTAGATCTGCGCATCGCTTTCGCCGACCTTTTCGGCTATATAGCGCAGTGCTTCCTCGGGCAGGTAATTATACTCGGCCTGCACGTCCTGCATAATGGAAATGACATGGGTCTTATCGCAGCCGTACTTCCCTAATACGCTGTCGATAAAGCCATAATCGACCTTTACCAATAGAATCATCCTTTCTATACAGTTTTTATCACTCTTCCACTTTATATATATCTTGCTAATTTGATTATATGGAAAAATATTTTTTGTGTAAAGAATAATTATTTTTTTATTAATTTTACCTGAATCAAATGACAGACATTGGCAGACGACCTATTGACAATGTGCACCGATACAATGCTTTTACTTTGGTCAACTTGACGATAAAAAACAGGGCGTATGGTACATTTTCACTAAAAAATTAAATATTTTTATGCAAATTGCTAAAGTTTTAACAGTTTGAAAATTCATTGTTAAGATGTTGATAAATACTTGACAAATTTCTGCGTTTGACTATAATTGAAACATAAACTGTCTCATATGAGACAAAAACGGAGGAAGACATGAAGCTCAGTCCGACCCAGCTGTCAACGCTCCGGCATGCGGTGATTTTCTACGCCGTGCCTATGTCAACGATAGAAAAGATCCTTGCCTCACCAGACTGTGAGCTGAAAAGCTATTCCAAGTCTCAGCTTGTGTACGGCAAAACGGAGTTTGCGCGCAGCCTCGGTGTCGTGCTCTCCGGCAGCCTCAGAGTCACGAAAAGCGGCGAGGGCGGCCATACGATAATCATGAGCACGCTTTCTCCGGGCTCTGTGTTCGGTGCGGCGGCTTTGTTTACCGAGCAGCCGGAGTATGCCGCCGATATACGCGCCGTCAGTGATGCGCAGATCGTGTTTTTCACGCAGCGCCTTGTGCGCCGCATGATGCGCTACGATCCGCAGATATCGCTCAACTATATAAAATACCTGTCCGAGCGGATACGGTTTTTGAATAAGAAGCTGTATTTTCTCAGCTCCGGCACAGCCGAGCAGCGCCTTGCGAGCTTCCTGCTGGATAATCTGCCGGAGAGGGAGGCAGCCGCGCTGCCAATGCCGCTTAGCAAGCTCTCTCTTGCGCTCAACGTTTCGCGCGCCTCTCTGTACCGCGCGTTTGACGCGCTCTGTGAGGACGGAGTCATCGTGAAGGACGGAAAAACGGTTTGCATTAATGATGCCGAAAGGCTCAGAAAATATATTTTATGAGGTGCGAAAAAATGAAAAAGCTTATATCACTTATGCTTGCTCTGCTCATGCTTGCCTGCGTGTTCAGCGGCTGCACAAGCAGCGACCCTACGCCTGCGGAGACGCCGGCCGTATCCGAGGAGCCGACGACCGTTCGCGTCGGCGCAATGACCGGCCCTACGGCGATGGGCATGGTAAAGCTCATGGACGACAGCGATAAGGGCGAAACGGAGAATACATACGAGTTCTCGCTCAAGACCGAGGCATCCGCGTTTGCTCCGGCGCTCACCAAGGGCGAGATCGACATTGCGGCGGTTCCGGCAAACCTGGCCTCCGTTCTGTACAATAACACGGACGGCGGCGTGAAGGTGCTTGCCGTATGCGCGACCGGCGTTCTGTATATTGTCGAGCGAGGCGACAGCATAAAGAGCTTTGCAGACCTCGCCGGAAAAAAGCTGTACGCGACCGGCGAAGGTGCAACGCCCGAGTTTGCGCTGAGATATCTGCTCAAGGCAAACGGCCTCGAGGGTGATAAGGCTCCGAGCATCCAGTGGTGCGCGGACACGACCGAGGCACTGTCCTACATAAGCAGTGACGAAACGGCGGTTGCAATGCTGCCGCAGCCCTTTGTAACGGCAGCGCAGACCAAGGTCGAGGGACTGAAGGTCGCCCTCAACCTCGACGAGGAGTGGCGGAAGGTAAACGACGGCGCGTCCATGGCAACAGGTGTGATCGTCGTGCGCACCGAGTTTGCCGAAAAATATCCGCAGCAGGTGGAAAAATTCATGCAGGAGTACGCCGCGAGCGTCAAATACGTTAACGAAAACACCGAGCAGGCGGCGGAGCTCGTCGGCAATTACGAGATCGTAAAGACCCCCATTGCGCTCAAGGCGCTGCCGTACTGCAGCATATGCTGCCTTACCGGCGACGAGCTCAAGGAATGTCTCGGCGGCTATCTCGAGGCGCTTTATGGTATGAATCCGCAGTCGGTCGGCGGCAAGCTGCCTGACGACGGCCTGTACTATGCTGCAAAATAAAAAGCTCGGCAAGGCTCTTGCCGTAGCCTTCGCACTGCTGCTGTGGCAGATCGCCGCGGCGGCGGTCGATCAGAGCATACTGCTTGTATCGCCCGTAGATGTTGCCGTGCGCATGACGAGCATATGGCGCGTGGAGGGCTTCTGGGCATCCATATGGTTCAGCTTCTACCACATCGCGGGCGGCTTCTTTCTCGCGCTCCTGACGGGGCTTGTGCTCGCCGCACTCTCCGGCCGCTTTGCGTGGATAGAAACTGCGCTCTGGCCGTTTATGATAACGGTCAAGACCGTGCCTGTGGCATCGTTTGTCGTCATATGCCTCATATGGCTCTCGGCGCAGAACCTTTCCGTGTTCATATCCTTTCTCATTGTCCTGCCGGTCGTTTACGGCAATGTGCTCGAGGGCATAAAGAGCGAGGATAAGAAGATGCTCGAGCTCGGCAGCGTGTTCGGAATGCCGCTGCACAAGCGTATACTTTATATACATATGCCGCAGCTCAAGCCCTTCGTGCTCTCCGCATGCGCAAGCTCTCTGGGCATGTCGTGGAAGGCAGGCGTAGCCGCCGAGATAATCGGTACTCCCGACGGCTCGATAGGCAAGCAGCTTTTCTATGCCAAGATATATCTCGACACCGACGATCTGCTGTGCTGGACGGTCATAATCGTCATCATAAGCGTTGCGTTTGAGAAGCTGTTCATGCTGATTCTGCGCATGCTTTACGCGAGATTGGAGCGTGCGTGATGGAGCTTAGAAACATATGCAAGAGCTTCGGCGGAAACGAGGTGCTGCGCGATATAAGCATCGACATTCCCAAGGGCGGCAGGCTGCTTATCACGGCGCCGTCCGGCAGGGGAAAGACAACGCTCCTTCGCATCATGATGGGCCTTGAAAAGCCCGATTCAGGCGAGGTGAAGGACCGCCCACGCAGTCAGGCTGCGGTGTTCCAGGAGGACAGGCTGCCTGAGGAATTCACGGCCGTCAACTGCGTAAAAATGACGGCGGGGCACGGCGTTACAAAGGATGAGATCCGCGCACATCTTGCCTGCGTCGGCCTTGAGGGGCATTGCAATAAGCCCGTGTCGCAGCTCTCGGGCGGTATGCGCCGCCGCGTCGCCATAGTCAGGGCGATGCTCAGCCGCGCCGACACCGTCTACTTCGACGAGCCATTCACCGGCCTCGATGAGGATACGAAAAAACGCGTCATAGAGTATATATCGGATAACTGCGCAGACAGAACGCTCATATTCGTAAGCCACTGTCCAGACGACGCAATATTATTAAACGCAAAACTACTCCGCCTTTGAAACGGAGTAGTTTTTTTGTGTTATGTCTCTTTTGCTTTTTTTGGCTTTCCGGCGTTTTGGATAAGACCGATGAGCTGGCCGGAGAGCACGACCGTCAGCAGGGAATAGACGATCTTATTAAAAGGAATATACGTCAGCGACAGTGCGAGGACAACTAAGTCGCCGAGCAGATATACCCATTGTATGCCGAGCTTGAGCAGCTGCGACAGGCTCAGAGCGAGCGAATCGTCGCCCGTCGGTGCGGCGTTTGCCCTTATGCACAGACCGACACCCACGCCGACAAACAGTGCACCGGCTACAGCTGCCAGCAGCGGCGACTCGGCTATCTGCGGCCAGACCGGAGGAAAGCGCTCGAATATCGCATAAAAGGCGGAAAAACCGCCGCCTGCGATGATAGAATAGAGTATAAACTCTCTGCCCATCAGCTTGAAGCCGAGCAGATAGCAGGCACCGTTGAGCACAAGGCCGCTTACAGACGGAGATATGTCGAGCCAGTGCTCGAGCAGCAGCGTAAGTCCGAGGACACCGCCCTCGGTAACGCCGGAGATGGAGTGGACATTGTACAGGCCGAAGGCGAGTATCGCGCTGCCGAGCAGTATGCTCAGGCAGTTTTTCGGCTTTATTCGGGCTAACAATTTTAACAAAACCTTTCTATTTATTCTTTATTATTTCTTCTGCGTATTTGACAAAGCGCCGTACGGCGGGGGAGGCGTGCCTGTAATTTATCAGCGCCATTCCGAGCGTTATGCTCCTCGGAGGCGAGATGGGTATTTTCACGACCTCGCAGGGCCAGTTGCGCGTTATGAGCTCGTTCAATATGCTTATGCCGAGCCCCTGTTCGACCATCTTCAGCGCCGAATAGCTCTCGACCGTTGAAAAGCGGATATCCGGCTCGATGCCGAACTCCTCAAACAGAGGCATAACATCGTCGTCATGACCGAAGCCTGCAAGGATGAGCTTTTCGTTCCTGCACAGCTCAAACGGATAGCTTTCAAGCTCCGCGCAGGGGTGGTCCTTAGGCAGTGCTGCCATCATCCTGTCCTCGGACAGCGGTATCCAGTCATAGGGGAGCGGCTTGCGGTAGCTCATGAATGCAAGGTCGGCCGTTTTTTCGTCCAACAGCCTGTTTAACTCAGAGCAGCCCTCAAGCAGGGTTATTTTGACATGCGGATAGTCATGTTGAAAGCGGCTTATGATTTCCGGCAGCCAGTGCGTTGCCATGCTCGAATATGCGGCGATGGTCACGCTGCCGATGAGCAGCCCCTTCGTGTCGGCTGCAAGCTGGTAAATATTTTCCTCATTATTCAAAAATTCGCGTACCGCAGGGATGAGCCTGCTGCCCTCCGCCGTGACGCTCACGCCCTTGTTCGTGCGCCGAAGCAGGGGAAAGCCCAGGTCCGCTTCAAGCGCGCTCACAAGCTGGCTCACGCCCGACGGAGTGTAGCTCAGAAGCTCGGCTGCCTTTGAAAAGCTCCCCGTATCCGCGGCAGCTAAAAATGCTTTGCATCGTGCAGTTTCCATAGCTCTCCTCCTTTAAGCAATACTTAAAGCAGCCATAACGATCAACAGCTTTACTTTTCTTGCGATTTATTTTACAATACAGACAGTAAGAAATCAAGCACTATTCAGGGCCCGGATATAATTGAGATCTTCGAAAATAATATTTGATTATATCGGAGGAATAGTTATGAAAAAGACTACGTTTTTTGCACTGGCAGTTATCGTTTGCCTTATCGGAGCGGTTGTATCCAGCTACTGCATGGCGACCTTTACCTCAAGCGTTGCGGTATTCGGCGTCCTTGCCGTCCTGTTTGCCATCGGCTTTACGGTGTTCATCAATAAGCTCACAAACGCGGCCGAGCAATAAGTCATGCAAAATTTGACGATCTCCGGCCTTGCCTGAAAAGGCAGGGTCGGATTTTTTGCGCTTTTACAGCTTGTGCATCACGCCCAATTGGTAAAACGCGACTGCGCTTGCCGCGGCGACGTTTAACGAGTCCACGCCGTGCGACATGGGGATGCGCAGTGTGTAGTCGCATTTTGCGACGGTTTCGGATGCAAGTCCGTCGCCCTCCGTCCCGAGTACAACGGCGAGCTTTTCCTCTTTTGCCGGAGCCGGATCGTATATCGGCAGCGATTTGTCCGTCAGTGCCATTGCCGCTGTCCTGAAGCCGAGGAAGGCAAGCTCCTGCATCCAGTTTTCACCGAGATAGGTCCACGGCACCTGAAACACCGTGCCCATGCTGACTCTCACCGCGCGGCGATACAGCGGATCGCTGCCCTCTGCTGTGAGCAGCACCGCATCCATGCCAAGAGCCGCAGCCGAGCGGAAGATCGCGCCGATATTCGTCGGGTTCATCACATTTTCAAGAACCGCAATGCGCCTTGCGCCGCGGCACACCTCATCAACGCTGCGCAGCCGGGGGCGGAGCATTGCGCAGAGCATACCGCGCGTCAAGTGGAAGCCCGTGAGCTGCGTAAGCACCTCGAGCGGCGCCGTGTAAACGTTTATATCCGCAGGGCATCGGGCAAGAAGCTCCCTTGCCTTGCCTTCGGCGTGCTTTGTCTCCATAAGAAACGACAGCGGCACGCAGCCCGAGTCAAGCGCACGCTCTATGACCATGGGACTTTCTGCTATGAACATCGCGTTTTCGGGATCGCGCCTGCAAAGCAGCTGATTTTCCGTAAGCCGCGCGTAAACGTCGAGCTCCGGTGCGGAAAAATCATCAATCTCAATAAAATTTGCCATAAGTTCAGCTCCTGAAAAAAACGGCAGCCGCTTTAACGGCTGCCGTAACCTGATTGATAAAAATCGCTTTACTTCGAGGGATTTTCAGACCTTGTCTCGCCGCCAAGCATGGCGCTTGCAAGCGGGATATCGTTGAAGATAATAACTATCTCCTGTCTGTATTCTTCGCCGCAGACCTGCGCAAGCTTGTCTGTCATTGCGGCCATGATCGGCTTCTTGACCTCATCGGTGCGGTCCGGCATCATCGTCCAGTCTATGAGCACAGTCGGAGCGAGCTTCCGCACGTTTTCCTTTTCCATCTCATGTATGTATACATAAATGTTCTTGGAAAGCGTCGAGGTATTGGCGCATATCTGCTGTGCAAAGTATTCCATGAGGTCAGCTTTTGCGTCAGCCGGAAGTTTTTTGGTTACGGTTACATGAATGATAGGCATAACATTGCTCCTTTGTCAAGTTTTTTCGCAAAATTCTGTGCGACGGCGATATGATAGCATGCATTATGTACGACCGTCAACCGCGTTAAGTTAATGTTAAGATAAGATTTTGTTATGATATACAGTCCGAAATTCTGTGTTCAATAATGATAAAATCATTGTAATATGTCCGATGCGGTGATAAAATAATTCAAATTGTGAAATTAATTCGAATGCCAAGGAGAAAAGCTATGATAACTGTACTGAAAAACGGCCTTGTATATGACGGTACCGGTGCCAAGCCCTTCGTCGGAGATGTCGTTATTGACGGCGACAGAATAGCGTATGCCGGTGCCAATGCGGCGGTAAGGGCGGATAAGCTCATTGACTGCACGGGAAAGTGCATCGCTCCGGGCTTTATCGATGCACATTCCCACAACGACTTTTTCTGCGATTACGACAATGCCGAGGTGTATTTTGCGCCCTTCCTGCGCCAGGGCATAACCACGCAGGTAACGGGCAACTGCGGCTTCTCATGCTTCGGCATAGAGCGCGGCTCGCAGTATAAGCAGTATGTAGGAGCGGGCCTTTTCGAGGCTAAGGATCCCGGCAGCTTCAGACAGTTTGTCGATGAAACAAAAGGAAAGCTTTTCGTGAATATCGTGCCGCTTGTAGGCCACGGTACGACGCGCATAGCCGTCAGCGGCCTGAAGCCCGGCAAAATGGATGCGCAGGGGCGTGAAAAAATGCTGGAGCATGTGCGTGAAGCCATGGAAAACGGCGCGTTCGGCGGAAGCTTCGGCTTCATGTACGAGCCGGGCATGTATTCGGACATGGAGGAGCTTGTGGCCTTCGCCTCGGCTATTGCCGAGTATGACGGCATCGTTACCGTACACCCGCGCGCAAACTCAAAGATCGCACTGGGCTACCCGCTCATCTCAAAGCCGCATATCGAGATAGCTCTTGACGAGGTCATAGAGATCATGAAGCGCTCGAAGTGCCGCATGGAGTATTCGCACCTCATCTTCGTCGGAACATCCTCCTGGAAAAGCATCGATCCGATGCTCAAAAAATTCTACGATTACCGCGCTCAGGGCTACGACATAGCCTACGACAACTACTCGATGACCTACGGCGCATCCACAATAAACGTCATCTGCCCGCCGTGGTACATGGCGCTCAGTGAGCAGGAGAAGAAAAAGCCCGTGAACCGCCTGAAGCTGCGCGCGGTGATCGACGTTACGCGCCTGCTGCTGGGCATTGACTTCAAGGACATAACCATCGCTTATATCAATGACGAGCCCAGGTACAAGGCCTATGAGGGACGCAAGGTCAGCGAGGTCGCAAAGAGCGAGAGACGTGACTGTCTCGACCTGTACCTTGAGCTCATTGACGCGTCAAAGGGTGCCGGCAAGGTGTATCTTGACAAGTATTACAACGAAGAGCTCATATGCCGCCTGATGAAGGACGAGCTGAGCGTGTTCATGACCGATGCGTGGGTAGAGCCTCGCGGCGTGCAGAACGGCGCTGCCTTCCAGGGCTATCCCAACTTTTTGATAAAGGCGCGCGAAAACTCAATCCCGTGGGAGAGCGTCATAAACAAAATGAGCTGGAAGACAGCCGAGCGTTTCGGCTTTAAAGAGCGCGGCCGTCTCGCCGAGGGGATGTTTGCCGATGTGACGGTATTCGATCCCGACGGCCTGCGGGTATTTCCCGATGAGCCCGGCAGAAGCGCCGAGGGCATAAGCCATGTTTTCGTGAACGGCGAGGAAGCGGTGTCAGACGGTGAGCTCACCGGCGCACGCAGCGGCATCATGGTGCTGAAAAAGAAAGATAATAAATGATAAACCACAGCCCTCCGGTTTTACGGAGGGCTGATCTTTTAAGACTGTTGTTTTTTGCCTGCTTTTACGTTCAGCAGAACGATCGCCGACAAAACGAGTATGATACCGGCCGCGCTCATCGGAGTAAGAGCCTCGCCGTATATCGCAACGCCGACAACCGTTGCGACGACCGGCTCGACCGAGGCCATTATGGATGCCTTGCCGTTTTCGAGCCCCTCAAGGCCGTGGGTGTACAGAAGATACGGCAGAAAGCAGGTAACAAGCCCCGTTGCGAAGGCAAAGCCGAAGTCGGACGCAGACTGCGTTATGATACCGAGATACTCCGTTCCGCCTATGACCGTCGCACCTATGGCGGCGAGCACGCAGGCGTAAAAATTGATGGTCAGGCTCGAATATCCGCGGTTGAGCGCGAAGCGGCCGAAAATGCTGTACAGCGCATAGCACACGCCGGAGGTGAGGCCGAGTGCCAGACCCGTGGGAGTTATCATAGTGCCGCCTCCGATGCCGGAGACGAGGCAGCAGCCCGCAAATGCGAGAACCATCGCGGCAAGCTTCTGCCCGGTGAGCGCCTCTTTGAACAGCAGCGCCGAGAACAGGATAACAAAGCACGGCGCGGTGTAAAGCAGTATAGCGGCTGCCGAAAGGCTCATGTAATCCATGGCCTTGAAGTAGCACACGCCGAAAACGAGCAGCGCGACAATGCCGCTGCCAACGAATATCCACGCGTCCTTCAGACGGACCTTGAACGCGGAGCGGTTCGTTGCGAGAATGATAAGGCCGAACAGTGCGGCTGCGAATATGCACCTTATCGAGATGCAGCTTATGGCCGAAATGCCCATAGTGTCGAGCGTGCGGCGGAAAAATCCCATGAAGCCCCACAGTGAACCGGCGAGAATGACGCACACGGCGTATTTGTTCTTCATCAAACGAGCCCTCCTATCCACGAAGCCAGCGGCACATATATTATCGGCAGCACGATCGCCGGCAGAAGATTTGGAACGTTCACCTTGCGGTCGGTGACACCGATCATGTTAAAGCCCATGCCGATGAATATCGCACCGCCAACGGCGCTCATTTCGCTTATGACCTCCGTGCTCAGAAACGGCGACAGAACCCCTGCAAGCAGCGTGAGCGCGCCCTCCCAGATGAGCACCGGCACGAGCGAGAGCACAACGCCTATGCCCATCGCGGCCGACATTGCCGCAGCCGCAACGCCGTCGATGACGGCTTTCGTAAACAGAACGCTGAAACTTCCGCGCAGTCCCGCGTCAAGCGAGCCCATTATGGCCATCGCGCCGACCGTGAACATGACAGAGGCGCTTATAACTCCGTCGGCAAATCTGCCCTCGGCAAACTTCTTGCCCTCGAAGAGCTTGGCGATCTTAACGCCCATGCCGTCAATGAACTCGTCGATCTTCAGTGCCTGTCCTATTATCGCTCCGATGGCCAGACACAGAACAAGGCACATCGTGTTCGTCGAGCCGACTATGCCCTGCACGCCGACCGACAGGACAACAAGCCCCATTGCGGTCATCAGGCAGTCCACAAGCTTATGATTTATCTTTGTCCTGAGCAGCGTTCCGAGCGTTCCGCCGACGAGAATGCCCAGCGCGTTGACTATCGCACCAATCATTTGATAACCCTCTTTAA
Organism: bacterium; assembly: GCA_963613665.1. Taxonomy (GTDB): domain Bacteria; phylum Bacillota; class Clostridia; order Oscillospirales; family Oscillospiraceae; genus F23-B02. Next base: position 1,797 of record CAVEAL010000030.1, on the reverse strand, counting down.
AAAACGTACCGGTATATTCTAAATACTTTATTTTCAATAGTCAACTCCCTTTTTTATATCATTGACAAAAAAATAAATGCTGTGCTATTATTGCAGATGTCAAATGAATATTTGCGGGTATGATGGAATTGGCAGACATGCGAGATTTAGGTTCTCGTGCCTACGGCGTGCAGGTTCGACCCCTGTTACCCGCACCATAACGCAAAAATGCTCAGGCCAGGCGGCCTGAGCATTTTCAATATGATATAACTTATTTGTACATTTCAATGAGGCGCTGCAGGTGCTCGTAGCGGGCCTTTGCATTTTCCTCATTGCGCTCGAACAGATCCTCTGCACGGTCGGGGAACTCACGGGTCAGACGGTTGTAGCGGGCCTCGTTCATGAGGAAATCGCGGTAGCCGCCGGCCGGAGCCTTGGAGTCGAGGGTGAACTTGCCGGACTCAGCCGCAGGATTGTAGCGGAAGAGGTTCCAGTAGCCGCACTCGACTGCCTTCTTCATCTCGGACTGGCAGTTTGTCATGCCGCCCTTGATCGAGTGCATCTCGCAGGGCGAGTAGGCGATGATGATCGACGGGCCGTGGTAAGCTTCCGCTTCCTTGATGGCCTTGAGGGTCTGGATCATGTTTGCGCCCATTGCGATCTGTGCAACGTAGACGTAGCCGTAGGTCATTGCGATCTCGGCCAGGGACTTGGACTTTATCTCCTTGCCTGCCGCCGCAAACTGTGCGACCTGACCGATGTTGGAAGCCTTGGAGGCCTGACCGCCGGTGTTGGAGTATACCTCGGTGTTGAATACGAAGATGTTGACGTCTTCGCCGGAGGCGAGAACGTGGTCAACGCCGCCGAAGCCGATATCGAAGGCCCAGCCGTCGCCGCCGAAGATCCAGCAGCTCTTCTTGTTGAGGTAATCCTTCTTCTCAAGCAGCTCCGCACGGGTGCCGCAGCCGCAGTCGAGCTTTTCGAGCGCAGCGACGAGCTCCTTGGTAGCCGCCTGGTTTGCTTCGCCGCAGTCGTAGGTCTCGAGCCACTTTGCAGCCTCGGGAACCTTGTCGGCTATTGCTTCGACCTTGGCCTTGAGGTCGTCGCGGACCTTCTTCTGGCCGAGGTAGAGGCCGAGACCGTGCTCAGCGTTGTCCTCGAACAGGGAGTTTGCCCAGGAGGGACCCTTGCCTTCCTTGTTGACGGTGTACGGCGAGGTTGCCGCCGGGCCGCCCCAGATGGAGCTGCATCCGGTAGCGTTGGAGATCATCATGTGATCGCCGAAGAGCTGAGTTACGAGGCGTGCATAGCTCGTCTCCGCGCAGCCCGCGCAGGAGCCGGAGAACTCGAGGTACGGCTGCTTGAACTGGCTGCCGATAACGGTGTCGTTCTTGACCTCGTCCTTCTCGCTGACCTTGGAGACCATGTAGTCGAATACCGGCTGCTTGTCCTCCTGGCTCTCGAGACCGACCATCTTCAGAGACTTGGTGGGGCAGACGTTCACGCAGACGCCGCAGCCCATGCAGTCGAGCGGGGAAATGGCCAGAGTGTACTTGTACAGGCCCTTGCCCTTTCCGGCGCGGAAGTCAACAAGGCTTGCATTTGCGGGAGCCGCAGCAGCCTCTTCCACATTGAGCGCGAAGGGACGGATGGTGGCGTGCGGGCATACGAATGCGCACTGGTTGCACTGTGCACAGGTATCAGCCGTCCACTCGGGAACGAAGGCGGAAACGCCGCGCTTCTCGTAAGCGGAGGCGCCGAGCTCGAAGGTACCGTCGGCGTGGTTTACGAATGCGGAAACGGGCAGGGAGTCGCCGT
>CAVEAL010000029.1:0-22421 GCA_963613665.1 bacterium | reverse complement strand
CGGATGGATTTCAGCTTGTCCGCAGCGGGCTTGCCGGACTTGTAATAGTCCACCACGCGCAGCAGCTCGTCCACTTCTTTGATACGAGCTTGCTTTGCGGATGCCGACTTTTTCAGCGTGTCGATCTTGTCCTGCATGGTGTGAAGTGCGTTGTCCAAATCATCCACGGTGTAAAGATTTTTGGATTGCAGGAAGCTGAACGCTTCGGCGTAACGCTGCAAGTTGGCGTTCTTTGCCTTGTTGCTGTATGCGCCCTTGTTGCGATTGGCGCAATGCAGCGCCAGCAGATCGTTGAGCATAGGCGGCTGGGGTTTGGCAAGCTCGACTTTTACGTCCTTCAGCCAGCCGATCAGCGCGGCGATTTTCTCTTTGGCTTCTTTCAATAGAGCGTTGGTTTTCCGAATGAAGCGGTTGAGATCGCCCTTGTCGGTGCGGATGCCCTTTGCCTCCATCGCCCGAACGGTAGGACCTTCGTGTTGCGTGGGATTCTGCTCCACGCCCTGACGGGCAAAGCTGCGGTGGTCAATGCGGCAGTCTAAGCCTTTTTCGGCAAACTTGGCATTGCACAGGTCAGCCCATGCCTGCCGCCACGCTTCCAGCGTTTCGGGTTTTCCCCAATCCGTCGTGGGAACGGCATTAAACACATAATTGCCCGCCTCGTCCAGAATGCGCTCCCCATGCTCATCCAGAACATATTCCCGCCGCTGCTTGTTGCCCCATCTGCCGTCTTGCTTGATGGGGCGAATCGGACACATGACATGAAAATGCGGATTCGAGCTGCCGCCGTCTTCCTTATCCGGCTGATGCACAGCGAAGTCCACTATCATGCCGCGGCTCACAAAATTGTCCAACAAAAATTGCCTTGCAAGGTCGATGTTCTCCTGCATGGAAAACTCGTTCTGCAAGGCAATGTCAAAGCTGTATGCAAGCTGGGCTTTCTTCCCGCGCTCGGCTTTCTCTACGGCGTTCCAGAGCGTTTCACGGTCTGCGTACTCCGGCGGGGCGTGAGGCGGCAGCAGGATTTCAGAGCAGATCACGCCGCCCTTGCGGGTGTAGTCGCTGTCCTCGCCGTAATACTCACTGTGCAGCTTTTCCCCGGCGCGGTAGGCGGCAGCAGCCACGGTAGATTGCCCCGTGCTGCGCTTGATCTGCGTCACATGAAAATGAAAGAGTGCGATGGTCAGTCACCTCCTGCGTGATTACCGGTGACTTCCATAAGCAGTCTTTGCGCGTCCGGCAGAGCAAAGACCTGTTCTGCAAAGGCATAAAACGCAGTTTCGCTCAAATCCTTTGTCTGCGGTGCAACGCTCTCAATGGCAGCGCCGCGAGTGATAAGCCGGTGCGCCCGCTTGCGGCGGTCGCCTTTTTTGTAGTAGGCGGCGCGGTTTTCGAGCCGCTGGATTTTGTGCTGCTCCTGTGCAAGCTGACGTTCCACCTTTTCTTTCTCGGCTTGCAGCTTCTCAATTTCTTTTTCGTGCATGATTTCAACCTCCTGACTGATATAAAGATGGGCGCAAAAAGACCGCCTACGTTTCCGGTAGACGGTCTAACTCACAGTATGGGATTTTCAGGCTTTGCGACGGGAACGGTCTGCGCCAGCAGACTGTTTCCGCTGCAAAGTGCGCTGGGATAGACGCATAAGCGTCGCAAGGTGCGCAGCCCCTTGTACGGAACGAAGTGACGCAAAACAGCCCAGACATTTGGCTGTCCGGGCTGTCTGCCTCGCAGAGCGCACATACTCCCGCCAGGAGAGTATAGAAGTGCGCCCTTGTTACCAAGGGATTTATTTAGGGCGTGTTCTGCCAACTCATTTGGTAATTCTCTTACAACAATGTTGCAAGAAGATTCCCTTTTCCAATCATACGGTTCATCGTATCCCTTGTGACGTTTGTTTTGGGATCATAAGTACCCTTCTTCCTGTTCATAGCATCATATAAGGTCTGAACGCCTCTTGCATCCGTCTTAATCACCCCGAGTTTCCGATTCATTCTGTCTCTCAAAACCTGATCTGCCATGTTTGCCTCCTTGTTTCATTCTTTGTTTAGATTTTCAGCGTTGCTTTTGTACGGTTGAATATCGCTGCGTTTTGTGTCTACTCAAACGCCCTGTTAATATCCGTAATTCCTGCGTCAATTAGCATTCGTCCAAATTCTCCACCTGTGACCAGACGTACATTGCTTTCCTGTGCCATTGTAATTGCATCGGCTGAAAAAGCGTTGGCTGTCGATATTACCCATGGAATAGCGGTATACTCGCCGGAAGACACCTCGTGCTGATCTTTGTACTTTGAGATCTGTTCAACTGCCCACTGGGAGGTAACATCGTCGTGGAGTTTTGCCTGAATATAAAATACAACTTTCAAGGCGTCAAATTCGGCGACTATGTCAACATCTGCACCGTCCCATTTATCGGAGCTGTTTTTGCTGGGACGCAATGTGCGGGATGCTCCGAGCTTTTCAAAGTACCACTTAATCAGAAGCTCAAACTTGTCCGGGGTAAGCTGCGCTTTAATTGCCCCCAGCAATCTGCCAGCCAGTTCTTCAATAACTGTGGCATACAGATTGATTGGAGAGTCCGCGCCAATTACATTCTGAACACTCTCAGCAAGATCAGAAATATCCGCATTTGTCTGGCGAATTTTCATTCTGGATGTTAGCTTACTGTCGGCATATTCATATCGAGATAGATGCTCCTTTACGACCTCCACCTCAACCACAAAGCCTAAGTCAACCATTTCGTTATTTTCATATCGCCGGAGAAGCCCATCCTTGTCACGAATAATTCGGCTTCCATCGTCTGACACGAAGTCTACGAAGCCATCAAGCTCTGTAATGGGTATGGGGGTTCTCTTAACCTTGTAAATCGAAAACTCGCCATTAAACAAGGGAACAACAACGAAGTCGTCCGGAGAAAATCTAAAGAAGTTCCATAGGCTCCAACGTGAACGTGCCACCTGATACCCGTACTCGGTCATAGTTGCCTCAAACCGCTGCATATTGCAATCGCCAGCAGCCTTTTCAATACCGCTGCCCGCAAGCGCATACCAGCCGATGGAAAGGTACCCTCCGGCAAGCAATTTGTATGATACATCCCATTCATGGGAAATACGGTGAAGCCAGTATTTGCAATTCTGATGTGCTTCTTCAGAAGAATGCGTTATCATGGTTCTCATGTTTTCCCTCCTCATAGTCTTGCAAGTACATATCTGTATGTTTGATTATAGCACTTTCTCCGAAATATTCAAAGAGAAATCCTCTGTTTTTGTTGTTTTCTGCCGGAAACTTTAACGTCTTTTCTGCCACACGATGTCATACCCCAGCGCGTCCGCCAGTTCCACCGCCTCGCCGTAGCGGAGCGAGCCGCGCTTGAGCTTGCCGGAGAGATTGGGAACACTGCGGCTCCAGCCGTATTCATCGGAGAGGTAATCCACTACCTCAGTCATCGTTCTCCCGGCTCGGACAATGTAGGATTTGATTTCGTTGCGATAGGTTTCAAATTTTCTCATATTCAAACTTTCCTCCTGTTTTTTCGGTGCGCTCTATGGTAAAATGAATTTGTCAAATCGTGACACCTATTCGCCATAGGGCGCTGGTTTTTGATGTACGGCTTTTCGCTGGAAATGCCGCCGATGATACGTTGGTCACGGGCGGCACCCTCAGCTTTTGCCGTCTGATGTGTCTTTGCGTGAAACGGCGAAATGTCAAACCAGACAGCAAACGCCGTTCGCCGTCGGATAGCGCTCTGTTCCATGCAGATAACCGCATGGAGCAGAAAAATATTTCGCCGTTTTCACTTGCTTTGATTTTTACATTCGATTTTGCCGCTCTTTCCGAACGTCGTTCCTGCCCGGAGGATCGCTCCCGGCGTTTTGTCCCCGTTGGTACGCTCACGCTTTCGCGGTCATGGCGGTTACTTCGCTGGGGGACATATCCCGTTCGGACGGTCATGCAATTTTCAAGGTTCAGGTGCGATTGCAAGACCATTTTAGCGAAAAATATAGCCCTCTCCCGTATATCCAAGAGGTAGGAAAACGCGCCGAAAAACGCAGATTTCCACGCTTATGGACAAGACCGGAAAAGGGCAGAAATTTGAAGGGAGGACACCGCCATGCAGCCAAAACTCACCATTCAGGAACGGCTCAAAGACCTGCGCGTGGAGCGCGGTCTGACGCTGGAACAGCTTTCTGCGGAAACAGGCATTTCAAAGTCCGCGCTGGGAAAATACGAAGCCGACGATTTCAAGGACATCAGCCCGTTCAGCATGGTGGAGCTGGCAAAGTTCTACGGCGTGTCCACCGATTACCTGCTGGGGCTGACAGAACAAAATAATCACCCAAACACAGAGCTGGACGCTCTGCATTTGGGTGACGATGCAATCGAAGTATTGCGGACGGGCAAATTCAACCACCGGCTGCTGTCAGAGTTGATCTGCCATAAGGATTTCCAGCGGTTCATGCTGGATGTATAGATTTACGTTGACAGGATCGCGGATATGCGCGTCAATGATATGAACGCCGTGCTGGAAGCCGTCCGGCAGATGGCATTGATGAAAAACGGCGGCGATGCAAACGACCTATACCTGCGGACGCTGGAAGTTGCGCAGATCAGAGAGGATGAATATTTCGGAAGTCTGATTGCGGATGATCTGCAAGGCATCCTCCGTGACATTCGGAATGAACATCGTCCTGACACCATGACTGCGGATGAAAGCTCCTTCGTAGCAACCGTACAAGGTCAGTTGCAAGATGCGATGAATTTTGAAGGCAGCTCTGAGGAAAAGCAAATCCGGTCGTTCCTTGCTACGTTCGGTATTGATTATGACAAGCTCACCAAAGAGCAGTTCGTCACGCTGATTGAAGTACTCAAGCTGTCCAAATACCTGAAAAGTCCAATCAACCAGCGCGGGAAAGCAAGGCCACAGTTACCTCACGGAAAAGGCAAAAAGAAACGCAAATAAAATGAAGATGACATATCCGGCATCGTGGATATGTCCTCTTCATCTTATTCAGAATATGTAATTTAGGATTGTCACATCAAAGCTCTTTCGCAAATGGTGTAATTGTGGTGTAGTAAGTGCCGTTTGAGCGATGAAAACTATTGATATAACAGGCTTTTTCGGGGCTTCTTAGGATATTGCCGTGGCAGACGAATAGGATCTTTGTCATTTTCAAACATTCCTTTTGAGCGGCTGCGCATCATTTTGCGCATTGCGATAATATAATTATTGACCTTTAGGCCGGGCAAAGATATAATATTATATTATAGGTTCAGACACAAGCGAATTTTTACAAGTGAGGTTATCGAAATGAATATTGATCTGACCAAATACGGTATTACCGGCGCGGCGGAGATCATCCGCAACCCGTCCTACGAGAAGCTTTTCGAGGATGAGATGCAGCCCGGACTCGAGGGCTTTGACAAGGGCGTGCTCACGGAGCTTGACGCGGTGAACGTCATGACCGGCATTTACACCGGACGTTCGCCCAAGGATAAATTTATCGTTGTTGACGAAAACAGCAAGGACACCGTGTGGTGGACCAGCGACGAGTACAAGAACGACAACCATCCCGCGTCTCAGGAAGCGTGGGAGGCGGTCAAGGAGATCGCGGTCAAGGAGCTGTGCGGCAAGAAGCTCTACGTTGTCGATGCCTTCTGCGGCGCAAACAAGGATACGCGCATGGCCATCCGCTTCATCATGGAGGTCGCTTGGCAGGCGCATTTCGTCACCAACATGTTCATCCGCCCGACAGCGGAGGAGCTTGAGAACTTCGAGCCCGACTTCGTCGTTTACAATGCGTCCAAGGCCAAGGTCGAAAACTATAAGGAGCTCGGTCTCAACTCCGAGACGGCCGTTGTTTTCAACATCACGAGCCGCGAGCAGGTCATCATCAACACCTGGTACGGCGGCGAGATGAAAAAGGGCATGTTCAGCATGATGAACTACTACCTGCCGCTCAAAGGCATCGCTGCGATGCACTGCTCGGCAAACACCGACCTTAACGGCGAGAACACCGCCATCTTCTTCGGCCTGTCCGGCACCGGCAAGACCACCCTCTCGACCGATCCCAAGCGCCTGCTCATCGGTGACGACGAGCACGGCTGGGACGATAACGGCGTTTTTAACTTCGAGGGCGGCTGCTATGCTAAGGTCATCAATCTCGATAAGGACTCCGAGCCGGATATCTACAACGCCATAAAGCGCAATGCCCTGCTCGAAAACGTCACCGTCGACGCCGAGGGTAAGATAGACTTCAACGACAAGTCCGTCACCGAGAACACCCGCGTTTCCTACCCCATCGATCATATAAAGAACATCGTCCGCCCCGTGAGCGCGGCTCCGGCGGCAAAGAACGTCATCTTCCTGTCGGCAGATGCCTTCGGCGTTCTGCCTCCCGTATCGGTCCTCACGCCCGAGCAGACCAAGTATTACTTCCTGTCCGGCTTTACGGCAAAGCTTGCCGGCACAGAGCGCGGCATAACCGAGCCCACCCCGACCTTCTCGGCATGCTTCGGTCAGGCCTTCCTCGAGCTGCATCCGACCAAGTACGCCGAGGAGCTCGTCAGAAAAATGGAGATGAGCGGCGCAAAGGCCTACCTTGTGAACACCGGCTGGAACGGCAGCGGCAAGCGCATTTCCATCAAGGACACCCGCGGCATCATCGACGCGATACTCGGCGGCGCTATCCTGAATGCCCCCACAAAGACCGTACCCTACTTCAATCTTGAGGTACCCACGGAGCTCGAGGGCGTTGACACCGGCATACTCGACCCGCGCGACACCTACGCCGATCCCTCCGAGTGGGAGAGTAAGGCCAAGGATCTTGCAGGCCGCTTCATAAAGAACTTTGCAAAGTACGAAGGGAACGAGGCCGGCAAGGCGCTCGTCGCGGCAGGCCCGCAGCTCTGAGAACAACAGAACGTAAAACTATCGCCCGACCGTCATTTGACGGCCGGGCGATCTCATTTTTTTCGTTTATCTTTCGGGTATCGTGCCGCCGGTGAGGTTCATGTACTCGTCGAAGGAGCACATGCGGTCGATGATGCCGTCGTCGGTGATCTCGATTATGCGGTTTGCGACGGTCTGCGTGAGCTGATGGTCGTGGCTGGAGAAAATGATGTTGTACTTAAACGCCTCAAGGCCGTTGTTCAAAGCCGCGATGCTCTCAAGATCGAGGTGGTTGGTCGGCTGATCGAGGACGAGGAAGTTGGCTCCCGTGAGCATCATCTTGCTTATCATGCACCTGACCTTCTCGCCGCCGGAGAGCACCTTGACGGGCTTATATACGTCGTCGCCGGAGAAGAGCATGCGGCCGAGGAAGGTGCGCAGGTAGCTCTCTCGCTTATCCTCGGAAAACTGACGCATCCAGTCCATGAGGTCGTAGTCGCAGTTTTCGAAGTAGGAGTTGTGATCCTTGGGGAAGTAAGCCTGAGTGGTCGATGCACCCCACTTGACCGTACCGGAGTCGGGCTCCTCTTCGCCCATGAGGATCTTGAACAGCATCGTAACGGCAAGCTCGTTCTTGCCGATGACGGCAATCTTATCCTCCTTGCCGACGATGAAGCTTATGTTGTTCAGAAGCTTCACGCCGTCAACGGTCTTGCTGACCTCGGTGACGAACAGTCTGTCCTTTCCCGGCTCGCGGTCTGCCTTGAAGCCGACCCAGGGGTAGCGTCTGCCGGAGGCGGGCATTTCCTCGACGGTGAGCTTGTCGAGCAGCTTCCTGCGGCTCGTGGCCTGGCGGGACTTCGACTTGTTTGCCGAGAACCTTGCGATAAAGCCCTGCAATTCGGCTATCTTCTGCTCTGCCTTCTTGTTCTGGTCCTTTATGAGCTTCTGCATGAGCTGGCTGGACTCGTACCAGAAGTCGTAGTTGCCGACGTACATCTTTATCTTGCCGTAGTCGATATCGACGATGTGCGTGCATACGTTGTTGAGAAAATAGCGGTCATGCGAAACTACGAGCACCGTGCCCTCGTAGTCCATGAGAAAGTCCTCGAGCCACACGACGCTTGCAAGGTCGAGGTTGTTCGTCGGCTCGTCGAGAAGAATGATATCCGGCGAACCGAACAGCGCCTGCGCAAGCAGCACCTTGACCTTCAGGCGCGGATCCATATCGCGCATCATCGTATCGTGGAAGCTCGGCGAAACGCCCAGCCCCTGAAGTATGCGGCTTGCGTCGGACTCGGCCTCCCAGCCGCCGAGCTCGGCAAACTCCTCCTCGAGCTCTGCTGCGCGTATGCCATCGGCGTCGTCGAAATCGGGCTTGTCATATATCGCGTCCTTTTCCTTGCCGCAGTCATAAAGCCGCTGGTTGCCCATGATGACGGTGTCCATGACCGAGTAGTCGTCGTACATGTTCTGGTTCTGCTTGAGCACTGACATGCGCTTTTTCGCGGCGATGGTCACGCTGCCGGTCGAGGGCTCGAGCTCACCCGAGAGTATTTTTATGAACGTCGATTTGCCTGCACCGTTTGCGCCTATGATGCCGTAGCAATTGCCGGGCGTAAATTGCAGATCAACGCGCGAAAACAGCACGTTTCCGCCGAAATTTATCGAAAGATCATTGACTGAAAGCATTATAAGTACCTCTGTATTTAAAAATCCCGTCTATTCTATCATCAATGCACTGCAATGGCAATAATTATTAGGATTTTTTGCGCGTTTCCGGCACAGCATAACAAGCAGAGGTGATATGATGAAAATGATAATTCTCGCGGCGATACTGCCGATAGGGCTCGTGCTTGCCGCGTCGGGACTCATAACGCTCGTGCGCGGACTCATCGCGCGTCTGCGCAAAGCGCCGGACGGCAGGGAGAATGACTTGTAAGGACAGGGCATCTATGGTATAGTTTTGTTATTGATTGAGGGGTGATACGGTGAGCATTACATACGACGGGGGCGTTTTCACGCTCTGCACCGACAGTACGAGCTACATATTCCGCATTACGAAGTTTAAGCATCTTGAGCATATCCATTACGGCCGGAGGGTATACGCCTCCGACGCGGAGGCCCTGGCGATAAAGCACGATATCCAGCTCGGCAGCAGCGTCATGTACGATACAGCCGACGATAACTACTGCCTTGACAGTCTTTGTCTTGAGTGGTCGGGCGTCGGCAGGGGAGACTACCGCCAGACGCCGCTTGAGGCAAAAATGCCGGACGGCAGCTTTTCCTCGGATTTCCTGTACGAAGGTCACGAGATAGTCTCCGGCTGCGTCCCGATGCAGAGCCTGCCGGCGGCATATGACGACGAGAACACGGCGCAGACGCTCATAATACACATGCGCGAGCGCGACAGAGCGGTGTTCCTCACACTTTACTATACGGTGTTTCCCGCCTCGAACGTGATAACGCGCCGCTGCGTCATAAAAAACGGCTGCGAGGGCGAGCTTTCCCTGCGGCGCATCATGAGCATGAGCATCGATCTGCCAGACTGCGGCTTTCTCATGCACAGCTTCGACGGCGGCTGGATAAAGGAAACGCACCGGCACATCCGCCCTGTGGAGTACGGCATGTATGTAAACTCCTCGACCACCGGCGCTTCGTCAAACAGGCATAATCCGGGCTTCCTGCTCTCGGAAAAGCGAGCATGTGAGGACTCCGGCCGGGTATGGGGCTTCAATCTTGTCTACAGCGGCAATCACTTCGGCCTTGTCGAAAGATCGAATCACGACCTCGTGCGCGTGCAGCTCGGCATAAATCCGCACTGCTTTGAGTGGATCCTGCGCCCCGGCGAGAGCTTTGAAGCGCCCGAGGCGGTAATGAGCTTCTCCGATCGCGGCTTCAACGGCCTGAGTGCAAATTTCCACGACTTTGTCAACAATAACATCGTGCGCGGAGCGTGGAAGAACGCCGCAAGGCCGGTGCTCATAAACGACTGGGAGGCCTGCTTTTTCAAGTTTGACCGCGAAAAGCTCCTGAAGCTTGCACGCAGAGCAAAGAAGCTCGGAGTTGAGCTTTTTGTTCTCGACGACGGCTGGTTCGGTGCGCGCGACAGCGACAGGGCAGGGCTCGGCGACTATGACGTGAACCTCAGAAAGCTGCCCGGCGGCCTCGGCGAGTTTGCCGGGAGCATAGAAAAGATGGGCTTGAAATTCGGCCTGTGGTTTGAGCCGGAGAGCGTGAACGTTGATTCCGTGCTCTACCGCGAACACCCCGACTGGGCGATAAAGCCGCCCTCCGGCGAGCCCTGCTTCGGCAGGAATCAGCTGCTGCTCGACCTTACGCGTCAGGAGGTGCGCGACTACATTGTCGAAAACGTCGGCGCAACGCTCGACGGTGCGGAAATAAGCTACGTCAAGTGGGACATGAACCGGCACATGTCCGATGCGTATTCGCCCCGCCTTGCAAATCAGGGCGAGTTTTCGCACCGGTATATCATGGGCTTGTACGAGGTGCTCGGGCGCATTTTCGCCCCGAGGCCGCACATTCTGTTTGAAAGCTGCTCCTCCGGCGGCAACCGTTTTGACCTCGGTATGCTGTGCTATTCGCCGCAGATCTGGTCGTCGGACGACACGGACCCCATTGAACGGCTGGACATCCAGAGCGGCCTGTCGTACCTCTATCCGCTGTCAACGATGGGTGCGCACGTTTCCGCCGCTCCGCATCAGCAGACCCTGCGCGACACGCCGCTCTCGACGCGCTTTAACGTCGCGGCTTTCGGCGTTCTCGGCTACGAGCTTGAGCTCAAATACATGACGAGAGCCGAGCTGCGGGAGCTGCGCGGGCAGATAGCCTATTACAAGGCGCACCGCAAAACCCTCCAGTACGGAAGGTTTTATCGCTTTGATGAGCGTAAGGACAATAAGCTGCACTGGCAGTGCTCGTCCAAGGACGGGAAAGAGCACATAGTCGGCCATTTTCAGAAGCTGTGCACGGCCTCGGAGGGCTATGACGCTCTCTCGGTGCACGGGCTTGAGCCGGACGCGAGATACCGTCTTGTCTGCAAAAAGCAGAGCCTGTTCATAAAGCGCCTCGGTGGTCTGGTAAAGCACGTCGCGCCCGTCGAGCTTCACCCCGACGGCTTCGTGCTGCGCACGGCAAACAAGCTCTTTACCATGCCCGACGGCGCGGAGGACTTTACCGCCTCGGGTGCGGCGCTCATGTCAGGCGTGGGGCTCAATAACCAGTTCCTCGGAACGGGCTATAACGGAAAGCTGCACATGTTAGGCGACTTCGGCAGCGCCCTGTACACGATAAAAAAGGAAAAATGATATGAAAAGACTAAAACTCAGCTCATATCAGGCAGCGGTCGAGATGCTCAGCCTTGCGCTGTTTTCGTATATGTGCTGGAGCGTAATATCGCAGAGACCCATGTCGCTTTTGCCGATATTCGCCCTGTGCGTACTGATAAGCGCCGATATCATTTGGCGAACGATAAGAATTTCAAAGTATAAAAAACCGTGAGGAAAATTCCCCACGGTTTTTTACTTTACAGATTATTTTTAAGTGTATCCAGCAGCGTTTTCAGAGTTTCGATGGACTCGACATACGCCCTGCGGATACCGTCGATGTTACGAAGATCCGTGTTCGGCGGAACGTTTGAAAACTGGTATTTGGTGTGCAGCGCTACCGCCGCCTCGCCATCCTTCAGAGCAAGGCCGCAGAGCGTGCCGCTTACCGTCTTTTCAAGTCCGGCGCACAGCCCGCGCAGCTCCGGCGTCACGAGGGCTGCCGCCTCACGCCCGTCGGAGGTGAATGTCCTGAAGCGCTCCGCGAACACCGCAGGATTGGAAACGTCGCCCTTCGGTGGAGACATCTGATAGCGGTCGAGTATGCGTATATCGCGGTTTGCGTCGCAGACGTCCGCGCAGCGGATGACAACGCCTCCGAAAACATGGACGGTTTTTTCCATCCAGTTATCGTTATCAGGTCCCGAGCGCTCCTCGACGAGATGGTCGAGCCTGACGTTTGCAACGGAAAAGCGCAGACCGTTATGCTCGCCCTCAAAGAAGTTCGAGATGTCGCTGTCCTCCCAGCACTGATCTATAAGCTGCGCGCTCTTCAGGTATGCCTTGTCTACCGGCATGGTCGGCTCTGCCGTACCCGGCCCGAAGGTGCTCTTGAGCTCTGCGTGGAAAAAGTCGCCGAGCTGGAGGTTCAAAAGCACGTTTTTCTTCGTGTTTATCACGACAAAGACTATCACCATAACGATAACGCCCGCGAAAAACAGCCCTGCGAAAAGCCACAGATCGTGCTTTATAAAAGCCATCGCCGTGCCTGCCGCGATTAGGATAAGGCCGATTATCTGCCCTATGCGCTCAAGCGTCTGATAGCTGCCAAGCTTTTTTGAAAGCTCGGCGTCGCTCATTTTTTTGAAATCCGCCATATCAGTCGGGCCTCATGTAGCAGTCGTACTCGCCGCCCCAGTAGATAATGTTGTCGTCGGCGACGGCTATATCGTAGGCGACATCGTCAAACTGCTCGGAAACGGCGGAGTATGCATCGTCGCCGACAAACTGTATGCTGCCGCTGTCGATAAGCGAGGTGCTGCCGTCGCTGTCCTCATAAAGCACCCACTTGCCGTCCATGCCGATCTGAAGGCAGCTCGCGGCGTTCTCGTCGCCGTCGAGATACCACATACCGGCAAGCTCCTTTACATCGTCGTCGATATCATCATCGTCATCGGCTTCCTTTGTAAATTCGCCCAGCTCGTATACGTTGAGCGTGCCGTCGTCGGCAAACCAGCAGTGATATGCCATGCCGTCGTACTCGTTGCAGAAGTAGTCGGCGCTGTACTCGGGAGCGGTCTGGATAAAGCCGCTGGCCGTGATGATATCATCGCCTTCGTAGAGAGTAAAGCGCAGCTCCTGCCCGTCGTCGCTCAGCTCGATCTCGAGCTCGTGTCTCGCGGCATCCACCCAGTCGCCGAGGTACATGCCGCGGTCGGCCATATATGCCGAGTCCTTGACCATGCCCTCAAAGGTATCGGGCGTGCCGCCGGATATATCGTCGTCATTGCCGCCGCCGCTGTCTCCGTCTCCGCACGCGGCAAGGCTCAGGCACATAAGCAGCGCCAGCACGAGCGCGGCAATATTCCTGCATTTATTCATGGTATCGCCTCCCTGTAAAATATATGTATGATAATTATATATTGCCTCCGGCGCATTTGCAAGCAGATATAACAAAAAAGTCCTCCGGCAGGAGGACTTTTTCGTTGATTACTCATGAATTTCGCCGCTGTCGATGGCCGACAGCGCCTTTTCGACCATGCCCGCGTGGGCAAGCTCGGACTTTGCCAGAGCGTCGAGCGTTTTGCTTACATGTCCGCAGCCGCCCTTTTCGGCAAGGCGGGATGCGCCCTTATAGCCCCTCTCGGCGGCAAGCTCACCGAGCCGCGCTATCGTCAGGTAGCATTTCAACAAGCATTTTGAAATGTTCATACCGTACCTCTCAGGGGATGAAAATGTTATCCTCGCCGATATCGGCAAGCGTGGGAGTGCCGCACATGGTCATCGTGTCGCGCAGCTGAGCGGTGATGGTGTCCATGTAGACCTTGAAGCCCTCCGCGCCCTCGGCATAGATGAAGGGAATGACGGGACGGCCTATGAGCACCGCGTCCGCGCCCAGAGCGATCGCCTTGAACACGTCGACGCCGCTGCGTATGCCGCCGTCAACGAAGATCTTCGTTTTGCCCTTCACGGCTTTTGCAATAGCGGGCAGGACCTCCGCCGTTGCGGGACAGCAGCCCTGAACACGGCCGCCGTGGTTTGATACGACAATGGCGTCGGCGCCGGCCTCAACGGCCTTCTCGGCACCCTTGACGGTCATGATGCCCTTTACGATAAACGGCATCTTTGCGTGATCTATGATCTCGCGCATCTCCTCGACGGACTTCGAGCCCGCGTTGGGATTCATCGCCTTGAGGAAGGGCAGGCCCGCGCCGTCAACGTCCATGGCAGCCGCGAATATACCCAGCTCATTGAGCAGGTCTATCTTTTCAAACACAAACTCCTTGTTCCACGGCTTTATCGTCGGGATGCCGATGCCGCCGACGGCGGCCATGTCCTTTGCGGCGCTCTGCATGACTGCGGGATCGACACCGTCGCCGGTGAGGGCGCAGATGCCGTAACCGGCAGCGGCGTTTACGAGAATGCGGTTATAGCTCTGGTCGTTGTGCTTGTCGCCGTAGTGCATGCCGAGCGCGCCGAGCGGAGCGATGAATATTGGCGCTGTGAATTTCCGGCCGAAGAGCTCGAAGCTCATGTCAATGTCTGCATTGGGGCAGAGCGTGTCCATATTGACGAATATCTCCTGCCACTTGTCGTAGTTGCGCGCGGCTGTGTTGCCGGGTACCTTGCTGCCGGGACCGGGCATGATGTTGCCGCAGGCTCTGCCGTTGCAGACCGGGCAGGCCTTGCAGTACGGGCCGACCTCGCCGGCCGCCTTTTTAAGGATCTCATTGTAGTTCATAGTGTACCTCCTCATGTATCTTGTTGATTGAATTTATTCAAAGCGATCAGATACCGCTCAGGTCAAAATCCGGTATCATGTCGTCTGTTGCCGCCGAGGGCTCCTGCCAGAAGCCGTTATATATCCCGCGCGCGGTCATGTAGCTTACGAGCGCGTCGTTTTCCTCGGCCGTGACGGTCCTCTGAAGCTCGGGGAAGCACTCGGTTCCGGGCATGGGCGTATACTGTGCCATAAGTGAGAACAGAATGTCGTCGCCGGGGAAATTACCGGCAACGAAGTCAATGACCGCACGGCTGTTTTTCTCCTCACCGGGCAGGATCAGATGCCTGATGAGAACGCCGGATACAAGCATGCCCCCGCCGTCGAGCTCAAACGGGCCGACCTGCCGGAACATCTCGTTTATCGCGGCCTTCGCCGTCTCGGGATAGTCCGGCGCACGGGAGTAGCGTGCGGCAAGCGCCGCGTCCATGTACTTGAAGTCGGGCATATATATCTGCACTAGCCCCTCCAGCTTTCTGAGGCTCTCTACGCTGTCGTAGCCGGAGCTGTTCCACGCGACCGGGATGCGGAGCTTTGCCGTTTCGAGCGCCGCCGCTATCGCGTCGGTATAGTGCGTCGGCGTTACGAGGTTGATATTGTGAACGCCCGTATCCTGAAGCTCGAGGAAGATATCGGCAAGGCGCTCTATGCTTACGGCTTTGCCCTTTTTTGCGCGGCTTATCTCGTGGTTCTGGCAGAACACGCATTTTAAATTGCAGCCGGAGAAAAACACGGTACCGCTGCCGCGCTCTCCGCTTATGCAGGGCTCTTCACCGTAATGCGGCGCGGCCCGCGCAAGCAGCGGCAGGGAGGGGCAGGCGCAGACTCCGCCGGGGCCGTATTCGGTTCTTTCGGCGCCGCAGCGGCGCGGACAGGCGTTGCAGATCATTTTTTCCTCTCAGATCCATCAGAATTAATGTGCACATTGTCGGTTTGACACGCGTTTAAAGCGCCCGGGGGAGACGAAACTTGTAAAAGATGCAACAAATCTCAAAAAACTCAAAAAAGTTCATCTTTTTCGGGTGAAATGTGCTAAAATGTACTTGTAAAACAGATATTTGATAATGAAACGGGATATGATAATGCTGAATATAGTTCTGCTTGAACCGGAGATCCCGCACAATACGGGCGCCATAGCCCGCACCTGCGCGGCAACCGGCGCAAGGCTTCATCTCATAAAGCCGCTGGGCTTTGATATCTCCGACAAGGCCGTTAAGCGCTGCGGCCTGGACTACTGGCATCTTGTCGATATAAGCGTGTACGAAAACCTCGGCGAGTACCTCGAAAAAAACGGCGACGAAAACCTCTGGCTTGCAACGACAAAGGCACCGCGGGCCTACTGCGAGGCGGATCTTTCGACAGAAACCGTCTCCGTTATGCTCGGCAAGGAGACCGCCGGACTGCCGGAGGAGCTGCGCCTGAGATACAGTGACCGCTGCATACGCATACCCATGGTCAGTCAGGCCCGAAGCCTCAATCTTTCAAACTCGGCCGCGATACTTGCCTATGAGGCGCTCCGCCAGCAGGGCTTCCCGGGTCTCAAGGGAACGGGCTCCATGGCCGAATAATAACAGTTATCAATTAATTTTTCAATACCGAGTCGGAATTTTCCGACGGAAAGGAGCTTTATCATGAATTACAACAAAAAAAGCGTGCTCGATGCGGATGTTAAGGGTAAGAAGGTGCTTCTGCGCTGTGACTTTAACGTCCCTCAGAACAAGGAGACGGGCGAGATAACAAGCGATAAGCGTATCGTCGCCGCTCTGCCGACGATAAAGTATCTGCTGGATAACGGCGCCGCCGTTATCGCCTGCTCCCACCTCGGCAAGCCCAAGGGCGAGTGGAAGGAAAAGCTCACGCTCGCACCCGTTGCAAAGCGCCTTTCCGAGCTGCTCGGTATCGACGTTATCTTTGCAAAGGACATAATCGGCGAGGACGCACAGGCAAAGGCCGCCGCATTGCAGCCCGGCCAGCTCATGCTGCTTGAAAACCTCCGCTTCGATATCCGCGAGGAGAAAAACGGTGACGATTTTGCAAAGGCGCTCAGCGATATGGCAGAGCTATACGTCTCCGATGCCTTCGGCACCGTTCACCGCGCCCATGCCTCCACGGCGGGCGTTGCAAAGTACCTGCCGGCATACGCCGGCCTTCTCGTCGAGAAGGAGCTGTCCGTCATGGGCAAGGCGCTCGACGATCCCGCGCGCCCCTTCGTCGCGGTCCTCGGCGGCGCCAAGGTCTCCGATAAGATCGGCGTTATAAACAATCTGCTCGACAAGGCCGACACCGTCATCATCGGCGGCGGCATGGCCTACACCTTTATTAAGGCCATGGGCCACGGCATCGGCAACTCTCTGCTTGAGGCCGACAAGCTCGACTACGCACTCGAAATGATAGCCAAGGCCAGGGAAAAGAACGTCAAGCTCCTTCTGCCGGTAGATACCGCGATCGGCAGCGAGTTCAAGGCCGACTGCGAAAAGAAGATCGTCTCCGTCGATGCCATTCCCGACGGCTGGATGGGTCTCGATATTGGACCCGAGACCGTGGCGCTTTTCTCCGACGCCATCAAAAATGCAAAGACCGTCGTCTGGAACGGCCCCATGGGCGTTTTCGAGTTCGAGGCCTTTGCCGAGGGCACCAAGGCCGTGGCGAGAGCTCTTGCCGAGTCCGGCGCCGTGAGCATAGTCGGCGGCGGCGACAGTGCGGCTGCCGTCGAGCAGCTCGGCTTTGCCGATAAAATGACCCACATTTCCACCGGCGGCGGCGCATCCCTCGAATTCCTCGAAGGCCGCGAGCTCCCCGGCGTCGCATGCCTGCTCGATAAATAATCATCTCTTACAGGAGGCTGAAAAAATGAACACCAAGTACAGAAAAACAATAATAGCCGGCAACTGGAAGATGAATATGCTCTCTTCCGAGGTCAAGCCCTTTATCGAAGAGCTCAAGCCCCTCGCACCCAAGACCAAGGCCTGCGAGACGGTGCTGTGCGTCCCTGCGGTGAACATCGCGGCGATGCTCAAGGCCGGCAAGGATGCCAAGGTCGCGACCGGCGCACAGGACGTGTCGAAGTATGAAAAGGGAGCATACACCGGCGAGGTGTCGGCTGCCCAGCTTGCCGACGCGGGAGTCAAATACTGCATCGTCGGCCACTCCGAGCGCCGCCAGTATCACGGCGAGGACGACCTGCTTATAAACGCAAAGACCCGCGCTCTCATAGAGCACGGCATAAACCCCATCATCTGCGTGGGCGAGAGCCTTGAGCAGCGCGAGATGGAGCTCACGATGGCGCACATAAACTATCAGGTGCGTGCGGCTCTGCACGGCATCGACGCTGCCGCTCTGCGCCGCTGCGTCATAGCGTACGAGCCCATCTGGGCGATCGGTACCGGCAAGACCGCTACAAGCGAGCAGGCAGAGGAGGTCTGCTGCGGCATCCGCGCGATCATCCGCGATATCTACGGCGCACGCGCGGCCCGCGGTGTGAGCATCCTCTACGGCGGCAGCATGAACGCCAAGAACGCGGCCGAGCTTCTGGCCCAACCGGATGTCGACGGCGGCCTCATCGGCGGCGCATCGCTCAAGCCGGCCGACTTTGCGGCCATCATCGCCGCAGCGGGGGCAGAAAATGAGTAAGTGCGTTCTCGTTATAATGGACGGCTTCGGCATAGCGCCGGCAGGCGGCGGCAATGCGGTGAGCCTCGCAAAAAAGCCCTGCCTTGACCGCATTTTCGCCGAAAACGCCCACACGAGTCTTCAGGCCTCCGGACTTGACGTCGGCCTGCCGGAAGGGCAGATGGGCAACAGCGAGGTCGGCCACACGAACATCGGCGCGGGACGCGTCGTGTTTCAGGACCTGCCGCGCATAAACAACGCCATAGCCGACGGCAGCTTTTTCGAAAACGCGGCCTATGTAAAGGCCATGGACGACGCAAAGGAAAGCGGACATGCGCTGCATATACTCGGACTTCTGTCCGACGGCGGCGTGCACAGCCATATAAACCACATATTTGCCATCCTCGACATGGCAAAGCGGCGCGGCCTTGAGAAGGTCTTTGTCCACTGCTTCCTCGACGGGCGCGACGTTCCGCCGAGAAGCGCCGCGGAGTATGTAACGCGGCTGCGTGACAAGTGCGCGTCCCTCGGCAATGCACATATTGCAACGATGCAGGGCCGCTTTTACGGCATGGACCGCGACAAGCGCTGGGACAGAGTCGAGGCGGGCTACAATGCCATCGTCTGCGGCGAGGGCGCAGTAAACCCCGACCCCGTGAAGGCAGTTGAGGACAGCTATGAGGCAAATGTGTCCGATGAGTTCGTAAAGCCCGTCGTTGTATGCCCCGAGGGAACGGTAAACGAGGGCGACAGCGTTATATTCATGAATTTCCGCCCGGACCGCGCAAGAGAAATGACATGGGCGCTCACCCTGCCGGATTTTGACGGCTTTGAGCGCAAAAAGACCGTTTATCCTCTGAGCTATGTCTGCACCGCGCAGTACGATGAGGCGCTCACCCTGCCCATAGCCTACCCGCCCGAAAAGCTCGAGAGCACCGTCGGCGAGATAGTTTCCGAAAAGGGCTTCAGACAGTTCCGCGTTGCCGAGACCGAGAAATACGCCCACGTTACGTTCTTCTTTAACGGCGGCGTCGAAAAGCCCTGCGAGGGCGAGGAGCGCTGCCTTGTTCCGTCGCCGAAGCAGTTCCCGACCTACGATCTCATCCCGCAGATGAGCGCGCAGGAGGTCGCGGACAAATGCGTTGAGGCGATAAAGAGCGATAAGTACGAGATGATAGTCTGCAACTTCGCAAACTGCGACATGGTCGGACATACGGGAGTGCTCGACGCGGCAATAAAGGCCGTTGAGACCGTTGACGGCTGCATGGGCAGAGTGTACGACGCGGCGGCAAGCATGCCCGACACGGTCCTGTGCATAACCGCCGACCACGGCAATGCAGACTGCATGATAAATCCCGACGGGAAAATTAATACTCAGCATACTACCAATCCCGTGCCTTTTGTGGTATGCTGTGACGGAGTCAGACTTCGTGAGGGCGGCCGCCTTTCGGATATTGCCCCGACGATGCTCGACATCATGAACATCGAAAAACCCGATGCAATGAGCGGAAGCTCGCTGATAATCAAATAAAAGGAGATTGAGCACAATGAAACAGTATTTTGAGATCGTTGACGTAATGGCAAGAGAGATCCTTGACTCACGCGGCAACCCGACCGTCGAGGTCGAGGTCACCCTCGATGACGGCACCGTAGGCCGTGCGGCAGTCCCCTCCGGCGCATCCACCGGCATGTACGAGGCATGCGAGCTGCGCGACGGCGACAAGAGCCGTTACGGCGGCAAGGGCGTCAGCAAAGCGGTCGAAAACGTAAACGGCGAGATCGCCGAGGCCATGGTCGGCCTGAACGTCCTCGATCAGCCCGGCATCGACAAGATGCTCATAGAGATAGACGGCACCCCCAACAAGTCCCGCCTCGGCGCAAACGCCATCCTCGGCGTATCGCTGGCCTGCGCACGCGCGGCGGCGGAGGCCACCGGTCAGAGCCTGTATAACTACATCGGCGGTGTGAATGCCAAGACCCTGCCCGTTCCCATGATGAACGTTCTCAACGGCGGCGCACACGCTACCGGCTCGAATGTCGATATTCAGGAGTTCATGATCATGCCCGTCAGCGCAAAGAGCTGGAAGGAAGCACTGCGCATGTGCGCGGAGGTGTTCCATGCGCTCAAGAAGGTCGTTCCGGCATCCGGCGTGGGCGACGAGGGCGGCTATGCTCCGAACCTCGAGTCCGACGAGGACGCGCTCAAGGCCCTGGTCGCGGCAATGGACAAGGCCGGCTACAAGCCCGGCGAGGACTTCAAGATCGCCATCGACGGCGCAGTTTCCGACTGGTACAATGAGGACGACAAGTGCTACCACCTGCCCAAGCGCGGCACCGTCATGACCAGCGAGCAGATGGTCGATATGTGGGAAGGCTTTGTCGATAAGTACCCCATCATCTCCATCGAGGACGGCATGGGCGAGAACGACTGGGAGGGCTGGCAGCTCATGACCAAGCGCCTCGGCCACAGGATCCAGATCGTCGGCGACGACCTTTTCGTCACCAACACCGAGCGCATCAAGAAGGGCATCGCTCTGGGTGCGGCAAACGCCGTTCTCATCAAGGTAAACCAGATCGGCACCCTGACCGAGACCCTCGACGCCATCCAGATGGCACACCGCGCGGGCTGGACGGCAGTAGTCTCCCACCGCTCGGGCGAGACGGAGGACACCACCATTGCAGACATCTCCGTTGCCGTAAACGCAGGCCAGATCAAGACCGGCGCACCCAGCCGCACCGACCGCGTCTGCAAGTACAACCAGCTGCTGCGCATCGAGGATGAGCTCTTCGACGTCGCCACCTACCCCGGCATGGACGCATTTTTCTCCATTAAGTAATTTTAATAACCCGATGTCCGCGCGCCCGTAAGACCGCTTCTTACGGGCGCTTTTTGTGTTGCACAATACTTTTTTGCATGATACAATATTTGCATATAAATTTGTATAAAACAAAAGGAGAGCTCATGTATGAAGGATATTGCAGAAAGCTGCAGGGTCGCGCTCGTGCAGGCAGAGCCCTGTATGTTCGATAAAAAAGCCTCGGTCGAAAAAACGCTTGAATATATTGAAGAAGCCGCACAGAAAAAGCCCGATCTCATCGTCTTCCCCGAGCTGTTCATCCCCGGCTACCCCATCGGTATGAACTTCGGCTTCAGCATGGGCAAGCGCACGGAGCCCGGAAGAGAGGACTGGAAGCGCTATTACGATGCGTCGATCGTTGCCGGCGATGAGGATTTCAAGACTCTTTCCGAGGCCGCGGTACGCGCCGGAGCGTATGTAAGCATCGGCTTTTCCGAGCGCGATGCCGTCAGCGGAACGCTTTATAACAGCAATGTTATCTTCGAACCCGACGGTTCTTATAAGATACACCGCAAGCTCAAGCCCACGGGAGCAGAACGCGTCGTCTGGGGCGACGCGAACCGCGACTATTTCCCCGTGACCGAAACTCCGTGGGGCCCCGTCGGCAGCCTCATCTGCTGGGAAAGCTACATGCCGCTTGCACGCGTCGCTCTGTATCAGAAGGGCATAACGATATACATTTCCCCCAACACCAACGACAATCCCGAGTGGCAGGCAACGATACAGCATATCGCCATCGAGGGCAAGTGCTATTTCATAAACTCCGATATGATAGTCAGAAAGTCCTCGTACCCTTCCGACCTCAACGAAAAGGATGCCGTCGAGCGCCAGCCGGACATGGTCTGCCGCGGCGGAAGCTGCATCATCGATCCCTACGGCCACTATCTCACGCAGCCGGTCTGGGACGAGGAGAAGGTGATATACGCCGAGCTCGATATGACGCTTCCGGCGGCCTGCAAAATGGAGCACGATGCCGTCGGGCACTACGCGCGTCCCGACGTGCTGGAGCTTACGGTCAACGAGAAGTAAGCCATTGCAGAAAAACGGTAAAATCGGATGAAAAGATTTGCGGCGCTCATTCTTGCCGCAGTGTGCCCGCCGTCGCCTGCCGCATGCTCAAACGGAGCGGCGGAATGGACGCAGGAGCTCAATGAGGCCGACGCGCCTTCGGGCTCTCCGGAGCTCAGCCGCGGCGGCACACGGTGGCGGATAGATAACGACGAGCTGACGGGCCTCGTCAAAAGCGTGTGCAGGGTAACGGAATAATAAAAAACGCCCCGCGGGGCGTTTTTTTCAGCTTGTCAAAAAAGTCCCCCGAGGGACTTTTTTTGACTGCACTTTTCCGCCGAGCATTTTGAAAGTATTCAAAATGCTTTTACCGAAATCCTTGAAATTTCAAGGATTTCGACGGCGGTTTATCTAACTCGAGGCGGGTCTTGCCCCCTCGAGCTCCCCCGCTGCGCGGTCATCTTCACGCAGCAGCATAGGTTTTTTGACAGTCTC
>CAVEAL010000028.1:13974-23067 GCA_963613665.1 bacterium | reverse complement strand
GCTCCATTCCGGGAGTCGGCAGCGTCAGAAAAAACGAGCTGCTGCGCCATTTTAAAACGCTCAAGGCGATAAAAGCCGCGAGCGTTGACGAGCTGTGCGCTGCCGTTCCTAAGAACACGGCAAAAGCGGTTTTCGAATACTATCATAAAGACGAGGACAAACAATGAGAATAATAAGCGGAACAAAGCGCGGCAAAAAGCTCAGAGAGCCGGATAACTACGATATACGTCCCACGACCGACATGGTCAAGGAGTCGATGTTCAACATTGTCCAGTTTGACATCGAGGGCAGGCGGGTGCTTGATCTGTTTGCGGGAACGGGCCAGCTCGGCCTTGAGTGCCTTAGCCGCGGTGCAAAGGAAGTTACCTTCGTCGATCAGAGCAGGGAAGCCATAGCCATAGTAAAGCAGAATATCAAAAGCTGCGGCTTTGAAGCGCGCGTCGTTCAGAGCGACTCCATTGCCTTTCTCGAGCGCGGTGCAAAGTTCGACCTTATACTGCTCGACCCTCCTTATGCAACAAATCTTATCGACAGAGCGCTGCAAATTATCAATTCCGTTGACATCTTGACGGAAAGTGGTATAATTATGTGCGAAACTGGGCGCGAAAAGCCCATGCCGGAGATGAATATGCCTTACTTTAAGTGTAAGGAGTACACCTACGGCAAAGTTAAGCTTACTACCTACAGCAGGGAGACAAATAAATGAGTCTTGCAATATGCCCCGGCAGCTTTGACCCCATAACGCTCGGACACCTCGATATAATCCGCCGTGCGGCACAGATATTCGATAAGGTCGTGGTGTGCATAATGTTCAATTCGACGAAGACGAAGCCGATGTTTACCGTGGAAGAGCGGGTCGAGATGGTCAGAAAGGTGGTCGGCGATATCCCGAATGTCGAGGTCGATACCTCCGACGGGCTGCTTGCCGAGTATGCAAAGCAGTTCGAGGGCGCGGTGCTGGTCAAGGGAATGAGGGCTACCTCCGATTTTGAATATGAATTTCAGATGAACCTTATCAATAAAAAAATAAACCCTGCGCTTGAAACGATGTTTCTTGCGGCAAGCGAAAAATATACCTTTCTGAGCTCATCCGTTGTACGCGAAATGGCATCGTACGGTGCCGATCTTACGGGCTTTGTCCCGTGCGATATAAAGGAAGAGATAGCTGAAAAGGCTAAGTTATGGAGGCATTGATATGAGCGAGAAAAATGTTGAGGTAATGGACCTTATCGAGACACTGTACAACATGGTGACCGAGGCATGGGGCGTTCCCCTCGGAAACGACAAGTGCATTGTCGAGAGGGAAAACGTTCTGGAGATACTCAATGAGATAAAAACGCGCATCCCTGTGGAGCTTGCCGAGGCCAAGCGCCTTGTGTCCGCGCGCGACGAGTTCATAGGCAACGCAAAGCGCGAGGCTGAGTCTATACGCAAAAACGCCGAGGACAAGGCGCGTGCAATGCTCGAGGAGCAGGAGATCGTCCGCGTTGCAAAGCAGCACAGCACGGAGCTTGTCAATAACGCCGAGTATAAGTCCAAGGAGCTGCGCCGCGTTGCAAACGAGTATGTCGATGAGATCCTCCGCCGCACGGAGGAGACCGTAGGCTCCGCCCTCAAGAGCATCAATCAGTCCAGAGCGAGCTTCCGCAGCCTCGCGGGATCGGCAGCACCTGCGCAGCCGGTAAGCCAGGACGAGGAAGAGTAAGCCGTCAACCGAATTTGAATAACGAGCAAACGGAGATGCGTTCGGCACCTCCGTTTTTTGCGCAAAAATTTAAGCACCCTCCGAACGGAAGGTGCTTAAACTTAGGGAAGGAATAAGGAAGGAGAATAATGATTGGTAAAGCTGATTGGTAGGTTAATGAGGGTCCGGAAGCCCGGCGCATCTGAAAAACCGGACTTCCGGAATATATGGGGGAAGAGGATAATGAGAATAAGCTGTATCAGATAAGGTTCTTTTCCTTGAGCTCAGCTATCTTGGCGTCGTCGTAGCCCAGAATACCCTTGAGGATGGTCTCGGTGTCCTGACCGAGCTTCGGAGCGCCGCGCCATACCTGGCCGGGAGTGCCGGACAGCTTGGGAACGATGCCGAATGCGGTGATATCCTTGTCGAGGGTCTGATCGTGGTATTCGATGAAGTCTCCGCGGCTCTGATAGTGGGGATTCTCCAGGCAGTCCTTTGCGCCCATTACGCGGCTGCAGGGAACCTTGAATTTTGCCATGGCGTCCTCGATCTCCTGCGCGGTGTGAGCAGCGCACCACTCGATGACTTTCGCATCGAGCTCGCGGCCCTTTTCGGAGGCAACGGCCTCGATACCGGAGGAGCAGTCCTTGTAGTTGAAGTACTCAAGGTCAAAGCCGAGGGCCTGAATGGCTCTCTTGTAAACGCCGGGGCCGAACGCGCCGACCGCAACGTCGTAGCCGTCCTTGGACTTGAACAGACCGTAGGGCTGGAAAGCTGCGGACTTGTTGCCCGAGCGGCCGTTCTGGCGGCCTGCCATGGTGTAGGAGGTGTACAGGTCGCAGCAGTAGCTTGCCTGAACCTCGAACTGTGCAACGTCAACTACCTGACCCTTGCCGGTCTTGAGGACGTTTATATATGCTGCCAGCACGCCGAATACGGCTGCGTATGCGGAGGTGAAGTCGTTGAGCCAGGGCTTGCCGACGACGGGGTCTCCGTCCTTTTCGCCGTTGAGGCCCATCCAGCCGGAGAAGGCCTGGCCGATCATGTCGTAGGATGCTCTGTCGCAGTACTCGGGCAGACCGCCGAAGGCCGGGTTGCCGTAGCCGCTGATGTGAGCGATGATCAGACGGGGGTTGACCTCGAGCAGATCCTCGTCACGGATGCCGAGCTTCTCAAGCCATACCATGTTTTCCATGAACACGTCGGCTTCCTTGATGAGGCCGTAGAACAGCTCCTTGACCTCGGGATGCTTGAGATTGAGCTCGAGCGAGAGGGAGAGCTTATTGCGTCCGTCCTGCGCCCAGGAGGTGCTGACGACCTTATCGTCTTCCTTCGCGAAGGGAGCGAGAACACGGAGCGTGTCGCCTACGCCGGGGCGCTCAATGTGGATGACCTCTGCGCCGAAGTCAGCCAGCAGAGTCGCTGCATAGGGCATTGCTATGAGAGAGCCGGTGTCTATAACGCGCATTCCTGCGAAAGGACCGTATCCGGGAATAAGAGATTTACGTTCGCTCATTTTAATTAGCTCCTTTTCAGATAATTTAAAAAGATTTTTTATTTTCTTTTCTTTATCTCCTCGATGATCGCCGGAACGAGGCTGCGGTAATCCGCAACAGCGCCGTAGTGGGAGATATCGAAGATGGGAACGCCGGTTGTGTGGTTGATGCTGATGATGCACTTGGAGTTCTGCATACCGACCTGATACTGAACGGAACCGGAGATTGCGATGTTTATGATGTGATCGGGCTTTACGGTAGCGCCGGACTGACCGATCTGCTCCTCGTGAGGCAGCCAGCCGTTATCGACCAGAGGTCTTGAAGCCGCGATCTGACCGCCGAGAAGCTCCGCAAGCTCGCCGAGCATCTTGAGGTCTTCCTCGCTCTTTATGCCGCGGCCGCCGCAGACAAGCAGATCAGCCTTGTCAATGGGCTCACGGTCGGAGACCTTCTGAGTTACCTCGAGAACCTCGTAGCAGTCCTCGGTGCAGACGCTGACGCTCTCGCTGATGATCTCGCCCTGACGGCTCTCGTCGGCCTCGAGGGGAACGAACATCTTCGGACGCACGGTAGCCATCTGCGGACGGCACTCGAGAATGACGATGTGAGCCAGAATGCTGCCGCCGTATGCGGGAGTGGTCTGATAGAACACGTCGTCCTCGTCGTAGCCGAGGTCTATCGCGTCGGCGGTAAGGCCTGTCTTGAGAGAGACCATCACGCGGGGGGCGAAATCGCGGCCGAGACTCGTTGCGCCGTAGAGAATGATCGAGGGCTTGTATTTTTCCGCAAGCTCGGTCATGGCCTGCTGATAGGGGCGTGCGCTGTAGCTTTCAAGCGCGGGATCCTCTGCAACGATGACCTTGTCTGCGCCGTGGGCGATGAGCGTGGAGGCCAGAGCCTTGACACCGTTTCCGAGGAGGACAGCGTAAATATCCTCGCCGTTGTGAGCCTTCAGCTCCTGAGCCTTAGCCAGAAGCTCGAGAGTTACGGGGTTGAGAACACCGTTCTGCTGCTCGGCAAATATCCATATGCCTTTGTAGTCTTCCTTTGCCATATCAGCACCTCCTCAGACAAGATGCTCGCTTGCGAGCATATCAACGAACTGGACTGCCATTTCCTCGGCAGAGCCTTCAAAGTATTTGGTATCGGTATTGCGCTTGGGCGGCTCGAACACCTTCTTGGTGGAAGAGGGGGAGCCGGGGATGCCGGTGCGGGTGGTGTCGGCCTCAAGAGCCTCGGCGTTCCATACGGTTCTGGGCTTTTTGAGTGCCTTCATGATGTTGATGGGGGTCGCGTAGCGCGGAGTGTTTATCTCGCCGCATACGGTGACGAGTGCGGGGAGCTTTGCTCTTACGCGCTGGGTGCAGTCCTCAAGATTGCGGTCGCATACTACCCAGCCGTCCTGAACGTCGATGCTCGTGGCGAGGGTGATCTGCGGGATGTTGAGGTAAGCTGCGGCTGCGGGGCCGGTCTGCGCGGTGTCGCCGTCAACTGCGTGGCGGCCGAACAGAAGCAGATCGTAGTCGCCGATCTTTTCCGCGGCCTTTGCGAGGGTGTAAGCGGTCGCGAGGGTGTCGGCACCGCCGAATGCGCGGTCGGACAGGAGATACGCCTCGTCGCAGCCGAGAGCAAGGGCCTTTTTCAGCACGTCCTCAGCCTGCGGGGGACCCATGCTTATTGCAGCGACGGTAGCACCGTACTTTTCCTTGAGCTGAATCGCCGCCTCAACGGCGTTTGCGTCGAGGGGGTTTATCATGCTCTGCACGCCCTCGCGCTTGAGGTTGCCGGTCTTGGGATCGAGCTTGACGTCGTCCGTATCGGGAACCTGCTTTACAAAAACTAATATCTTCATTTCAATCTCTCCGATTTCGCTTATTACTTTGCAAGAACTGCGCCGCTGATGACCATGCGCTGGATCTCGCTGGTGCCCTCGCCGATCTCGAGCAGCTTTGCGTCGCGGTAGAAGCGCTCAACGTGGAACTCGCGGCTGTAGCCGTTGCCGCCGAGGACCTGGATGCACTCGTCGCAGATCTCGCAGCACCACTTGGAGCTCATGAGCTTGAGCATTGCGGCCTCTACGGTGTGGCGCTGACCCTCGCTCTTCATCTGGGCGGTATCCCATACCATCAGATCCATTGCGCGGATCTTTGCCGCCATATCGGCAAATTTGAATGCAACGCCCTGATACTTTGCGATAGGCTTGCCGAAGGTGACGCGCTCGTTTGCATAGTTCTTTGCGACCTCCATTGCGTGCTGCGCAAGGCCGGAGGCGATTGCGCCGATGGAGATGCGCGCACCGTCAAGAGCCATCATTGCGATCTTGAAGCCTGCGCCTTCCTTGCCGACCAGTGCGTCTGCGGGAAGCTTGATGTTGTCGAAGCTCAGCTCGCAGGTAGCGCTGCCGCACATGCCCATCTTGTGCTCAAACTTACCGACGGTCAGACCCTCTGCGTCCTTGGGAACGACGAAAACGCTGATACCCTTGGCGCCGGCTTCGGGATCGGTCTTGGCCATGATCAGGTAGTAGTCTGCAACGCCGGAGTTTGTGATCCATGCCTTGCCGCCGTTAAGAACGTAGCTGCCGTCTGCCTGCTTTGCTGCAACGGACTTGATGGCCGCGGCGTCCGAGCCTGCATTGGACTCGGTCAGGCCGAATGCGAAGATCTTGCCTTCAGCAGCGAGGGGGAGGTAATGGTTCTTCTGCTCCTCGGTGCCGTGAACATAGATCATGTCGGCTGCCAGCCAGTCGGCGTCAAGGAACAGAGCGACGGAAGCACTGCCCTTTGCGATCTCGTTGATGACGATCTCGCTCATGACTGCGTCACCGCCGCCGCCGCCGTACTGCTCGGGGAGGTGAATGCCCATCAGGCCTGCTTCGCACAGCTTCTTGTGAATGCCCCAGTCAAAACCGTTTTCGTCCATCCACTTGTCGCGGGGCTCGACTTCGTTTTTGGTGAACTCTCTTACCATGTCGCGGATCATGATCTGCTCTTCTGTGAACTTGAACATTTTTTCTGCTCCTTTTCAAATAATAAGTGTTACATAACAGCTTGTGCTTTGTGGGATGATAATTAATAAACTGTTACATCACTGTAACTGCTGTAAGGATCGGGATATATTCAAATCGGATCCTTTTGATGTGAAAATAATAACATGACTGCAACAGAGTGTCAACACCAAAAGCGGAATGTTAATCCTTTTCGGCTTTCTGACATATTTACGCCCAGAAACTTACAATTACAATCCAATATCCTACAACAGTTTACCTCTAAATAGGGTGCTCAGAAACCAAGTGTTTTATTCTGTTATAATATTAACTTTAAATTTATGAACATATTGCTGAAAAAGCTTGCTATAAGCCCTGCCTGTAGGTATAATAACCGTACAGATATAAATGGGTGGGGAAAAATATATGTCAATTAAAAACGAGCTGATTCTGTCATATATAAAAGAGCTTGACCCGGGGACGAAAATTTCCGTCCGCCGGTTGTCGGAGATACTTGACGTCAGTGTCGGAACGGTTTACAAGGCCATCAAGGCCGCCGAGGCGCAGGGACTTGTAGTAACAAAGCCCAAATCCGGCACGTTCAAGATCGATTCGAGCGTCACCGGAGATGCCGAGCCGGTCAGCCTCAAACGTGCGGCAAAGCTCCTCGGCCTTACGATGGTCATAGAGCCTGCCGATGCCGACAGGCTGATAGAGCGTATTATCATATGCGATGGCAGCGAGGAGCAGCTTCGCAGGTCACTTTCAAAGGACATAAAGGAAAATATAAATGTTTTGTGCTTGGTCGGCGACAGGCCGGAAATTCAGGCGCTCATCATCGAGCTCGGTGCAAATCTTATGCTCACCGGCGGGGCGAGCGCTGCGCCGCTCACGCTTATTTATGCCGAACGCAGCGGACGCGCCGTAATAAGCGCCCTTCAGGACAGCATAACGGTAATGCTCCTGCTTGAAAAGCTGCACACCTCGTTTACAGAGAGCCCCGATGAGGCTCAGGCGTGGATGAAGATGCCGCAGTATTTATATAGTAACGACGTCGTAGCCGACTGGCACAAGCTGTGCGAGGATATATCCATCCAGACCTATCCCGTGGTGGATGAAAACCTCAGGCTGTGCGGTGCGCTGGACGTTCCGAGGGCATTTGCAGCAAACCCGTCTCAGCGCATATACGGTATACTCAGACCCGACGGGCAGTGCCTGCATTTTGACGGCGAAACGCCAATGACAAAGATCGCAGAGGATATGCTCCTTTCCGGCAACGGCATCGCGGCGGTGATGGACGGCGATAAGGTCAGCGGCGTTCTGGATTTGAACGATGTTCTGCGCTACTTCATGTTCTCCGGCGGCAGCGGCGGAGTTCCGATGTTTGAATCGTTTCTCGAATCCTCTGACGTTCCGGGGACGGATGAGGAGAAATACTATAATATCCGCGTTCCGAACAGGGGAGCGGCAGACCCCTCTGAGTTTACGCTGCCCGTCGTTCTGACGGCGGCTCTGCGCCATGCCTGTCAGATACTCGGCGAGGGCTGTGTTATCGAAAGCGGAACGTTTTTCGCTTCAAAGACCATCGGCGTTCACGAGAGCCTCATGCTGTCAAGCAAGCTCACGCGCCGCGGGGAGCACGGCTGCACGCTCGAAGAGGAGATATTTGACGACAGCTGCTCATACACGAAGGCGATACTCATGTTCACGGCAAAGCAAGGAGAGTGATCGTAATGTATATGTTTGATGAAAGCCAGAAGGCCTTGAAGGATAAGGTCAGACGCTTTGTCGGCGAGGAGGTCATCCCCTCGGCGCAGGAGCTCGACAAGAGCGGAACATTCCCCACGCAGCTTATAAAGCGCTGCGGTGAGCTCGGCCTCGTGTCGCCCGAGCTTATGAGCGGCGGCTGCTACAGAGCCTCGGAGTTGTGCGTTATATTGCAGGAGCTTGCACGCGGCAGTGCGTCGCTTGCTCTCGCTCTTGTTCCGCATATACTTGCCTGCGATATAATGAACGCGGCCGCTGCGCCGAAGCTGAGAGCGGAGGTGCTTGAGTCGGCGTTTGCCCTCAACAGGCTCATAGCCTACGCGATAAGCGAGCAGAGCGGCGGCTCCGATGTCCTGGGCATCAATACGACGGCCATACGTCTCGGCGGCGAGTGGGTCATAAACGGCTCAAAATCGTGGATAACGGCCTCCGGCAGAGCCGACGGCTATATAATAGCTGCGCGCACGGCGCTCACGGGCCGCAGCCGCGATATAAGCCTTTTCTATGTTGACGCATCGAGCGAGGGACTGCTTGCCGATACAGGATCGCGCATGATAGGCCTCAACAGCTGCCCGACAGGAAGGCTCGAATTCAATAACTGCCGCATACCGGCAGAAAATATTATAGGCGAGGAAAATCAGGGCTATACGCTTTTGAAGCCCACGCTCCAGCTCGGACGGCTTGCGGTCGCGTCGATAGCTGCGGGTATAGCCGACAGGGCGCTTGAGCTTGCAAACAACTATTCGACCGAAACGGGCAAGTACGGACGAAACCTCTCGTCGTATCAGGGCATCGCCTTCATGCTTGCGGAAATGTACGCAAAGCTGTCGGCGTCCAAGTGCATGATATTCTGCGCGGCCGAACAGTACGATGCAAAGGATCGCCAGGCCTCCACCGACGTCGCCGCGGCAAAGCTCATGAGCACGGAGCTTGCCTGCGAGATATGCAAAAGCGCGCGCCAGATACACGGCGCAAACGGTCTTTCCTCCGATTTTGAGGTCGATCGCTGCTTCCGCGACTCCCAGATGCTCACCATCGCCGAGGGTACCTCGGAGATATGCAAAATAATAATTTCAAACGCCGTTATAAATTCGGCGGGAAAATAAGCTTTTCCGCCGAGCATTTTGAAAACGTTCAAAATGCTATTACCGAAATCCTTG
>CAVEAL010000028.1:0-13964 GCA_963613665.1 bacterium | reverse complement strand
CCCCCTCAAACTCCCCCGCTGCGCGGATATATTCACGCAGCAGCATAGTTTTTTTGACAGTCTCCAAAGGCAGTGCGGTTTCCGCACTGCCTTTTTGCAGCGTGTCACCAAAATGTTCTTGAATTTTCGCATGCCAGCCTCTATAATCATAATGAAGTGGTGCAAAGTGGTGCAAAGTGCATCGAAAATGCACGAAAAAACGGAGGTGAGCATGTTGACAGGCGAATATAAGCACAGCATCGACAGCAAGGGACGCGTGTTTATCCCCTCAAAGCTGAGAGACGAGCTTGGCGACGTGTTCTATATAACGCTTTCCATGGATGACTGCCTTTCGGTGTACAGTGCAGAGAGGTGGAAGGAATTTTCCGACAAGGTAAACGCAATGAGCTATGTCAAGCAACGCAAAATGCGCCCGCTTTTCGCGTATGCGGCCAAATGCGAGCTCGACAATCAGGGGCGCACGCTCATTCCGGCGCACCTGCGCGAGTATGCGCATCTCACAAAAAACGTCGCCGTCATCGGCTGCAATAACCATGCCGAGATATGGGACGAGACAAGCTGGGACAAGCTCTCGGAAAGCGAGATAAGGCCGGAGAATATAGCGTCCGTTATGGACGAACTGGAGTTTTGAAATGCCGAACGAAGCAAAGCACATATCGGTGCTGTTAGACGAATGTATAGAAAATCTTGATATAAAGCCCGACGGGATATACGTAGACGGAACGCTTGGTCTCGGCGGACACTCCGAGCAGATATTAAAGCGCCTCGACACCGGCCGCCTCATAGGCATCGACCGCGACGAGAGCGCCATAAGACGAACGGGCGAGCGCCTCGCGGCGTATGCGGGAAAGCTGACGCTCGTGCACGGCAACTTCTGCGACGTTTCGCAGATACTTGACGAACTCGGCATCGACGCGGTCGACGGAATGCTCTTTGACCTCGGCGTATCCTCGCCGCAGCTTGATGAGGCCGGGCGCGGCTTTTCGTACATGAACGACGCGCCGCTGGACATGCGCATGGATAATACGAGTGCCCTCACGGCCTACACCGTCGTAAATGACTGGGACGAGGCGGAGCTTGTGCGCATCCTGCGCGATTTCGGCGAGGAGCGCTACGCAAGGCGCATAGCCTCGCGCATTGTTGAGAAGCGCAGCGTAAAGCCGGTGGAGACCACGCTTGAGCTTGTCGATATCATACGCTCGGCAATGCCGGCCGCCGCTCTGCGCGAAAAGCAGCACCCTGCAAAGCGCAGCTTCCAGGCGATAAGGATAGCGGTAAACGACGAGCTCGGTGCGGTGGACCGAATGATGAAAACGGCGCCCGACAGACTGAAAAAGGGCGGAAGGCTCTGCGTCATAAGCTTCCACTCGCTTGAGGACAGAATAGTAAAAACGGGCATAGCCGCAAGGGAAAACGGCTGCACCTGCCCGAGAGAGGCCCCGATATGCATCTGCGGTTTTAAGCAGACGCTGCGGAGCGTGCACAGAAAGCCTATAGTGCCGGATGAGGATGAGCTGAACTTCAATCCGCGCGCGAGAAGCGCAAAGCTCCGCGTCGCCGAAAGGGTGTAGGGCTCATTGAAAAGCTCCGGCTGTGAATATCAATACGGATCAAAAAGAAAAAAACGCCCGGCGCCGCGGAATGAGCGGCTTAAAAGAGCCGTGCCTGCCGCACTGCTTGCACTGCTTGCACTTGTGAGCGCTGCAATGCTCATATCGTCGCTTTTCATGCGCGCCCGGCTCACGGAGATAAACGATAAAAACATTGCCCTTCGGCAGGAGGCGGATACGCTGCTTGAGGAAAACCGCCGTCTGCGCATAGAATATGAGTTCGCGCAGGATCTCGACGATATCGAGGATACCGCGCGTAGCCGCCTCGGAATGCACAGCCCGCTCCGGCGCATACCGGAGGAGATAGACGCAGCTGCGGAGGATAAGGCGATAATCACAGATAAGGGATAAGCTGCATATTTCACATGGCAGAAATATAGTATGTAATGATATATTTTTGCCGGAAGGAGCAGCTATGCGAAAAAGCAGAAGCGAAAAAGCACCGAGCAGCCCGAACAGGACGATGCTGCGCCGCACACTATTTCTCATGGCAGTGTGCGGCATACTTGCCTTTGCCGTTCTGATAGGGCGTCTGTATATCCTGCAGGTGCGCGACCACGATAAATACGAGGAGCTTGCAATAAGCCAGCAGCTGCGCGAAACCGGCAGCTCAGCCGAGCGCGGAACGATATACGACTGCAATATGAATATCCTCGCAATGAGCGCAAATGTGGACAATGTCTACCTCAGCCCCGCCGAGATAGAAATGTACGGAGAGGACAGGGAGCTCATTGCCTCTGAGCTATCAGAGATACTCGGCCTTGAGCGGGAGGATATACTGAAAAAGACCGAAAACACCGGCTCGTGGTACGTCACCGTCGCGCGCAAGGTCGAAAAAGAGACTGCCGATAAGGTCAGGGCGTTCAAAAACGAGTATGATCTCAAGGGAGTGCGCCTTGAAAGCGACACCAAGCGCTATTATCCTTATTCCTCGCTTGCCTGCCATGTCATAGGCTTTGTCGGAACGGATAACTACGGGCTCGACGGAGTGGAGGCGCAGTATGACTCTGCCCTGAGCGGAACGCAGGGGAGATACATGCGCCTTACAAACGCCTACGGTACGGATCTGCTGTTTGACCGGTACGAGGGCTATACGGGCGCTGAGAACGGACTTGACCTCGTGACTACCATAGACCTCACAATACAGCATTACGTCGAAAAGTCCCTGTATCAGGCGGTCGAGGACTACGATATCCAAAACGGCGCCGGCGCCATAGCAATGGACGTAAATACGGGGAAGATACTCGCCATGGCGTCCGTCGGCGGTTATGATCTCAACAATTTTCTCGATGTTTCCGACGAGGCGCAAAGCGCGATAGACGCAGCGCCGGAGCAGGAGGAGAAGGAGCGGCTGCTTGCCGAGGCCCAGCGCCTGCAATGGCGCAATAAGACGGTGTCGGATACATACGAGCCCGGCTCTACGTTTAAGATTATAACGCTTTCCATGGCGCTCGAGGAGGGCAAGGTCAGCCTTGACGACGGCTTTTTCTGCGGCGGCAGCGTTCATGTGCCAGGCAGAACGAGTCCGGTGCGCTGCTGGAAAACGGCGGGGCACGGCTCGCAGAGCCTCACGCAGGCGGTGCAGCACTCGTGCAACGCGGCCTTTGTCAATATCGGCCTGCGCGTCGGTGCGCAGACGTTTTATAAATACTGCGACGCCTTCGGCTTCCTTGAGCTTTGCGGCGACAGCTCGCAGCAGCTCACGGCCAGGACCGGCATAGACCTCGGCGGCGAGAGCGGCAGTATCTGGTGGAGCGAGGACACGTTTTACAGCGAAAAGAACAAGTCCCAGCTCGCCGCGGCCTCCTTCGGGCAGACCTTCACCGTAACGCCGCTTCAGATGATAACCGCGGTCAGCGCCTGCGTTAACGGAGGATATCTCATGCAGCCCTACGTCGTAGAAAGTTTACTGGACTACGATGGCTCTGCGGTGTATAATCATAAGCCGACGATCGTGCGCCGCGTTCTGAGCGAAGAGACCAGCAAAACGGTCTGCTCCATCCTTGAGCAGGTCGTGGGCGACCCGGACGAGGGTACCGGACGCAATGCTGCAGTTGCGGGATACCGCATCGGCGGGAAGACAGGCACGTCGGAAAAGGTGAGCTACGAGGCGCAGACGGGACAGAAGGACTATATAGTGTCGTTTGTCGGCTTTGCACCGGCGGACGATCCGCAGATAGCGCTTCTCGTGCTGCTCGATTCTCCCGGAAACGGTTCCGGCGTTTATGTGTCGGGCGGTCAGATGGCGGCGCCTACGGTAGGCAGAATGTTTGCCGATATACTGCCGTATATGGGCATAGAGCCCGAGTATGATGACGCATCCGAAGCGGCGGACAAAGCGGTGCCCGGCCTTGCGGGGCTCGGTACTGACGAGGCGGCGAAGGCACTTGAAAAAGAGGGCTTCGGCTGTCGCGTCATAGGCACAGGCGATACCGTGACGGCGCAGCTTCCGCTTGCGGGAACTGTCATAGCAGACGGCAGCACGGTCATCATCTATGCCGGTGCACAGCCGTCGGCGGCTCTTGAAACTATGCCCGGCATCAGCGGCCTGAGCTATGCCGAGGCGGTAAAGGAACTGGATAAATACGGCGTGTTCGTTCGCAGCAGCACGGTGGTGCGTGATGTGAATGCCCAGCGGGTGTTCACGCAGAGCGTGAAGGCGGGCGCGTATATAAAGCACGGAACGGTCGTCGAGGTGACTCTCGCTTCGGATGATGAGAGCATTCTCGGACGATACTAAAGATATAAGGGAGATAAACGGATGAAATTATCGGAGCTTTTAAAAGATATAGATATTGTACGGTTCAATGCCCCGGCCGATTGCGAGATAAGCGGAGTGAGCTACGATTCGCGCAGGACAGAGCCGGGCGACGTGTTCGTTGCAATATCGGGCTTTTCGGCGGACGGATACAAATACATCCCCTCGGCGGTCGAAAACGGTGCGGCGGTCGTCATATGCGACAGGGCACCGCAGACGGATATCCCTTACGTCATCGTAAAGGACTGCCGCAGGGCACTGGCTCTTGCAAGCCGCAATTTCTTCGGCGATCCCGCAGGGGATATGAAGATAATCGGTATTACCGGCACAAACGGCAAGACGACGACGACTTATCTTCTGAAGCATCTGCTTGAGCAAACGCTCGGCGCAAAGGTCGGCCTTGTAGGAACAAACGGCAATATGATCGGAAGCGAGCTTATCCACAGCGAGCGAACAACGCCCGAGAGCTTTGAGCTTCAGCAGCTTTTTGCCGAAATGAAGGATGCAGGCTGCACCCATGTAGTTATGGAGGTCTCGTCCCATTCGCTGGTGCTCAGCCGCGTTGCGGGCATTGATTTTGAAGTCGGCGCATTTACGAATCTTACGCAGGATCATCTTGATTTTCACCATACCATGGAGGAGTACGCGCAGGCAAAGGCAATGCTGTTCAAGGCCTGCCGCATGGGCTGCATAAACATTGACGACTCATGGGCGGAGACCATGACGAAAAACGCCTCGTGCAGGCTGCTGACATATTCGGCCAGGGGCGCGGCTGCGGATCTGACGGCGCGGGATATAAAGCTCTCGGCAAAGGGCGTTTCGTTTACGGCCTGCTTCGGCGGCGAAACGGCCTCCGTGCGCCTTGCCATCCCCGGCGAGTTTTCCGTATATAACGCGCTCAATACCATAGCTGCGGGACTTGCGCTGGGCATAAGCCTTGCCGACTGCGCAAAGGCCATGTCAACGGCTCACGGCGTCAAGGGACGTATGGAGCTCGTTCCGACAGACGGCGAATATACCATAGTCATTGACTATGCACATACGCCGGATGCGCTTGAAAATGCGCTCAGGGCTCTTCGGGCAGATCACGACGGACGTCTCATCGCCCTGTTCGGCTGCGGCGGCGACCGCGACAGAACAAAGCGCCCGATAATGGGAGCAATAGCCGCCGATAACGCCGATTTTGTCATTGTCACCAGCGATAACCCCCGCACCGAGGACCCGCAGACGATAATAGACGAGATACTTGCCGGCCTCGAGGGTAAAAAAACCGGACATATCGCAATATGCGACCGCGCCGAGGCAATAAAATGGGCGATTGACAAGCATAGGGCAAATGATGTAATATTGCTTGCCGGCAAAGGCCATGAGGACTATCAGGTCGTCGGCCGCGAGAAGCATCACATGGATGAACGCGAGATAGTCGCAGAATATATAGAGAAGAGGAACGGAAAATGACTCTGAAGCTGACCCTTGCGCTGGTCATGGCGTTTATAACAGCGGTGATAGTCGGAAGGTTCTATGTGCCGTGGCTCAGAAAGATCAAAGCCGGGCAGGAGATAAAGGAAAACGGCCCGACCTGGCACATGTCCAAGTCCGGAACGCCTACGATGGGCGGTGTCATATTCATAAGCGCCTGCACCCTCGTGTGCCTGACGGTCGGCTTTGAATCAATGCGAAACGGCGACTTTACGCATATATTCGTGCTGCTGTTTGCGCTTGTTTTCGGTGCTATAGGCTTTCTTGACGACTGGGAGAAGCTGCGCAAGAAGCAGAACCTCGGTCTGAGCGCAAAGGCAAAGTTCCTGCTCCAGCTGGCGGCGGCGCTCGTTTTCGTGCTGCTGCTGCGCAAGCTGGGACATCTTTCGACGAAGCTCTACATTCCGTTCTGGAACATTGAGGTCTATATCCCGGAGGTGCTGTATTTCATCCTTGCGGCGTTTATAATCGTCGGCACGGTGAACGCAGTCAATATAACCGACGGCATTGACGGACTTGCCAGCGGAACGAGCATTCCCGTATGCCTGTTCTTTGCCTCGGTGAGCTTCCTCTGGGGAGATAAGTATATGGCGCTGGGCATATTCTCCTCGGCGCTCCTCGGCGGACTTATGGGCTTCCTTGTCTATAACTTCAACCCCGCCAAGGTGTTCATGGGTGATACGGGCTCACTGTTCCTCGGCGGAGCGATAGCGGCGCTCGCCTTTGCCTACGATATGCCGCTTATACTCATAACCGTCGGCATAGTGTATATCATCGAAACGCTTTCCGATATAATCCAGGTCGGCTACTTCAAGCTCAGCCACGGCAAGCGCGTTTTCAAAATGGCGCCGTTCCATCATCATCTCGAAATGGGTGGCTGGACAGGCAAAAAGTGGAAAGAAAAAGAGATATTCGCACTTTTTACTTCCGTCTCCCTTGTTTTTGCAATAATTTCATTCATAGGAATATATAATCGTTTCCAGCTCTGATAACGGAGGGAAAGCCTATGCAGTACGGCAGCGCCGGGCTCGGAATAAGCGGAACGAAGGATAAAACGAAGCGCGCAGGAGTGGATATATCATTCCTCGCGCTTGTTATGATACTTCTAACTATTGGAGTCACTATGGTGCTGTCGGCAAGCTTCGCCCGCGCGTATTACGATCCGGGCGGAGTTACGGGCGGAAGGCCGGCATATTATTTTGTCAGGCAGTTTGTGTTTGCTGCCCTCGGCATTGCGGCAATGACGGTCTGCTCACGCCTGCCCGTGGGCTTTTACAGGCGCTTTTCCGTGCCGCTGCTCATTGCCGCGATCGTGCTGCTGGCGCTGGTCCCGCTTATCGGCACGGATGCAAACGGCGCAAAACGCTGGATAGGCCTCGGAGCGTTCACAGTTCAGCCCTCGGAGATAGCGAAGATCGCGGTCATACTGTCGTTTGCGTCCATGATATGCTCCCGGCGCGGCAGAATGAAGAGCTTCCGGCACGGCATACTGCCGTTTGCGGCCATACTCATCGCCATTGTCGGGCTGCTTGTTCTTGAGCCGCATTTTTCGGCATCGATCATAATTATCGCAATAGGCGGCGTGATGCTGTTTCTTGGCGGTGCACGCCTTGTGTGGTTCATAGCCGCCGGCATCGCGGCGGGTGGAGGCATAGCCGTGCTGCTGACCTTTTTTCCTTACGCCTCGACGAGAATAACGACATGGCGAGACCCCTTTGCATCCACCTCGGACGAGGGCTACCAGATCGTCCAGTCGCTTTATTCCATAGGCTCCGGCGGACTTACGGGCCTCGGACTGGGGCAGAGCAGGCAGAAATACCTCTACCTGCCGGAGGAGCACAATGACTTCATTTTTTCCGTCGTGTGCGAGGAGCTCGGCTTTATCGGTGCTGCCCTGATACTTACGCTTTTTGCGCTTTTGATAATACGCGGCTACTGGATTGCCTTGCACAGCAGGGACAGATACGGCTTTCTGTCGGCGGCGGGGATAACGACGCTGCTGGCCGTGCAGGTCATACTCAATGTTGCCGTTGTTACCAATCTTGTGCCCTGCACGGGCATCTCACTTCCGTTTTTCAGCTACGGCGGCACGGCGCTTCTGATGCAGCTGGCTGAAATGGGGATAGTGCTCAGCATATCCAGAGAGATACCGGCAGGACGGGTGGGAGGATAGAAAATGAGAATAATATTTGCCTGCGGAGGCACTGCGGGACATATTAACCCGGCGCTTGCCGTGGCGGGCCGCATAAAAGAGCTGATGCCGGACAGTGAATTCCTGTTCATAGGCGCAGTCGGGCAGATGGAGTCCGATCTCGTCCCGCGTGCGGGCTATAAGATAGAGACCGTGCGCGTAAGAGGACTCAGCCGCGAAAAAACGCTCGGCGGCTT
The DNA here is from genome assembly GCA_963613665.1 of bacterium. Classification (GTDB taxonomy): domain Bacteria; phylum Bacillota; class Clostridia; order Oscillospirales; family Oscillospiraceae; genus F23-B02. The sequence goes on along the minus strand of CAVEAL010000028.1, from coordinate 5,729 downwards.
TTTTCACAACATAAGCGCCGCATGGCACCTTGTGCGCTCTACGATGAAGGCCAAGAAAATAATAAAGCGATTTAAGCCCGACATCGTGGTCGGGACCGGCGGATACATCTGCTTTCCCGTGCTCAGGGCAGCGTCGAAGCTCGGCATACCTACTGCCGTGCACGAGAGCAACGCCTGCCCCGGACTTACGACCAGAATGCTCGCCGACATAGTCGATACCATAATGCTCGGCTTTGAGGAGAGCCGCAAATATTACAAAAACCCCGAAAAGACCGTTGTTACGGGAACTCCCGTGCGCGGGGAGTTCGCGTCGTATTCAAAGCGGAGCGCAAAGGCGGAGCTCGGCATACCGATGGATAAGCCGCTGGTGGTCTCCGTGTGGGGCTCGCTCGGCGCAGAGAATATGAACGAAGTCATGTGCAGCGTCATCGCGCTTGCCGGCAAAACACCGGGCTTTACGCTCATCCACTCGGCCGGTGTTGAGGGCTATGAGAAGATGGTCACCCATCTGCGCAGCAGCGTTCCTGATTACGAGAAAAACGGCATGGATGTGAGAGAATACATATACGATATGCCGCGGGTAATGGCTGCGGCGGATCTCGTGCTGTGCCGCGCCGGAGCATCGACCATATCCGAGCTTGCATACATGCACAAGCCCACGATATTCGTGCCCTCGCCGTATGTCACGAACAATCATCAGTACAAAAACGCAAAGGTCGTCGAGGATGCCGGCGGCGCGCTTATATTTGAAGAGGGCGCATTTGAGCCGCAGGAGCTGCTCAATGCGGTGAAGAATATCCTGTCCTCGCCCGATAAGCTCAGCTCCATGTCGGCGGCGATGGAAGGCCTCGCAAAGCCGGAGGCGACCGACATGATATGCGGCAGGCTCCTGTCGCTTCTTTCGGAAAAAGGCAAATAGCAAAAAATCACCTCGCAGCATAGAATGGCGTGATCAAAGTTCTTTCTGCGAGGTTTATTTATGGCAATATGGCATTGCAACGGAGAAAAACGCCTTGAGGGAGCGTGCTTTGTGCAGGGCGCAAAGAATGCGGTGCTGCCGATCCTGGCGGCGTCGGTCGTCTGCCCTATGGAGACCGATCTGCTGAATGTTCCGGAGCTGAGCGACGTTTCCGCGTCGCTTGAGATACTGCGCTGCCTGGGCTGTACTGCCGTGCAGCGGGAAAACGACGTGTACATAGACTCACGCGGCCTCGTTTCCGACACCGTGCCGCGGAGCATGATGGAGAGCATGCGCTCGTCGGTGCTGTTCATGGGTGCGCTGCTGGCGCGCTGCGGCCAGGCGAATCTGACGCTGCCGGGCGGCTGCAAACTCGGAGCGCGGCCTGTGGATATGCACCTTGATGCGATGAAAGCCCTCGGCGCATCGGTCGAGGAAAACGGCTGCGGGATCGTGTGCAGGGCGCAGAAGCTCAGGGGAGCGCAGATACGTCTGCCGTACCCGAGCGTCGGAGCAACGGAAAACGCCATGATAGCCGCCTGTGCGGCGGAAGGGGAGACGGTAATATCCGGCGCCGCGCGTGAGCCCGAGATCGTCGATCTTCAGGAATACCTGCGCAAGGCAGGAGCCTGTATATCCGGCGCGGGAACGTCTGTCATAAGAATATCGGGCTTTGAGCCCGAGCGCTGCGTCGGCCACCGCGTTATACCCGACAGGATCGCAGCAGCCACGTTTTTGTGCGCAGCGGCTGCTGCTGGAGGGGATATTGAGCTTCGCGGCGTTGATTTAAGGCAATTTTCGCGTCTGCGGCACTTCCTAAAGCAGGCCGGCTGTGATATAATATCGTCGCAGCGCAGCGTAAGACTTATATCGGACGCAAAGCTCAGTGCCGTAAGCCGTGTTTCGACCGGCCCGTATCCAGGGTTCCCGACGGATATGCAGCCGCTTCTGATGGCGGCGCTTTTAAAAGCGCGCGGCAGGACGGATTTTGTTGAGAACGTTTTTGACTCGCGCTTCGGTCACGCAAGGCAGCTGCGGCGCTTCGGAGCGGATATAGCCCTTGACGGACGCCGTGCCTCGGTATGGGGCGTGCGCAGCTTAAAGGGCGCCGTTGTCAGCGCCGGTGATCTGCGCGGCGGCGCAGCAATGATCATAGCGGCGCTCTGCGCCGAGGGCGAGAGTCTGATCGTCGATCCCGGGCACATTGCCCGCGGCTATGAGCATCTTGACCATAAGCTCCGTTATCTCGGAGCGGATATATATTTGGAGTTATAAAAATGGCGAACACAAATGATTATTACCGCAAGCGCGAGGACCCGTATAAGCCGAAGCTCACGCGGAACGTGAACCGGCCGCTGACGTTTTTCCTCGTCATAGTCGCGCTTATATTCATAATGAGCGTGTTTTTCAAGGTCTCGCGCATCGAGGTAAGGGGAAACTCGATATACAGCGCCGAGGAAGTGATACAGGCTTCCGGCATAACCGAGGGCGATAACCTGTTTTTCATAAACGGTATCGCCGCCGGCAGCCGCGTTGCCGTGAAGCTCCCTTATGTGGACTCCGTTCAGATAAACCGCGGCCTGCCGAACCTCGTGATCATCGAGATCACCGAGAGCAAGGCCGTCGGCTGTCTGAATGTAGGCGACGAGCTGTGGTCTGTCAGCAGCAGCGGAAAGTTTCTCAGCAGCATAACGCAGGAGGACAGCGAACTTATCGCCGTGATAAGCGGCGTGAGCGTATCCGAGGCGGCGACAGGCGAGTATATAAAAGCCGCCTCCGGCGAGGAGAATAAGCTTGCCTATCTGACGGATATACTCTATCAGATACAGGCGCGCGGCCTGCTCGGCAAGGTGACGGCCATCGACATGAGCGACGCGAATAACCCGACCTTTGAGTATGACAGCCGTTTTCTGGTAAAGCTCGGGAGTATGGACAACACCGAGTATAAGTTCGGAAAAATGCTCTCTGCCGTGTCTCAGCTGACGGCCGACGATGCCGGAACGCTGGATGTTTCAAACGGCGACAAGGTCGTTTTCAACCCGAATTAATACTTTGTTTACATAGCCGGGGAAAAAGCTATTGACCTTGAGAGCAAAAAGTTATAAAATGTTACATATCGCGTAATATGACTGCGGCACATGCCGCATCTTCTAAATAACTGTACTGGAGGAAACAAAATGGATTTCAAAGCCGAAGTAGGCCCTGAAAACGTCGTAACTATAAAGGTCGTCGGTATCGGCGGTGCCGGCAACAATGTCGTAAATAGAATGGTTAAGTCCGGAACTCAGGGCGTTGAGTTCATTGCAATAAACACCGATAAGCAGGCTCTCGCCGTGTCCAGCGCGGATCAGAAGATCCAGATCGGCGAAAAGCTTACTCACGGTCAGGGCGCAGGCTCCGATCCCGAGGTCGGCAAGAAGAGCGCCGAGGAAAGCCGCAATAATATTGCCAAGGCCGTTGAGGATGCCGACATGGTGTTTATCACTGCCGGTATGGGCGGCGGCACGGGTACAGGCGCCGCTCCCACGGTTGCGGATATTGCGCGCGAGGCCGGAATACTCACCGTCGGCGTTGTCACGAAGCCCTTCAAATTTGAGGGCAAGCGCCGCATGGATCAGGCAAACGAGGGCATTAAGGAAATGCTCGGCAAGGTCGATTCTCTGCTGATAATCCCCAACGACCGCCTGAAATACGCGACCGATCAGAAGGTCACCCTCGCAAACGCGTTTGAGATAGCCGACGATGTTCTCCGTCAGGCAGTTACCAGCATCTCGGATCTTATCAAGAACACCGGCTTTATAAACCTTGACTTTGCCGATGTCACCTGCATCATGAAAAACGCAGGCTTCGCCCATATGGGCGTAGGCCGCGCGGCAGGCAAGGGCAAGGCGGAGGATGCAGCCCGCATGGCAGTCGCAAGCCCGCTCATGGAGACCTCGATAAACGGAGCACACGGCGTGCTGATAAACATCACCGGCTCCGAGGACATGGGCCTTGAGGATGTCGAGGCGGCCGCAAACCTCGTTCAGGAGGCTGCGCATCCCGACGCAAACATCATCTTCGGCGCGACATTCGACGATGCAATGCAGGACGAGATCCGCGTTACCGTCATCGCAACAGGCTTTGAGGAAGCGCCCACCGCGAAGCAGCCGGCGCAGCAGCCGGCAGCCAAGAAGGCCGAGCCCGCGTTTGAAAAGCAGCAGGGCATGTTCACCGCCGCAAGCGAAAAGGCTGCCGAGAAGAAGGCAGAGGAGCCCGCAAAAGCTCCCGGCGAGGAAGACCCCTTTGACAGCATCTTCAAGATATTCAACGCAAACAGCTGAATTTAATTTAAGAAGCAGACAAAACCGGCCGAGCACAGCTCAGCCGGTTTTTTGCGTAAAAAAACAGCCTCGTCGTAAAACGGGGCTGTAAGTATTTTATCTTACTTTGTGATGCGGAAGCTGCACGTTACGGGTGCTGCCAGATAGTCGCCGCCGACGGTCATGACCGTCACGGTGTAGCGGCCGGGAGCGGTCGGGAACTCGCTCGTGCTGGTATAGAGCTTAAGCTTATTGGTAATGCCGGAGTAGACAAAGCGCAGGTTCGACTGATCTACAGTTTCGCCATCACAGCTGAGAACGGCAACAGCACTGTTTCCGCCCACTGCTATTTCGGCAGCCTGCTCGGCGCTTATAACTTTGCGGTCAAGAACGGTAGTGAGATCAATGGAGGTGCCAGTGATATTTGCCTTAACGGTGAGAACACCAGTGCCGAGTCCGTTTTCATGATTGGCGTTCATAAACGTGTAGACGATCGCGGAATATACGCCGACATGCTTGGGAGAGGTGTTGAAGTAAATAACGCTGTCGTCCGTGAACTCGGGCAGCCCCTGAACGATTTCGGATACCTTGCTGACGGTGCTGACGATATCCGGTATATACTTTTCGAAAGACTTAATGCTGTCTGTAAGGTATGGCATTATAACTTTTAAATCGGCAACACTTATGCCCTTGGTCTGAAGATCGTTGGTTTTATATGTTTTATCTCCCACAGCCCGCTTCATACCACTTACCAATATGTTTAATATAGCCTTATAATAACTGTTCTTTGCTAATGCAGCAGACGGATCAATGTATATATTGCCTGCCAGACCGTTCACCGTTCCGCTCGTCTGATCCTTGCTTACTTTTGCTGTCGAGTAGACGGTAACGTAATTTCCGAGCGCGGTCGAGCCGGACGGACTTGTCACAGTAACAAAGTCTTTCGGAGTCTCACCTGCGTAGATGCTCTGCGAATTGACCTTGACGTTGGTCTTTGCCTCGTTTACGGTAACCTCTACATCAATGGGATTGCTTTCGCTGTAGGTATCATTCCCCTTGAACTGTATGGAAATGTCAACCTTTTCCGCAGCATTTAAGGTTGACACACCGTCTGCGCCGCACACATCTTTACTGCCGGATTTTACGGTAAAATCGTCGATGGTGCAATATTGCGGCAAATTGGATGCTTCAAAATCAACGAAACTGTCAATGAGAAGCTTTTTCACATAGCTGCCGTTAGTGCTGTAGTCAAACGATACGCGATCCTCACGCTCAAGCTGAACGAGAGTTGCCTTTTGCATATCCGCGGCGCTCCCATCTCCGTCGGCGAAGGCTGCGGGAGAGATGACCGCTGCCTGCGAGAGCATCAGCACAGCCAGCAGGCATGCCAGAAGCCTTGTTAATCCGTTAAATCTGTTTGTTTGTTTGTTTGTTTGTTTGTTTGTTTGTTTGTTTGTTTGTTTGTTTGT
>CAVEAL010000027.1:0-24514 GCA_963613665.1 bacterium | reverse complement strand
ACCTTGCAGCGGAACGGCCACTTCTTATCGGGTCTGCGGGTCTTCATTTCCTTTGCTGTCTCGCGCAGGTACGGGAGAATGAGATACTTCGGGCACACCAGCGATACGAGCTGGATAACGTGGAACTCGTAGCCGGTGATGGTGGGATTATCGAGCTTGCGGTAATCGCCTATCTCGTTTATGAGCTTGCAGACCTCGTTGTGCTGCTCAATGGCCTTCATGAGAGCCTCGTCGGAGGTGTCTATGCCGAAATGCTCGCTTAGCTTATTTAGAACATGGGCGCGCAGCTGCTCGCGGAAGTGGTCGTAGCTGTTTTCCGTGTTCTTGAACGGAACGTCGGAAAATTCGCAGAAGAAGTTATCGTTTTTGATGATATCCATGACTTGCAGATGCTCCTGGAAACGGCAGGTGCCGGTGCACGTCTCAGTCGCAAACTGCGCATCAAGGAAATTGTATCCGCCCTCGAGGGCCCGCTCAAGGAGACTGCGTGCATAGTGACATACGCGCGCGGACATATAGTAGGTCGCAATGTCTGGCGAGGTGCATCGCGGTGCTCTCAGGCGCACCGAAAAGCAGCCCGGCAGATCGAGAAGAACCTCAGGCATGAAGTAGCAGGTGTAGCCGAGCGCATATTTGCCCTCCGCCTTTGCCTGCTGCACCAGCTCGTTATTGGCTTCCTGAAGCAGATTCTCGAAGTAGATAAGATGCTTTAGGTCTTTCAAGTTTTACCCCTTCCTTTACTCTGGATTTGTTGTGTTTTCGGCAAATTCCCCCTGCCGATTTGGTTGACAACATTTTATCATTCGCTTACCGATAAAACCAATATTTTGTTATATATGCATGTTAATCGAGCGCGGTTATGTATTATAACCCAAACGATATAGATAATGCCGGAATGAAACATTCCGGCATTATTAATCAATACAATATCCGTTTTACGATGATGTCGGTGCCGCCGAGGACGGTTTTGGCTCTGTCTCCGCAGCGGGGGCATTTGCCCTCGTTTTTTACAAGGTCGTACACTGCGCTGCACCCGGCGCACAGTGCGCGGCTCTTGACGCTCAAGATCTCCAGCGAGGCGTCTTTAAGCACGGGATAGCTCTCCTGCACCATCGGAAAGTACTCCTCGAAAATATACGGCAGGGCACCCGACGCCTCACCCACCTCGAGGACAATACCGCAGACCTTTTCTATACCGTTCTCCTCGGCGGCGGCATTCACGGTTTCCGCCATCTGCGTGAGCAGACCAAGCTCGTGCATATCACCACTTCCTCGGCTCGGCGGCGCGGAGCTTTTTGGGCTTCGCCTTCTGCTTTACCGCAAGCTTCATGATCTTCTTCGTGAGTGGCTTTCCGGCATAGGCAGCGTCGATGCGGCGCACGACCTCGCGGCCGACATCCCTCTTGAGCTCCTCGTTCGGCACGGGGATCTCGTTATATTTCTTGTGCAGGGTTATTGCGTCAAACTTGCAGCGGGTTGTGCACACGCCGCAGCCGATACACATATTCTCGTCAACGTGAGCCGCGCCGCATTTAAGGCAGCGCGCCGTCTCGGCCTTGACCTGCTCCTCGGTGAACACACCGCGCTCGTCGCGCATGGTGAGCTTCTTTGAGACATCAACCGGCGGAGTCTGACGGCCTGCACTGTCGTAGCTGAGAGTTCCGACATTGTCCTTGTCGATGAACTTGTACTCGCGCCTGTCACGCCCGATGACAAGGTTATTATCCCATGCGTAGCGGTGCAGGGATATAGCCGCCTGCTTGCCTCCGGCAATGGCGTCGATGGCAAACTTCGGTCCCGTGAGCACGTCGCCCGCGACGAAGATATCGGGCTGCGAGCTCTGATATGTGAAGCCGTCGGCTCTGGCAAGGTCTTTGTTATTCTTCTGGAGCATACCGGTATCAAGGCCGCCCCAATCGACGGTCTGACCGACGGCAGCGATTACGCCGTCAGCTGCAAGCTCTTCAAACTTGCCCGTGCCTACGGGCTTTCTTCTGCCCTTTTCGTCGGGCTCGCCGAGCTGCATCCGCTCGACCCTGAGTGCCGTGACCCTGCCATTGCCGAGTGCCTGCACTGGTGCGCACAGGAATCTGAACTCCACACCCTCGGCGCGTGCTTCCTCGACCTCGGCCTTGTCTGCCGGCATCTCGCTTTCACTGCGGCGGTACACTACCGTAACGCTCTCCGCTCCGCAGCGGCGCGCCGTGCGCGCAACATCGAGCGCGACATTGCCTCCGCCGACAACGATTACATTTTTGCCTATATCCGGGGTATTGCCGCTGTTTACCTCACGCAGGAAGTCAACGCCGCCGCAGACGCCCGTGAGCTCCTCGCCGGGTATACGCAGCTTTGCCGACCTCTGTGCACCGATTGCAAGGAGGAAGCCCTTGTAGCCGTCCTCTCGCAGAGCGTCGATGCTGATATCCCTGCCGACCTCGACACCGCATCTGAATTCAACTCCCAGCGCTCTGAGTACCTCGATCTCAGCGTCAACGATGTCCTTTTCAAGCCGGAAGGAAGGAATTCCGTACCTGAGCATACCGCCCGGGGCGGCATTTTTATCGAACACCGTGACGCTGTGACCTTCGACGGCAAGATAGTACGCGCAGCTCAGTCCCGCAGGACCCGCTCCGATAACGGCAAGCTTTTTGCCCTCCGTGCGCACCTTTTTGGGGATATAGCGCTCTTTTTCGCTGAGCTCTCTGTATGCTATAAGCTTTTTCACCTCGTCGATGGAAACGGGAGCATCGACGTCTCCGCGGGTGCAGACCTTTTCGCAGCGGCGGTTGCAGACGGTTCCGCAGACTGCCGGCAGCGGGTTTTCCTTTTTGATGAGCTCAAGCGCTTCGCGGTAGCGTCCCTGAGCCGCCATGCGCAGATAGCCCTGAACGGCGATATGCGCGGGACATTCGGTCTTGCAGGGGGCCGTGCCCGTCTCCGGCTGGACATTTTTGCGCGTGGTAAGGTAGTTGACGTTGTATCTCGACTTATCCCACTTGAGCACATTCAGCGTTGTGGGAAGATCGACACTCGCGTATTCGGTCTTATGCTTCTGCGGCAGCTTCTGACCAAGCTTCACGGCATTTGCCGGACATTTTTCGACGCAGCTTCCGCAGGCAACGCATTTATCCGTATCGACATTGGCTACAAAGTTCGATTTCTGCATATTGTACGCGCAGGTGTACATGGAAACGCGCAGCGACATGCAGCTTTCATAGTCGCAGTTGCAGACATACTCGATATTCTCCGCGCCCTCATGGTTGCACACATTGTGGACATATCCGCGCTCGTCGGCAAGCTTTAAACGCTCCATGTATTCCTCGCGCGTGACCCGCTTTGCCTTGCCGGTGCGCACGAGATAATCGGCGTAATAGCCCAGCGGCATGCACCAGCATATATCGGGATCGTTGCCCAGTTCGCCGTACTGCTTTCTTATCTTGCGGCATATGCACTCCATTATTGCATAGCTGCCGTCGGCATTATTGTCGATAAGATGCTGGAGATTTTCCCACGACTCGACATGCGACTCGTTTTTCAGGGCGCTTTCTATCGGCACGGGGCGGTGAACGCCGTGGTTTGTCATAGGCAGCAGTATTCCGTTTCCGGTCGCCATGACCTCGGTCTGCTTTACAAAGCCCACCGCGAGCTCGGGATAATTCTTGTACTGGTCGCAGTCGAGCCCGCCAAGCATAAGCTGCTCGAGCATACCGACTACAAAGATCGGAAGCTCTACGCGGTCAACGCCGTTTTCGTCCGGCCTGTAGATCAGCACGCCTATCCTGCACAGCTCATCGGCGATTTTAGCGGTGTATTCAACGCTTTTCCCTGCCATTTTTGCAAGCTCGTCGATGTATGTCGCCTTGCGCAGCGTGAGACAGCTGGCTATCTCGATCTGCTCGTCGCTCAGAAGTCTGTCGAGCATGAAATAAGCTCCGGAATTCATGCCCATCTGCGCAAATGCCGGATCGACATGGCTTATAAATTCGATAAGATTCTGCCTCGGCTCCTTCGATGAATTATCCATGTAGTCCTTCATCATTTCCCACTCCTTGGGAGTGAAATCAGGCACCTTGTTATTCATATTGTATCCCCCACTTCGTTATTATTGTATCTAAGCATTATTATAAGTGACTTATCCTCGCTTGTATCTTCGCAGAACAAGCAAAGCGGGAAAGTTTTTCGCAAATGTCTGAAAACGAGAAAAAAACCGCCTGACGGCGGTTTTTTAACAATTCAGAGGTCTGCGAAAAAGTTTTCGATAAATCGGGAAAATTCCTCCGTACTCCTGCGTGCGGCAGCGTTTTTATTCCTGCACAGGGCAATATCCGCCGAAAAAGACGTATCGTGCTCACGGCAGTATTTCCCCACAACAGGGTCTTTGAGCATGAGCTGCGGCATAACGGCATAGCCGATGCCGCGCATGACCGAGCGTATAATCGCGTTGACCTCATTAAATTCTACAGCAACATTCGGCGCATCGCCGTGACTTTTGAAAAGCATCTCGATATTGTTGCGGACACCGGCGCCTATAGGCGTAGCCACAAGCGGCAGCGTGCGGATGTCCTCATAGCTTATCACGCTTTTTTCAAGCAGCGGGCTATCCGGCGGGAGCAATATGCAGCCCCTGTCGAAATACACCTTTTCGGACACGATATGAACAGACTCGCTTTCGCTCAGCGGAGGCGTGCACAGCGCGAAGGACACCCGTCCCGAGTCAAGCTGCTTTATTATCTCATCGCGCAGACAGTAGCGGACGGATATCTTCCTGTCCGGATAGCGCTGCCTGTACGCCGAAATCAGGTCGGGAATATAGCCGCCGGAATCGACAAGAAATGCAACGCTTTTTTCCGAGCGGTCGAGCATTTCCCCTATGTCATCGTAGATTGCATTGATCTCGGCAAGAACGTTTTTCGCATGTTCGTAAACAACACTGCCGTAGGCGTTGAGTGCAACGCCGCGCCCCTTGTGATCCATGAGAGGCGCTCCGAGCTCCGTTTCAAGCTGCTTTATTACCTTGGTCAGAAACGGCTGCGATACGCCGAGCTTGTCGGCAGCTCTCGATATATGCTCCATTTCGGCAGCCAGCACGAAGTATTTAAGATCCCGAAGCTCCAATTTATAACACCCTCCGTATCTGATATATAACCTTCTGTGATTATACATCAGGTCAAAAAAATGTGCCTTTACAGATTTGTGAAAGTGGGAAATGTCTTCTCATAAGACAAAAAACGGGCAGACTGCCGTTACCAGTTTTTAGGTTCGGCCGGAGCGGAGCTGCATATATCGGACATACGTCTGGCAAGGTCTCCGACCGTTTTGCGGATGTGGTTTATATAGTCCTTCGGCGGCATGGGATCGGATGAGCTGAACCATTCGAGGTAGTAGTCAAAAAAGGCGTAGCATATGTGCTCAATGAGGAAATCGGCTGCCTTCTCCGACGGAAAAATGTCGGCAAAGTCGTGCATGAACAGAGGCTTGAGCCGCTCAACACAGTAGCTGCGGAAGGAATTCTGCCCCTCGGTGTCAAATGCGTTGCGGTAAAACGGCATGTCCTGATACAGGTCGCTGCATATCTGCGGCAAATAATCCATGAAATTAAAGTCGTCCCTGCGCCGGACCATCTGGCAGAAAAAGTAGTCGTAGGTCCATGCGATGAGGTCGTACTTGTCCAGAAAATGATTATAAAAGTTTCTGCGGCTTATTCCGGCCTTATCACATATCTCGTCAACGGTGATGCGCGCAAACTTTTTTGTACGCATCAGCTCTCTGATGCTCTCGGCAAGCAGTACCTTTGTGTGTGAAACCTGCGGCATAATATCACGTTCCTTTGCTTATTCTTGTGATTATTATAATGTATCGCTCACTTTTTGTGAAGACACGGACACGGCAGGCTCTGCACATTTTCTGAAATGTGTGCAGGCGGCAATATAAAAAACCGTCTCCGCTTACTTGCCAAACGGCTCTCCGCACATGGCGGAGAGCCGTTTTCTGTTTAACGTCAGCCTATGGGGAACACCTCAAGCTCGATGTCGCCTAGTGGGAAAGTGCAGCAGGGATGCACCCAGCCGAACTTTTTGTCAGCAAGTCTGCGTCCGTCGGCATCTTCGGGTATGTAGACCTCGCCGCTTATGAGTCTTGAGTGGCACCATCCGCATTCACCGCTGCGGCAGTGCGAGGGTGCCTTGATGCCCGCACGCTCCATCGCCCACAGCAGAGACTCCTCCGCCCTGCACGGAACGATCTGCTTCTCGCCCCTGATTACGACCGTGAGCGAAAACGAACCGCATTTCTCCTTGGGAAAATCTTCGTTTTCAACTGCGCCCATGTAGTCGCCGGACATCTCCATACGCCAGCGGCGCTTGGGCAGGCCAAGCTTCTTCATCTCGCCCTCTTCAAAATCGTACATTGCCTTAGGACCGCACATGAACACGGAGTAGCCGTCGGCGGGTGCGTACTTTTTTATCATCTCCGCACCTATGAAGCCGTGTTCAAAGCCTTCCTTTTCCTCGTGGGAAAGGACGTGAACGACCTTTACTCTGCCGCCGGAGCGTGCCGCCACTCTTTCGATCTCGTCCTTCAGCAGTATACCCTCCGAACTGCGTGAGCCGTAGAGTATCGTCATGTCGAAGTCCTCGATGCCGTCGGCTATCGCAGACGCCATGGAATAAAACGGAGTGATGCCGGAGCCGCCCGCTATTGCGACAACGTGCTTTGCGTCGCGCAGGTTCTGATAGTAGAAGTCGCCGAGAGGTCCGCTTATATCCACACGGTCGCCCTCCTTCCACGTCGAAAGAACGTGAGCGGAGGCGTAGGCGGGATCCGTGCGCTTTATCGTGAGAGTGTAGCTCGTGTTTTCGCTGCCGAGTGCGTCCTTCGGTGAAGAGCGCACGGTGTAAGGCTTGTTTACTGGCGCACCGTCTATGTTGAGAGCAACGGAAACGTACTGACTTGCACGGAAGTACGCCATCTCCCTGGTTCCCCGCTCGGTGTCGGGGACGAGCTTAAAGCTCTTTGCGTCGCCGTGATCCGTGACCTCGGCAATAACGACGTGCTGTACGCTCGGATGAAGCCTTGCCGAGAGCACATTTGCATTGAACACCGACTGCGGTATCGTTGCGGGGGCCGCATCTATCGCCTTCAGGCGGGTCTTGACCTCACCGAGAAACGGGAACGGGGTAAGTCCTTTAAGACCTTTTCTTGAATACTTGTATTTGCCCATCTTACTTGCCCTCCTTCATATCAAGAAGCATATATCTCGCCTGCTCAGCGCCGGAAAGGTAGGCCTGTGAATAGCCGTCCATCTGGGTGCCGTGTCCTCCGACAAAGCGCAGTCCACGCACCGTATAGTCCTCCTTGTGTCCGCACTGGACTCTGGGGAACATTCCGTCCCACGTGGAGGGAATGTAGCCGTAAACATCGCCTCTGGGAGTGCCGAGGTATCTCGCCCATGTGACCGGAGATGCCACAACGATCTCCTCAATGTGGCTCTGAAGATCGCAGCCCGTTACCTCCTCGTAGCGCTCGACGCACTCACGGGCGATGCGGTCTTTTATCCTGAAGTAATCCTCCTCGCCGACATCCGCAAAGGGGTCGCCGGTGTAGAACTTACTGAACTGGATAAAAGCTCTGCCCTCGCCGGCTGCGTCGGGAAGTGCGTTTGTAAGCACGGTGCAGGTGATGTCCTTGTGCGTGTCGATAGAGTCGGAGGACAGAAACTGCTTGTGGTTGTCGGGAGTATAGCGCATGAACGTGTCATAGTTTTTGAGTCCTATCTCCTCCGCCGAGGCGTCAAGTCCGAGGTAGACGGTGAACGCCGCCTGCGCAAGGCGCTGTGCGTTCATTTTCTTCCTGTCGTGCTCGGGAACCTCGGTGGGATCGACCATGCGGTCGAACACGACGTGCGGCATGAGGTTCGATATGACATGTGAACACTCAATATATTCGCCGCTTTGCAGCTTTACGCCGCAGACTGAGTTGTTCTTGATATCGATCTTCTCGACCTTGGTGTTGTACCAGATATCGCCGCCGAATTCACGGATCTTTGCATCGAAGGCAAGCGATATCTCGTGAGAGCGGTTTTTCGCAAACCAGGGGAGCTGAGTCAGGTAAACGTAGGTCATAAAGGTGTACGGCGCAAAGCTCATCTCGGTCGAATCGGCGGAAACATAGGTCCAGTACGACTCGAATATCTGACGTGCCTTGTCGGGTACGCCGATCTTGCGCAATACCTCGTCGCAGGGCTGCGGAACGAGACACATGAGATCATAGTATTTCAGCATCATCTCGATCTTTTGCAGGCCCTCCGGCTCGTTATAGCGCTCGGCAAGCCATTCCACTCCGTCGACCAGCATACGTCCCAGCTCCATAACGGTGGTCATGGACTCTCTGCTGCCGGGGACCTGCCGCTCCATCTCGTCGATGAAGTTCTGTACGCCTGCGGGCATTGCAACGTTAAAGCCGTCGGGGTCGGTCGCAACGGAAGCAAAGCTTTCGTTAGCACTGCACCACTCGACATCGAGGCCGTAGTCGTCCTCAAGCAGCTTGCGCACCGCACCACGCTTGCCCTCGCCTTCGCCGGTGCCCATCTGGCACAGCTCGTGAAGCGTGGCTTCAAATTCATAGTTGCCTCTGACAAAGCTTGTGGCGCAGCCACCGGGCAGATTGTGCTTTTCAAGCACGAGTACCTTTTTGCCCGCTTTCGCAAGATATGTAGCGGCGGACAGTCCACCGTTTCCGGCGCCTACAACAATTACGTCGTATTTCTGCATATTACATCCTCCAATTATATCAGTTTGGATTCACTCTTGTGGTACAGCCACAAATATTATACCGCAAAAGTGCCGCAGGCGCAAGAAAACATCGTCAGCGAAATAACAAATTTTGCGCACGGCTTTTATGCATCTCGCAGACAGACGGCACTCTGTGGCTGCAAATAGCGGTCCAGTATTGATTTTTTGCGTCCGGAGGTGTAAAATACGGCATCACGGCAAAGGACGAATGTATATGAACGCACAAGAAAGCAAAAGCCGGAAGGCGGAGTTTATCAAAGCTATGCAGCTCAGGATCCTGTCCGGGGAGCTGAAGCCCGGAGACAGGGTCCCTCCGGAGCGAGAGCTTGCGCAGAGCTTCGGGATAAGCCGGGGCTCCGTGGGTCAGGGCATACTCGACCTTGAGCGTGCGGGCTTTCTGCGCATCGTCCCGCGCAAGGGCATCTTTGTTGCGGAGTACGTCCGCAATGCAAGTCCGGAGACCCTCGGCGCAATAATGAGCTTCGACTCCACCTATATCGACAGCTCGCTTTTCTCCGACCTCATGGAGCTGCGCATACTCATTGAGCGTGAGTGCGTCCGCCTCGCCTGCGCAAAGCTGACGCCGCGAAAGCTTGACGCTCTGCGCCGCCGCACCGATGCCGTATACGCAGCGGACGAGGAGAATATGACGGATGCGCTCTACGCATATCACAAATGCCTTACCGAGATCTCCGGCAACGCCGCCTACGCCATGGTTTTCCAAAGCTTTGAGGTAATGCTGCGCAATCTCATACAGGAGCATTACAAGGACCGTGCCGAGCTTCAAAAGGCCCTGCCCAAGTTGGTGTATCTCACGGAGGCGATCGCACGAAGGGACGCTTTCGAGGCGGACAGGCAGCTTTTGTCCGTTCTCAGTCAGGCATCGGATTACATAAACGCCTATCTGCGAAACAGGGAAGCGTGATAGAATACGCAAAGACGAAGAAACACCGTTTGGATGCTTCTTCGTCCGTTTTTTTGACAGTCTCAGCGGCCTCCGGTCATACCGGAGGCCGCTTGGCTTTAGTTATTTTACATGATCTTTTATCCAGTCACAGATAATATCCGCGATCTGATCGTTATTGTTATCCATCATCAGCATGTGTGAATTCCCCTTGATGCCGATATCCGGCAGGCGAAGCCATGTGTAATCCGCGCCTATCCCGTCAAGCTGCCGTCTGTACCGCTCCTCGTTATCCCTTACTGCATTCACCCAAGGATGCACGACCTTATACTCATCGCTCATAAAGTCGCCGTAGAGATACATGACAGGTATTCTCTCAAAACAGCTTATATCGTCATCGGCATTCGGCAGACCGATGTTCTCGACAAAAACGATACCCTTTATGAAATCCGGAAACCTCTGCGCCGCTTTCAGCGCATACAGACTACCCTGACTGTGAACCACTATTATAACGCCGGGAACAGACTTCCGAAGCCTCTCAAGATACGCTATATATGCATCCGCCGTCCATTCATCCGATGTAAGCCATCTCGGTACGCTCTGCATCATAAGCTGGTCATAGCAATCGGTGGGGAATCTCTGTCCCTCATAAGGCACCGGATATGTCTCACCCATTTTCAGATTGAGCCATCTTGCCTCATAAGTATGGAATATGGGCGGCGTCGGATTTATTTCGGGAAACTTGGCCCAGCCTGCACGTCCGCGCTCGACGGCGTCGGAAACATAGACACTGTAACCTCGGCGAAGGAACAGCGTGTCCCAGCCCTCGCGTCCGTCAGGCGTAGTCTCATATGTAACACCGGTAAGTCCGCCGCCATGCCACATGAGTACGGGGTAAGGTGAGACCGGCTCGGCAAGGTCGGTGTACTGAACATACATCTGCTTTACCCAATGAGTTCCGTTGGGGTCGGAATGGAAGGTAAACTTGCCTCCCATATACGGGAAGTCTTCAATGGGTACATTTTCGAGCTTCATCTTCTCGCCTCCGACATGGAAGCTGCCCCTGTTTTTCACTTTTATAATACCGTCATTCATTATTTCGTCCGCCTTTCGGTTTTACAGAACAAGAATGCTTACAATGCCCGCAGCGGTCACTGCAACCGTTATTCCCGCAAAAATCAGCAGTCCCTTTGAGAGTGCCCACGTCTGACCGTCTTCCGCAAATATATCAGTACCGAGCATGATCGCCGACTGGCCGGAGCCCGAAGGCAGCAGGCAGGCAGTCAGAGTGCCTATTCCGATAATGCACGGGAACACGGAAACATTTATGCCCTGCTGATACAGAACCACCGCCATGGGCGCCAGCGCGGACAGGAACAGTATCGCCGTTGCTGAGTTTGAGAAAAACTGCGTGATCACGCAGCCGAGTATGCTGACGATTATAACCATTGAGACAATGCTCATATCTCCGAACAGCCCCTGGAAAATGCTCAGAAGCCATGCGGCAACGCCGCTGTCTTCTGCCGACATTGCACCGCCTATAGCGATAACCGCGCCGACTGCAAATATTATCTGCCAGTTAGTACCATTTTTGAAAACGTCATTTATCTCTGCTATATTCTCGCCTTTAACCTTGACAAGGCAGAGAATGCAAACGACAAAGCCCATAAACAGATACTGTCCGATGCCGCTGAAAAACGCATAAGCTCCGCTCGTTTCGGGGATCAGCATGAGGAAGAACGGATAGAAGAAAGTGAGGATAACCGAGATCAGGACTATTACCTGCTTTGCGTTCATCTTTTTGAACTTTTCGGTTTGCAGGATCGATACGTCAAGAGCTTTCATCTTGGTCATATCGAATTTAAACACAAATCTGGCAAGCAGCATAAGGATGATGAAGGAGAGTACCGCAATGATTATCGAGGTTATAAGCCATGTATTGCCGTCGCAGGCCGTGCCAATGCTGCTGAGTGCGTTGTCGAATATGCTCATATAGAGAGCCGCATACGGCTTGAACGGGAAGAACACCTCAGTCGTTCCCGACAATGCGACTGTCGAAAGCAGAAGGAAACGGAAGTAGTCGTCTTTTATATCCATGCCGGACACCTCTGATATTGCTGTGAGTATAGCGATTGCAAGCAATATTATGCCGAAGGAGCCGATAACTGCGCCTATTACGATGACTGCAAGAAAGTAAAATGCCGTAAACAGATAGGGGCGTCCGTTAACTATCTTGCGCGAAAGGAACCATCTGACAAGAAATTCGCCTGTGTCTGTCTTCTGAAAAATATACACCATTATGAAAATGAATATGATCAAAATGGTAATGCTGTTGCCGAGAGTAGCCTGAACTATCGTGCTTGCCGTATAGTAGCCGGGTATAACGCATGCCGTAAGGCTCAGAACGGAGGACAGGAGCAGGCCGCCGGTCAGAATGCTCAGATAAATCCATCCGATCATTATGCACAGATACTGTACACCCATTCTTGTTACGGGACCCCATGGCGGTATTATATACCCTGCCACGAACATAATAAAGAGCGCAAGTATGATCTGTATGTTTTTTGATGTTTCTTTCTTCATACATATATCTCCTCGTATAATAATTTTTTTGTGCCCGAGAACACGTTTACACTGTTATGCGGCACGCTTCCGCAATAAACTACCGGTTTTTATATTGTTCCTTCGTTTTTGAGCTTTTCAAGCTCGGCCGGGCTGAGGCCCAGAAGCTTGCCGTAGACCTGCTCGTTATCCTGTCCGAGCGTCGGTGCGGGAGTTTTGATCTTCGGCATGGTATCCAGCAGCTTGACAGGATTGCCGTTTACCTGCATATCGCCGATCTCCGAATGCCTGATGCTGACAAACATCTCGCGGTCATTGACGATGTGCGGATCGGTCGTTACTCGCCTGAGCCCGTTTATCGGCGACACCGGCACACCGGCCTTGTTTATTATCTCAAAGCACTCGTCGATCGTGCGCACGGAGCTCCACTTTTCTATCTCCGGCTTGAGCGCGGCGTGGTTCTCGCATCTGAGAACATTGGTGGAAAAGCGCTCGTCTGTCAGCAGGTCTTCCCTGCCGATGGCTTCGCACAGAAGCCTGAAGAGCTTGTCGTTTGCACAGCCGATGACAAAATGACCGTCGGAGGCCTCGAAGGAATCGTAAGGATAGGCCGCGGCATAGCGGTTGCCGATGAGCTCCGGCTCCTCGCCGGAGGCAAAATAGCGCTGCGTTCCCGTTTCGAGTGAGGAAACGACGCTGTCAACAAGTGAAACGTCCACTCTCTGCCCCTTTCCGCTGAGCTGCCTTGCGTGCACCGCGGCAAGTATGCCGATCGTGAGATTCATTCCGCCGAGAATGTCTCCCATAGCATTGCCGACGCGCAGCGGATGTCCGCCCGCTTCGCCGGTGATGCTCATCAGGCCGCCGTATGACTGCGCGATTATGTCGTAGCCCGGGCGGCTGTGGAACCTGCCGTAGCTGCCGAAGCCGGAGACGGCGGCATAGATTATGCGCTCGTTTTCCTGCCTGAGCACGTCGTAGCCGAGGCCGAGCCTGTCCATAACGCCGGGACGGTAGTTTTCGACCACCACATCTGCCTTCTTGACCATCTCGAGGAACATTTTCTTTCCCGCGGCAGATTTGAGATTGAGCGTTACGCCCTGCTTGTTGCGGTTGACGTTCGCGTAGTAGAGGCTCGATCCGTTCTTGAACGGCCCCATCGCACGGGTGTCGTCGCCCTTGACGGGAACCTCGATCTTTATGACCTTTGCTCCGAAGTCGGCGAGCATCATGGTGCAGTAGGGTCCGGCCAGAACACGCGTCAGATCGAGCACTACAAGGTCTTCAAGTGCATCCATACAAATCAACTCCTTATTATCAATAGCACTTGCTTTTCGCTGATATATTCATCTGGTGTCCGCTGTAGATCCCGTTTTTTATGAGCTCCTTCTGCTTTTTGGAGACCGCCAGCAGCTTTTCAAAATCAATACCGGTTTCATAGCCCATGCGTTCGAGCATATACACAAGATCCTCGGTCGCAAGGTTTCCGGAGGCCCCCGGTGCGAAGGGGCAGCCGCCGAGGCCGCCGAGAGTGGACTGCACGATATCAACGCCGCTCTCTATCGCCGCCAGAGTGTTCACCATGCCCATGCCGCGGGTATCATGGATATGCACCTGCAGCTGACATTCCGGAACGGCGCTGCGCACGGCGGATATCGTCTCGCGCACCTGACGCGGGTCGGCGATGCCTATCGTGTCGGCAAGGTAGATGGACTTGACCCCTGCATCGCATATGCGCTTTGCGAAGCCGGCAACGTCGCTTATCTTGGGTATTCCCTCAAAGGGACAGCCGAAGCTCGTGGCCATCCCGATGCTTATTTTCATATCGGGGAAATCCTCTATTATTTTTGCGAGCTCTTCAAACGACTGCTCGTGGGTGCGGTTTATGTTTGCCTTGTTGTGCGTCTGGCTGAGCGATATCACATAGGTTATGTGACTTATTCCCGCTGCGGCGGCGTTCTGTGCGCCCCTGTAATTCGGTACCAGCGCATAGAGCGTCCTGTCCGAATATTTGCTGACGCAGTATTCTGCTACCGCGGCGGCATCCGCCATCTGCGGTATCGCCTTCGGGCTCACGAACGAGGTCACCTCTATCGTTGACAGTCCGCAGGCAAGCATATCGTCAATGAGCTCGAGTTTTGTTCCCGTAGGGACTATCTCCTTCAGGTTCTGCCAGCCGTCTCTCGGCCCGCACTCAAGCACGGTTATCTTCTTGGTCACAATTGTCCTCCTTTGCTTAATGTGCATTATTTAACTGGTTTTAATGTAATTTTAAGCAAAAATATTGTCAATAATTTATTTTATCTTTGTTGAGTATGTTAAATATACCGCCGTAGAATTTGACACATCTCACAAAGGGCTGCTTAATATTTTGATTTTAAGCTTTTGCAACCTGATTTTTGTGCTTAATTTATGTTTTTACTATTGACTTAATAAGCGGTTAAATAGTAATATGAATAAGGCATTGCGATAACTTAAGGAGAGACGGAAATGGCTACTTTATCCGATATAGCGAAAAAATGCGGAGTTTCGACGGCCGCGGTCTCCTATGTTCTCAATGGGCAGGGAGATAAGCGCCGGATATCGCGCGAAATGCAGGAGGAGATAAAGGCTGCGGCAATAGAGCTTGAATATAAGGTCCGCAAGTCCGGGCATAAGCACAAAAATATCCGCATCGGCTGCTTCTGGCCGGCGAAAAATCTTGAAACGATGATCCCCAACATCGTCGAGGGGATAAATCTTGCTCTGCAATTTGAGACAGAGCCCGTTGACATAAGCATACATCCCTACGAGTACAACGCCCTGGGCAACGCGGATATTCTCTGGAACGGGAAAAATTTCGACGTTGCGGTCATTTACTCGCCCAACACGGCGGATATACAGGCGCTTGAGAAAAACCGGCCGCGTATACCGGCAGTCATCGTGAACCGTCAGCTGGAAAGCTACTGCTGCGTGGGCGTCGACTACGGCAAGGTAGGACGCCTCGTTGCCGAGCAGGCGATCGCCCGCGGCGGGGACGATATCGTCCTTGTACGCAACGTCATCCCGCACCTCGGCATGAACAGAAGAAGTCAGGCGATATACGATGTCTGCCGCAGCTACGGCATAAACATCGACACGAAGGTGCTCTACTGCAACAACGGTGCTGATGACGGCTATGAGATAGGACACAAGCTCATGGGCACAAAAAAATTGCCGCGTGTCATAATGAGCGTTTATGACACTGCGGCATTCGGTATGGTCAGAGCGTTTAATGAAGCCGGCGCGGTGGTCGGCAGAGATATCGACATCATAACGACCGGCACGAGCTATGCGCCTTTTTTCGCAAAATGCAGTCCGTCGATAACGGTTGTGGATATGAAGATCGCCGAAGCCTCGCAGCGGGCCATCAGAGTTGCCGTCGGGCTGGCGACCGGAAGGCTGAGCGAGCCTGATTCGATACTCATCGAGCCGGAGATGATATACCGCGAGTCCTCCCCTATCCCCACGCACGAGCAGACTCTGAAATTCATTGAGCTAAAGCGCAGGATAATCAAATCAGGCGCATCGCAGCACCGAAGCGACACATAGATATGTAAAATGAATTGAACCGGATGCTGCATACTTTCCGAGAACTGTCGCCCAAGATCATAGCCGGTAAGTCTTCCCATATCATAAAATCACCCGCTTCAACAGAAAAGCCGCTTGATTTCTCGTCGAAATCAAGCGGCTTTCAGCATGTCAAAAAGGTCTGCGGTTTTTACTTTTCTTTTGTCAGGCGCAGCGCTGCCCATGCAGCTCCGGCAAGGCCGAGGATGAACACCGCAGCACAGACGGCGTTGAGGGCATTTGCCCTGCCGTTTATGTCATCAAGCTGCGCCTGATGGTAGCTTATCGCGGCCGAGCAGGCAGCGGCATAGCTGTCCGCTCCGTCCATGGCGGGCGATGTGCCGAGCTCAGCGTAGGCGCGGTCAAGGCAGCTGAGGGTACTGTCATACTCTGCAAGCCATGTGAGATCGGCCTGCATTTTCGACATGCCGCTTGTATCCGCCGCATGAGAGGCGGGCTTTTCGTCCGACACTCCGGCTGCATCCGCAAGCTCGAGCGTACGCTCGGCGCAATAGATGTACGAGCTGTTTTCGCTCACGGCGTGCGTGCGTTCAAGCTCGGTATTGTAAAAGCCGAACGCCGAACCGAAGATGAGCGCCGCCGACAGGATAAGGATGCTTACATTCAATGCTTTTTTACTCATGATCTATACTCCTTTTCAAATAAATTTCCGCAAACAGGATCGTCATGAGCATCAGCGCCAGCGCCGCAATCGGCAGGACCGGAGATATCCCGAGTATGGCCGCCGCAAGCGCACAGCCGCCGGAAATGACCGCCGACAGCGCCGAGATCACCGCAATGCCCATAGACTGCCGCTTATAAAGCAGCGCGCAGACCGTGATTATCAGCGCAGAAGCGAAGGTCAGAGCGCAGATGACGGTACGGAGCTTATTTTCGCGCTCGGCACGGCTGATATCGTTATTGCAGTGATCCTCTGCAACAGAGCAGATATCGGCATAGGAGGCATTATCTCCTGCGCGTGAGGCTATCTCGTCATTGCGCATGAGTATGGCTATGCCGCGCTCAAGGCGCTCGAGATCGCCGCCGTAGCTTTCGAGCTCGCTGAGCTCCTGCGCCAATTTTGTTTTGTTGCTGTCGAGCGTCGCGCGTCCCGCACTGAGCTGCGCTCCGGCTGCGTCAAGCTCCGCCTGACCTGCGGCTATCTGAGCCGCCGCCTCATCGAGCTGTCGCTGACCGTCTTCAAGCTGCTGGGCTGCCTCGGCAAGCTGCTGCTCTGCCGCCTCTATCTGAACCGCGCCTTCGGCGAGCTGCTTTTGCCCGTCCTCGTACTGCTGCACGATGCTCTCTATCGAGTAGCCCGTTCCGGCTATCTGATTTTCGTACACGAGCTTCTGTGCCTCGACGCTCGGCCACAGCAGCGCGGCTCTTGCGTACTGACCGTTTGCGCGGGCCTCGTCATACTGCGCCTTCATGTCAAGATAGAGCTGATACGCCGGCTGCACCATGCTGTATATAGGCTTTATTTTTTCAAGCTTTGCCTCGCCCTCGGCATACTGCGCCTTGGCGGTCTCGAGTTTTTCCTGTCCGGCGGCGTAATCCGCCCTGCCCTGCTCGAGCTTTTTCTGTCCCTCGGCATACTGCGCTCTGGCCGCTTCGAGCCGGGATGCGCCCGCGTTATACTGCGCCTGACCCTGCTCAAGCTGCGTCTGACCGACGTTGTCGGTGACTACACTCTCGGCAAAGCCGAGCTTTGTTTCATCGTATTTTTCCTTCTGGGCACCGAGCGAGACCGCAAGCTCCTTGAGCTCACACGCGCTTTGGATGATGCTCTCATCGTCGGATACGCGCTGATCGTAATCGCCCTTGCCCGCGAACAGCACCCACGGAGACACGACCATCGCAAACGCAACAGATACGGCCAGCGCCCATGCCGACACGCGGCGCACGAGTCTGTGCGGCTCGGCGGCGCGGATATGAAACTCTGTTTTTCTTATCAGTCCGTCGCCGAAGATGAGCATCGCCGGCAGCACGAACATTACGAGCACGACCGTTATGATCGAACCGATACCGACAAAGCGGCCCATTCCCGCGACCGAGCCGGACGATACCCTTGCTCCGATGAGCAGACCCGCCGAGATGAGCGCCGTTCCGGAGGTGATGATGGTAGGGAACGCAAGATTCATGGCGTTTATCATGGCTTCCCGCGGCTTGAGGTTCTTTGCCCTCTCCTCGTTATAGTGCGAGGCGACGACTATCGCGTAGTCAACGTTGCAGCCCATCTGAATGGCGCTGGCGATAAGGTATACCATGAACAGGACATTTTCCCCGGTGAACACCGTCAGGCCGAAGTTTATCCATATGCTGCCCTGAATAACGAGCGTGAGCAGCAGCGGCATGCCGACCGAGCTGAAGGTAAACAGCAGAACGAGCATGACCATGACGATGCTCATCATGCTGACCATGACGTTATCCTGCGTGAAGGTCTCCTTGAAGCTGTATGCCGTCATGGCGTTGCCGACAAGGTAGCTCTCGTCGGGGTAATACTGCGCGACGACTGCATGGAGGCGGTCGAGCAGCTCAAAGGTCTCGTCGCCGTCGTCAACTACGCCGAGGGTGAGGACGAGGCGGTCGTAGTGCTCGCCCTCGAGCTGGTCGGTCGCAAAGCTGAGCTGACGGCTCAGCGAGGACACGAGCTCCGACTGCGCCTCGGTGAGCGTGACGGTTCCGTCATCGACCTTTTCGTTTAAAAACAGAAACAGCTTTATGATAGGCGCCTCGTAAGATGAAAGGCTGCCCGCCGCAGCATCCGCCTCGCCGTTTTCGGCGGCGTACAGAGCAAACAGAGCCTGAGCGCTCGTCGAGTCAACTCCCGCAAGGGCGGCAAACTGCGAGTAGGTGACCTTATCGGAGAGCTTATAGCCGCCCATGGCCTCTATTCCCGCAACACCCGTGACGCTTTTCACCCCGTCTATCTCCGACAGCGCGGATATGAGCGCGGCCTCACTGTCGTAATCCCCGTTCGGTACGACCACGGCAAGCGTGGTCTCGTCGCCGAACTGCGCGTATATCTCGTTTTCGGCTATCTTGTTGTCGCTTTTCTTTACAGTTTCAAGCTTTGTTTCGCTGTAGGCGTAGTTTACGTTCTGTGAGCCGATATAGGCAAAAACAAGGACGGCAGCAAACAGTACCGGCACGACGCGCCGTGCCTTATACGCAAACGAGCCGACGGCGGATATCCTGGGGACGAAGCTGCGGTGCTGCGTTTTGTCCATGAGGCCGCCCATCGTAAGCAGCAGTCCGGGCATGAACAGGAACACCGACAGCAGACTCATGACGATCGCCTTTATAAGCGCAACGCCGAGGTCAAGGCCGATGCCGTATTCCATGAAGGTCATGGCGAACAGTCCGGCTATGGTCGTAAGGCTCGAGGAGCTTATGACTACAACGGACTTTGCAAGCGACTCGACGACCGCCTCACGCACGGGCATGGTCTTATGCGCCTGCTTATAGCGGTTGCAGAAGATTATCGCATAATCGACGCTCATTGCAAGCTGCAGAATTATCGTGACGGAGTCCGATATGAACGATATCCTGCCGAGCAGGAAGTTCGTGCCCTTGTTTATGATCGCTGCGGCGAGGAAGGTCGCCAGCAGTATGGGCACCTCGGCGTAGGTCGAGGAGGTAAAAGTCAGGACAAGCAAAAGTATGACGGCTATGATGGCGATAAGTCCCCTCACCTCACCCGTTATCTGATCCGATATGCTGTTGCCTTCTTCGGAATATATATAGGCGTTCGCGCCGTCAAACATATCGCGCAGCTCGTTTACCGTTTCCTCTCCCTCACCCTCGAGAGAGTTCAGCGTGACCTTGAACAGGGCGCTGCCGCTGTCATTGAGACTGTATTCGCAGCTCTCAACGCCCTCGACGGCGGATATCTCGCCGCTTATCTCCGCGACGCGTGTTTCGTCGATATCCTCAAGCAGTATCTTCGCCGAGCCGTAGGTCTTGAACTCTTCATCCATGATGTCAAGCCCCTGCTTTGCCTCGTATGAATCCGGCAGGTAGGCCGCAACGTCGTTTTCAACCTCGGTCCAGCCCATCGCAAAGACCGAGAAAACGCAAAGCGCGGCGAATATTATAAAGAACAGCTTGTATTTGCTGACCACAAATTCAGCGAATCTGTGCAGCGGTGTATTCATTTTTGCCATTGGTCATTTCCTTCTTATTGTCTGAAATTCATGATTGACTTTTTTCGAGTTTGAGGATAAACTGAAAAAAGATAAATTACAAATGTCAATTAACGAAGATTTGTAATTTATCTTTCTCTGGTATTTTATTTGTCGTTTGAAAGGTGTGTTACGATGGAAAAGAAGAGTGATTTAAGAGTCAGAAAAACCTACGAGGCGCTCATGCGTGCGTTCGAGGAGCTGCTGACCGGAAAGACGTTTGACGATATAACCGTAAACGAGCTGTGCGAGAGGGCAATGATCCGCCGCCCGACCTTTTATTCTCATTTTGAGGATAAGTACGACTTTCTGCGCTTTTATTTAAATGAGATACAGCTGCGCATAGAAAACGAGTCCGACGAGATCGCAGAAAGCCGTGTGGAGCACTTCGAGCACTCCTGGCGCATGCTCATGAAATTTGTGGACGATCACCCCGAGCTTATACGCCGCAGCCTCAAGATGCCCTCGATGCCGCTGGTGTTCGATATACTCGGCGAGCACCTTTTTGCAAGCACGAAGGCCTGCACCGTAGATGTCCTCGCTCACGAACGTCCCGAGCTGCTCGCCAGTGCCGACACCATAGCCGCATTCATCGTAGGCGGCATAATCCAGAATCTCAAACGCTATCTTTACGGCGAATGTCGGGACGCGGAAACGCTCTCCCGTGAAATGGTAAAAACATTTGAGAGCTTATGGAGGGGTATAACCGCCTCCTGAGCTTTGGGTCTTCGCACCCATAAGGAGGCATTATGTTCAAAATACTTCTTGCCGAAAGCGATCCGGAGCTAAGGCGCACGATATCGCGCGCGCTAGTAAAAGGCGGATACGATGTTAAAGCCGCCGCCTGCGGAGAGACCGCGCTCGACCTCACGGGGAGAGAATACTTTGACGCGGTGATTTCCGAGATCATGCTGCCGAGGCTCGACGGCTTTGCGCTCGTTCGCTCGCTGCGCGCGGCGGGGATCAGCATACCCGTCATTCTCATATCCGAGGACGGAGGGTATGAATGTCTGCATCAGAGCTTTTTATCCGGAGCGGACGAATACATGCCAAAGCCTCTGAACATGAGCGAAATGACGCTGCGTCTGGCTGCTCTCCTGCGCCGCACGCAAATGCTGAGCGACAGGGTGCGCACCGTGGGCTCGACGACGGTTGACTATGATGCCATGACCGTCAGCTACAACGGCAAGAGTATAATGCTTCCTCTCAAGGAATTCCTTCTGCTGTATAAGCTGTGCGCCTCACCCGGACGCATAGTGACCCGGCAGCAGATCATGGACGATATATGGGGCTATGACAGCAGCGCCGACACGCACACTGTCGATGTCCACATCAGCCGTCTGCGTTCGCGTCTGCGCGATAACCGCGATATACGCATAAGCACCGTGCGCGGCATAGGCTACAAGCTCGAGAAAACATAATTTCCTCAACCACTGTTGATTTTCGCGTGAACATCAGTTGACGATGGCATGATATATATTTGACAGCAACCTGTTTATACAGGGCACTCGATAATTATAGGGAGGAAAATTATGAAACGTGTATTTCTCACGGTTTGCAGCATCTGCCTCGTTCTGGCCGGTCTGTTCGGGGTTTTCACCGGCGCTGCGGGCATTAAGGATGCAGCGAACCTGCAGGATTACAAGACCGAGGATTCGGAGATGGGACTTGAGGCCGTGGATGAACTGCTCGGCGGCATTGAGCAGCTGCGCGCAAACGAGACGACCTACTCCGAGGGCGTGAGCACCTACGAGGCTGGTCTTATCTCGTACTCCGAGGGCCAGAGCACTCTTTCTGCGGGCTATGCCGCATATTACGAGGGCAAAAAGGCGCTTGAGGAGGGCAAGGCCGAGTACGAGGCGGGCAAAAAGGCACTGGCCGAGGGGCAGGCACAGATCGACGCAAACACTCAGGCCTACAACGAGGGCAAGGAGCAGCTTGCAAAGATCGAGCCGCTGCTGCCGTATCTGAATCAGTACGTTCAGCTGCGCGACGGCACCATCGGAAAGCTTCCGGGCTTTGACAGTGCACAGGCATGGTTCGTCTCCGTCGTGCGGCCACTCGCAAGCCGTCTCGGTCTTGACATCCCCGATGATGTGACCGATTTCCCCGCGTACATCAATCAGATGGTAGCCGACGGCAAGGCGCAGCTCAAGCAGTACGAGGACGGCCTTGCGACGCTGGAGGCAGGCAGGGCAAAGCTTGC
This sequence comes from bacterium, assembly GCA_963613665.1. GTDB lineage: Bacteria > Bacillota > Clostridia > Oscillospirales > Oscillospiraceae > F23-B02. The sequence continues at coordinate 2,278 of CAVEAL010000027.1, read as the reverse complement.
CGAGGCGGAAAAGACCATAGCGGCCGGTGAAGCAAAGCTTGCCGAGGCCGAAAAGCAGCTTGCTCAGGGCGAGACCGATCTTGCCGCGGGCGGTCAGGCGCTGGCCGAGGGCAAAGCGCAGCTTGCCGAGTTTGAAAACGGCGCTGCAATGATAGCCGCCGGGATCGAGACGCTGCTCTCCGAGGAGGAAAACGTCACCGGCACCTATTATTTTAAAGAGGGCAGCTCCGACGAGGCCGCCTGCCCGAGCATAAAGTCCATACTGCTTGAGCGCTATGGCGAGGACTGGACGTATTGGCTGACCGATGAAAACGGCGAGATCGTCGTCAAGAACGGCTGCCAGTACCTCGATCTCGATGCCTGCGAGCAGGCTGCCATCGCCGCGCAGGATTACATAAACGCATATCAGGGCGATCCTGCCATCACCGGCGACACGATAAAGCGCATTTTCTATTGCATCGGTCATCCCGACGGCGAGATAACCTACACGCATCTGGGGCACGAGATCACCATGCCCTGCGATCAGTGCGAGACGGTAATACGCGAGGTAATTGCCCGCTATCTTGTGAGCATATTTGAGCTTGCCGTATCCGTGCTGGCGCTCATCTGCGGCATATTCGGCATCATGTTCAGCGCACGCCGCCGCGGAGTGTCCGGTGTGGTGCTCGGTTTCGTCACCGCCGGTCTGGGTCTTGCAAGCATCGTGTTCGGCTTCTGCACGAGCTTTACATCGTATATCTACCCCGTCGCGCTGTATTCCGGCGGTGAGCGCACAGGCTATGAATTTTCAAGCCACGCTCAGGCTCCGGCGCTCATTGCGCTGACTGTGCTTGCATTCATATTCGCACTGCTTGCAATGGCGGCAAAAAATGACATTAAACGAAAAGCGGCAGCGGTGAAGGCCGCCGCCGATGAGGATTTGGATATTCCCGATCCCGCTCCTTCCTCCGCTCAGGTCGAGAGCGAGCAGATCATCAAGGCGGCAAACGAGCTTGCCGAAGAGATGACGGTAAAAGAGGAATGACAGGTAAATAGCAAAACAGGCTGCGTTGTTACGCAGTCTGTTTTTACATTAACGCCGTGTTGAGGGCGGCGTGAGGAAAAATTGAAGAAAGCAGGGTAAAATATGCGCGATCGGAGGTGAGGAGCATGCAGCACAGCTCAAACGCGCAGAAGAGAATACTCAAACTTATCGAGCTGCTTTCAAACGAATCGTCGCAGGATAAGCCACTGCGCTCGTCGGGCATACTTCGCCAACTCGAAAAGCAGGGCATCTGCGTAACTCGCACTACGCTCAAAAATGACATTGCTCTGCTGCGCGAATGCGGCTTTGAGGTCGAGAGCATCACTCTTCCGTCGGGCGAGCATTACTACATAAAAAGTTCTGCCGCAGATGCGTCTCCCGCCGCCGTGCAGTCCGAGAGCTCCGGCGGCATAGCCGAGGCGATACGCGGCAGGACAAAGCTTGCCGTAACACTCGATGCGGGCACGGAGCTTACCGTCAGCCCCTACGCGATACTGCAAAACGAAAGCGGCTGTCACGCCGCGTGCTTCAGTCCGGCGCACCACCGCGTTGTGCTTCTGCCCTTTTCAAAGATAAGCGCGGCGCAGCCGATAGGCGAACCGGCCGATCCCATGCCGTCAGATTACAGCGTCACGCACTATACGCTGCGCGGCTTCGAGCTGTACCTGAGCGTGAGCGAGACGGTGACTGTCAGCTTTGACGACGATATGCTCGGCAGCGTTCTGTCGCAGTTCGGCGACCGTGCACTCATCAGCCGTGCGCCGTCGGGACTTCTGAACGCACAGGTCAGCACCGAGGTGAGTTCCGCGCTGTTTGCATGGCTGTTCCGTCTCGGCGGGCGCGTACGCATCGTCTCACCGGAGCACGTCTGCTGTGAGTATAAAAACTGCCTGCGCACCCAGTTAGCCGCGTATTGAGGCGCACCGCGCAGCATAAAAATGCACCGCAGGTTGATTCACCTGCGGTGCTCAGCTTGAGGCGGGCTTTGTCTCGCTGCGGCTCGTTCACGGCGCGGATATCTTCACACAGCAGCATAGTCAAATTGTCTGAGAGACTTTCCATCGTCGCTCATGTGGAAGGGATCTGTGAGCCTATCGCCCTGAATTGCATATTCTATCTGAATATCTTTTAGATTGCGAATGTGCGGATTTTGAATTTACAGTTCTCCTGACATAAAAATAACTCTCAGAAAATGTTTTCCATTCTCTGAGAGTTTATTTGTAATTTTACTGTATTGCTGTTCGTACCAAATCA
>CAVEAL010000026.1:0-33859 GCA_963613665.1 bacterium | reverse complement strand
AGTCCTCCTTCAGGGGCTCGATGTTCCAGCCGAACATGAACTTGTAGCCGCCCATAGCGCCGGGCTGAACAGCGACGTAAACGATGACGATAAGGAGCATTACGAACAGAGCCGGCATACCGATCTTGCAGAAGTTCTCGATGCCGTCCTCAACGCCGGCTGCAACTATGTATGCGTTCATGGCGATGAAGATAGCCGTCCAGAGTATCATCTGGCCGCCGTTCATGATGAAGCTTCCGAAGAAGGAGGAGATGTCATCCACACCCCAGGTGTCCCAGCCGAAGATAGCGGTCAGGTAGCCGAGTGCGTAACGGGTGACCATGCCGCCGAGGACGAAGTAGAAGCACAGGACGAGGAAGGGACAGAGGACTGCCATATAGCCAAGCCATGTGAACTTCTTGCTGAGCTTGCGGTAAGCCGCGACGGGGCTCAGGCCGGTCTTACGACCGATGGTGAATTCGCCGACCATAACGGCGAGTCCGACGAAGACTGCGAGAACGAGGTACACGAGCAGGAAGGCGAAGCCGCCGTTACTGCCCATCTTGTACGGGAAGCCCCAGATGTTGCCCAGACCGACGGCGGAACCGATAGCGGCCATGAGGAAACCAAAGTTGGAGCCAAATGTTGCGCGATTGTTTTCCATAACTTTCTCTCCTTTTATAAAATGCTTTCGCTGGGGTCTATTGTATCTGTTAAAAAATTGATTACAAGTCCTTTATACCTAAATTAACTTAATCTTAACACCGATTAATAATCTCTTTACACAAATTTATGCGATTTATACTAATGACGGCAATAATTTGTTCATAAGCATGGTAAAAATAGCTCGAAAATGCCTATATAGCCCTGTAAAGTGTTAACAAATAGGTCAAAATCGCGTTAATTTTCTTAGCGGTAGTTTGCTTATAAAATCGCCTTTGGCTATAAGCTACGTTAATATGTATATTATTAAAACGTATATACCGGCGGCGATCGTGTTTGAAAAGCGTAAAGATGCAGAGCATAAAAAAGGCCGCCCATGCGGCCTGAGAGTGTACAAAAAAGGGGCAGCCTTGCGGCTGCCCCAAAATCTCATGTTATGTTGCGGTTTAGAAGAAGCTTGTGATCTGTCCGTAAAGGACGAGGATCATGCCAATCGGGGTTACGACTTTGTAGCACAGGGTGAAGAAGCCGCGAGCCTTGAACGGGTGGCCGGAGGATTCGCACTCCTCGACAACGAAGTCAAGCTTCAATACATAGCCTATCAGGATACACATTACCAGTGCGCCGAGCGGCATCATAATGCCTTCGGAGAACACGTCGTAGAAGTCGAGCCAGTCGCCGTTCCAGGTCTTTGCCGTCTTCAGATAGTAGGTCTCGGATGCGTCGAAGGCGGCATCCTTGTCAACGGCCGTGTAAATTCCGTCCTCACCGAGAGTGTAATAAGTAGTACCCTTCTCAAATGCGGTTATATCACCGGCCTCACCCCAGTTCATGCCGAGGATCTCGGCGGGAGTGCCGAGTGCGGCGCCGCCGTTGGTGCCTGCGCCCAGACCGTCAAGGCAGGTGGGCAGGCAGAATACGAAGATGATGCAGGCGGCGAGGATAGCGTACTTTTTGCGTCCGGGAGCCTTGCCCTGCTCGACGTTCTTGTCGACCTTGTAAGCGGTGATGACCTCAAGCAGCGAGATCGAGGAGGTTATTGCGGCGATAAATACGAGCGTGTAGAACAGGAAGCCCATGATATTGCCGACGTAACCCATGTTGTGGAATACTTCCTGCATGGACTTGAAGAGCAGTCCGGGGCCTGCACCGGCGTTGTCGCCGAGGAAGGCAAAGCAGGCGGGAACGACGACCATTGCCGCCATGATCGCGACGGTGGTATCGCTGATGACAACGATAAGTGCATTCTTCTGAATGCTTTCCTTCTTCTGAAGGTAGGAGCCGTAGGTGATCATAGCGCCCATGCCGAGGGACAGCGAGAAGAACATCTGACCTGCGGCGCTCTTGAGAACGAGCAGCCAGTCCTTCTTGAGCGGGGAGAGATCCCAGCCAAAGATGAACTTGTAGCCCTCGCCTGCGCCAGGCTGGCATGCGACATAGATGATGATGATGATGAGCATCACAAACAGGGCGGGCATACCGACCTTGCAGAACTTCTCGATGCCTTCGCCGATACCGCCTGCAACGATAACGACGTTAATCGCGATGAAGATTGCAGTCCAGAGTATCATGCCGCCGCCGTTCATAATGAAGGTACCGAAGAAGTCGGAGATGCTTGCGACGTTCCAGGTGTCCCAGCCGAAGATGGCCGTCAGGTAGCCGACAGCGTAGCGCATGACCATGCCGCCGAGGACGAAGTAGAAGCACAGGACGAGGAACGGGCAGATAACTGCCATGTATCCGAGCCATGTGTACTTCTTGCTGAGCTTGCGGTAAGCTGCGATCGGGCTCAGGCCGGTCTTACGGCCTATGCAGAACTCGCCGACCATGACGGCGAAGCCTACGAATACGCCCAGTGCAAGATAAACCAGCAGGAAGGCGAAGCCGCCGTATGCGCTTATCTTGTACGGGAAGCCCCAGATGTTGCCCAGACCGACTGCCGAGCCGACAGCAGCCATAAGGAAACCAAAATTGGAGCCAAAAGAGTCGCGGTTGTTTTCCATAACTTTCTCTCCTTTAATTTAAATGCTTTCGCTGGGTCTATTCTATCTGTTAAAAAATTGATTACAATAGCTTTCAGGTGATATTAACTTGCAGCTAACGGCTGTACATAGTCTCTTCACGGAAATTTATGAGATTTGCTGCAAAAATGGTAATAGTTTGTTCATAAGCGTGGTCAAAAATGCTCGAAAAGCGGCTTTGAGAGCTGCCAGGTGTTAACAAACGGGTAAAAAACATATTAAGTTGCCTAACACTTTGACAAATGAATGACGCTCTCTGGCTATGAGTTTGCTTAATATGCATATTATAAATATGTATAGGAGAGACAAAAAATGCAGCCGCTTTCGCGGCTGCATGAGACTGTCAAAAAACTATGCTGCTGCGTGAATATCTCCGCGCAGCGGGGGAGTTTGAGGGGGCAAGGCCCGCCTCAAGTTGGATAAACCGCCGTCGAAATCCTTGAAATTTCAAGGATTTCGGTAATAGCATTTTGAACGTTTTCAAAATGCTCGGCGGAAAAGCGCAGTCAAAAAAGTCCCTCAAGGGACTTTTTTGACAAGCTGATGCAGCCGCTTTCGCGGCTGCATGTGAGGTTAAGCTTTAATGCATGTTGTAGTAATCGACGGCGGCCTCGGTGGTTAAGATAAGCTCGCAGTCGCCGTTGTCGAGTGCGCCGAAGAATTCCGCCGCGCCGCTGTTTACACGGGTTATCTGCCCGAGCCTGCGGCTGACGGAGGCGTTGGAGTTTATCGTGTCGAGCGCGGTCTGCGTCGTTCCGATATACAGAAGCTTATCGCGTACCGAGCCCGAGCCGCTGCCCGGACCGGCAAGGACGGTGTCCGTGGACATATACGTTTCAAGTATCGTATAGTCGGCGCATTCCGTGTCGAGCACGACGCCGCCCCAGGCGCAGTCTATATTGCCGGAGTTGAGCTCAACATAGGCATCCTCGGAGTGTATCGGCTGTATTTTGAGCACCCAGCCGAGCTTTTCGCAGACCTTGCCTGCAAGATCAATATCGAAGCCGACATATTCGCCGTCCTTTTCAAAGCTCAGCGGAGCGGACTCGAGATCGACGCCGATTATGAAGGTACGCTCGGAGATATATCCGAGCTCATCGAGCGCGTTTTCCTGAGAGGGAAAATCGACCGTGCGGCTGCTGCCGAACCACTGCGTGCTCAGATCGTCAATAACGCCCTCGGCAGAGAGCTCCTTGAGCGCCTTGTCGATGTAGTGATAGGTCGAATCGCCGTTTCGGAAGCCTATGGAATACTCCTGACTGCCGAGCGTTTTCACGACCTTGTATTTTCCGCTGCTGCCGCAGGCGCACAGGCAGAGGAGCATGGCGAGTGCCAGCGACAGGCATATTATTTTCTTTTTCATGTGGGTCATACCGCCTTTCGGGAAAATAATACGCGAAAAATGTTAAAAAATCAAGGCAGTAAATTTCCCGCGGATGACGGCGCTGCCGCTCAGACTGAGCGAACGCAGCTGCGAGCCTGAGTATGAGGCTGCGGCACTGAGCGTACCGCGCGGCTGCGCAAGGCGCACGCGGGCGTATTCGCCGTCTATTTCGGCAAGATACGCGGCCACGGCGGAGGTTCCGCTGGCGCACGAGCCTTCCCATACGGCTGTTCCGGTGGACTCGACATATACGAGCGGAGTGAGAGCGCTTTTATCCCGGTCAAAGAACATGAGGCCCAGAGCGTCGGCCCTTATCTGCCTGCACCATGAGCCGATGAGTCTCTCCGCCTTTTCGCGGGACAGTGCCCCGGCCGGCAAAATGGCGTGGCATATGCCCGGAAAGCGCACCAGCGGCAGCGTATAGCAGTCAAAGCCGTCAAGAAAGCTGCATTCGGATATCGATTCCGGCAGCGGCATGGCCACTTCGCCATTGAAGACATCCGGAGCGGGCACCGTGCCCGAGACCTTCACGGGCTCCGGAGCGCCGGAAACCTCGATGAGCATATCGGTGCCGTCCATATCAAGCTGACGCGTGATGACCGCCGCAGCGGAGAGCGTTGCGTTTCCGCAGAACTCGCCGCCCATCATCTGAAGCCGCACCGAGCAGCAGGGGTCGGAGGGAGCCTCAAGAAAGCCGACCTGCTCGGCCTCGGGATCGCGCACCATGAGCCCGGCGGCGATGCGGCTCTGCTCGCTTCTCGGCACAGGGCTGTCAACTATGAGCGTTATATTGCCCGAGGGGTCTATTTTCGTATAGCTTATGTTCATGACTGTCCGTAATTTTTAAGAAACTGCTTTGTGCGCTCCATCTTCGGCGCACCGAATACCGCTTCGGGATCGCCCTGCTCGACGATAACGCCGCCGTCCATGAATATGACACGGTCGGACACCGCACGGGCAAATGCCATCTCGTGCGTTACGATGACCATGGTCATGTGCTCCTCGGCAAGCTGCTTTATGACCTTGAGCACCTCGCCGGTGAGCTCCGGGTCGAGTGCGCTCGTCGGCTCGTCAAAGAACAGTATCTGAGGATCCATTGCAAGCGCCCGCGCAATGGCGACGCGCTGCTGCTGGCCGCCGGAGAGCTGGCAGGGGTAAGCGTCAGCCTTTTCCGCAAGGTTCATTTTTTCGAGCAGCTCCGCTGCCTTGGCTCTGGCCTCCTCCTTGCTGCGGCCGAGCACGCTCATCTGCGGGTCGGTGAGGTTTTTCAGCACACTGTAGTGAGGAAAAAGGTTGAAGTTCTGAAAAACAAGGCCGAAGATGCTGCGTATCTTCTTGAGCTCGGTCTTATCGGAATATACCGAGCGACCGTCTGAGCCTATCCTTGCCGCGTACTCGCCGGAATAGATCAGCTCGCCGCCGTCCATTTCGGTAAGCAGCGTCGCGCAGCGCAGGAGCGTGGACTTGCCCGAGCCCGAGGGGCCTATGATCGAAACTACCTCGCCTTCGGAAACGCTGAGGCTTATGTCCTTGAGGACGTGCAGCGTCTCGTTATTGAAGCTTTTCTGAACGTGGTTTAATTCTAATATCTTCATTGCATAAGTTCCTTACTGATAGTAGTTCATGGATTTTTCCGCCCTGCCCATGACAAAATCGACGATGGCGTTAAACAGGAAGTAGAACACGCCCGCTACGATGAAGGGCACAAAGCTCGTCTGCGAGTTTGCGAGGTTCTTGCCGATGGTGAACATCTCGACGTAGGAGACGGTGAAGGCAAGAGACGTGTCCTTTACGAGGGTGACTACCTCGTTCGTGACGCTGGGCATGATGCGCTTTATCACCTGCGGCAGGATTATGCGGAAAAACGTCTGCACCTTGGAGTAGCCGAGTATCTCCGAGGCCTCGTACTGACCGACGGGGATAGATTCAATGCCGCTGCGGTATATCTCGGCGAAATATGCCGCATAGTTTATCGCAAAGGCTATAACGACCGGTATAAGCTTGTTTTTGGAGACGGAAAGCTGCCACAGATAGTACGGACCGTAGGTCACGGCTATGAGCTGGAGCATCAGCGGCGTGCCGCGCAGAACGGATATGACGGCGCGGGTCACGTTTGAAACGACCTTGTTTTTGCTCATCCTGAGCAGGGCGACGACCATGCCGAGAGGCAGCGAGAACAGCAGTGTCAGAAAAAATATCGCGCAGGTTCCGCCCATACCCTCGAGCATCAGATTTATCATTGTTGTAAGCTTCATAAAAGTGTTCCTCTTAACGCACACAGTCCCGAAGGTGCATCACACCTTCGGGAGAAGTGTTTTTTTCGGTGCCTGTTTAATTACTTGTTGAGAAAGATCAGGTTGTTTACGATGTCGGGGTAATTGTCGGCGATCTTCTGATAGGTGCCGTCGGCGACGAGCTCGTCGATAGCGGCCTGGATCTGGTCGCACAGCTCCTGGTCGCCGGAGCGGAACGCGATGCCGTACTGCTCTGCGCCGAGGTTCTCGTTGATGATGGAGTAGCCCTCGTTCTCAGCAATGTATGCAGCCGCAACGGGGTAATCGACGAACACGGCGTCAACGCTGCCGCCGCCGAGCTCGGTGAAGCAGCTCAGGAAACTGTTGCAGGTAACTACATCCTTGAAGGTGGCCTTCAGATCGGCAAGGTCGCCGTCAAGAAGGGTCTGGCCGGAGGTGCCGAGCTGCACGGCAACGGTCTTGCCGGCAAGATCCTTGGAGCTTTCATAGCCGCTGTCGCTCTTTACGAGAAGCACCTGAGTGTTGTCGTAGTAGGGCTCGGAGATAACATAGCCGGCTTCCTTCATGCTGTCGAGGATGGTCATGCCTGCCCAGATGCAGTCACATTCCTGGCTGTCGAGCTGAACGAGCTTCTGGTCCCAGTTGAGTGCGAAGAACTCAATATTCCAGCCGAGCTTCTCACAGACGGCCTTTGCGACTTCTACGTCGAAGCCGGTGTACTCGCCGTCGTCGCCCATGTAGGCGTAGGGGGGATACTCGGGGTCGATGCCGACTATGAGAGTTTTGGCCTCGTCGCTTGCCTTGCCGTCGTCATTGCTGTCATTACTTCCGCAGGCGCACAGTGCAAATACCATCATGAGCGCCAGCATCATAGCGATAATCCGTTTCATTTTTCTTTCCTCCAAAAACATGCGTTTAAATTAGTAGTTTGTTATCACGCTGCTATAATAACACATTAGCGAAATAAAGCAAGATCTTTTTTGCAATTTTGTTGTGCAACTTTTGCACAACACTGCCGCTTACTTATTATATGTAAAAACAGCGCACCGTTTTGGTGCGCTGTTTCAGACTGTCAAAAAACCTATGCTGCTGCGTGAAGATGACCGCGCAGCGGGGGAGCTCGAGGGGGCAAGACCCGCCTCGAGTTAGATAAACCGCCGTCGAAATCCTTGAAATTTCAAGGATTTCGGTAAAAGCATTTTGAATACTTTCAAAATGCTCGGCGGAAAAGTGCAGTCAAAAAAGTCCCGCGAGGGACTTTTTTGACAAACTGAAACAGAGCACCGTTTTGGTGCGCTGTTTGAATGTATTTGACGCTTTTCAGACGTGAGCCGGAGCTCCGCTCGGGTCTGCCGCACCGGCGTTTGCAAGCTCGCCGGGCTCGGTGTTGTCCGCCGTTGGGCGCTTCATGCCGACCTTCAGCAGCAGCGGGGTGACGAGGGTGGTCACAATGACCATCAGGACGACTGCGGGGAACATCGTTCCGGAGATGAGTCCGGCCATGCTGCCCTTCTGTGCAACGATCAGCGCAACCTCGCCGCGGGATACCATGCCGAGGCCGATGGAGATCGAATCGTAGGTCTTGAAGCCCGTGATCCTTGCGCCGATGCCGCAGCCGATTATCTTGGTGATGATGGCTACAACGGTGAGGGTGACTGCGAAGAGGATGAGGTTGCCGTCAAGTCCGGCAAGCTCGGTCTTTATGCCGATGGAGGCGAAGAATATGGGGGAGAAGAGCATGTAGCTCATGGTGTTTATACGCTTGACGACATAGGTGCGTGTCTCGCCGTGGTCGCTGAGCATGAGGCCGGCAAAGTATGCGCCGGTGATGTCGGCAATGCCGAAGAAGTGCTCGGAAACGAAGCTGAGGATGAAGCAGAAGGCCAGCGCGTAGATGGCGATACGTCTGTGGTTGCCCCAGATCCTTGAGCGCAGGTGTGCAAAGGCCTTGCGGATGATGACTGCGACGATGGCAAGGCAGATGAAGTAAGCGATGATGCGGATGAATATGGTCATCGGCTGGACGGTGGAGTCGGTAAAGCCGGTGAGCACGGTCAGAACGATGATGCCGAGCACGTCGTCAATGACGGCGGCTGCCATGATGGCAGTGCCGACACGGCTTTTGAGCTTGCCCATCTCGCGCAGGGTTTCAACGGTGATGGAAACGGAGGTCGCAGTCAGAACGACACCGATGAATGCGGCCTTGAGCATACGGAGGCTGTCCGGCTCACTGTTAAAGAGCAGGTAGCAGCCTGCGCCGCCGAGAAAGGGGACGATAACGCCGATGCTTGCGATGATGAACGCCGAAAGGCCGGTGTGCTTGAGCTCCTGCACGTCGGTGTCAAGGCCTGCCGTGAACATCAGGATGATGACGCCGATCTCGGCCGTTTTAATAAGGAAGTCCGATTCGCCGATGAGACCGAAGCAGCTCGGTCCGAGCAGAAGACCCGCGATCAGCGCGCCGACGACCTGCGGCATGTTGACCTTTTCACTCACGAGACCGAGAACCTTGGTCGAGAGCATAATAAGCGCGATTACGATCAGAAAGCTGTAATCCATGTTAATTTTCCCCCAAATTGCACAAAAGATAATTAAAAAAAACACAATCTTGATACATATTGCATCAATCAGCAAAGCGGATTGTACGCGTTTTTTCCCTGAAATGCAAGTTAATTTTTCCGTCGTGCGATGAACAAAATTTATGCGGTTATAAGTTTGACGCATAGCACCGCCACTGTGCAAAAAACGCACAGTGAAAACCGGACAAACTGTCGCATTTGCACTTTAATTCCTACAATAAAAGTGGTATATTAATATCACATTATTGATATAGGAATTACGGAGGTGATACGATGAACGTGACCAGCAAGGGGCGTTATGCCCTGCGCATCATGATCGACCTTGCCCAGCACGGGGATGACGGCTTCATATCGCTCAAAACCGTGTCGGAGCGCACTGAGCTTTCCATGAAATACCTTGAAATGATAGTCGGAAACCTCAAAAAAGCCGAGCTTGTGCAGAGCTCACGCGGCAAGGAGGGCGGATACAAGCTCGTCAAGGCTCCCAAGGACTACACTATAGGAGAAATTCTCAGATGCATGGAGGATAATCTTGCGCCCGTTGCATGCATCAGGGAGGGCGAGATACAGTGCGATCACTCCGGCGGCTGCCTGACGGTGCCGATGTGGAAGGAGCTTGACGATATAACGAACGCCTACCTTGACACCGTGAGCCTCGAAGACCTTCTCACCGGCGAAAAATGGCGAAAAAAGACTTGACTTAGTCAATGCATGGTGCTACAATCCCTACAGATTTAATAGGATATATGCGAAAGGAAGATAAAAATGTTTGTATACGCAGATAACGCTGCAACCACATGTGTCAGCAAAACCGCGCGCGACGCGATGATGCCCTATCTCACGGAGATGTACGGCAATCCCTCAAGCCTTTATGCCTTTGCTCAGGAGGCAAAGGAAGCGCTTGAAAACGCAAGAAAGACAGTTGCCGACATAATCGGCGCACAGCCCAAGGAGATATACTTCACCTCCGGCGGCTCCGAGGCGGACAACCAGGCCATAGTTTCCATGGCAAAGGTCGGCGCACTCAAGGGCAAGAAGCATCTCATATCCACGAAGTTTGAGCATCACGCAGTCCTGCATACGCTCAAGAAGCTCGAAAAGGAGGGCTTCGAGGTAACGCTGCTGGACGTTCACGAGGACGGCGTAGTCCGCCTTGAGGACCTCGAGGCCGCAGTCCGCGAGGATACGGCGCTCGTGACCATCATGTTTGCAAACAACGAGATCGGCACCGTTCAGCCCATCAAGGAGATCGGCGAGTTCTGCCGCGCAAGAAAGATCCCCTTCCACACCGACGCCGTGCAGGCTGCCGGCCATATGCCGATAAACGTTCAGGAGATGAATATCGACCTGCTGAGCATGTCCGGCCACAAGTTCCACGCTCCCAAGGGCGTAGGTGTTCTGTATGCAAAGACCGGTATGCCGTTGTTCAACATCATCGAGGGCGGCGCACAGGAACGCGGCAAGCGCGCCGGCACCGAGAATATCCCCGGCATCGTTGCTCTGGCCGCGGCGCTCAAGGAGAGCGTTGACAACATGGAGGCCAACACCGCGAAGATCATCCCCATGCGCGACAAGCTCTTTGCAGAGCTCAGCAAGATCCCCCATTCCAAGATAAACGGCTCGCTCGAGCACCACGTCCCCGGCACGGTGAATATGTGCTTTGAGGGCATCGAGGGCGAAAGTCTCCTGCTTCTGCTGGACGCTAAGGGCGTATGCGCCTCGTCCGGCTCCGCATGCACCTCCGGTTCGCTCGACCCCAGCCACGTTCTGCTCTCTCTCGGCCTGCCGCACGAGGTCGCGCACGGCTCGCTGCGCCTGTCGATAGGCGAGTACAACACCATGGAGGAGATCGACCACATCATCAAGGTCGTCCCCGAGGTCGTGTCCTACCTGCGCGATATCTCCCCCGTGTGGGAAGAACTCGAAAACGGCACGAAGAAGCATCTCATCTGATAAACAACACACCGTGATATAATAGGAGGAACTTTGTTATGGCACTTTATAGCGATAAGGTAATGGATCATTTTCAGAATCCCCGCAACGTCGGCAAGATGGACGATGCCGACGGCGTAGGTGAGGTCGGCAACGCAAAATGCGGCGACATCATGAAGATGTATATCAAGGTAAAAGACGGCGTCATCACCGACGTTAAGTTCAATACCTTCGGCTGCGGCAGCGCCATCGCTACCAGCTCCATGGCCACCGAGCTCATCAAGGGCAAGAAGGTCGAGGATGCGCTCGAGCTGTCGAACAAGGCCGTTGTCGAGGCTCTCGACGGTCTGCCCGCGCATAAGATCCACTGCTCGGTTCTCGCCGAGGAGGCGGTAGCGGCGGCGGTCAAGGACTACTACGACCGCAACGGCATCGCATACGATCCCGAGCTGTTCAGCAAGAAGCTGCACGACTGCGAGCACTGCGCAGAGTAATTTAAGCATTGAAAAAACCCACCGCCGCGGCGGTGGGTTTTTCGTATCACGGGCTTATTTTCCCGCTTCGGGCAGGCAGTGCATGCGCAGAGTGTCGAGCAGGCGGAAGCCCTCGGCGTGGAGAGAGCCGCTGCGCAGACCGAAGTCGAGCGAGCGGATGCGCAGGTACAGAGCTATCGCCTTTCCCTCGGCACTGCCGTCGGGAAACTGGCTTTTATGGCAGTCAAACACGGCAGACAGCTGCCGCTTGAGCAGCTCCTTTGATGTCCTGACACAGCGATTGGGCGAGGCGGTCATGTAATACGCTATCGCCTTCACGGGAGCGGAGGCCGCTCCGTGGCGCTGCATTATGCCTGCGTATGGGGCAAAGTACGCGATCTCGGAGGCGGCCCTGCCGACGTTCAGGTGATCGGGGTGGCACTCGCTTTTTACCTGCGGATCGGGGCAGAATATGATATCGGGCTTAAATTCGCCCACGGCCTTGGCAATGGCGCTTTTAAGATCATTGAGCTCATAAAAGCCGCCGTCGCAGAAGGGGAGGAAGGATATCTCATCAACGCCCAGCCTTTCCGCCGAGGCCATTGCCTCGGCCCGGCGGATGGGGATAAGCTCCTCGGGAGGCACGGCCGCGGAACCGTATCTTCCGTCGATGCAGCACAAAAACGCGACCTTTTTGCCCATACCTGCAAGCTTTGCAGCCGTCGCACCCGCGCCGATCTCAATATCGTCGGGATGCGGACCGATGAAAAGATACCGCTCGAAGCTCTCAATGCGCGGCAGTGGAGAGGCGAGGCTTATCGCAAGCCCTGTTATGCTCATGCCTTTTCTCCATTGCGGGCGGCTATCTCGCCGCAGATGCGCTCGTACTCGTCCTCGTCGAGCTTATAGTGCTTTTTGTACAGGAAATAGCTCAGGAGCATGAGCACGCAGGGGACGAGGATCATGCACAGCAGCAGAGCCAGCGTCTTGCCGGGCTCAATGCCGGCAATTACACTGTCGATGGCCATTATCTTGTCCTGCTCGGAGATGAGATTGCGCGCACATTCGTTTTCAAAATCGGAGATGCGGTTGGTGTACTGCGTCACGCCGAAGATGATGTAGCTGAGGTTCGTGACAAGAACAATGAGAGCCGAGGCAAGCTTTGTAAGGAACGGGCGCAGGGAGGTGATTATCGCCTCGTCGCGTGAGCCCGTGCGGTATTCGTTGTACTCTACGGTGTTTATGATGGAGATCATCATGATGAGATAGTAGCCGTACTGACCGAAGTTTGAAAGCGCGTAGCCGACGGTTATCAGCCAGAACTTGAGCATCGTCGAGGGCAGAGCGAGACCTGCAGCGAGCATGAGCGCGTAGCCGGCCATGGAGATGCAGGCGAGGATCGTCATGAGCTTTTTGCGCTTTATATGGCGTGAAATTGCGGGATAGAAGATCATGAGAAAGGCCGTAACGGACATGCCGACGATGGAAAACAGAGAAAACAGGCCGCCCTCGTAGCCGAAGTCAAAGTAAATATATGTTGCGCCGATGCCGCCGACGATAAGGCCGTTGCCGACCTGCTGGAGAAGGAAAATGAGGCTTATCCACAGAAGCTGATCGTTGCCGGTGATGGTCGTCCATATCTTCCTGAAGCTTATGGGGGGAGCCTCGGTGTATTCCCGCCTCTCGCGCACGCCGAAGATGGTAAAGCACAGGAACAGCGGTGCAAGGATGCAGATAATAAGCGCTATCCTGCCGTAGGCGATCGTCGTGCTGCCGCCGATGGCCTTGTCGCCGACGGTGAATATGGGGATAAGAACGCTTGCAAGAGTTCCGCCGATGCCGGCAAACAGCGTTGCGCGCGAGGCAAACTGGTTTCTTGCGTTCGCGTCGGTCGAAAGCGCGGGCACCATGCCCCAGTAGGAGATGTCATGCATCGTGAAGGTTATCGAGTACATGAAGTAGATGACACCGAAGAACCAGACAAAGCTCCAGCCCTGAAGATCCGTGTTGAAGGCGAGATACACGACGACCGAGGTCGTGAGTATGCCGATGACGAGCCAGGGCTTGAACTTGCCCCAGCGCGTGCGCGTGCGCTCGATGATATTGCCCATGATCGGGTCGTTCAGGGCGTCGAATATACGCGCGGCGACGACGATGGCCGTTATCGCGCCGAACTGGGTGTTCGTGAGGTTTCGCGTGAAGAGCACGAAGGTTATGATGCAGCTCGTGAAAAGGTAATACATCATATCCCTGCCGACCGTGCCGAGCGGGAACATGATAAGATTTTTCTTTCTCTGCTTGAGATCTTCCATGACAAACTCCTATACAGCTTAATGTATCCTTTATTTTAACAGCCGCCGGAGATAATAGCAAGGCGCGCACATGATGAACTTTGAAGTTCAAAATTGTTGCATTTTCACAAAGAGCTTTGTGAAAACGGTCAAAATTCCGTCTTGCGAAATGCGTCGCAATCGGTTAGAATGTGTTTTATTCAATAATTATGCGAGGTGGTCAAATTGCAGGAGCTTATCGAGCGCATAAAGCGCGACGGCGTGGTCAAGCCCGGCGGAGTTTTGAAGGTTGACAGCTTTTTAAATCATCAGATCGACCCGAAGCTCAGCTACGACATGGCCAGGGAGATACACAGACTGTTTGAAAACGACGGTGTCAACAAGATACTCACCATCGAGGCATCAGGCATCGGCATGGCGGTGCTGACGGGACTCGTGTTCGGCTGCCCTGTGGTCTTTGCAAAAAAGAGCAAGACCATAAACCTCTCGGACGACGTGTATTCAACGACGGTGTATTCCTTTACGCATCGGGTCTCAAAGCAGGTGCTCGTTTCAAAGCGCTATCTCCAGCCCGGCGACAGGGTACTGATAGTTGATGACTTCCTCGCAAACGGCGCAGCCCTCGAGGGACTGTGCAATATCGTAGAGCAGGCCGGAGCCGAAGTCGTCGGTGCTGCCATTGCGATAGAAAAGGCCTTCCAGCCCGGCGGCGAAAAGCTGCGCTCAAGAGGCCTGCGCATAGAGGCTCTTGCCCGCATCGAGTCGATGGGCGACGACAGCATAGTTTTCTGTCAGGAATAAACATGCACAAAAAACGCGGCGAAAAAATGTGAAACTTGGCTAAAACCCAGTCTTGACTTTTTTCGCTGGGCTTGTTATGCTAAAAGTGTTCCCGATGCGGAACACGCAAAAACCGAATATTTTCGATATATAGCAAATGATATGGATTTGAAGTCTCTACCCGGACGCCGTAAATGACCGGACTATCGAAGTTTTATATAAAGGGATAGGTATTTGCCTTTTCCCTTGGCTTTGGTATTTTTAACGCCGGTCACATATCCATGTGTCCGGCGCTTTCTGCTTTTTTGTATCAAAGCCCGAAAGGGTTTGATAATATAAAAATTTTGGAGGGTAACCGAAAGATGATGAAGAAGATTACAGCACTGCTTCTTGCTATGGTCATGGTGTTTGCACTGTGCGCCTGTGGCAGCAACGACGACACGAACAGCGATGACGGCGACAGCACCGCATCCGAGATCAAGGTCGGATTCATATTCCTGCACGACGAGAACTCCACCTATGACCTCAACTTCATGAACGCAGCCGAGGCGGCATGCAAGGCACTCGGCCTGAGCGAGAGCCAGTATGTTTTCAAGAAGAACATCCCCGAGGGCCAGGAGTGCTACGACGCAGCTGCCGAGCTCGCCGAGGAAGGCTGCAACATTATTTTCGCCGACAGCTTTGGCCATGAGTCCTTCATGATCGAGGCCGCAAAGGAATTCCCCGACGTTCAGTTCTGCCACGCCACCGGCACCCTTGCTCACACCGAGGGTCTTGCAAACTACCACAATGCTTTCGCTTCCATCTATGAAGGCCGCTACCTCGCAGGCATCGCCGCCGGCCTCAAGCTCAACGAGATGATCGCAAACGGCACCGAGATCAACGGCACCGTTGTCACCGCAGACAATGCCAAGATCGGCTACGTCGGCGCATTCACCTACGCAGAAGTTATCTCTGGTTACACCTCTTTCTTCCTCGGCGCACGCTCCGTATGCCCCACCGTCACCATGGACGTAACCTTCACCGGTTCCTGGTACGATGAGACCGCGGAGAAGGAAGCCGCCAACACCCTTATCAAGAACGGCTGCAACCTGATCAGCCAGCACGCCGACTCCATGGGCGCTCCCACCGCATGCGAGACCGCAGGCGTTCCCAACGTCTCCTACAACGGCAGCACCATTTCTGCCTGCCCCAACACCTTTATCGTTTCCTCCCGCATCGACTGGACTCCCTACTATGAGTACGCCATCAAGGCAGTCATGAACGGCGAGACCATCGATACCGACTGGACCGGCACCCTCGCAACCGGCTCCGTCGTTCTGACCGACGTTAACGAAGCAGCCGCAGCAGAAGGCACCGCAGAGGCCATTGCCGAGGCAAAGGCAAAGCTCGAGGACGGCAGCCTCAAGGTCTTCGACACCAGCACCTTCACCGTCAAGGGCGAGAAGATCAGCAGCTACATGGCCGACGTTGACACCGACGCAGAGTACACCGCAGACACCGAGGCCATCAAGGACGGCGCATTCCTCGAGTCCACCTACCGCTCCGCTCCTTACTTCGACATTCAGATCGACGGCATCAACCTGCTCGATACCAACTTCGGCGGCTGATATACCGAATAAGCTACATTAAATAAAAGGAAGCTCCGCATTTCACGGAGCTTCCTTTAGCCTCTTAAAGCTGACAGGGGTTCGGCTTCTGTCAGCTTATTTGGCTGCACAGGAAAGAGCATGAAGCACTTCGTGCTTTTTCCTGAGCTGCCACTATTATACAACGGGAGTGAAGAGATGGATAACAAAAACGCCGCCGTGAAGATGAGAAACATATCTAAATCCTTCGGTACGGTAAAAGCTAACGACAAGATTTGGCTCGATATCTACAGAGGCGAGATACTTGCGCTTCTGGGCGAGAACGGTTCGGGAAAGACGACCCTGATGAACATGCTCTCGGGCATTTATTTCCCTGATGAGGGCGAGATATTCGTTGATGATAAAGAAGTAGTCATACGCTCCCCAAAGGACGCGCTGAATCTAGGCGTAGGTATGATACACCAGCACTTCAAGCTCGTTGACGTGCTCACGGCGACCGAGAATATAATCCTCGGCCTCGAGGGCAAGGGCAAGCTCGATCTCAAGGCCGCGGCAAAGAAGATCCGCGAGATCTGCGACGCCTACGGCTTCGACGTCGATCCCGATCAGCATATATACGAGATGAGCGTTTCACAGAAGCAGACCGTCGAGATCGTCAAGGTACTCTACCGCGGTGCGGATATCCTCATCCTCGACGAGCCGACGGCGGTACTCACTCCGCAGGAGACCGACAAGCTCTTTGCCGTTCTGCGCAACATGCGCGACGCGGGCAAGGCCATCGTCATAATAACCCATAAGATGCATGAGGTCGAGGAGCTTTCCGACCGCGTTGCCGTCCTGCGCCACGGTCAGTTCATCGGCGATATGCCTACAAAGGATACAAATGCGCAGGAAATGACCAACATGATGGTCGGTCATGCGGTCGAGCTGAATATCGACCGTCCCGACCCCGTCGATCCCAAGCCAAGGATAGAGGTCAGAAACCTCACCGTGCGCAGCATAGACGGCGTTGTCAAGCTTGACGATGTGTCCTTCACCGCAAACAGCGGCGAGATACTCGGTATTGCCGGCATCTCCGGCTGTGGTCAGAAGGAGCTGCTCGAGGCCATCGCCGGACTTCAGCCGACAGAGAGCGGCAGCATAAGCTATATAAAGGACGACGGCGAGCACGAGGAGCTGCTCGGCAAGGATCCTCTGTCGATAGCGGAGCTCGGTGTCGTTCTGTCCTTCGTTCCGGAGGACAGGCTCGGCATGGGCCTTGTGGCGAACATGGATCTGGGCGACAACATGATGCTCCGCTCCTTCAGAAAGGGCAGAGGCATATTTACAGACAGAAAAAGCCCCCGCAAGCTCGCGGAAACGGTCGTTGACGAGCTCGAGGTCGTAACTCCAGGCATAAACACCCCCGTGCGCCGGCTCTCCGGCGGCAATGTTCAGAAGGTGCTCGTCGGACGCGAGATCGCATCCGCGCCGACGGTACTGCTCACGGCTTACGCCGTGCGCGGACTGGATATCAATTCGTCCTACACGATTTACGACCTCATAAACCGCCAGAAGCAGAAGGGCGTTGCCGTTATTTATGTCGGCGAGGATCTTGACGTGCTGCTCGAGCTGTGCGACAGGATATTGGTCCTGTGCGGCGGTAAGGTCAGCGGCATAGTTCCCGGCCGCGGCGCCAAAAAGCGCGAGGTCGGCATGATGATGACGAAGCTGGGAGGGGAGAAGGCCGATGAAGAATAATAACAGAGAGCCGCTGCTGCATATTGTCAAGCGCGGTGCGCTGCCGTGGTACAAAGCTTGGGGCATACGCCTGCTGGCGATAGTCGCAGCGCTTATCGTCTGCGCGATAGTCACCATGACCGTCACGGGCGAGAACCCCATTCAGGTCTACGCGACCATGATAGACAGCTCCTTCGGAAGCGAGCGCAAGATGTGGATCCTTGCGCAGAACACAGCAATGCTCCTCGGCGTATCGCTCGCGGTCACTCCGGCGTTTAAAATGAAATTCTGGAACATCGGCGGCGAGGGTCAGATACTCGCAGGCTGCCTTGCGGCGGCTGCGTGCATGATCTGCCTTGCCGATAAGCTCCCGAACGGCGCGCTCATCGCGGTCAGCGCCGCGGCGAGCATAGCAGCCGGTGCGGTCTGGGGCGGTATACCGGCATTTTTCAAGGCAAAATGGAATACCAACGAGACGCTGTTCACCCTTATGATGAACTACGTTGCGACCCAGCTCGTTGCGTTCTTCGTCATCATCTGGGAGGTGCCCAAGGGCGCAGGCCAGATCGGCATCATCAACCAGAGCACACAGCTCGGCTGGCTGCCGCAGATCGGCGGCAATAAGTACATGCTCAATGTTCTCGTTATCCTTGTCCTGACAGTTATCGTGCACATCTACCTCAGCTACTCCAAGCACGGCTACGAGCTTTCGGTCGTCGGCGAAAGCGAACGCACCGCCCGCTACGTCGGCATAAAGGTCGACAGAGTCATCATCCGCACGATGCTCCTGTCCGGCGCCATCTGCGGCGTTGTCGGCTTCCTGCTCGTGTGCGGCACCGATCACACGCTGTCCACCACTCTGTCCGGCGGCCGAGGCTTCACGGCGGTCATGGTCTCGTGGCTTGCAAAGTTCAATCCCATCATCATGATCTTTGCCAGCATGCTGCTTGCCTTCCTCGATAAGGGCGCAAGCGCGATATCCACAAATTTCGGTCTGAACCATTCGTTCTCGGACATCCTCACCGGTATCATACTGTTTTTCATCATCGGCTGCGAGTTTTTCATAAGCTACAGGATAAGCTTCCGCAAGGCGGCAGGAAAGGAGAGTGCGGAAAATGTTTGATATAGTATCCTTCTTCCCCCGCGCGGTAATGCAGGGCGTGCCTCTTCTCTTCGGCGGCACGGGCGAGATCATAACCGAGAAGTCCGGCAACCTAAACCTCGGTATACCCGGCATCATGTATGTCGGCGGCATCTGCGGCGTCATCGGCGCGTTCCTGTATGAGCAGTCGGCGGCCGAGCTCAACAGCTTCCTTGCGATATTCATTCCCGTCATGTCCTGCCTGCTCGGCTCGCTGCTGATGGGCCTTCTGTACTGCTTCCTGACCGTCACGCTCCGAGCCAATCAGAACGTCACCGGCCTTGCAATGACCACCTTCGGCATCGGCATCGGCAACTTCTTCGGCGGCTCGCTGATAAAGCTTACAAGCGCCGAGGTGCCGTCGATCGCACTGTCGGCGACGAGCAAGGTGTTCAGCCGCTCGCTGCCCTTCGCCGATGATCTCGGCTGGTTCGGCAAGATGTTTTTAAGCTACGGCTTTCTGGCCTACGCGGCGGTGATCATCGCCGTTATAACGGCCTACGTTATCAAGAAGACCCGCGTCGGCCTCAACCTGCGCGCCGTCGGCGAGAGCCCGGCAACGGCGGATGCAGCCGGCATAAACGTCAACCGCTACAAGTACATCGCCACCTGTGTCGGCAGCATGATCGCCGGTCTCGGCGGCCTGTACTACGTTATGGACTATGCCTGCGGCGTGTGGTCAAACGATGCCTTCGGCGACCGCGGCTGGCTTGCCATAGCGCTGGTCATCTTCTCCGTGTGGAGACCGAACCTTGCGATCATCGCGTCGATCCTCTTCGGCGGCCTGTACATCGTGTATCTCTACATTCCGGCCGGAACCCAGCTTTACATGATGGAGCTGTACAAGATGCTCCCGTACCTCGTCACCATCATCGTGCTCGTGGTCGTGTCCATGCGCAAGAAGCGTGAGAACGAGCCCCCCGCGTCGCTCGGCCTCGCATATTTCAGAGAAGACCGATAGAATACAGAAATTTAAGCTCCGCAGTGTGTTCTGCGGAGCTTTTGTTAACCTGCGTTCGCTTGCGCAACGGAGTATAAATGCGGTATGTCAGGGTCGCAAGGAGGCAGAAGCCATGTTTTCAGAAAACCCAAAGACCTTGCGCAGGCAGAAGGGCTTCATTCAGGAGGAGCTTGCCGCACGCCTAAACGTCGTCCGGCAGACCGTTTCAAAATGGGAAACGGGGGATTCACTTGGTTAAAGATACCTTCACACAAACGATCCCCCACGCTTGCAAATGCTTTTGCTGGAAACAATTAGCATGGGGGTTTTCGACATGAGCAAACTTGTTTCCTGTGAGTTAAATATCGACACAGCCTGTGTGGAGCTGCTTTTCGCAGACGGCAGCATAATTTCCATCGACTGCACCGCCGTTGAAAACGAAATCGCGGATAATCACTTTGATCGTGCTGAACTGGGCTGGCTGGTCTATAACAAGCCGCTGGAATATGCCGATCTTACATTGAACGGCGGTATTGAGGAATATTGCAAAGGCTCTCGTGACCATAGCAGTCTTGAGGACTGAGCCGCGTAGCCGCACAATTCAATAAACATCAAAACTCCGAACATCCAAAAGATGCTCGGAGTTTTTTGCGTTCTACTACCGTTTCACTTCATTGTGAGCGGCTTTTATTATATGGTAATTACGGTTTTCGGGACAGCATATGCGATTTTTTCGCAGAGTTCCGCACTCACGGAAAAAGCGCCCGGAAAAAGCCGATACACGGGCAAAATCCGGGCGCTTGACTGAAAAGTTTGACTGCGCAGGGTTTACATGCCTACCGCATCCAGCTTGCACATATTGGCTCGTTTCAGTTCCAGAGACGAGTGTACATATCTGTCCAGAGTGACAGTCGTGGTAGAATGTCCGAGAATTTCGCTGAGCGTTTTGATTTCAAAACCGACCTCTACAGCCCGTGTAGCGAACGTATGCCGCAGCGTGTGAAAATGTACGCCCTCCAGCTTGCAGGCGGCGGTGTACTTTTTCAGACGGTATTGCAGGGTACGCGGCTCCATATACTGCTCCGTTCCGGTCAAAACAAAAGCAGCCTTACTTTTCGTCTGCATCTGCATACAAAGCAAGGCTGCCTGTTCTGTCATCGGAATGGTTCGCACAGATTTATCGCTTTTAGGCGACCCTATCACAATTTTCGTTTTGCTGCCCTCACCTCCGGCGGTATCCTTCAGCCGCTGCATCGTCGCATGGACGTATATGGTTTTATCTTTCAGGTTGATGTCGCCCCACCGGAGCGCACAGATTTCACCGATTCGCATCCCTGTCAGCAGTGCCAGAAGAACGCCAAACTTGCAGGCATCCATATCCGCCAGCAGATATTTCATCAGCAGCTTTTGCTCTGCCGGAGAAAGAACCCGCATTTCCCTCGGCAACTCTTTGGGGTATACGATGTCCACGGATGGCAGCAGACCGGGGAACTGTTTGGTAACGTACCGGATCACAGAGCGCAGGCAGGTAAGAATATCCCTGACCGTTTTGGGCGAAAGCTGTTTTTCGTGAAGCAGCGCACTGGAAAAATCCTCGATCATCGTGGTACTGAGTGCTCCGGGATGACAATTTCCCAACATGGGCTTGATGTGCTTTTCCAGCATGGATTCATATTTTACATAGGTTGCAGCTTTGACCCGATTTTTCGTGATTCTCAACCATTCATCACAGAAAAATGAGAAATGGTGCTTAGGGCTGCTTTTCAATGCTTTATCGCCGGTTGCTGCGGCTGATTTCAGCTTCGTGACTTTTTCCTTTGCTTCCTTATAGCTTTTGCCATAGCAGAAGCCGTATTTGATTTTTCCGGAAGGCTGATAGCCCTTCACATAGCGGGCCTCCCAGCGTCCGTCCTTACGTTTGAAAATGTTTTCACCTTTTGCCATTGTTGAACCTCCTAATATTTCGGTTGTGTTGGCCATGGACTGCACTTTTGACTGCGCAGAGGTTTGCCAAGACAAGTAAGTGCAGTATGTTCCGTGAACAAATCCGCACTTTCGTATGAATCTGACGTAAATTTGCGAGAAAATTTGCTTGAATCTCTTGCAAAAAAGCATCCTCCGTGGTAAAATATCCCCTGTCTAAGAGTACGCAGGTCATCGCTTATTGCGGAAATCTGCGAAAAGGTACACTTGCCGGAGCGAACGGGCAACGACGGCATTCGTGGCGAAAAAAATCCTAACACAAAATCAGCGAGGCCCGAAACAAAATCAATTCCAATGGAGGGATGAAAGTGAAAATTGGAAAGAAATTGATTGCCCTGTTCCTCGGTATTGTAATGGTTATGAGCTTGCTGCCCATGACGGTCTTTGCCGAGGGCGAGAGCGACGCGTCATCCTTGTGCAGCTGCAAAACGGCTTGCACTGCGGATAGAATGAACGCCGATTGTCCTGTCTGCGGTGCAGTAGGCGCTTTGCCGGAACAGTGCGCTTTGGCCTCGAGCGAAATTGTGCCGATGGCAGTGGAGGATACCAGCGCGACCATCACCTATGAGCCTGAAATCACATGGCAGAGAACAAAGGAACTGGTTTATTCCAGCTCTGGCTTGGAAGGCCTGGTTGCTGGCAAAAAGACGGGCTATTTGAATTTTACTGGCTCATACCCCGATTATGTTGGTACGGTCAACTGGGATTTCGAAGACATTTCATCGAAACTTAACCGCGATGATGATGTGAGCGGATCTGACAGTGTTTGGGATTACGGCAAAAGCACGCAGTATACAAATACGGATTCATCTAAAAAAGACGGAACTTCAATTGTGCCGCAACAGGGTATTTCTGCTGCAACATGGAACAATCGAAACACTAGTGGAAAATTGGATACTGGCAGCGCAAACTCCTATACGGTTCGCAAGTTCTCCGGCACCTTTACTTGGCCTGAGGGCTATGACCTGACCAGCAGCATCAATATTCTTTCCAAAAATGATGCAAATTATCAGGAAATATATGAGGCTGTGGCGGCTGACCCGGAGCTTACAGCCGCTTTTGGCGGCAATAAAGTAATCGCCGTCAATGACGATATGTATGTCTTCGTTTATAAAGACGGTACGACTTTAAATTCCGAAAACTACACAGACTATCTTGCATTCTGGACTGGTACTGCCGGTAAGGGTGTATGGTCTTGGGATAACAATACTCCGCAAGGAAGCAGCGAACACAACTTCTGGGGCAAAGAATGGATGCCAACAACGCCCGTTACCTATAATAACCAGTCCGCCCTGCGTGCATTCCACATCGTAAAGCCTAATCTGGATGTCGAGAAAGCCGGGAGCGATGGGCGTGATACATTGAGTGCTGCTACGCAGGCAAAGATGAATCAGTCCGACGGATGGTATGCATTTGCGGATGGTGATGCGGTCGCCACGGTACTGAACAATCAATATAAGGATAATATTAAAGCGGGAGATACTTTCCACATTGATATCTATTGCTTCGATACCGATAAAGTGGGCGGTATGGACGAACTGGAGCTGCAACTGACAAAGGCCGCAGAGACCGAGGCAAATGTTACCGTTCGCTACTGGCTGAATGAGGTTGGTACCGATCCGAAGACCGATAGCAATTTCCTTGGCGAAACCACTATGACCGGTCAGGAAATCGATTCGTCGATTATCCTGACTGGCGGCACCGCAGTCAATCAGCTCAACTATAAAAAGGCTGCTGCTATCACAAAGAATAATAACCGCGATGTTGCTGATGGCGAGCAGATGAATACACTTATCGTCAAAGCAAATTCCGATGAAAACATTATTAATGTTCTCTACGTTCCTGCGGACAATAAGATTGTGCACCTCTATGCTGGCAATAGCACAGTGCAGTATGACGGAAATAATCATACCGTAAAGAATGTTACAATCAAAGAAAGCGGATACAGCGATATTGCGGTGTCCGATAGCGTTGCTACGACAAGCCACGAGTTGAACGATGGAACGACATGGAGCAAAAACACGGTTGTCAATATCACCGCCCAGAGGACGGAGACTCTTCCCGGCATTTATGATGTGAATTTTACAGCGGAGCCCTTCGTCAAAAATTCAGACGGCCAGGCGCTCAGCAACTACACGGTCATCAAGCATACCGGTAAGCTGACCATCACCTACGCTCCGTTGGCTGCGGTATGCACCTATGACTTCGGCGTGAAGAACAGCTATACGGGCGTGCTGGCGGATGTGGAGACGCAGGCGAAGTCCATCACGGCTTCTGCTGATTATGTGACCGTTGATAAAGACAGCAACACCATTACCTACATCCCGCAGAGCGTCAACAAAGGCGAGAAGATCACCCTGACGCTGACCTACGAGGGCAACTACACCTGCACAAAGGATATCTACTTCTACCCTGCCACCAATGTTTTGTATGAAGAAAACTTCATGACTAACAACGGAACGAACGGTGACTGGGTGACCGAAGGCACGAATGCTACTACCACTGTCACTGATAACAAAGACACCGTATACGGTTACACGGATGCGTATGAGTCCTTTAATCAGTTCAGCAACGGCGGCGCGCTGAAAGCCACGCTGGATCTGAACGGCGACAGACGTGTATCCACCAAAGATGCGGTAACGTTTACCTTTACCGGTACCGGGTTCGATCTGATCTCCGAATGCGGGACCGACACCGGTATGCTGGTTGTCGGCGTCAAAAATGCAACGACCGACACGGCCGTGAAGGCTTATGTGGTGGATACCTACTTCTGCGGCGATGATGAAATCATTACCGGCTCCGGGATTCTGGACTATCAGGTACCCGTGATCCGCAGCATGGATCTGCCCTACGGCACTTACACCGTGACGGTCTATGGCTATCTGACCGACGCGTCCGGCGCTTCTGTCAGCACGCAGAGCAGCCTGCTCCGTGCCGCGCAGGCGATGCCCGCCGCCGACGGCGCGGTTGATACGGACGAGATCCTCAGCAGCCTTGGCATGAGCGAGTATCTGGATACCGACGTCAGCGTCTCCTTCATGGACGACAACAGCGTCCTGAACGGCGGAACCGGCGCGGCAGCGGCCCAGACGACGACCTCCGGCATCTGGAGCTGGCTGAAGGGTCTGTTCTCCGCCCGCGCCGCAGTACAGAGCGCATCGAACAGCGGCGATGTCGTCAGCGTCTATCTGGATGCTTTCCGTGTCTACCAGCCGCTGGGAACTGATGAGACGAACTATAAAGAAAAAGAAAATGAGCAAGGCTTGAAGTATGGTTCCGTCTATGACTATGTGCTTGCCAGTGGGCAGAAGGATCTGGAAGATGAAGGATTTATCGAGAGCGCAATGGTCTATGTGGAGTACGACGGTGAACAAGATGCTGCCATAATTCGGGACTATAAAAAGCAGGGTCCTCAGAACGAAGTCTATTTGAGCGTCGGAAGCTATGTGGGCTTTGTGCTGGAGAATTATACCGAGGGACAGACCGTTATGGTCAGCGCAAAGGCAGTTGGGAACGGTGCTATGCTTGGATATATGGATGGGGACGAATTCTCACCTGTCCCGGTGAAGGACGAATCGCTTTCGGCAACAGAAATGTACTACGACGTCACGAATTGCATAATAGACAATGACGGAGAGTATATCTTGGTGCTTGGGAATATAAGTACAGAAGATGATGCTTTGCTGTCCATCAGCGGGATTAAGCTCCCAACTGATGTAGTTCCTGCTGCCGATAGTGTTGTGGCGGAGATTATCACGAAGGCGTATGACAAGGATGAAACCGCCGCTTTTACTCCTGAAACCTTTACTGTCAGTTATAAGGATAACGCAAAAATCGGAAAGTATACGACCATCAGTATCAAGACATCTACGACGGACGTAGTCAAAGTGGATGTGTTCTCTGGAGAAGATTCTCTCTCCAATGATATAGGATATTCCCCCAATAATATAAAAGCGGTGGAGCGTGGCAAGGCAAAACTCTATTCCTTCAATGTATCTGTCAAAATTGAAGAAGGTCAGAACAGCTTCTATGTGGTCGCCTATGACAGTAATGGCAATGCCAGCAATCCTGTTGCCGTGACCATAAACGGTAAATAAGGAAAGCGAGGTGTGTGAAATGAAGAAACCCTATGTGAAACCGGAAATTCAGGTCATCAGCTTTACCTTGTCCGAAGCCATTGCTGCCAGCAGCTGTGCCGCGCAGATTTATAACCACGCAAAGGATGGCTGCCAGAAACTGCCACCGTTTGATATGCTTGACTTCAACTTTGGCGCGACGGAGACCCCTACCTGCACAATTCCTATTGAAGGCTACTGCTACTTTACTTCAGCGAACATGATTTTCTCGTCATAACGAAAAGGCAAAACGCGTCTGCGCAAACAACGCAGGCGCGTTTTGCGAAAGGAAAACAAATGCGTTACCAGTATAGTTTTGCCGAAAGGTGCGTCGAGGTCTGCTCAGAGCTTCCGTTGACGGAGGATCGTAATTCCGCCCTTTTCCGTAGTTTGCAGGAAACCTCGCCCAACCTTCGGATCATCCTCAAACGCAGTCAAAATTTGTCCGCAGTCTATGGAGAAATGATTTGGCAATCAGAGTTTTTCCGCCTGTTCCGTGCAGGTGAAAATCAACTCATTCAAACACTGGACAGACGGGACGGACGTCCGCTTATGGAGGCTGTGTTTTCACTTCATTCCACGGAAGTCATTTTATGGGTGCGGGAAGATTTTCCGCCGGAGCTCGCACGGATGCAGCAGATTTGGCAGGCAGTTAGTTTACCCTCCCAGCTCATGCGATATGGAGTACTCTCGCTGCATTCCGCCTCCGTGCTTACTGACAATGGTGTGATTCTGTTTTGCGGCCGTTCCGGCATTGGAAAATCTACGCAGGCAGAGCTGTGGAGAGTATCCGAAAATGCATCGGTTTTGAACGGTGATCGAAATGCTCTGACAGTAACAGAGAATGGTGCAATCGCTCATGGTCTCCCCTTTTGCGGAACGAGCGGCATCTGCCGCAGCTACGATCTGCCGCTTCGCGCGATCGTAGCGCTGGAGCAATCCGATAAAAACGCAATTCGGCGTCTCGGCGGAATTGATGCATTGAAAGCCCTGATTGGTAACGCATTGGGCCTTCTGCCGGGCGATAGCAGCATAGCGCGGTGGGAGCTTTTTTCGGCGGCTGCGCACCATGTGCCGGTCTATCATCTGGCCTGCACACCAGATAACCGGGCGGTTCATCTGCTGAAAACAACTTTGGAAGAAGGCAACTGATATGCAATATACGGAATATATGAACCGTTTGTTTTTCAAAAGTGCTGCGGCAGGCATTCCGCTGTCAGGCACGTTTGAACTGACCGCACGCTGCAATTTGCGCTGCAAGATGTGCTACATACACCGGCAGGAATCAGATGCTGCTGTCCGTGCCGAGGAACTGCCGGCAACTGAATGGATCAAAATAGCCGAAGCGGCAAAGGAACGTGGGATGCTGCTTCTCCTCCTGACCGGTGGAGAGCCACTGCTTCGTCCGGATTTTGCCGAGATATATGCCGCTTGTCAGAAAATGGGGCTAATGGTTTCCATCAATTCTAACGGAACACTTCTGAATGATACCATCCTGCAAGTACTGACCGCTTACCTGCCCCAGCGGGTCAATCTCACCCTTTATGGCGCTTCACCGGAAACCTATAAGCGGCTGTGTTTGGACGCTTCTGCTTACGAACGGGCATATCGGGCAGTGGAACTTCTGCTGGATGCCGGAATCTCCGTGAAGCTGAATTTCAGCGCTACACCCGAGAATATTGCAGATTTGCCTGCCGTGACAGCTTATGCGAAAAGCAAAAATCTACCGCTGCAAACAGCGTCTTATATGTTTCCTCCTGTTCGTGCTGCAGAGAAAACCCAATGTGAAAGCTGTCAGCGACTAACCCCGGAACAGTCTGCGCAGGTACGATGGCAGAGCGAATGCAGCAATATGTCATTTGATAATCTTTTGCGCCGTGCCGAGGCCATTGCCCGAAACCACGAAATTCCTGCTGCGCAGTCAGAGTGCCAGGATATGCCGACAGAACATATTCGATGCCGGGCAGGTGCAGCAGCATTCTGGATCACCTATAACGGGCAGATGCGGCCCTGTGGAATGATGGATACCCCTTCCGCTTTGTTAGGGGATGACTTCACCGCAGCGTGGGATTATATCCGTTCTGAACGCAAAAAAATTATGGTTCCGGCCCGCTGTACAGCCTGCCGATACCACCCGATCTGTGAAGCCTGCCCTGCGGTATGCATGGCGGAAACAGGACGATTTGAGTCCGTGCCAGAATATATGTGCCGCAAAATGGACGCTTATGCATCTTCTGCCGCGCATTGGTATGAACAAACAGAAAAGAAGCCACAGGAGAAAACCATATGAAGTTAAGCAACAAATTTGTTTTGCGAGAAATCGCGGGAGATTCGATTCTCATTCCCATAGGACAGACGGATATTCAGGGGATGCTGCTCTTAAATCCGGTATCCATGCTGATTTATCAGGGACTGCAGAATGAAAATGAACCGGAGGAGATTCTACAGCAAATTATTACAGAGTATGACGTTGAAAAAACGCAGGCACAGGACAATCTGAAAGAAACACTTGCGCAAATGCGGGAGCTTGGAATTATTGAAGCATAAAAGACAGAAAGAGGAACTCAAATGAAATCAAACTCACTAAAACAACTTATCAGCGCGATTCTATCGCTTGTCATGGTATTCTGCCTTCTGCCAACTGCCGCTTTTGCTGTTTCGGCAGATACCACCAATGACAAGACCTCCCTTGCCCCTATCGGCCCTGCCTTTGATGTCGACAGTCTGCTGGCATGGACCGCAGACTCGGATGAGGATGGAGCATACTCCCGCTCCGTGATTCCTTTGGCAGACCGGACTACCGGATTCACTGTCAACAGCACAGCAAACCCGGAAGCAAAGCTTATGGTCTGCTCCTTGGCTAACGCAAAGCATGACACGACCAGTTCGCAGGGAACGGATTCTTTCAGCAGTTACGCTTTCAATTACTGGCAGTATGCGACCTCATTCGTATATTGGTCAAGCTCCAAGCGGGGTAATGTCGTTGTCCCCAACGGGGAGTTCACAGATGCAGCGCATACAAATGGCGTGCCGGTCATGGGTACGATTTTCTTTGACTGGGGTGGGGACGCTTCTGTCGTCAAGAATTTTGTAGACAATTATACCGCTGTTGCGGACAAGCTCATTGAACTGATGGAATACTACGGTTTTGACGGATATTTCTTTAATGAGGAAACCGGTGTCAACTCCAGCGTAGCCAGCAAACTGAACCAGATGATCGCTTATATGCGCGAGAAAAAGCCTGATATGCTGATTGGTTGGTACGATTCTATTTGTGACAACGGCTCACTTAGCTATCAGAATGCGGTCAACAGCAACAACAGCGGTTGGATTTCGGCCGGTGTAAATGAGTTCTTCATGAATTATAACTGGACTACGCAAGAGGTAAACACAACAGTTTCAACCATGCAAGGGTTGGGTAAAAGCCAATATGATGCATTTGCCGGACTTGATGTGCAGCAGAACTGCATGAATACCACATTCAATTCAAGTTACCTGCTCAACAACAATAAGCTGAAGCTGTCTCTTGCCCTCTATTGCCCGAACTCAACTATGGGTCTCGCTACGGATGGCGCAAACTTTCACGAGGTAGAACGGCAATTCTATGTAAATGGCGGTGATCCCCGCAATACGACAAGCAGCGGCTGGCAGGGTATGTCGAGGTTCTTTGCGGATCATACCACGATTCTGTCTGCCCCATTTGTAACAAACTTCAATGCAGGCCACGGCAAAGCGTATTATGTGGATGGCGTAAAGTCTCGAAACAGCGAGTGGAGCTATCAGTCTGTACAGGATGTTATGCCCACATGGACATGGATCATCGACTCAAACGGCAATAAGCTTTCCGGCAGCTATGATTTTGATGATGCCTATAATGGAGGATCTTCCATCAAATTTTCCGGCAGCCTTTCTGCGGGTCAGCCCAATAATATCATGCTTTACAGCACGAGGCTGGCAATCAATGAAAACACGAACATTTCTCTCACCAGCAAGGGCGATCAAGGCTGCATGAAGCTGGTTGCCTACTACGGCGACAGCACCACAGCAAGCTATGAAAGCTGCCAGACGAAGGAATATACATTGAACGCAAGCTCTGGCGACTGGGTGACCAGCGCGGTTTCCCTTTCCGACCTCTCCGGCAAGACCTTGTATGCCATCGGCTTGAAAATTGAAAGCAGTTCTGCCGTTTCTAACTATCAGGTCAATCTGGGACAACTTGCCATTACAGATGGCTCCGCCTCCGATGCATCTGTAAGCAACGTATCTTTAGAAGATATCCTGTTTAAAGATGCTTATACCGCAGAGGCGCGGCTTACTTGGAACGGAAATGCGTCTTCCTACGAAATTTACAAGGTCAACGCAGATGGCAGCAAAAACCTCATTATGGAAACGCCCAACACGGCGTACTATATCTCCAATCTGACCAGGAATGAGGACGAGCAGGACAAAATGGTCACAGTCGAAATTGTTCCTGTAGATAATAATGGCCATCGTCAGGCAGGTCAGGAGCTGAGTATCGATTGGCCGTATCAAAACGGAGATACAGACCGGCTTGTTGATACAGCCTCCTCCAGTGAGAACGTCTGCCTTGGTGCGGAAGTAACGAGCTATTCTGCACAGAACGATGGCGAACCGGCATCCAAGGCCATTGATGGCACCAGCGAAAATGGCTCTAAATGGTGCGCCACCAATGCACAAAGCGGTTGGATGTCAATCAAGCTGAAAGAAACGGCCACAGTTCGCCGCTGGCGTGTGGAGCACGCAGAGTATGGCGGTGAAGCCCAAAATATGAACACGATCAGCTTTTCGCTTCAATATAAAAGTGGAAGCCAGTGGATAACCGCAAAGAGTATTACCAATAACTCCGCCGCTGTGACCGATGTTATCCTTGATCAGCCTGTTACCGCACAGGAATGGCGCCTCTATATCAATAACAGCGGCTCATCTGCGTGGGGCGCAATTCGCATTTATGAGTGGCAAATGTTCGAGAGCGCAGAGCAGGAAGCCAGCGAACCTGTTCTGATGAAGTTTGCATCCGCTGTGAATAATCCCGGTGCAGCAGATACGTTTACATTACGGAATGTTCCAGCGGACACTACAATCAGGCTCTATCTGAAGGACGGCGAATCTTATCAGCAGATAGCAGAGCAGTCCGGCAGCGGTACGGTAAGCTTTACCGGTCTTGACTTCGAAAGCGGTGCCGGGCGCGTGTATTACACCACAACAACCGGAAATTATGCTGAAAGTATCAAGCTCAGCGCACCGTTTGATGCTGAAGAAGGTACCGTATATCAGGTAATCATTTCTTCGAACGAAAACGGCACCGTTGATGCTGACGTTATGTCGGGAAAAACTGGAGATATCATAAACCTGACAGCAACACCTGCTGAATACTATGAACTTGCGTATTTCACAGTCAACGGGGAAAAGATTGATGGAAATAGCTTCTTTATGCCCGAAAATGATGTTACTGTATCTGCCGTGTTCAAAAAAGTTGTTTTTACAATAACAATCGAAGCATCGGCAAATGGAAACGTTGAAGCATCTGCTACGACTGCCAAGGCAGGAGAAACTGTAACACTTACAGCAATGTCAAACGAAGGTTATGAACTTTCACATTTTACGCTGGATGGAAAAATAGTCGAAAGCAGCTTCTCTATGCCTGAAAGAGATGTTATCGTGTCTGCGGTATTCCGGCAAGTAACGAAGGAGCCTGAAGAAAATCTTGCGTTAAATGCTGAAGTAATAGGCTACAACAAGTCTTATAGGCATTTTAAGGAAACCGGGCCTGTCAAGCTCTTTGATGGCGATGAAAATGCAAAGTGGACGGCTTCCGGCGGAAATGGCTGGGTTGTATTCGATATTGGAAATGCTGCTGATATCAAAACCATGAAAGTTTTCCACGCTGGCTCTGCGGGCGAAAACAGCAAGCTGAACACGGCTTCCTATGAGCTTTATGTGTTGAACGAAAATCTTATTACAGAGGAAGATTTTGCAAACCTTAGTGCGCCTGAGCAGTCCAGACTTTGTGCAATCCCGCGCTACTGGACAAAGGTTCTCGGGAAGACAGATAACACCGATGATATCACGGTAGACAAAATTGAACTGGATCATGCGCGCAGGTATTTTAAGTTTAACGCACGAAAGACCAATTCTCTTGGCTATTCCTACAGTGTCAACATCTATGAGCTGGAACTGTATGCAAACAACATTTAGATGGCATTTTGACCTAAGCTCCAAAACGCTTTTGAAGTATTACGGGGTGATACCATGAAAAGTGAACTCTCCCTGCAATACCTCTGCGAACATCAGGACAAGATGTATCTTCTCGGGGAGTGGGACTGGGCAAAAAATGCGCCGCTGACGCCGAACAAGGTTCACTGCGGCAGCCATCAGAAGGTGTGGTGGCGCTGCGAAAACGGCCACACTTGGCAAAGCGAGGTGCGCGTCCGTGCGCACGGCGCAAAATGCCCGTACTGCTCCAAGCGCATCCTGTGGGTTGGCGATAATGATCTTGCCACGGTGAATCCGGCACTTGCCGCACAGTGGGATGCTGCTAAAAACGGAACCTTGCAGCCATCCGATGTGCTGGCGGGCAGTCAGCAGTATGTGTGGTGGCGCTGCGAAAACGGTCATTCGTGGCGCACAAGCGTTCTGAGCCGGATACGCGGCAGCGGATGCCCGATTTGCAGCGGCAAAACCGCCATTTCCGGTGAAAATGACCTGCTTACCCTTTTCCCAAATCTCGCTGTGGAATGGAATGCTGAGCGTAACGGCAGTCTGAAACCGGATCATGTTACACCTTACAGTAATAAAAAGGTCTGGTGGCGATGTGCTCTTGGCCATGAGTGGCAGGCGGTTATCGCAGCCAGAGCCGTGGAAAATTCCGGGTGTCCGTATTGCACAGGCAGGCGTGTTCTGGCTGGCTTCAATGATCTTGCAACGCTCTTTCCAAAGCTGGCTGCGCAGTGGGATGATACGCTCAACGGCAGTCTGACGCCGGAAATGGTTACGCCGGGCAGCCATAAGCGCATTTGGTGGAAATGCAGCGAAGGACATGTCTGGAAAGCGGTCGTCTACTCCAGAACCGGAAAAGATAAATGCGGCTGTCCGGTCTGCGCCGGAAAAACAAAGCGAAATGTGAAATATGATATACCGGAAACGGCTGCCATGAATGCTGCTGTCAAGGCAGAAATATAGCATTTTGTTACGGTAGTTGCCCCACAGCACGCATGGATGTTACAGATTGCATCTTCTGAACAACCGTTGCCTATATTTCAAACGGCACAACCGTTTCTTTCAGCAGCCGAACTTCCGGCAAGCTCTGAACAAACCGTATCGCCGTTTTTGCAAAAACGTTGGATTTCACCGTGTCCCAATCTGCCAGCCTGACGATCTCCGCTGCGCCGCTTTCAAAATCAAACCGAATCTCGCCCCATTCGCCGTCGTTGTCTGCCTGATACAGGTAGACAGCGGCGGCTATTTTTTTTGCCCTTTTTGCGGCACTCGGTTCGCTTCAGCGTCACGATATTGATGAGGCCGCTTTCCAGCAGCTTATCCAATGTGCGCCGGTAGAACCGTTCCGCACCGCTGGCTGTCGTACCCTCAAAATCCACCGCCAAGTCCTCAATGGTGGACTGCGTGGACAAAGGGCTGACGCGCCCGCAGGTCATGCAGATGGCGTTCAGCTTTTCCAGATACCATTGCTCTTTATATGTCCGCAATATCAAGAAATACCTGCTGGCGGTGCTGTTCAATGCCCCCAGCACTATCGACCACTACTACACCACGCTGGTCAATCACGACCTGTACGGTACCTGACATTAGGAAGGAGACCCTATGAAGTATCGTTGTTATCTGCGGCGGCTTGTGGTTCCGCCTTAGTTTTTGAATCGCGGAATATAGCACCAACTCACGAGGAAGACCAGCTATAAAAAGTCAAGGGAAAAATAAGCGCAGGGACGGAATTTTGATCAATGAGTGGAGGCCTAAAAAAGCAGCACAAAAGCCCCTGC
>CAVEAL010000025.1:0-35440 GCA_963613665.1 bacterium | reverse complement strand
GTGCAGTCAAAAAAGTCCCGCGAGGGACTTTTTTGACAAACTGAAAAAGACAGTGCAGATTTTAGTCTGCACTGTCTTTTTTTATATGTTGCAGCCACGGCTTTTCCGATAACACCTCTTCCGTCACCTTTCACTTGAGGAAAAGGCTTTTTCAGAGGCGCCGCCGCGCAGTACCGATACGGTCTTTGCGGTGTCCCGATACCGGGCGCAAGAATAAATGTATAAGGGCCGACTGCGTGCGCCTTTAAGAATTCGAAACCGAGAGAGCCCGCATGGCGTTGAGGACGGCGATAACCATTACGCCGACGTCGGCGAAGATCGCGGCACCCATATCCGCCGCACCGAGGGCTACCAGCAGCAGGCAGGCAAACTTCACGCCGAGCGCGAAAACGATATTCTCGTATACGATGCGGATACACTTGCGCGAGATCCTGATCGCCTTGGATATCTTGAGCGGATCGTCGTCCATGAGCACGACGTCTGCGGCCTCGATCGCGGCGTCAGAGCCCATCGAGCCCATCGCAATACCGATATCCGCGCGCGAGAGCACAGGCGCATCGTTTATGCCGTCGCCGACGAAGGCGAGCTTTGCCTTGCCGGCGTTCTCGCCGAGCAGGCGCTCGACCTGACTTACCTTGTCACCGGGCAGGAGCTGACTGTGCACCTCGTCGATGCCGAGCTCGGCCGCGACCCTGTCGGCCACTGCTTTCGCATCGCCCGTGAGCATGACCGTCCTGCTGACACCTGCCCTTTTGAGCTCGGCGACTGCCCTGGCGGAGTTCGGCTTCACGAGGTCGGAGATGACTATGTGCCCGGAGTAAACACCGTCGATGGCAACATGGACGATCGTGCCGACGCTGCGGCAGGGCGTATGCCCGATGCCGAGCTTATTCATCAGCCGCTCGTTTCCGGCGGCGACCGTGTGCCCGTCCACCTCGGCGATGACGCCGCTTCCGCTTATCTCCTCGATATTGCCGACACGGCCGCGGTCAAGCTCCATGCCGCAGGCACGCTGGAGGCTGCGGCTTATCGGGTGCGAAGACGCACACTCGGCAAGCGCGGCGTACTCGAGGAGCTTCTCGTCCTCGATCGGGCAGTGGTGGATGCCGCTGACCTCGAACACGCCCTGCGTGAGCGTACCGGTCTTATCGAAAACGACGGTCTTTGTCTGCGCAAGAGCCTCGAGGAAGTTCGAGCCCTTTATGAGCACGCCCTCGCTGCTCGCGCCGCCCAGCCCCGCGAAAAAGCTCAGCGGTATGCTGATGACAAGTGCGCAGGGGCAGCTGACGATCAGAAACGCCAGCGCGCGGTACAGCCACACCGACCAGTCGCCGCCGAGGTCCATGAACAGGACTCGGATAAGCGGCGGCAGAAACGCCAGTGCCAGCGCGGCATAGCACACGATGGGAGTGTAGACCCTCGCAAAGCGCGAGATGAACTGCTCCGACTGCGACTTGCGCGAGCCGGAGTTTTCGACCAGCTCAAGTATCTTCGACACGGTCGATTCGCCGAAGGGTCTGGTCGTGCGCACGCGGATCACGCCGCTGAGGTTTATGCAGCCGCTGATGATCTCCTCGCCGGGCGCAACATCGCGCGGCAGGCTCTCTCCCGTGAGTGCGCCGGTGTTGACCGTGGTCCTGCCGTCGATGACTATGCCGTCGATGGGCACCTTCTCGCCCGGCTGCACGACGATGATGCTGCCGGTTTCGACCTCATCGGGATCGACCTGCTCAAGCCGTCCGTCCACCTCAATGTTTGCATAGTCCGGGCGGATATCCATCAGCGCGGATATGCTGCGGCGGCTCCTGCCGACGGCGTAGCTCTGGAACAGCTCGCCTATCTGGTAGAACAGCATGACGAACACCGCCTCGTTGAAGTCGCGGCTGCCGCTTATGAAGGCAAGCGCGATCGCGCCGACCGTGGCGACGGCCATGAGGAAGTTTTCGTCGAAGACGCGGCCGTTTGAAATGCCCTTGCCCGCCTTGCGCAGAATGTCATAGCCGATGACAAGGTACGCCGCGAGATACAGAAGCATCGACGGGAGCTCCGGCAGCGTCACAAGATTCAGCAGCGCGAGCAGCGCAGCGGCAATGACTATGCGCACAAGCACCTTTTTCTGCTTTTTATTCATAAGATCTCACCTTGCAGTCAAAAAATACGCCCTCCGCTCGGGAGGGCGTTGTTTCATATCAGAGATATATCTCGCAGTCGTCCTCGACCTTTTTGCAGTTTTTGACGACGTTCTTCATGACCGCGTCAATATCCGCGCCCTCGGAAAACTCCAGAGTCATCTTCTGCGTCATGAAATTGACGGCCGCCTTCTCGACGCCCTCGGTCTTGCCGGCTGCCTCTTCCATGAGGTTTGCACAGTTTGCGCAGTCTACTTCGATCTTGTAAGTCTTTTTCATGATATTTCTCCTCTGTTCGAATTCAATTCAACAATTAAATGATTGTTTAATCGTTATGCTTGCAGTATAATAAGTGCGAGCCGAAAAGTCAACGGTTTGAAGCGCCGTTCTTCCGAATGGGCGCAAAACATTTCCGAATGGAGCAATGATATGGATAAGTACGGGCATACGCCCCACGATCACGGCGGGGAAATAAACGAAGATCTTCGTGAAAACATTGAAAAAACGGAGCGGTTCAAAACGGTCGCCGACGTATTCAAGCTGCTTGCCGACACGAGCCGCGTGCGTATATTCTGGCTGCTGTGCCACTGCGAGGAGTGCGTTGTGAACATATCGTTCCTGACGGACATGACCAGTCCCGCCGTGTCGCATCATCTGCGCCAGCTCAAGGACGGCGGACTGATCGTCAGCCGGCGTGAGGGCAAGGAGGTCTATTACAGGGCCGCACCCACGGAGCAGGTGCGGCTGCTGCATATAATGATGGAAAAGACGATGGAGATATCCTGCCCGGAGGAGCGCGGTGATATCCGAAGCGTGCCGGAGCTGCCCGAGCTCGACGCGCACACCGGCGGCGAGGGGCGCTGCACGGTCGAGCAGCTCGAGACCGTGCGCCGCGTGCACGAGCTGCTGACGGAAAATCTCGCCCGGCGCTACACGATAGAGGAGCTGTCGCGGCGGTTTCTCATCAACCCCTCCACGCTCAAGGAGAGCTTCAAGGCCGTCTACGGCAAGTCGCTGGCCGCGCATATCAGAGAGCACCGCATGGCACTGGCCTGCGAGCTCCTTCGCAGCACCCGGCTCAGCATCGCCGAGGTCGCCGAGCGCGTCGGCTATGAGAGCCAGAGCAAATTTTCCGCCGAGTTCAAAAAAGCCACCGGCAGGCTCCCCAGCGAATACCGCAGTTTTTCCCAGGTGCATTGAGGCTGCACCTATACGGAGACTGCGGGTGCCCGTCGGCTTAACGTTTCGCACTGCATAAGTGCGCCCCTGGCTTCCCCTCAAGGGGAAGCCAGGGGCCAGACAAAGCTTTGCACTAAATCGGCACAATTTCACGGGGCGCGAAACGCCGTAGTTTCCTCCAATGTTTAGATACCGGGCTGACGCAATAAGCGTATAAGTACAGCCTCAATGCGCCACTAAAAAGCAACGGAGATTGTGGTGCCCTTGCCGGGGGCGGAGGTGACGGAGATCTTAGCGTTGTGGAGGGCGGCGGCGTGCTTTACTATCGAAAGGCCGAGCCCCGTACCGCCGACCTCGCGCGAATGGCTCTTATCGACGCGGTAGAAGCGCTCGAAAATACGCTCCTGCTGCTCGGGCGGGATGCCGATGCCGTTATCCTCGACTGTCAGCAGCGCGCTTGCTCCCTCACGGCGGACATTGACGTGCACAAAGCCGCCGGGGCGATTGTATTTTATCGCGTTCTCGCAGAGGTTGTGGACGATCGCGTCGAGAAGCTGAGGTATGCCGTTTATGACGGCACTCTCGCCGGAGACCGTGAGAGCAACGTCGGCGTCCTCCGCCGCCTGATGCAGATTGTCCGCCTCGCGCCGTGCGACGGCGAGGAGATCGACATCCTCGCGCTGCATATCGTCCGCGCCCTCGTCGAGGTGCGAAAGCTTTATGATATCCTCTATCAGCGCGATCATGCGCTTGGACTCGGACTGTATCTGGCCGAGAAAATGCGGCACATCCCCGGGCTTTACGATGCCGTTGGCCAGAAGCTCCGCGCAGCCGGAGATGGTGTGCAGCGGCGTTTTCAGCTCGTGCGACACATTGGCGGAGAACTCGCGCCTGAGCTGCTCGGCCTTTTCCTTCTCGGTCGTGTCGAGCATCAGCAGCACGACGCCGGTCACCCTGTCGCCCGACGTGACGGGGCTTGCGTAGAACCTGTAGCTCACGCCGCCGAGCGTGATATGTGCCTCGCAGTGCTCGCCGCTGAAGGCCTTTTCGACGATCTCGCGCAGCTGCGGCGCTGCCGAGAGCTCGCGTATATCCCTGCCGATGCAGTAGCGGCTTATGGAGAGTATCTGCGTTGCCGATCTGTTGATGCTCAGGACGCTGCCCTGCTCGTTGAGGAGCACCAGCCCCTCGGTCATGTTGCCGGTCGCGGCCTCGAACTCGTCGCGTCGGCGGCGCAGCTCGGCCTCCTGCTCGCGCAGCTGCCTCTGCTGACTGCGCAGCTTGTCGGTCAGGGGCGCAAGCTCAGGGTAGGTGTCGATCCTGTCGGCATCGTCAAGCCTCATCTCGTTGAGCGGCCGGACTATGCGCTTTGACATGCGCGATGCCAGAAACAGCGACAGCAGCAGCGCCGCAAGCGCGATGATGATCACCGGCTGGATCATGCCGAGAATGAGCGTGAGCGGTGTGTACTGCATGTCGGAGATGCGCACGACCGTGCCGTCGGACAGGCGGTCGGCAGAGTACAGCTGGCGCTCCATGAGTGTCGTGGAGTAGCGCATGCTCTCGCCGTGACCGGTCCTGAGCGCTTCGCTGACCTCTTCGCGTCCGGCGTGGTTTTCCATGCCTGACTGTTCGGCCTGACTGTCGTACAGGACCGTGCCGTCGGCGGCGATCCAGGTTATGCGGCAGCCGTCGATGTCCATGCCGTCAAAATAGCCCTCGCCGGAGGCCTCGACGCCCTGCGCAGCAAGGTGAGTCTGCATATTCAGCTGATCCATCTGCTTGTTGGAAAAGTATTCGTACAGCACGCCCGTTATCAGAACGAACGCCGCCAGCAGCACTATCGCCGCAACGGTGAATATGGATCTGAAAATGCGTTTTGTCATGCTCTACGCCTCCATTCTGTAGCCCACGCCGCGCACCGTGCGGATATATGCGCCGCACTTGCCGAGCTTCTGGCGCAGCGTGCCGACATGAACGTCCACCGTGCGCGTTTCGCCCATGAAGTCCTCGCACCAGACCGAGGACAGCAGCTGCTCACGCGTGAACGCACGTCCGGGGTTTGTCATGAATGTGTGCAGCAGCTCATATTCCTTGAGCGTGAGCTGCACACGGCGGCCGTCGGCTGTGACGGTATGCTCGCCGAGATTCATTTCGAGCCCGCCGATGCAGACGAGCCTGTCCTTTTTCTCGGCCGCTCTTCCGCTGCGGCGCAGCACAGCACGCACGCGCGAGGCCATCTCCATCATGCCGAAGGGCTTGGCCAGATAGTCGTCCGCGCCGAGGTCAAGGCCGATCACCTTGTCGTACTCGTTGCCCTTGGCCGTTGCCAGAATGACCGGCACGTCTGCCGTGCGCGGATCAGCCTTCAGACGCTTGAGAACGGATATGCCGTCCTCGCCGGGCAGCATAATGTCGAGCATCACGAGCTCCGGCACGGTGTCCGCCGCGGCCTCGTAAAACTCCTTTGCGCTGCCGAAGCCTGCGGCCTGAAAGCCCGAGGCGTTGAGCGTGTATATCATAAGATCTCTGATGCCTGCATCGTCTTCAACACAAAATATCATTGTCATTACCTCGCTTTGCTTTAATTTTATATGTAAAGCGTAATGTAAAATAGCGTTTGCATGTAAAATTCATGTAAATTTTTTCGCAGGCGCATTAACGCCCTGCCTATACGTTCGCTGCGTCAGTCCGGTATCAGCAGGGGGAACTTATCTCGCCCGTTCCGCAAGACCGGAAGCGAATTTAATATTAAATGTAAGAAAGACAGTGCAGGGGAAAATCTACACTGTCTTTTAATAATGCTGCTCGAGCGGCAATTTAATTACACATCTTCCGCCGCCTGCGGTGACACCTTCCACTCTGAGGGGCGGTCGGAGCGCAGGCCGAAGGAGAACTCTATCGCGTCGGCTATGCGTTCGCAGGCGTGCCCGTCGCCGTAGGGGTTGACGGCGTGCGCCATGCGCTGATACATCTGCCCGCCGGTGAGAAGCTCGGATGCGTCGCGGATTATATCGCCGCGCTCAACGCCGCTGAGCTTTACGGTGCCGGCCGCAACGGCCTCGGGGCGCTCGGTCTCCTTTCTCAGGACGAGAACGGGCTTGCCCAGCGAGGGCGCCTCCTCCTGGATGCCGCCGGAGTCTGTCATGACCATATAGCTTGCGCTCATGAGCCTGTGCATATCCATCGCGTCGAGCGGCTCGATCAGGTGCACGTTTTTAAGGTCGGCAAGCTGCTCGCGCGCCGCCCCGCGAACGACGGGCGACAGGTGCACGGGGTAGACTATCTCAACATCCGGATGCGTGAGCGCGATCTCGCGCACGGCGGAGAATATGTTTTTCATCGGCTCGCCGTAGTTTTCCCTGCGGTGGCAGGTCATGGCGATGACGCGCTTTGAAAAGTCGATGCTTTTGAGCTCGGGCGAGCTGAAGCCGCCGCCGCCGACGGTGTATTTCATCGCGTCGATGACGGTGTTTCCGGTGACGAAGATATCGCCGGTGACGGCCTCGGCGCGCAGGTTCTCCGCATTTTTTGCCGTCGGCGCGAAGTGCAGCGTGGCAAGGCGGCCGACGAGGCAGCGGTTCATCTCCTCGGGGAAGGGGCTGTAGCGGTCATAGGTGCGCAGTCCGGCTTCGACATGGCCGACGGGTATCTTCGCGTAAAACGCGGCAAGCGCCGCGGAAAAGGTCGTGCTCGTATCGCCGTGGACGAGGACAAGGTCGGGCTTATACTCGGCAAAGCAGCCCTCGAGACCCTTGAGAGCCTTGACGGTCACGTCCGTGAGGGTCTGGTTTTTCCCCATTATATTCAGGTCCGCATCGGCGCTCAGGCCGAAGCAGTTCATAACCGAGTCGAGCATCTCACGGTGCTGCGCCGTGACGCAGATGAGACTGTCGATGCACTCGCGGCGCCGGAGCTCCAGTGCGAGCGGCGCCATTTTTATCGCTTCCGGCCGCGTGCCGAAAACGGACATAACCTTGAGCTTAGTCATTGCTTTCACCGTCCTTTTCGGACTCTTCCGCCGGCTTTTCGTGCGGCAGCGGATGGATGTTGTTGTTGTGCCTGAACACGAACAGCCAGATGCACACGGCGATCACGAAGGCGATGAGCGCAACGATGATGCGCACGATGCCGGTCGAGGCCAGCAGCACCGCAGCGAGGCCGAGGATGGCCGATACCGCGTACAGCACCGCGACCGCCTGCTTCTGGTTAAGGCCCATGTCCAGCAGCTTGTGGTGGAAATGCCCTCTGTCGGCGTGGAAGGGGCTCTGTCCGTGCAGGATGCGGCGCGTGAAGGCGAATATCGTATCCGACAGCGGAACGGCCAGCGCCAGCACCGGCAGAACGAAGGTGACGATGGCATAGAACTTGAACATGCCGATAACGGACACCGTTGCAAGCACATAGCCAAGAAGCAGCGCACCGGTATCGCCCATGAATATCTTTGCGGGGTTGAGGTTATACGGAATAAAGCCGAGGCAGCCGCCGACGAGCGCGGCGAGGATCACCGCAAC
Source organism: bacterium (assembly GCA_963613665.1). Classification (GTDB taxonomy): domain Bacteria; phylum Bacillota; class Clostridia; order Oscillospirales; family Oscillospiraceae; genus F23-B02. Next base: position 27,618 of record CAVEAL010000025.1, on the reverse strand, counting down.
GTTTATGTTTGCGTCCGATACCAGCAGCGACACGACCAGCATCGTCATCGAGGCTATTGCCGAAACGCCGCAGGCAAGGCCGTCAAGCCCGTCGATGAGGTTGACGGAGTTCGTTACGCCGACTATCCACAGCACCGTAACGGGTACGGCGAGTATGCCGATGGTCACGGCCTGTTCGCTCGTTATGAGCAGGGGATTTGACACGACGTTTATGATAACGCCGGACAAAACGGCGATGACCGCCGCGACTATCTGCACGCAGAACTTGAGCCACGCATTGAGGTTCATCACGTCGTCGATAGCTCCGACGACGACGATGAGTATAGCGCCCAGCAGTATCCCCCGCACCTGCGGCGTTATGTGTGCAAACAGCAGCACCGACAGCAGGAAGCCGAGGAATATCGCAAGTCCGCCCATGCGGGGGACCGGGTGACTGTGGATATGGCGCTTTTTGTCCGGAATGTCTATCGCGCCGACCTTTTTTGCAAAGGTGCTGACAACGGGCGTTGCGGCAAAGGAGATAATGAAGGCGACGCACAGCGCGAGCAGAATGTTCTTCCAGACATCAATACTAAGATCGATCATATTTATCTCTCCGGGGACTGTTTATTTAATGTTAAAAAGGTTTTTCGACGAGACCTATCTTTTTGTAGACCTTGCGCAGGGTCCTGCGGGCAATGGCGCTTGCCTTCTGCGCACCCTCGGTGTAGACGCTGCACAGGTAGGCCTTGTCGTCGAGGAGCCGCGCTGCCTCCTCGCGTATCGGACGCAGCGTTTCGATGACCGCGTCGCCGACGGCGGGCTTGAACACGCCGTAGCCCTGTCCTTCAAATTCGCGCTCGATCTCCTCAAAGCTCCTGCCGGTGACGGCCGAGTAGATGCTCATGAGGTTTGAAACGCCGGGCTTGTTTATCTGATCGAAATGCACGCAGTTTTCCGTATCGGAGTCGGTAACGGCGCGCTTGAACTTGCGGGCGATATCCTCTGGCTTCTCCATGAGGAAAACGCAGCCGTTGGGGTCGGACTTGCTCATCTTCGAACAGGGGTTCCCGAGCCCCATGACGCGGGCCCCGGCCTTGGGAACGTAGGCCTCGGGCACCTTGAAGGTCTCGCCGTATATATTATTGAAGCGCACGGCGATATCGCGCGTTAATTCACAGTGCTGGCGCTGATCCTCACCGACGGGGACGTAGTCCGCCTGATACAGCAGGATGTCCGCCGCCATGAGGCTGGGGTAGGTGAACAGACCGCCGTTTATGTTGTCGGCGTTCTTTGCGCACTTGTCCTTGAACTGCGTCATGCGGCTGAGCTCGCCGAACATGGTGTAGCAGTTGAGTATCCAGCCGAGCTCGGCGTGCTCATGCACGTGGCTCTGTAAGAACAGGACATTTTTCTCGGGATCTATGCCGCAGGCGATATACTGTGCAAGCTGTTCGAGACTGCGGCGGCGCAGCTGCCTGGGATCCTGGCGCACGGTGAGCGTGTGCAGATCCGCCATGAAGTAATAGCAGTCAAACTCATCGGCCCGCGCACCCCAGTTTTTCACCGCGCCCAGGTAATTGCCCAGATGCAGATCGCCCGAGGGCTGGATGCCCGACAGCATTGTTTTCTTTTTTATCTCTTCCATTTTCGTCGTCTCCTAAATTGTAAAGCCAATAATTCAATTTATTATTCTACCATTTTACTTCTCACTTGACAACAGCCAAAAAGCATTTTACACTGTCTGTATCTATGTTTCGGAGGAAAAGTTTATGGATATGACATGGTTTGAGCAGATGGAGGAGCGCATACCGCACGGACAGGTGCGCACGAGATTTGCTCCCAGCCCCACGGGCTATATGCATGTTGGCAATCTGCGCACGGCGCTGTACACATGGCTCATAGCCCGTCACAGCGGCGGAAAATTCATTCTCCGCATCGAGGACACCGATCAGGAGCGCTACGTTGACGGCGCGGTCGAGGTCATCTACCGCACGATGGCGCAGTGCGGCCTTGACCACGACGAGGGTCCCGATGTCGGCGGTCCCGTAGGCCCCTATGTTCAGACAGAGCGGCGCGGCCTTTACGGAAAATACGCAGAGCTTCTCATTGAAAAAGGACACGCCTACCGCTGCTTCTGCGAAAAGCAGGAGGAGACGGAGGGCTTTGAAAAGGCCGTCGATCCCTGCCGCTGCCTCAGCCGTGAGGAAAGCGACGCCAGAGCCGCAGCCGGTGAGCCCTATGTCGTGCGCCAGAGAATACCCGAAGAGGGCAGCACGACCTTCCATGACGAGATATTCGGCGACATCACCGTCGAAAACTCAACGCTTGACGATCAGGTGCTCATAAAGCGCGACGGTCTGCCGACCTATAACTTCGCAAACGTCATCGACGATCACCTCATGGGCATAACGCACGTCGTGCGCGGCTCGGAGTATCTGTCCTCGTCGCCGAAGTATAATCTGCTGTACGAGGGCTTCGGCTGGGAGATACCGGCCTATGTCCACTGTTCGCCGGTCATGAGGGACGCGCACAGCAAGATGAGCAAGCGCCACGGCGACCCCTCGTATGAGGATCTTATCGCGCAGGGCTATCTAACGGACGCGGTGGTGAACTACGTCGCGCTGCTCGGCTGGAGCCCCGGCGGCGAGCGCGAGATATTCACCATGCGGGAAATGGCCGAGATATTCGACATAAAGGGCATTTCCAAGTCCCCGGCCATCTTCGATATCGAAAAGCTCAGATATTTCAATGCCGAGTACATCCGCGCAATGAGCCCCGAGGCCTTTGCCGCAGCCGCCGAGCCCTTCATCCGCCAGGCGGTGAAGAAGCCGGAGCTCGATCCCGCCGCGATAGCCGCGCTTTTGCAGCAGCGCACGGAGGTCCTGACCGACATACCCGAAAAGCTCGATTTCTTCGACGAGCTGCCCGAGTACGACACGGCGCTTTACATTCACAAAAAGAGCAAGACCGACGAGGCAGGCTCGCTTGAGATGCTGCGGGCCATGCTGCCCGTTTTCGAGAGCATCGGCGACTGGTGCGACGAGAGCATCCTCGCCGCCATGACCGGCATGGCCGAAAAGTGCGGCTGCAAGAACGCAAAGGTCATGTGGCCCGTGCGCATCGCCGCAGCCGGAAAGGCCGTAACGCCCGGCGGCGCCGTCGAGATCTGCCGCATCCTCGGCAAGGACGAGACCCTCCGCCGTATCCGCATCGGCATCGAAAAGCTCGAAAAGACCGTCGGATAAAATTATCGCCGCCGACGGCGCGAGCCGCAGCATTATGAAAAAGACAGTCCGGATTTTCAGGCCCGGACTGTCTTTTCGCTTAATATTGTTCCGACACGGAACGGTTGATTTATCGCTCGCCGCCGTCGCCGGTCCTGTCGTCAACGGCTTTTTTGCCGCGGGCGATCAGGCTGCGCAGAAAGCCGGGGACGGGAGCGCCCATCGCGTCGGCATTCTCGACGATGCTGCCGAGCTCGGTGAAGAAATACCACGCGGTGACGATCGGCGTTATAAGGCAGCTGCGGCCGAGAACGGGCAGCTCGAAGCCGAAGTTATCGCCCACGAGCCCCAGCGCGATATCGCACATCGCCGCGACCAGCACCGCGAAGATGCTGCCGAGCTTGTGCCACAGGCCGCGCCGCGCCGCCGCGCTGCTCCATGTTCTGCCGTAAAGTGCGGCGAAGGTGCCGGTCAGGTAGTCCAGCGCCATCGCGGCCAGCCACAGCACGATCATCCAGCCGACCCAGCCGAACAGCGCCGTGCCGAAGGCTATGAGCGCCGCTGCCGCCGCCTTTATCTCGGCGGCCTTATCCGGTGTATCCATCCTTTCACGCCTCCCCTTCAAAGTAGCGGCGCATGCTCTCCATCGTGCGGAGCATATCCTCCGTCAGATCGAGCGCTCCGCCGGCTCTGCCGCGCAGTGCGCCCGCATCGACATAGCGTTGGGCCATTTCGCGGTAGCCTTCGGGTATCTCGTCTATCGTTTTCCATCTTTCCATATCGCTTTCGCTTCCTTCCTCAATATAGTCCTTTCCGGCGGCGCGGCACAGCCCGCGGCATATCGCCTCGCCGATGTCCGAGGTGTGCTCGCATATCCAGCGCGCAAGCTCCGGCGAGTCGTGGAACTCGCATTCGCAGTACAGGCAGATGCCGCTGCTGTTGCGGATCTCGTAAAACTGCTTTTCGCGCACGCCGTAGACCGAGCGGCAGGGCGTTATCGCGTCGAGCTCGTCGAATACCGGCTGCGCATATTTCATGCGCTCATCGCTCTTTGAGGCGACGAACACGACGCAGCCGCGCCCGCCTCCGGCATTGGTGTGGATGCACAGGTGGATGTCCGCGCCCCATGCGTTTGACTCGCGCACGCGATCGTACATTGCGTTTTCGCCGTCCGAGAAATCGGTTTTCACCTCAAAGCCGTTTCGATCGAGCGCCGCTTTGCACGCGGCGGCGATCCTGCGGCACTGCACGGCCTCGTTCGTGCCGCCGTAGGCGTAGGGGTTGCTTTTCTGATCGGACGGTGAGAGATATATTTTCAATTTGACCATTCCTTTCACGCAGTATATTCTATGCGGCTGAGCGCCGCCCTCTACCCATACCCTGTTTTCGGGCGAAACTTGTACGTTTCCGTACAAGTTAATTTTTCGGCGGCGCATTGAGCCTGCGAATATGTTTATAGATTTTTTTGTTTTTGTTCATGCCTTTGTCATAAAGAACGTGTATTATAAGAGCACAGGATCGAAGCGAGCGGAGGCCGTTATGGACGACAACAGAGACAAAAGAACAGCTGACTCGTCCGACGGTATCGGAGCGGACGGCGAGTACCATTATGTGCGCCCCGAGCAGCGCCTGTACGAGGACGCGGAGTTCGTCCCGCAGGACGAGGCGACCGAGGTGCCCAATTACTACGCCCCCGAGGGGAAAAAGACCCACGAGAAAACGGACGGTGCCCAGGGCACCGGCACGCTCAGAATGGCGTGCATATGTCTTGCCTGTGCGCTGATCGGCGGTATGGCGGGCGGCTTCGTATCATGGAATGCGCTCAAGGACGGCGCAGAGGCGGACGGCACAAAAAATACCGCCGCAAACACCGTCGTGAGTACGACCGCGGGCAAAACCGTCAGTACCTCACCTTCCTCGGCAAACGATATCTACGAGCTCGGCTGCCGACAGACGGTCGGCATCTCGCTCGAGAGCAGCAGCTCCAATATATTCGGTCAGCAGAGCGCGAGCGCCGTTGCCGGTACCGGATTTGTTATAACCGCCGACGGATATATAATGACCAACTACCATGTCGTCGAATCGGCGCAGAAAAACGGGAACGGGATCAATGTCCTGTTCAAGGACAAAACGAGCTACGAGGCCAAGATAGTCGGCTTTGATCAGGATAACGACGTTGCGGTTCTGAAGATCGACGCCTCGGACCTGAGCCCCGCCGCCATCGGCGACAGCGACAATATCGCCGTGGGCGACAATGTATTTGCCATCGGCAACCCTCTGGGCGAGCTTGATTTTTCAATGACCTCCGGCCGCGTGAGCGCGCTTGACCGCAGCATCACGACCGACCGCAGCAGCGCCCCGATAAACATGTTCCAGTTCGACGCCGCGATAAACTCCGGCAACTCCGGCGGACCCGTTTACAACGAAAACGGCGAAGTCATAGGCATTGCGACCGCAAAGGTCGGCTCCTCCGGCGTGGAGGGACTGGGCTTCGCTATCCCGATAAACGACGCGGCCGATATCGCAAACGAGCTCATCACCAAGGGCTATGTCAGCGGCAAGGCTTATATGGGCGTCGATATAGATAATCGCTACACCTCGGTGTACGCGCAGTATTACGATATGCCCGAGGGCGCGTATGTGTATAATGTCGAGACCGGCAAATGCGCCGAAAAATCGGGGCTTGCCGCGGGCGACATCATCACCGAGCTCGACGGTGAGGCCATCGGAGGCTACTCCGACCTCAACACCGCAGTCAAGGGCTATAAGGCCGGCGAGAGCGCGAACATAACGGTTTACCGCGCCGGCAAGTACGAGACGCTGAACATCACATTTGACGAATCCGCACCCGATGCCGGAACAAACGGCGTCAGCGAGTTCGGGGTGTCCAGCTTCCCGAGACAGTAACCACGCTATGTTTCTTCTCCTTTATCGGGAGGACTCTCTCTCTTCCTCCCGACATATATCCTCTCTATTTCTCCAAAACAAAAGGCCGCAGCTTGCGCTGCGGTCTTTTGTTTTTCAGCTTGTCAATAAAGTCCCTTGAGGGACTTTTTTGACTGCGCTTTTCCGCCGAGCATTTTGAAAACGTTCAAAATGCTATTACCGAAATCCTTGAAATTTCAAGGATTTCGACGGCGGTTTATCCAACTTGAGGCGGGCCTTGCCCCCTCAAACTCCCCCGCTGCGCGGATATATTCACGCAGCAGCATAGTTTTTTGACAGTCTCCAAAACAAAAGGCCGCAGCTTGCGCTGCGGTCTTTTGTTTTCATATTACCCGATACGACAGATGTTTTGTTGACAAAAGGGTGATGGAATATATATAATAAATAAGATTGTACAGCCATATCGCAAAGGAGGAGTGCTGCTTGGCTTCGGGCGGGAAACACCTCAAACAGCAAGCAAATAAAAAACGCGGCAGCGGCGCTCACCTGTCGGATAAGGACAGACGCAGGGAAGCTGTGCGGCGCTCGCGCGGTGCTGCCCGGCGAGGCAGACTCAGGCACGGCGCACCTCAGATGATAGCGATGCTGCTTCTGTGCATCGTCATGATCTCGCCTCTGCGAAGCTGCATAATAAGCGACTCGGACTATGTCGGCTATGCGGCCGCACGCGAAACGGCGCTTTCGGACGCCGGAATAACGCAGGAAAAAGCCAAGGACCTCACGACGGAGATGATAAAGATCGGAGACACCGTGTGCTACAAGGTACAGTTTACGGGCTCGGTGACCGATTACAGATATATAATCGACGCTGCAAGCGGCCTTATCATCGGCCAGACCTTCTACCGTACGGAGGGATAGAACTTAACAAATACAAAAACAGGGCATATGAGGCAGATATGCCCTGTTTTCACGTCCGTGTCACAATTTGATGTGTGTAATGGCGAATAAGAGACCGGAACAGGGGGTAAAAGTGTAACATAAAGCACAAAAAACATGCCCTCAAAGGGAGATATTGTAGTTGCAATTTGTGAAAAAATGTGCTATACTGACCCCAATATTGTGTGAAGGCACGTCAGCCTGAGGCGTGACACTGTTTTGTAAACGTTCGACACCACTGTTTTACCGGCGGCGTCTACCGTATAAATTTTGCAAATCATATTTAAAGGAAGGAAGAACCATATGATGAACGAAAAGTACGCACCCCTATTCACTCCGTTCAAGATCGGCAATGTCGAGATAAAAAACCGCATTGTCCAGTGCTCCATGGGCGGTACCTCTCTGTTTGGCTGGCTTGAGCCCTGCCATTTCGATAAAGAGGCAGCATATTTCCTGCTCCAGAGAGCACAGAAGGGCGTTGGCCTTGTTCTCCCCGGCATGCAGTGTGTCCGTGATACCATGGGCCGCCGCTGGCTGTACCAGAACAAGAGAATGTTCAAGCAGCTCAAGGAGTACATGGTAGAGTACCACAAGACCGGCTCGAAGCTGTTCATCCAGCTCGCAGGCGGCTTTGGCCGTTCCATGGCAGTTACCCCCTGGATGGTCGTCCTGAACAAGAATCCCATCCTCAACAAGATCGCTTCCCCCATCGTTGACGTAAGCTACAGCTGCGCTTCCGCCTCCGCAACTCCTAACCGTTGGCAGGAGGATATGCTCTCCCGTCCTCTGACCGTCAAGGAGATCCACGAGATGGTCGAGGCATTCGGCAAGACCGCAAAGATGCTGCGCGATGCAGGCGTTGACGGCGTTGAGATCCACGCCGTTCACGAAGGCTACCTGCTTGACCAGTTCACCATGGAGAACTGGAACTGGCGTGAAGACGAGTACGGCGGCTCCTTCGAGAACCGTTTCCGCTTCCCCGTCGAGATCGTACAGTGCATCAAGAGATACGCCGGCGAAGACTTCCCCGTATCCCTGCGTTACTCCGTCAAGTCCTACACCAAGACCTGGGGCAAGGGCGCAGTTCCCGGCGAAGAGTTCGTTGAGTGGGGCCGTGACATGCCCGAGTCCGAGAAGGCTATCAAGTACCTCGGCGATGCAGGCTACGACTTCTTCAACTGCGACAACGGTACTTACGATGCCTGGTACTGGGCACATCCGCCTCAGTACATGCCCGACAACTGCAACCTCAAGGACGTCGAGCACATAAAGAAGTTCACCGACAAGCCCGTAGCATGCGCAGGCCGTATGCTGCCCGAGACCGCAGCCGAGGAGATCGCTGCCGGCCGTCTGGACGCTGTCGCTATCGCACGTCAGAACCTCGTCGATCCCGATTGGATCATCAAGATCCAGGAAGGCCGCGAGGACGAGATCAAGCCCTGCATCCGCTGCCACAACGGCTGCTTCAACTTTGCTAAGTACAAGGGCACCGCAAACATCCAGGGCCTTGAGGACTCTCTGCACCTCGGCCGCTGCGCACTTACTCCTCCGACCATGCAGCACAACCGCTACAAGATCGTTCCGACCAAGAACCCCAAGAAGGTCGCTATCATCGGCGCCGGTATCGGCGGCGTAGAGGCAGGCCTGGTTCTGCTCCAGCGCGGCCACAAGCCCGTTGTCTTCGAGAAGTCCGACCGCATCGGCGGCCTGTTCCTCACTGCTTCCGCAATGAGCTTCAAGGAGAACGACAAGGCTCTCATCACCTGGTATGAGAACGAGGTCAAGAAGGCCGGTCTCGACATCCGCTTCAACACCGAGATCAACGACCTGGGCATCCTCCGCGGCTACGACGAGATCATCGTTGCAACCGGCGCAGTTCCCAGAAAGATGCTGATCCCCGGCTTCGAGAAGTGCCTGACCTTCACTCAGCTCCTGCGTGAGAAGTACCCCGTAGGCGACAAGGTGGTCTTCTTCGGCGGCGGCCAGTCCGCTTGCGAAGCTGCATACGAGATGGTTCTCCAGGGCAAGCACCCCGTCATCGTCGAGTACGCAAAGGACCTCGTTCCTGCACAGAACGTCTGCCTGTCCAACGCTTCCTTCCTTCGTGATGTTCTCGAGTATCACAAGGTTCCCACTTACCTTGAGCATACTATCCGCGAGATCAAGGACAAGACAGTCGTTATCGCTTCCAAGGACGGCAAGAACGTATTCGAGGTCGAGTACGACAACATCGTAAACGGCATCGGCTTCGTTCCCGCACCTGTCGGCGGCAAGGGCAAGAACATCCACCGCGTCGGCGACTGTGTCACCATCGGCAACCTGCGTACCGCTATCTGGCGCGCATGGGACGTCTGCATGAAGATCTAGTCTCCATAACGGCGAAAACCGCATAAAAAACAACTTATCCGGTACGGAATTTTCCGTACCGGATTTTTTGCGCGGCTTGCTGTTCGCCGCCGCGTATTTTAAAATTGCGAACGAAAATATATAAAAGTTTACACAAATTTTTTCACAAAAACCTTGACAAGATCGAAAAACAGTGCTATATTAGCACTCGAAGGCTAAGAGTGCCAGCAAACGGGGAGCATGAGTGCAAAATGAGTATAAGCGACAGAAAAAAGAAAATACTCGGCGCACTGGTCGATGAGTATATCAAAACGGCCGAACCCGTCGGCAGCAAGGCCATTGCGAGCATTGCCGATCTCGGATGCAGCAGCGCGACGATAAGAAACGAGCTTGCAGAGCTCACGGCGCTGGGCTATCTCGAGCAGCCGCACACCTCGGCAGGACGTATCCCCACCCCCGCGGGCTACAGGATGTACGTCAACGAGCTGATGAAAAAGCAGAAGCTTTCACTCGAGGAGGCCGAGTCCATAAACCGCAGCCTCAACGAAAGGCTCACGCAGCTTGACGAGCAGATGCGCGACGTCGGAAAGCTCGCCTCGCAGCTGACCGATTATCCGGCGCTTGCGCTTGCGGCCTACGCTCCGGCGACGATAAAACGCTTTGATCTTATTTATATTGATGCCAACACATTCATAATCGTGGTGATGCTGAGCAACAATACAGTCAAGAACAAGCTCGTAAATCTTCCGGTGTCGGTCGATCAGCAGATGATCCAGAAGCTTGCGACGCTGTTCAATGCGAACTTCACCGGCATCTCGAGCGACAGGGTAACGCAGCTGCTGATCTCCTCGACGGAGCGCGCAGCGGGCGACACCATGGGGCTTACGGCGGTCATCGCGTCGTTTACGCTGGAGACGCTTGAAAGCCAGCGCGGAGTCGAGGCCTATGTAACGGGCGAGAACAGGCTGCTCAGCCAGCCGGAGTTCCGCGACCCGGACAAGGCGCACAGACTGATGAATTACCTCGCCGACGGCGGTCACGTCATAGCGGATGCAGAAAGCGGCCTGTTTGACGGTGACTCGGAGGTGCGCGTGCTCATAGGGCCGGAGAACATCGCCGAGGAGCTCAAGGACTCCAGCGTTGTCATAGCAAGCTACGACATGGGCGATAATACAAAGGGACTCATAGGCGTCGTAGGGCCGACGAGAATGGATTATTCCGCGGTCGCCGCAAAGCTGAGCTTTCTGGCGGCGGGACTGTCAAGGCGGCTCGGCGGCGGAGGAGCGCCCCCGTCGGGGATGCACAATAAGCTTATAATCAAGGGAGATGACATCATAGATGAGCAGTAAAAAAGATAAAAACGAGCAGGAGCCTCAGACTGCGGAAGCCGAAGTAAAGGAAGAAGCGGCGGAGGTTCAGGCCGAAGATATAAAGGACGAAGTCAAGGAAGAGTCCAAGGAAGCAAAAAAAGACAAAAAGCAGAAGAAGGAGAGCAAAAAGGAGGCCGAGCTCAAGGAAACGGCCGAAAAGCTCATCCAGGCGGAAAAGGAAAAGTACCTCAGGCTCTGTGCCGAGTACGACAATTTCCGCAAGCGCAGCCAGAAGGAGCGCGAGGGACTGTACGCCGATATAAAGGCGGACACGCTGCTCAAGTTCCTGCCGGTGTATGACAATCTTGAGCGCGCGCTTGCAACTCCGACGGCCGACGAAGCGTACCGCAAGGGCGTGGAGATGACGATGGTACAGTTCAACCAGACCCTCGAAAAGCTCGGCATAACGGAGATCGAGGCGCTCGGCAAGCCCTTTGACCCCAATGTTCACAACGCCGTCATGCACGTTGAGGACGAGACCTTCGGTGAAAACGAGGTCGTCGAGGTGTTCCAGAAGGGCTTCAAGCTCAATGACAAAGTGATCCGCTTCGCTATGGTAAAGGTAGCGAACTGATTATATTCAATTCAATTAAGTATATTATTCATTTTCAAATAGGAGGATTTATATTATGGGTAAGATTATAGGTATTGACCTCGGTACAACCAACAGCTGCGTATCCGTCATGGAAGGCGGCGAGGCTGTCGTTATCGCAAATGCAGAGGGTGCACGCACCACTCCGTCGGTAGTCGCATTCACCAAGACCGGTGAGAGAATGGTAGGTCAGGTCGCAAAGCGCCAGGCCATCACCAACCCCGACAGGACTATTTCGTCGATCAAGCGCGAGATGGGCTCTGCATACAAGGTCACTGTTGACAATAAATCGTACACTCCGCAGGAGATCTCCGCAATGATACTTCAGAAGCTGAAGGCCGATGCGGAGAGCTATCTCGGCCAGACCGTTACCGAAGCGGTCATCACCGTTCCGGCATACTTCACCGACGCACAGCGTCAGGCGACCAAGGACGCCGGCCGCATCGCCGGTCTCGACGTAAAGCGTATCATCAACGAGCCTACCGCTGCTGCGCTTGCATACGGCCTGGATAAGGAAAGCGATCAGAAGATCATGGTCTACGACCTCGGCGGCGGCACCTTCGACGTCTCCGTCCTCGAGATCGGCGACGGCGTTATTGAGGTCCTCGCAACCGCCGGCAACAACCGTCTGGGCGGCGACGACTTCGACGCATGCATCACCAAGTACCTCGTTGACGAGTTCAAGAAGGCCGAGGGCATCGACCTGTCCGGCGATAAGGTCGCAATGCAGCGTCTGCGTGAGGCTGCCGAGAAGGCCAAGATCGAGCTGTCCGGCGTTACCACATCGAACATCAACCTGCCGTACATCACCGCCGACGCAACGGGCCCGAAGCACCTCGACGTGACTCTGTCCCGCGCAAAGTTCAACGAGCTGACTCACCACCTCGTCGAAAAGACCATGGGGCCCGTAAAGCAGGCGCTGTCCGACTCCGGCCTGTCGGCATCCGACATCTCCAAGGTGCTGATGGTCGGCGGGTCGAGCCGTATCCCCGCAGTTCAGGAGATGGTAAAGCAGCTGACCGGCAAGGACGGCTTCAAGGGCATCAACCCCGATGAGTGCGTTGCAATCGGCGCAGCCATCCAGGGCGGCGTTCTCGCGGGCGACGTAAAGGGCGTCCTGCTTCTGGACGTTACCCCGCTGTCTCTGGGCATTGAGACCCTCGGCGGCGTATGCACCCGCCTCATAGAGCGCAACACCACGATCCCGACCAAGAAGAGCCAGATATTCTCCACCGCGGCCGATAACCAGACTGCAGTTGAAATAAACGTCCTTCAGGGTGAGCGCGAGATGGCTCAGTACAACAAGAGCCTCGGCCGCTTCAATCTTGACGGTATCGCACCGGCCCGCCGCGGCACCCCGCAGATCGAGGTCACCTTTGATATCGACGCAAACGGCATCGTAAACGTCTCGGCAAAGGATCTGGGCACCGGCAAGGAGCAGCACATCACCATCACCTCCTCGACCAACATGTCCAAGGAAGACATCGACAAGGCCGTCAAGGACGCCGAGATGTACGCCGCAGAGGATGCAAAGCGCAAGGAAGAGATCGACATCCGCAACGAGGGCGATCAGATCGTCTATCAGACCGAGAAGACCCTTGAGGAAATGGGCGACAAGGTCGATGCGGGCATCAAGAGCGAGATCGAGGCAAAGCTCCAGGCGCTCAAGACCGCACTGACCGGAACCGATACCGAGGCCATCAAGAACGCCACCAAGGAGCTGACCGACGTGTTCGGCAAGATGTACGAGGCGGCGGCACAGGCAGCACAGGGCGCTCAGGGCGGCGCAGGCTTCGACCCCAATGCTCAGGCAGGCGGTACCGACGGCGGCCAGGATTACTACGACGCGGACTACACCGTAGTCGATGACGACGACAAGAAGTAATTACAACCCCCGCTTGATATATGGGCGCACTTGCAGTGCGCCCATATTGAGCGTTTGAAAAATGAGGTGGCTTTATGGCAGATAAAAGAGATTACTATGAGGTTCTCGGCGTATCCAAGGACGCAACCGAGGATCAGCTCAAAAAAGCATACAGAAAGCTTGCCAAAGAAAATCACCCCGATCTTCATCCCGGCGACAAGGAGTGCGAAGCGCGGTTTAAAGAGATAAACGAGGCCTACGAGGTCCTTTCCGATGCCGATAAGCGCGCAAAGTACGACCGCTTCGGTCACGCCGCGTTTGACCCGAACCAGGGCTACGGAGGCGGCGGCTTCGGCGGCTTCGGCGATTTCGGAGGTTTCAGTGATTTCGGCGGCTTCGGCGATATATTCGGCGACATTTTCGGCTTTGGCGGAGGCGGCGGCAAGAACCCGAACGCTCCGCGAAAGGGCGAGAACCTGCGCGCGAATGTGAACATCAAGTTCGAGGAAGCGGCCTTCGGCGTGAAGAAGGAAGTTTTCGTGACGCGCGTCGAGCAGTGCCCCGACTGCAAGGGCTCGGGCTGCGCAAGCGGAACGACCGCCGAGGTCTGCCCCGACTGCAAGGGCTCGGGTCAGGTCAAGACCACCCAGCGCACACCCTTCGGCATGATGCAGCAGAACACGCGATGCAATAAGTGCAAGGGACGCGGCAAGATCATCCACAGCCCCTGCGGCACCTGCCACGGCGTCGGCAGCATCCGCCGCCAGCACAAGGTCAGCGTAAGCATCCCCGCCGGTATCGACGACGGACAGACCATATCCCTGCGCGGTCAGGGCAACTCGGGCTTAAACGGCGGTCCGGCCGGCGATCTGCTGGTAACGGTGCTCGTCCAGCCCCACGCGAGGTTTGAGCGCGACGGCGCGTCGGTGCTCCTGAATCAGGACATATCCTTTGCGACCGCAGCCCTCGGCGCGGAGATCGAGGTGCCTACGCTTGACGGCAAGGTAAAGCTCAACATACCCGAAGGCACGCAGACCGGCACGACCTTCCGCCTCAAAGGCAAGGGCATACCCTTCCTGCGCTCCGGCGGCAGGGGCGACCAGTTTGTGACCGTAAAGGTCACGGTGCCCAAAAAGCTCACCGCGGCGCAGAAGGAAGCCCTGCGCGGCTTTGCCGCCTCCCTCGGCGAGACGGTTGAGAGCAAAAGCGGCATGTTCGGCAAGCGCAAATAAATATTTGCTATCAGAAAAGACAGCGGATGCTGTCTTTTTTTATTTTCATCTGACGAAAAATTGACAAATTGACGGAAATGTATTAAAATAGTTCAAAAACCGCAACAGTTGCCGTCCGTTACGATGAAAGGGGAGGTCAGAGTGCTGCAAGATAATTTTCTGGAAGTCTACGACAAGTTCAAGCTGGAGTTTTTCCGAAGGATATTTGAGCTCGTGCGCGAGCGCGAGGGTTCGCTGTCGGCCATGGAGGCGTTTTCAATCGAGGTCATCCACGCCCTGAACGAACCGACTATCGGCCGTTTCGCCGAATTTCTGAACATTTCGCAGTCAAACGCGACCTATAAGGTCAACAACCTGATCAAAAAAGGCTACCTGAAAAAGCAGAACTCCGACACCGACCGCAGGGAATATCACCTCGTTCTGTCGGAAAAATACTATAACTACACGGACATCATGCGCAGCTATGTCAAAACCGTCCTCAGCCGCATCGAGGACAGCTTTTCAACCGAAGAGATCGAGCTGTTTTCCAATATGCTAATGCGCATCTCGGACGAGATGATGCCCGAGGCAGACAATTTTGAATAATTGATAGGAGAGAGCGTTTTGACGCTCTCTCTCAGACTGTCGAAGAAACTATGCTGCTGCGTAATACATCCGCGCGGCGGGGGAGCTTGAGGGGGCAAGGCCCGCCTCAAGTTAGATTAGCCGCCGTCGAGATCCTTGAAATTTCAAGGATTTCGATAAAAACGTTTTGAACGCTTTCAAAACGTTCGGCGGAAAAGTGCAGTCAAGAAAGTCCTCCGAGGGACTTTCTTGACAAGCTGGAGAGAGCGTTTTGACGCTCTCTCTCAGACTGTCGAAGAAACTATGCTGCTGCGTAATACATCCGCGCGGCGGGGGAGCTTGAGGGGGCAAGGCCCGCCTCAAGTTAGATTAGCCGCCGTCGAAATCCTTGAAATTTCAAGGATTTCGATAAAAACATTTTGAACGCTTTCAAAATGTTCGGCGGAAAAGTGCAGTCAAGAAAGTCCTCCTAGGGACTTTCTTGACAAGCTGGAGAGAGCGTTTTGACGCTCTCTCTTGTGCATTTTGGCGCAAAAACGCGGAATTCGGCGCCGCGTTCTTGTTGACATTATCAGACGCGTGGTATAATATAGATGTATGTTAATTTGATAACTAAAAAGGAAGTGAAGGAATATGAAGCTTACATCTGAACAGCAGGCGCTGCTTGACGGTGAAAAGGGGGAGACCATGGCAAAGGTGGTAAAAACCCTTGTCATGTACGGCGACACCTTCGGCGCGGAGAGGATGGTGCCGATAAGCTCAAAGTACGGGCACACGGTCATCAGCTTCGGCCTGAAGGTGATGAAGCCGGTGTACGATCTGTATCAGGAGATCATCGACGCCGGACTCACATCCGGTCAGAAGTTCACCGCCGACCCCAAGCCGCTGGATAAGCATGTTCCCAGCAGTCTGATAGAGGATCTTGTGTTCAAAAAATTCATGTACACCTATCAGGACAGCTACGAGCAGCAGCTGCGCAAGCTCGGCATAACCAGCGACGACGACTACACCTGCACCTGCTACCTCGATCAGGTCGGCAATAAGCCGGGTAAGGGCGAGGTGCTCTCGTGGGCGGAGTCCTCGGCGGTCGTGTACGCAAACTCCGTGCTCGGCGCAAGGTGCAACCGCAACTCCGGCATGATTGAGCTCATGGGCTCGATAGCGGGCTTTGTGCCCGAATTCGGCCTGCTGCTGGACGAAAACCGCAAGGCGACCTGGATAGTGGAGCTTAAGTGCTCGGAAAAGCCCGATGCGCAGCTTTTGGGCTCTGCGATCGGCATGAAGGTCATGGAGGAGGTGCCCTACGTCAAGGGACTCGACAGGTGGCTGGGCACGACGCTCGACGAGGAGGCCTGCACCTATCTCAAGGACTTCGGCGCAGCCACGGCATCCAACGGTGCGGTAGGCCTGTATCACATCGAAAACCTCACGCCCGAGGCAGTCGAGCAGGGCGAGAGCATAATCGCCGATGGCGCGCAGACCTATGTTATCGACGATGCGGAGCTTGAGCGCGTCAAGACCGGCTACCCCGTGATCTGGAAAAATCCCGACGCTGAGCCTCAGCTCTGCTTTGTCGGCTGTCCGCACATGACGCTCAGACAGCTTATCGACTGGACGACCGATATAGGCCGCGAGCTCAGCAAAAACGGCCTGAAAAAGGTCACGGTGCCCACGGTGTTTACGGCCTCAATGCCCGTTATCAGGGAATTTGAGAAAACGCCGTACTATAAGCAGCTCAAGCGCCAGGGCATTATACTCAGCTACATCTGTCCGCTCATGTATATGAACAACCCCCTGTGCAAGAAGAAGGCGGTCATCACCTCGTCGAACAAGCTGCGCACCTACACCAGCGCGCGCTACTACACCGAGGCCGAGATCCTGCACACCGTTACAACGAAGAGGGAGGGCAAGAAATGAGGACATTCAAAGGAAGAACAGTCGTCCCCGGCACCTGCACGGCCGAGGCGCTCGTGTCCCACGGCGGCTTCAATACGCTCGCCTCGTATCAGATGGGCATGATGTTCGGCGATAAGCAGATGAAGTGCGGCGACCAGAACAATGCCGAGATATACAAAAAGCCCATGATCGGCAAGGCGCTGTGCCTTCCGATGACAATAGGCTCGACGACCGGCGGCATGGTGCTGTTCACGGTCTGCGCCCTCGGCAAGCAGGCCGCGTGCATGCTGTTTTCAAAGCCGATAGACCCGCTGGCCGCCTCCGGCGCGATACTCGGCGACGTGTGGACGGACGCGAAAATGCCTGTTGTCGACAGTCTGGGCGACGAGTTCCTCGAATACGTCACGACCGGCGCAAAGATCACCGTAAAGCCCGACGGCATCGTCGAGGTCGAGTAATAAACGAAATAAATTAGAGATAAACAGCCTCCGCTCGTGAACGCAAGTATCTTCGGCGATATTATTCCGGCGCGTTCAGCGGTATGCTGGAGTGGTGGTTCAGAGAAGGAATGCAGGAGCGAACGACGTTTTCATCCGTGAGCTTCAGTGGCTGTCAAGCTCAAACATCTATGAGATAACGGCTCGGCGGAAGGCATGAATACACTAAGCTGACAAAAAAAGGCTCAGGTCAGGGACCCGAGCCTTTTCATGCGTATTTTCAGTTTTCCTGCTGCTTTATCTTATCCATCCAGCATTTATGGCACATGGCGACATAGCTGTCGTTGCCGCCGAGGAACACCTGATCGCCCTGCGTTATGATGTGCCCCGAGCCGTCGATGCGGGCGTTTACCGTCGCCTTTCGGCCGCAGGCACAGACGGTTTTGATCTCGGTGATGGAGTCGGCAAGCTCCATGAGCCTGCGCGCACCGGGGAAAAAGTGCGTCAGAAAATCGGTGCGCAGTCCGAAGCACAGGACGGGCAGATCCTCCGAGTCCACCAGCTCACGCAGCTGATCTATCTGCTCGGGCGTGAAAAACTGCGCCTCGTCGGCGATGATGACATCGTGCCGGCCGGCCCTGGCGTAGGCCTCGATTATGCTCTGCTCGGGGGTTATGACCTCCGCCGAGCGCCTGAGGCCGATGCGGCTCTGCACGATGTCCGCGCCGTCGCGCGTGTCGATGCTCGGCTTTATGAGCCACACGCTCATGCCGAGCTCCTCGTAGTTGAACTGCGTTATCAGCGCCTGAGCCGACTTCGACGAACCCATGGCGCCGTATTTGAAATAAAGCTTTGCCATCTTTGCTCCTCAATTCTTCGCAAGGTGTGCGCGAACGCGCTCGAGCACCATGTCCAGCGCGACCTGATTGTGTCCGCCCTCGGGGATGATGATATCCGCCTTGCGCTTAGAGGGTTCGACAAATTGCTCGTGCATGGGCTTGACCGTGGACAGATACTGATTTACGACGCTTTCGAGGCTCCTGCCGCGGTCACGCACGTCGCGCACGATCCTGCGCAGGATGCGCACGTCCGCGTCCGTATCGACGTAGATCTTTATGTCCATCAGGTCGCACAGCTCGGGGCTCTGGAATATCAGCAGTCCCTCAACGATGATGACGCGCGAGGGCTTTACCGCAACGGTCTTTTCCGAACGGTCGTGGATCGTGTAGTCGTAGG
Source organism: bacterium (assembly GCA_963613665.1). Lineage (GTDB taxonomy): Bacteria > Bacillota > Clostridia > Oscillospirales > Oscillospiraceae > F23-B02. Next base: position 9,053 of record CAVEAL010000025.1, on the reverse strand, counting down.
TCGGGCAGTATATCGTTTCACCGCGGCGCAGCTTTTTGAGATCGGCGATAAGCAGCTCGGTGTCGAAGGCATCGGGGTGGTCGTAGTTGAGCTTCGAGCGCTCCTCATAGCTCATGCCGTGGTGAGCCTTGTAGTAGTTGTCGTGATAGATGACGCTGACGTTGCCGCCGAAGTGCTGCATGATCTTGCGCGTGATAGTGGTTTTGCCGCTGCCGGTGCCGCCGGCGATGCCGATCACGATGATGCTGCTGTCTTTCATAGCTCTCTCCCCGTGTGTATTCCGTTTTTTCTTCCATAATACCACACAAGCCCAAAGCCCACAAGTTTTTTTGACGACTGCCTCAATTGGCCGCCGGAAAAGTGTTCCACACGGCGGCGAAGCAGTCGCCGGACGCGGCGTCATCAAATCACGGCGCAAGCCGCGGCATTTAAAAACATTTGACTTTGTCATGGGCTTGTTCTATATTATATTGTGATAAATAGTGTGGATTTCAGACAAAAACTATTATATGGAGGACAAAAACATGGCTTTAACTGCCGAGCGCTGTGCCGAGCTCAACGAGCTTTGCAGACGCTTCAGAATCGACGTTCTGACTGCGATACACGCAGCCCAATCCGGTCATCCCGGCGGCTCGCTTTCCGTGTGCGAGATACTGACGTACCTGTATCAGGAGCACATGAACATCGACGCAGACAGACCCGATGATCCCGACCGCGACAGACTCGTGCTCTCAAAGGGGCACGCAGCCCCGATGCTGTACCGCAACCTCGCGGAAAAGGGCTTCTTCCCGGTTGAAAAGATGATGACTCTGCGCCGCATGGGCGGCCTTGCCGGTCATCCGAATATGCATACCCCCGGCATTGAGATACCGGGAGGCCCGCTCGGCCAGGGCTTCCCCGCCGCACAGGGCATGGCGATGGCGCTCAAGCTCAACGGCTCCCCGGCCAGGGTCTATGCCGTTCTCGGCGACGGCGAGCTCAACGAGGGCGTTATCTGGGAGACCGCGATGAGCGCACCCAAGTTCGGACTGGACAATCTCATTGCAATAGTTGACTGCAACAAGGTGCAGCTCGACGGCACGACCGACGAGGTCATGCCTCTGCGCGATCTTGCCGGCAAGTGGGAGTCCTTCGGCTGGACGGTGCTCGAGTGCGACGGCCACGACCTCGAGGCGCTCGACTTCTGCATCAGCGTTGCCGACGGTGCCGTCGGCGTACCCACCGTCATAATCGCAGACACCGTAAAGGGCAAGGGCGTCTCCTTCATGGAGGGCAAGAGCGCATGGCACGGCAAGGCGATAGACGACGAAAGCTTCGCAAAAGCAATGGAGGAACTGGGAGGTGCGGCAAATGCCTAAGCAGATAAGAGAGGTTTACGGTTCGATGCTCGCGGAGCTGGGCGAGACCAATAAGGACATAGTCGTGCTCGACGCGGATCTTTCCGGCTCGACCAAGAGCGCGATATTCGGCAAGGCTCACCCCGAGCGCTTCTTCAACATGGGCATAGCCGAGCAGAACATGGTCGCAACTGCGGCCGGCATGGCCGCCTGCGGCAAAATTCCGTTTGTAAATACCTTTACGGTGTTCCTGACCACGCTGGGCCTGCTCTCGGCGCGCGATCAGATATGCTATGCAAACCTCAACGTGAAGTTCGGCGGCGCATACTGCGGCATGTCCGACGCGCTTGACGGCGCGAGCCACCACGCCACCGAGGATATCGCCTTCATGCGGGCACTGCCGAACATGAAGGTCATCGCTCCGGCCGACGCCGCTTCAGCCCGCTGGGCGACCAAATGCGCGGCGGAGACCTACGGCCCCTTCTACCTGCGCCTGAGCCGCGAGACCTACCCCGACCTGTACGACGAGAATACGAAGTTCGAGCTCGGCAAGGGCAGCATCGTCCGCGATGGCAGCGACGTTACGGTCATCGCCTGCGGCATAATGGTTCACAAGGCCATCGAGGCGGCGGAGCTTCTCGCGCAGCGCGGCGTTTCCGTGCGCGTTGTCGATATGTATTCGATTAAGCCCATCGACGCGGAGCTTATCAGAAAGTGCGCAGAGGAAACGGGCGCAATAGTCTGCGCCGAGGAGCACAATGTCCGCGGCGGCCTCGGCTCTGCGGTGTCCGAGGTGCTCGCGTACTACGGCTGCGGCGTTCCGACCGAGTTTGTCGGCATTCAGGACACCTTTACGGAGTCGGCTCCCTACAAGGAGCTTCTTGCCAAGTACGGCATTGACGCCGACGGCGTTGCCGCAGGCATAGAAAAGGTCCTCAAGAGAAAATAAAACATCCGGCCATGAGCCGTGAGAGAAGGGCAGATTATGAACAGCTTTTTTGCTCCCGGAAGAACCGAGCTTGCAGGAAACCATACGGATCATCAGAAGGGCCGCGTGCTTGCATCTGCGGTCGATAAGGGCATCCGCGCCGTCGCGGAGCCGAATTTTGAGAATGTTGCGAGGATAAGGTCGGCGGGCTTTCCGGATATGACGATAAACCTGCTGGATCTTGACGTGCACCCGGAGGAGTTCGGCTCGTCGGCCGCTCTCGTGCGCGGCGCTGCCGCCGCGATGTATGACATAGGCGCAAGCTTCGGCGGTTTTGATGCGACGCTTGAAAGCGAGCTCACTGCGGGCTCGGGACTCAGTTCGTCGGCTGCGTTTGCCGTGCTCATGTGCAGGATATTCAACGGCCTGTACAATAACAATGCGCTCGAGGCGCAGGCCATTGCCCGCACTGCGCGTCAGGCGGAGAATCTGCACTTCGGCAAGCCCTGCGGGCTTATGGACCAGCTCGCCTGTGCGCTGGGCAAGGCCGTGTATCTCGACCTCCTGACGGGCGAGATCGTTCCCGTGAACGCCGACTTTTCGCGCATGGGTCTGACCCTGTGCCTTACCGATACCGGCGGCAGCCACGCGGGGCTCGACACGAGCTACGCGCGCATCCCGGCGGATATGCGCTATATTGCAAGCTTCTTCGGCAAGGAGCTTCTGGGCGAGGTCGATCCCGAAGAGTTCTACGCAAAGCACTGGGACACGGCCGACCGTCCGGTGCGCAGGGCAAAGCACTTTTTCGATGAAAACGCGCGCGTTCCCAAAATGCGCGACGCGCTCATAGCGGGCGACGCGGAGGAGTACATGCGCCTGATGAACGAGTCCGGCCGCTCGTCAGAGCAGCTTCTGAACAACATTGTTACGAGCGCTACCGACGACCGCAAGCTCGAAGCAGGGCTGTATCTCAGCTCAAAGCTGCTCGAGGGGAAAGGTGCGTGGCGCGTTCACGGCGGCGGCTTTGCCGGCTGCGTTCAGGCGCTCATGCCTGAGGATTTCTTCCCGAAATACAAATCGGAAATGGAGGAGGCCTTCGGCAGCGGCTCGTGCCGCGAGCTGAAGCTGGGTTAAAGCAATGAACATTTTTGATTCGCTTTCAACAATAAAGCTCGGCGATATATCGCTCAGCTCGCTTTTCTCGGCGCTGATCGTCTATCTGCTGTGCTATATAGCCATCAAGATACTGTGCAGGGCCTTCGGCAAAATGCTCGACGCTTCCCGCCACCTCGACGCGAGCCTGAAGTCCTTCTTCCGCAGTGCGACAAAGGCCGGACTGTGGACGATCGCGGCAATCATTATTGCCGGTACGCTCGGCATTCCGGTGACGAGCCTCGTCGCGGTGCTGTCGGTCGTCGGTGTTGCGCTGTCGCTTGCTCTGCAGGGGCTTTTGTCAAACCTCTTTTCCGGCATAACGATCCTGACGACGCATCCGTTCAAGGTCGGCGATTATGTCGAGCTCGGCGGCTACGAGGGAACGGTCAGGAGTATCGGACTGTTTTACACCGGAGTTGCGACGAATGATAACCGCATCGTTTACTCGCCCAACGGCAACGTCACCTCGGGGCAGGTGATAAACCACTCGGCCGAGGAGCTGCGCCGCGTCATCGTGCCCGTCACGGCTTCCTACGACTGCGCGACGGAGGACGTCCGTGCGGCCTGCCTCGACGCGATAGCCATGACCGACAAGACCCTCAGCGATCCTCCGCCCTTCGTTGCGATAACAAGCTACGGCAGCAGTTCCATCGAGTACACCGTGCGTGCATGGTGCGCCTCCGGCGACTACTGGGACGTGTACTTTGCGCTGATAGAAAACCTGCGCACGGGCTTCGATAAGCACGGCGTTGAGATGTGCTACGATCACCTGAACGTGCACGTCGTTTCGGAGCCGCATTGAGGCTGACGCAATATACGCATCGACAGCCTTAATGCGCCTGTAAAATGTTAAGGAGCTCGCCCCAGAGCTCAACGATGCGGAAGCGCAGCTCATAGCCGTCGGAAGCGGTAATGAGGGCGCGGTCGGATCCGTTCATGGCCTCGAGGGCGCTGCTCTGCTCCGCGGCGGAGACGCACAGCGGCGGAAACACGACGCACCACCAGTTGTGCCCCCCGCCATCACCGAGTGTGACGCGCAGCGAACGGTACTGCCCTGCCGGAAGCGTGAAGCCATCGTACTCGCGCGTGGGGTAATACTCATTGCCGAGTGCAACGCTCACCCTGCGCCCCTCGGCCGCAGACGAGGCTGCCGCCTGTATATTCCCGAGGTTTTCCCCTATGATGCTCTGCGCATCCCCGCCGCTTTCGGCTTTGTCGAGCAGCGGTGTGAGATACTCCAGCACGCTGTCGCGCACGCGCAGCTTGAGCTCCTGCTCGGCAGGTTCATCCGAGGCCGCAATGACGTGCAGCCGCACGAGCGAGCCCGAAAGCTCCTGCTGCCGCCCCTGCGCCCAGGTGCCCATGCACAGCGACAGGCACAGCGCACACAGAGCCGCCGTTTCCCAGATCCTGAGCTTATATTCCTTCATAAAAAAACCGCCTTTACTATGTAATTACGATCGCAATTACAGTATCGGCGGTATTTTTCGGTTTTATACGGTTTTAAATTTCGATGCGCGGCATTATTTTTGCCGGAGCGACGCAGCGCCAGTCGCGGCGCAGAGTACACAGGGTGCGCTGTGCGGCGTTCTCGTCGTCAAACAGGCCGAACACGGCAGAGCCCGTGCCGGTCATGATCGAGCCGAGCGCACCGCAGTCGAGCATCGCACTTTTTATGGCGGCGATCTCCTTGCGGCGGCGGTCGGGCACATCCTCAAAGACGTTGTACATCCTCCGCGCGATCTTCGCAAGCTCGCCCTCGCCGAGAAGTTCGATTATGCCCTGCGTATCCGGGTGGCAGCGCAGCTTTACGCTGTCGAGCTTTCTGAAAAGCTCGGGTGTTGAAACGGAAAAATCGGGCTTGCAGACGACGACCGAACAGTCCGGCATCTGCGGCAGCTCGGTGAGCTTTTCGCCGCGTCCGGAGGCAAGCTGAGTTCCGCCGCAGACGCAGAAGGCGACATCCGAGCCGATATGCGCGGCTATCTCCTCAAGTCCTGCGCCGCCGAGCCGCGTATTGCACAGCCTGTTAAGGGCGCGCAGCACCGCGGCGGCGTCGCTTGAGCCTCCGGCCATGCCCGCTCCGACGGGTATGCGCTTGTGCATTTTAATGTGTGCGCCCATGTTTTCGATGCCTGTTTCGGCAAAGAACACGTCGGCTGCGCGCACGGCGAGGTTTCGTTCGTCGCAGGGTACAAAGCGCAGATTGCACTCGGCGCGGCTGGGAATACCGGGCGTGAGCGTCACCGAGATATCGTCGCACAGCGTTATCGTCTGCATGACCATGAGCATGTCGTGGTATCCGTCGGGGCGCTTTCCGGTAACGTCGAGCGAAATATTTATTTTTGCGTAGGCTTTTTCGTCGGTGCTCGTCATTTTTCGAAAAGTATGGACATCAGCGCAACGCCGGAATTGACATAGGGACCCTTTTCGCCGCTCTTTTCGGTGTATGGCAGTCCCGCCTTGGTATCGACGCGGCTGTCATAGAGCATGAACGGCACGGGGTCACCGTCGTGGCCGCGCGTGGAGGTCAGGGTCTTGTGGTCGGACAGGAACAGCAGACGGTAGTCCCAGCCGCGTGAGCGCAGCTCTGCATCCAGCGGGCGGATAAGGCGCGTATCGAGCCAGCCTATGGCCTCGAGCTTGCCCTCAAGGTCGCCGTTGTGCGTGCACTCGTCGGGAGCCTCGACGTGGACGGCGGCAAAGTCGTGCTCATCGAGTATATCCAGCGCCGCCTTGAGCTTGTTTTCGTAGTTTGTGTCCTTCTCGCCGGTCGCACCCTCGGGACAGACGAAGCTCAGGCCCGTGAGCGCGGCTATGCCGTGGCACAGAGGCACCGCAGAGACGACAACGCCGTCGTGGCCGGTCTCCTGCTTGAAGTCGGGCAGCTTGACGGCCGTGCCCTCGGCCCAGAACCACACGCCGTTTGCCGGCATCTTGCCCTCGGCACGCAGCTTTTCGTTCAGGGGATGATGCTCGAGGATGCGGTTTGCGCACTCCATGAGCTCACGCAGAACATTTGCGTTCTCGCAGCCGGCGGGCAGGATGCCGTCGATCTTCTCACCGAGGTGGTCGTGCGGCGGGGCAAGGCGGATGCCTTTTATGTCGGCCTGCGACTGCACGGCGATGTGGCGGAACGAGTGGCCGAGGTTGACTTTCATGCCGGCCTTCGCGGCAAGAGGCGCAAATTCGGAGTCGTTGAACAGAGCGGTAACTATTTCGTCGGAGACCTCGCCGTCGATGGAACCGGCCGAGTGCGAGAGGATGCGCTTTTCCTCAAAGGGCATGCCGCCCTCCTCATAGGTGACCATGTTGCAGCGGTACGCAACGTCGCCGGCGTTGAGCTTTATGCCGGTGGCCGCGGCCTCGAGCGGCGCTCTGCCGGTGTAGTAAAGGTTCGGATCGCAGCCGAAGATGGACATTATCGCGGTGTCGCTTCCTGCGGGCAGACCGCGGGGAACGTTCAGAACGCTGCCGACCACGCCGCGTGCGGCAAGCTCGTCGATAAAGGGCTTCTTTGCGTATTCGAGAGGAGTCAGGCCGCCGAGCTCGGGAACGGGATTGTCGGCCATGCCGTCGCCTATTATGAGAATATATTTCATTGTTATCGCTCCTTTGTCTTTGGAATAAAAATCATTATAAAATATCATGGCCCGTTTGAAAAGCATAATCTTGCATTTTTCGTGCCTTTATGAGAAAATATCGTCTATCAGCGACTGACAGGAGAGAAATATGAGCAGGAAGATCAGAAAAAGTGATGTAAATAAATTCGCCGGGTTTGCAAAAAAATATCCGCTTGCGGCGCTTATCCTTGCCGCCATAGCGGCGGCGGTACTGATATTCGGGCAGTCTTCGGAGAGCAAGGGCAGCGTTACCGTGCCGATGGACGGGCTGTATGTCCACTATATTGACGTCGGGCAGGGCGACTCGGAGCTCATATGCTGCGGCGGCGAGTACATGCTCATCGACGCCGGCACGCCGTCCACGGGAGACACGGTGGTCGAATACATAAAGAACCTCGGCATACAAAAGCTCGACTATGTCGTGTGCACCCACGGTCACGCCGATCACTGCGGCGGCCTTGACGCCGTTATCGAGAGCTTTGACGTCGATACGGTCTTTACCTCGCCCTACGCCGGCGACGCGGCGGCGTACCTGCGCTTTGTCGAGACCGTGGAGTCTGCACAGCTTGCGCTCGAGGTGCCCGACGAGGGCGCGGAATACTCTCTGGGCGAGGCTCGGTTTGAATTCATAGGCCCGCTGGAGGATCACTCGAACGTAAACGACGACAGCCTCGTCATGCGCCTGGTCTACGGCGATACGAGCTTTCTCTTCACCGGCGATATGACCGCCAAGGCCGAAAAGGAGCTTATCGAGGACGGAGCGAACGTAAAGTGCGACGTGCTCAAGGTCGGGCACCACGGCTCATCTGGCTCGAGCTGCTATCAGTTCCTTTACGAGGCCGAGCCGGAGATAGCCGTCATATCCTGCGGCAAAGACAACGACTACGGCCATCCGCACGAGGAGACGCTCAGCCGCCTGAGCGATGCGCAGGTCACGGTCTACAGGACCGACGAGCTCGGCAGCGTCGTCATATTCAGCGACGGCATGAAGGTCGAAAGGAGCGCCGCGTGAGAGACAGAAGCTATTCAAAGGCCATCGCCGCGGCGATAGCCACGCAGGTCTTCTGGGGCCTGAGCTTTCTCGCGTCGAGCATAGGGCAGGAGGTCGCCTCGCCATTCGTCCTGATGAGCTACCGCTTCGACATTGCGATAGTCGCGCTCACCATCCCCGTGCTGCTGGGCAGGCAGAAGCTCAGACTGCGAGGCAAGAATATAAAGCCGCTGCTGCTTCTCGGCTCAATGGAGCCCTGCCTTTATTTCATCGGCGAGCAGTACGGCCTTAAATACTCAAGCTCCGCATTTTCCGGAATCATGATCGCCGTTATACCAATCGTCACGATCATCATGGCGGCGGCTTTCCTCGGCGAGCGGCCGAGCAGAAAGCAGTGGCTTTTCAGCTTGCTGTCGATCGCCGGCATAATCGTCATAACCCTCGCCGAGAACAGCGGCGGCTCGATAACGTTCAAGGGCTTTGCGTTTTTGTGCCTTGCCGTCGTGACGGGCTCCGCCTACAGCGTTGTGTCCTGCGGCCTGTCCGGCAGGTTTTCCGTGTTCGAGCGGACGTATTTCATGCAGATGATGGGCGCGGTGTTCTTTACGACCCTTGCGCTCGCCGAAAACGGCGGCAGCATCGCCGCGGTGCTCGCTCCGGCGGCGGATATGCGCTTCCTGCTTGCGGCGCTGTTTCTTGCGCTGGGCGCGTCGGTCGCGGGCTACTCGCTGTTTAACTACTCGGTGTCGCATGCGCCGATGGCAAACGTCATCATCTTTCAGAATCTCACGACCGTAATATCGGTGGCAGCCGGTATATTCATCCTCGGCGAACGCCTGAGCGCCGTGTCGCTTGCGGCGATGGTCATCGTCCTTGCAGGCATCTGGGGCGTTCAGAAATACCCGCCGAAGGAGGAGTAAAAGCATAAAAAATCCCGTCTACAGACGGGATTTTTTTCAGCTTGTCAAAAAAGTCCCTCGCGGGACTTTTTTGACTGCACTTTTCCGCCGAGCATTTTG
>CAVEAL010000024.1:0-35702 GCA_963613665.1 bacterium | reverse complement strand
CGACGGCGGTTTATCTAACTCGAGGCGGGTCTTGCCCCCTCGAGCTCCCCCGCTGTGCGGTCATCTTCACGCAGCAGCATAGGTTTTTTGACAGTCTGAAAAAGACAGTGCAGACTAAAATCTACACTGTCTTTTTTCTATAATGCTGCGGCTGACGCCGCACTTAACAGACGCAAAACGCCGTAGTTTCCGCCATTGGCTGGATACCGGGCGTCCGCAGCAAATGTATAGGTACAGCCTTAATGCGCCACTAAAAATCAGCGTTGCCGGTGGTGCGGGGATGGAGCTCTACGTCGCGGATATTGGAGACGCCGGTGAGGTACATGACCAGACGCTCAAAGCCCATGCCGTAGCCTGCGTGGCGGCAGGAGCCGTAGCGGCGCAGGTCGAGATACCACCAGTAGTCGTCGGGATTCAGGCCCAGCTCGTTCATGCGTCCGAGCAGTACGTCGAGGCGCTCCTCACGCTGCGAGCCGCCGATGATCTCACCGACGCCGGGCACAAGGCAGTCTGCTGCCGCGACGGTCTTGCCGTCGTCGTTCATGCGCATGTAAAACGCCTTGATATCCTTGGGGTAATCGGTGACGAAGATGGGCTTTTTAAAGACCTTTTCGGTCAGGTAGCGCTCGTGCTCGGTCTGGAGGTCGATGCCCCACTCGACGGGGAAGTCAAACTTCTCGCCGCTTTCCCTGAGAATATCGACGGCCTCGGTGTAGCTTATGCGGTCGAATTCGTTGGAGACGACATTTTCGAGTCTCTCGAGCAGGCCCTTATCGACGAAGGAATTGAAAAACTGCATCTCCTGCGGGCAGCGCTCGAGCACGGTGTTGATGACGTACTTGACCATCGCCTCGGCGTTGTCCATGTAGTCATAGAGGTCGGCAAAGGCCATCTCGGGTTCGATCATCCAGAACTCGGCGGCGTGGCGCTGCGTATACGATACCTCGGCTCGGAAGGTCGGGCCGAAGGTGTACACATCGCCGAAGGCCATGGCGAAGTTCTCGGCGTTGAGCTGCCCGGAGACGGTAAGGCTCGTGACCTTGCCGAAGAAATCCTTGCTGTCGTCCACCTTGCCGTCCTCGCGCAGGGGGAGGTTGTTGAGGTCGAGCGTGGTCACGCGGAACATCTCTCCCGCGCCCTCGCAGTCCGAGCCCGTGATGATCGGTGTGTGGACGTATACAAAGCCGTTATTGCGGAAAAATTCGTGCACCGCCTGCGCCGCTACGCTGCGGACGCGGAAGGTCGCGGAAAACAGGTTCGTGCGCGGACGAAGGTGCTGGATGGTGCGCAGGAACTCGACGCTGTGGCGCTTTTTCTGAAGCGGATAGTCGGGGGAAGACACGCCCTCGACGACGACCTCTCTTGCCTTGAGCTCAAAGGGCTGCTTGGCATCGGGCGTGAGCACGAGCTCGCCCTTTGCGATGAACGCCGCACCCACGTTCTGGTGTGCAAGCTCGTCGTAGTTGGCAAGCTTGTCACGCTCGAGCACGACCTGAAGGCTCTTGAAGCACGAGCCGTCGTTGAGCTCTATAAAGCCGAAATTCTTCATGTCGCGGATGGTGCGCGCCCAGCCGCAGACGGTTATCTCCTTGCCGCCGAAGCTCTCCGCCGAGGCAAATATCTGAGCGATCTTAGTGCGTTTCATAAAAGACACTCCAATCTTAGTAATATTCATTGACAAATGCACATTATATACTATTTTTTTCTGCCTTGCAAGAAGTTTAAATTTGTGATATATTAATATTGTATTAACGAAGCGTGTCATAATTTGGAGTGCCGCCCGGTGCGGCGCAATTTTTTTGGAGGTAGCGAATGCTGGCGGTTGGTCAAACGGTTGTTTACGGAACTCAGGGAGTTTGCATGGTAAGGGAGATGAGCATGCTCAAGCTCGGAAAGACGAAGGGCGAATACTATGTCCTCACCCCTCTTGACGACCCGGGCAGCACCGTTTATGTGCCGACGGCAAACGAAAAGCTCATGAGCAAGCTCCATCCCGTGCTCAGCTGCGCCGAGGCCGACGCACTCATCGCCGAGGCCGTAAATGAGCCGCTGGAGTGGATCGTGAGCGACAGCGAGCGCAAGGCCGTCTGCGACGAGATCGTAAAAAACGGCGACCGCAAGCAGCTCATGCGGCTCGTTGCCATGCTGTACCGCCGCCGCGAGGCGCTCAAGGATCAGAAAAAGCATTTTCACAACGTCGATGCGCAATATCTCAAGACAGCCGAGCGCATGCTGCACGGTGAGCTTTCCTATGTCCTCGGTATCAGCCCCGACGAGGTCGCCGGCTACATCCGCGGTTTTTTGGAGGCAAAATGAGACTGCTGCGGATACGCATATTGCGTCAGCCGCGGCATTATAGAAAAAGACAGTGCAGATTTTAGTCTGTACTGTCTTTTTTAATATTACTCTTCCGGCTCGATTGCGCGGCCCACTCCCTCAAGGGGAAGACAAGGCGTGAAGCATTACTGCGCGCTCGTGCTGCGCGAAACGTATTTGTTTATGCCGCTGTTTCGAAACCGGGCGCAGACATAACTGTATAGGAGATGACTGCATGCGCCGTCAAAAAACAAAGGAGGTATCGACGGTGACGACGGCGAAGTGGTCGGGGAGCTTCTGCTCAACGGTGCGGCAGATTATGCGCCGGAACTCCTCCGGAGTCTTGCCGACGGAGGTGTCCATAACGACGTCGAAGATGAGGTTCGTGTGGCTCGGTCCCATGACCACGCGGAAATCATGGATGCCGCGCAGCCCCTCGACGCCGCACAGCGCAGCCTCGAGCGCCGCGCGCTCGGCGCTGACCTGTTCGTTATCGGTTTCGACGGGGTCCATGTGTATCGTCGCATCGCAGCCGAGGGCAGACTTGAGCCCGCGCTCGATTGTGTCGATGCTGTCGTGGATCTCGAAAATGTCGCCGCGGCCGTCCACCTCGGCGTGCAGAGAGATCATCTTGCGTCCCGGGCCGTAGTCATGTATCACGAGGTCGTGCATGCCGAGTACGACGTCCGAGCTCATGACGATGTGCTCGATGCTTTCAACGAGCTCCGGATCGGGAGCCTGGCCGAGCAGCGGCGAGAGCGTGTCCTTGGCAACGCCGTAGCCGGCGAACAGGATGAACACCGCCACCGCGGCGCCCGCCCAGCCGTCGATATTCACGTCGAACACGAAGCTTACGCCCATCGACAGCAGCACGACCGCCGTTGCGATAGCGTCGGACAGACTGTCCGCGCCCGTGGCGGCCATCGCCGAGGAGGATATCCTCCTGCCGACGGCGCGGTTATAGGCAAACATATAGAGCTTGACGAGGATCGACACGAGCAGTATCGCCGCCGGCAGCAGCCCTGCCTCGACCGGCTCGGGATGCGCGATCTTTTCGGCCGAGCTTATGAACAGCTCGACGCCCATGACGACAATCAGCGCCGCGACTGCAAGGCCCGAAATGTACTCTATCCTGCCGTGGCCGAAGGGGTGGTCGGGGTCCGGCTTCTTGCCGGAGAGCCGGAAGCCCAGCAGCGATATCGCCGATGCGCCCGCATCCGAGAGGTTGTTGAACGCGTCGGCCATGACGGCGATCGAGCCCGAGATAACGCCGGCGGCGTACTTGCCCGCAAACAGCAGCACGTTCAGGCATATGCCCAGCACGCTGCACAGCGTGCCGTATGCCTTGCGCACCGTCGGGTCAGTATACGCCGTCGGATTTTTTATAAATATTTTAGCTAATAACTTCACCATGTTTTTCGCAGGCGCATTGGCGCTCCTGCCCATATGTTTTTTGCGTCAGTCCCTGCGGGGCGCGTACAGAATTTTGCACCAATATCGCACAATATCTCAGGGCGCGAAACGTTTTTGCTTATGCCGTTGTCTCGATGCCGGACGCCCGCAATCAACGTACAGGTACAGCCTGAATGCGCAATTAAAATCTCAGAAGGAGCTCGCGGTCGATCTCAACGCCGTTTTTGAAGTACACGCGCGGGACGCGCTTGCTGACGGCGCACACAAGCTCATACGGTACCGTTCCGGCAAGCCGGGCGAGCGTCTCGACGGGGTTGCGCGCGCCGAAGATCTCGACCTCGTCGCCGACGCCGACGTCGGGCAGCTCACTGAGGTCTATCATGCTCATGTCCATGCATATCCTGCCGCGCTGCGGCGCCGGGCCGGAGTCGGTCATGATGCTGCATCGGTTGGACAGGCAGCGGAAAAAGCCGTCGGCGTAGCCGTAGGGAATAACGCCGATGCGGGTCTTCGCGCTCGTGCGGAACATGCGGCCGTAGCTGATGTCCGTGCCCTCATCGTAAGTTTTTATCGTGTTTATCATGGCCTTGAGCGCCATTGCCGGACGCAGTCCGAGCTCCGCGGCGAACTCGCCGCAGCCGTACAGCAGCAGGCCGGGGCGCACCATGTCCATGTACGTCTCCGGGTACCGCGCCACGGCGCCGGTGTTCGCGCAGTGGTGAATGGCTATGCGGCGGCCGAGGCACTGCTCGACGGCGGAAACGGTGGCTTTGAAAAGCTCAAACTGCCGCTTCGTGTAGTCGATATCGTCATCACCGGGCTCGTCGGAGACGGCAAAATGCGTAAAGATGCCCTCGACCTCGAGATTGGGCATATTGCAGCTGTCAACAATGCCGTCAACGCCCGTTTCAAAATGCCGCCCGGCGCAGAGCACGCCGAGGCGCGACATGCCGGTATCTACCTTCATGTGCACGCGCAGCGTCCCGCCGAACGCGGCTGCCGCGGCGTTGTACTCGTGCGCCTTGGCAAGGCAGGTCACGGTCTGTGTGATGTTGTTTGCTATGAGATTCGGCACCTGCTCGGTGGGCGTGTGGCCGAGAATGAGGATGGGCATGACGATGCCGTTTGCGCGAAGCTCCATTGCCTCGTCGAGGCTCGACACCGCGAGATAATCAGCGCCCAGCTCCTGAAGCGTGCGTCCGACGTGGACGGCTCCGTGGCCGTATGCGTCGGCCTTGACGACGCCGAGGAATCTGACGTCTGCGCCGACGTGTGCGCGCAGCACTTCGTAATTGTGCCGTATCGTGTCAAGATCGACCTCTGCCCAGGTTCTGCGGAGAGTGGACTTCATGCGATCACCTTCATCCCTGAATGTTTATCGTGCCGCCGGCGGTGACCTGGTCTATCGAAACGCCGCCGTACCGGCCGTTGAAGGTCCACGATACGGATACGGGGATGGAGGTCGCCTGACCTGCGGGCACGGTCACCTCGATGCTGCGGCTCGTGAGCAGGGCATTGTTGCGGGTCTTTTCGCTCTTATAGTCTATGGCGGGGTTCGTGAAGGCATAGTCAACGCCCGCTACGGTGATAACGCCGCTGTGCGCGCCGACCGAGAAGGTGTAGGTGCTGAGGATAACGTCGATCTTTATGGTGACGGTCTCGCTGTTCTGCGAGGTGGCCGTCCAGTTTGCGTACATTATCATCTTCGTGCCGGTATTGCTCTCAAAGCTGCCGGACTGGTTTATCGTGCGGTTTATTACCTGCTTTGTCGGCGTCGGGGACGTACTCGGTGCGGGAGATGCACTCGGGGAAGCGCTCTGCTCGGGGGAAGCGCTCGGAGAAGCCGAGGGGCTTGCGCTCTCCTCGGGAACGGGGGTCGGCGTTGTTATAACGCTCGGCGTGAGCGCGGGGGTGGGCTGGGCGCTCTCTGCGGGCAGGGTGTCCTTGATGTCCTTGCCGGTGAGCCACGCGGACGCCGCCGCGATCACTATGAGCACCAGCACGAGCGCGATGAATATGTTAATTTTGCGTTTGTTCATTTTCTTTTACTCCGATCTGCCGCCCTGCGGCAAGTGTTGCTACGATTATATACCATCGGCGGCGAGTAAGTCAATTCCTTGCAGGTTTTTCGCAGGCGCCCGCACCCGGTAAATTTTGAGCTTTACGAAAACTCAAAGGGAACTTTTCGGTGCACCGCACGATCATTTACGATGGCCGCGCTTACACTGTCCGCAGTGTCGGCAGCAGTATGGACCTCAATTTCATTGAATCCGCCTTTTCGGCGGTGAATTAGGGCTGTACCTGTATATGTTGCCGGCAAAACAAAAACGTTATGCCTTGCCCGCCTACCGAATCATCTGTTTGTAGTAAGCTCCGAAGTCGGCAAGCGCGTCGATGACCGGCAGCAGCTCCCTGCCAAGAGGCGTGAGCGAATACTCCACCCGCGGCGGCATCTGCCGGTAATCGTGCCGGTACACAAGGCCGTCGTCTGCCATCTGGCGCAGACTGTCGATCAGCACTTTCTGGGATATGCCGTCAAGATCGCGCATCAGCTCGTTGAAGCGCCACGGACGTTCCCTCAGATTGCGCAGGAGCAGCAGCTTCCACTTCCCGCCGATCAGCGCCACTGCGGTCGCCACGGGGCAGGCGGGCAGCTCTTCCTTTGTTTTCATGTAAAACACCTCTTTGCTTTGCCGTATATGGCTCTATAATAGCACACTCTTTTTGTTGTGTACAGTTATAAAAAAGTGCGTACTTGTTTTTGAATGTGTAAAACCGTAAACTGAACACATCACATCAAGGAGGTCGCAGAAATGACAAACTGCACAAAGACAAATATCGGAAACGAACCGCGCGTCGAGCTTCACGACAAGCTGCTGCTGAGCGGCGCGGAGATCAGCATCAACCGGCTCCCGGCAGGCGCGTGCGTACCGTTCGTGCACTCGCATAAGCTCAACGAGGAGATTTACGGCATACTTGAAGGCACGGGCACGGCGATCATCGACGGCGAGGAGACAGCCCTTACCGCCGGCGACTGGCTGAGGGTGGCACCCGCTGCAAAGCGCAGATTCTCTGCCGCTGCCGACGAGGGCATCACCTACGTCTGCATTCAGGTAAAGGAAAATTCACTCGGCGGCTTCACTGCCGGCGATGCGGTCGTGTACTGACGGTAAAGCAGAGCCGACATTACGGAACCGAATTTAATATCGAACCCGAAAAAGACAGTGTAGACTATGATCTGCACTGTCTTTAATCATAATGCAGGCATAATGCAGGCGGCTTGCGCCGTGATTTAATTACACCTCTTCAGTCATTCCCCTCGAGGGGAAGGTTTTTTCGGAGGCGCTGCCGCATTGTGCCGATACGGTTTTTGCGGCGTCCCGACCGGAAGCTGCGGTAAAAACCGTGACAGAGGAAGACAAGATGCTTAACATTACTGCGCACTTTTGTTGCGCGAAACGCTTTTGTTTATTCCACTGTTTCAATACCGGGCACCTGCAAAAAGCGTATAGGTACAGCGTCCGTGCGCCACCGAAAAAACGCGAAACGTTTTTGTTTCCTCCGTCGTTTCGATACCGGGCACCCGCAAAAAGCGTATAGGTACAGCGTCAATGCGCCACCGAAAAACCGGGATGCTGCAAAAAATCCCGTCCTGTGGACGGGATTTTATACTGTATTGCAATATTACAGCTGCTTCTGAGCGTTGATCTTGACGCCGGGGCCCATGGTGGAAGCGGTGACGCAGGACTTGATGTACTGGCCCTTTGCCGCTGCGGGCTTTGCCTTGATGATGGCGCCGATGAGGGCTGCATAGTTCTCATACAGCTTGTCTGCACCGAAGGATACCTTGCCGATGGGGCAGTGGATGATGTTGGTCTTATCCAGACGGTACTCTACCTTACCGGCCTTGGACTCCTTGATAGCCTGGGCGATGTTGGGGGTGACGGTGCCTGCCTTGGGAGAGGGCATCAGGCCCTTGGGGCCGAGGACCTTACCGAGACGGCCGACGGTGCCCATCATGTCGGGGCTTGCGATAACGGTGTCGAACTCGAACCAGTTCTCCTTCTGGATCTTTTCGACGAGATCCATGCCGCCGGCGTAATCCGCGCCTGCTGCGAGAGCCTCTTCCTTGCGCTCGTCCTTGCAGAAAACGAGGACGCGGACGGTCTTGCCGGTGCCGTTGGGAAGAACGATCGCGCCGCGGACCTGCTGGTCTGCGTGACGGCCGTCAACGCCGAGCTTGACGTGCAGCTCGACGGTCTCGTCGAACTTGGCCTTGCTTGCCTTTATTACCAGGCCGAATGCCTCCATGGGATCATAGAGGGCCTGCTTATCTATGAGCTTTGCGCTCTCTTTATAATTTTTACCTCTAAACAATTTCGTTTCCTCCTAATAATGTGGTTGAGTCGGAATAAATCCTCCCACTTATGCCTTTCCTCAGTCGCCGACGAGGACGCCCATGGAACGGCAGGTGCCTGCGATCATGCTCATGGCCGACTCGATGTCGGTGCAGTTGAGGTCAGGCATCTTCTGCTCTGCGATCTTGCGGAGATCTT
The DNA here is from genome assembly GCA_963613665.1 of bacterium. Classification (GTDB taxonomy): domain Bacteria; phylum Bacillota; class Clostridia; order Oscillospirales; family Oscillospiraceae; genus F23-B02. The sequence continues at coordinate 27,417 of CAVEAL010000024.1, read as the reverse complement.
CCTTGCTGATGGTAGCGACCTTGTCCCTCTGGGGAACGCCGGAAGCGGTCTCGATGCCGCAGGCCTTCTTTATCAGCAGTGCCGCGGGGGGAGTCTTGGTGATAAAGGTGAAGCTGCGGTCGGAGTAAACGGTGATGACGACAGGGATCATCATGCCCATGTCGCCCTTGGTGCGCTCGTTAAAATCCTTGGTGAACTGGCCGATATTTACGCCGTACTGACCAAGTGCAGGGCCTACAGGGGGAGCCGGAGTCGCCTTTCCTGCGGGAACCTGGAATCTGACATATCCAACTATTTTCTGTGCCATTATTCAGCACCTCTTTCTTATTATTCTTTGATTTCCTCGACCTGATCAAGCTCAAGGTCAACGGAGGTCTCTCTGCCGAACATAGAGACGACGACGCGGACTCTGTCCTTCTCGGGCTCAAGCTCCTCAACGGTGCCGAGGAAGCCGACAAGAGGACCGTCGGTGACCTTAACGGTGTCGCCGACCTGATAGCCCGTGACGATCTCGTGGCGTTCGATGCCGAGATCATATATCTCCTGCTCCGTGAGCGGAACGGCCTTGCCGCCTGCGCCTACGAAGCCGGTTGCACCGCGGACATTGTGGATAAGATGCCAGCTGTCATCGGTCAGCACCATCTTGCACAGAACGTAGCCGGGGAACACCTTGCGCTCGACAGTCTTTTCGACGCCGTCGGTGATCTCGGTGACGGTCTCCAAGGGTATCTTGACCTCCTGGATCAGATCCTGCATCCTGCGGTTTTCGGCAGCCTTCATGATCGCTGCCGCAACTGCGTTTTCATAACTGGAATAGGTATGGATCACATACCACTTTGCGTCCTCTGCCATGGTCACTAACCTGCAAGCTCGAAGATGACGTTAACGACCAGACCCGCCAGCTCGTCAAATCCCCAAAGGACGACGGCGGCAAGCGCCATAACGAAAAGCGCAACGCCGGTGTTGGTCGCAAGCTGCTTCGGAGTGGGCCATACGACCTTCTTCAGCTCGCTTTTAAGCTCGCGGAACCATTTCCCGATGCGCTGGAAAAAACCAAGTTTTTTCTCTTCTTTCTTGACGGCGTTGGTGTTCTTGACAGGAGCGGCTTTTTTCTTCTCTTCAGCCATTTTTACACTCATCCTTTCAGAAAGTTACTTGGTTTCAACGTGCTTGGTGTGCTTTCTGCAGAAGGGGCAATACTTGCTTCTCTCAAGCTTCTCGGAAGTATTCTTCTTGTTCTTGACAGTGTTGTAATTCCTCTGCTTGCACTCGTCACATCTCAGTGTGATCTTGACTCTGTTGTCAGCCATACTTTTCGGCACCTCCTATTTTATTTATCCGCGTTACGGTGCGGATATTTGCCTCCCTGTATGGGAACCGGATCCCTGTCCGCGCATAATTACGCGCACGAAAAAAGACCTCTCGTCCGACAGGTAATCATTAATATACCATACATATATAAAAAGGTCAAGACCTTTCGCCCCGTGTAAAAGAGGAAAAATGCTCCCCGCAGCGTTTTTTCGACTACGCACTTGAAAAGCTCCGCGACAAATGGCCGCCGGTTTTGAGTTGCTCGATTGTTAAGTGCCGGAGCACTCGATGATTCGTTTTTCTGTAAATCACTATGTGGACAATGATGCACGTGAAAAACGGAGCGATGAAGTCGTCCCCTTCCAGGTGGCTTACGCAATTTCCGTTCATAAAGCACAGGGCCTGGAATACAACTCTGTGAAGGTTATTGTAACTAATGAAATAGAAGAACTCATTTTTAATTATTCCTCGGCTTTGTATCAAACTCGGTATGATTATTTCAACGTGGTAGGCACCCTGCCGTAAAATGTGAAGCTGTGAAAGTTTTTCACGCTGTTCGTGGGCCGGAAAACTGATTCCGTAAAGGTCAATGGCCATCTGGTACAAGGTGTCATTTGATTGTGTAATTCGATGGATCTCCATTTTACGACTTCCTCCGCAAATTCCGATTTAAAAACATTATACCATGCCTTTTCGAATTTTTCTGCCGCTTACAGCCGAGAACGACCCTGCAGGCAGCATCACCCACGCAGGCGATAGTGGACATGCGACCTTCAAAGGCAGGGTTTTTGAATATGCTGCGGCCGGCGTCGATGAGGTCTTCAAAGTATAGAAAACACACGGATTCGGCGCATTGAGGTTTACCCGAAAGTCAGGATTGATATCTGCTTCACCGCCGTCGGAGTGTTTTCCATCCACGCGAAAAAGCTCCCGAAGCGATCGCTTCGGGAGCTTTGGTTATATCCGGTGCCACTGCGTTGCAGAGCTTACTGGGCCCTGAAGAGGAAGGTTGCTGCCTGAGCGCGGGTGCAGGTAGCGTTGGGGCTGAAGGTGGTCGCGGTCGTGCCGCTGGTGATGCCCTTTTCGACTGCCCAGCATACGGACATCGTGTAGTAGCAGTCAAACTGCGGAACATCCGAGAAGTCGCACCATGTGCTGATCTCTTCCGAGCCCTTTTCACGCCAGAGCATGGTCACGATCTGAGCGCGGGTGCAGGCGTCGTTCGGGCTGAAGGTGGTCTTGGTCGTACCGGCGGTGATGCCCTTTTCGACTGCCCACAGGACGGCCTTCTCATAGTAGCTGCCTGCCTTCACGTCGGTGAAGGACGTGGTCTTTATGGTGGGCTCGGGGCTGCCGGCCGCGCGCCAGAGCATGGTCACGATCTGTGCACGGGTGCAGGCGTCGCTCGGGCCGAAGGTCGTATCGGTCGTACCGGCGGTGATGCCCTTCGAGTATGCCCACAGGATAGCGTTGTAGTACGCGCCGGGCTCAACGTCGGAGGCAAAGACATAATTTATGCTGCCTCTGGGAGAAGCATATTCCTTGCCGATGACGCCCTTGAGCTCGGTGGTGATGTAGTCCATCAGCGCCTCGTCGAGGGGGATGCCGGTGTCGATCTGGCCGCTTGCGGAGGCGAAGGCATAGTAGGTGTCGCCGCCTGCGGCAGTGAAGTTGTTGGTCACAACGGCGTAGGTCGCGTCCTTGTCGAAGGCTTCGCCGTTAATGCTGTTTATGGTGATGCGGTTGATGGTCTTGGGACCGTAGTAGGTCGAGCCGGGATAGGTTTCCGCGTTTGCGTCATAAGCCTTGGTGGTATCTATGGTGTAGTTGATGCCGGATACCTGCGGGAAGCCGCCGACGGTGCTGTACGGCGAGCAGTAGGTCGAAGCCTCGAGTGCCTCGAGCAGCTCTGCGCCCTTGACGTAAACGACGGCAATGGTGTTGCCGAAGGGCAGAACGGTGTTGACGTCCTTCTTGGTGACGTCGCCTGCGGCGATGGCTGCGCGGATGCCGCCGCCGTTGGTGACTGCGACGATGTGCTTTGCGTCAACGGTAACGCCGCCGGTCTTCTTGACAGACCATACCATGGAGTCGGTGATGAGGTCGCCGAGGTTGGTCTCGCCGTCACGGTTGCCGTAGAGGCCGGTCTTGGAGTTGAAGCCCTTGTCGCCGTTGAGGTCTACCTCGCTCTTTGCGAAGACCTCGCCGTATTCCTTTTCGATCTCGTCGCTGATGGCCTTGGCCGCCGCTGCGACGGTCTCGTCCGCTGCGGATTCTGCGGTCACGGGGATGAGAGCGTTGCGCTCGATCTTCTTGCTTGCGTTGTCAATTACGATAACGCCGATGTATGCAAATGCCGTGCCGGTGGACTGGATGGGCTCGCCGCCCTCGCCCTTATCCATAACGGTGTGGGAGTGGCCGTCGATGATGAAGTCAACGCCCTTGAGGCCCGCCCAAAGATCGATCGAGCGGTTGGGAGCGCTTTCTGCGTCAACGCCGAGGTGTGCGAGGACCACGATAACATCGGCAGTGTCCTTGAGCTTGTCAGCCTCTTCCTGGACTGCCGCGACCATCTTGTCGCCTGCAAGCCAGGTCAGACCCTTGATGAGTGCGGGGTTCGCCTTGGTCTGGCTCTCGGGGGTGTTTACGCCGATGAAGCCGATCTTCAGGTCGCCGACGGTGATGACCTTGCTGCCCTCAAAAACGGGCTTGCCGTCCTCGCCGAGGACGTTGCAGCAGACGGTATCGAACGTCGCTTCCTTGAGGTTTGCAACGAGCTGCTCGTAGCCGTAGTCAAACTCATGGTTGCCGATGGTGGCGATGTCATAGCCGGCTGCGTTCATCATCTTGACCGCATTCAGGCCTTTGTTCGAGCTGACCTCGACCTTGCCCTGACTGTAGTCGCCTGCGTCGGCAACTATGACCTTGGCGCCCTGCTTTTCATAGTCGTCAGCGATGGCCTTCATGTTTGCATAGCCGCTTATCGCACCGTGAACGTCGTTAGAGTGCAGAATAACGGTCTTGCCCGCCATTTCGGCGGTTTCCCCCTCTGCGAATACGGGAACTGCCAGGGTGAACACCATGGCAAGCACCAGCAGCAGAGAAAGAAGCTTTTTCGTGTTTTTCATGTGACTCCTCCTGATAAATTTTTTCGGGAATTCCGACAAAATCATTATAGCACAAGCTCTCATGCGCTTGAAGTGTGAATTATGGCACGCCTTAACATTTGACGTTTTAACACAAAAACCGCAGAACTTTTAGTGCATTATTGACAATTCTGACCTTAACAGAATGTTAATTTTTCAGCCAGGCGTCCCTTATTGACTTTTTTATATTAAATGTTATGATATTTTCGATGGGAATGAGAAAAAACAAAGGAGCATCTTATGCTGTTTTTTAAAAAAATACCGAAAAAGACCCTGCGGATTTCGATAACAGCGGCGGCGGTGCTTGCGATAGTGCTGATCCTCGTATTTTCGTGGTTCGGGACGATAGAGCTTGCCCAGTTCAACACGCGCTCGCTCATGGACTGGCGGCTGGGAAGCTCCATAAGCTTTGTCCGCAGCGCCGACGATGCAAAGCAGTATGACGAGGACGGCTACGAGTGGTTCAGCGACGAGCGCGGCGAGGGTATCGTACAGACCGATACGGGCACGCGCTATTACCTCGGCAGACACCCCGATACCGGCATCGGCAGCTACGGCGTGATCGGCTTTTCCTCGTCCGAAAAATATTACTCCGTCCTCGGCATCCGCGTCGGCGACGACGAGCTCGGCGCCAAGACCGAGCTGCTCAACTCCAAGTACAAAATGGTAAACGGCGGCTTCAATTCCTGCCGCGCAGAAAAGGGCCGCATCGCCATCGAGCTCGGCTTCGAGCACGGCAAGGTCACAAGCCTCGCCGTCTTCCTCTCCACAACACATTTTTTGGAGGCGCATTGACGCTGTACCTATACGCTTTTTGCAGGTGCCCGGTATCGGAACACTGGAATAAATAAAAACGTTTCGCGCTTTTTTGAGGCGATTTAAAACCGTTCCTATACGCTTTTTGCGTGAACTCGATGAGCAGGACACCCAGGTTATCGTCGGCCACGCCTCCGTGAGCACCACACGCGAGGTGTATAACCACATAAAAGAGAGCCGAAAAATCCTCAACAGAGATAAGCTCGACAGTTATATTGAGCACCACACACAGACTACATGGCTTCAATTTTTCACTGATATTCCTACATTTTCGTTTCCTTGGCAAGGATGAGGCCGGCAGTTCGAATCTGCCCAGCAGCTCCAGGTAAAAGCCCTGAAGTCGATGAGACCTCAGGGCTTTCCTGATTATCAGAAATAAGCGGGTGTGTTTTTTATGGCAAAAAAGATCGTCGGCATCATCGGCGGTATGGGTCCGGCAGCGACGGCGGACCTGTTCGAAAAAATAATAAGCTCCACCGGAGCCGGCTGCGATCAGGAGCATCTGCACGTCATAATTGACTGCAATACCGATATTCCCGACCGCACGGCGGCGCTGCTGCACGGCGGCGCAGACCCCACGGAGCAGCTCACGCTCAGCGCGCGCAGGCTCGAAAAGGCCGGGGCGGAGCTTCTTGTCATGCCGTGCAACACGGCTCACGGCTTTTACGATAATGTCTGCGCGGCGGTGGATATCCCCGTTCTGCACATGATACGGCTCACCGCGCGTGAGCTTGAGCGGCGGGGCGTAAGCCGCGCCGGACTTCTCGCCACCGACGGTACGGTGCGCACGGGCATCTATGCTCAGGGCTTCGAGGGCAGCGGCATCGAGCTAATAACGCCATCGCCCGAGTCGCAGAGGGCGGTCATGAGCCTTATATACGACGGCGTGAAGGCCGGCCGCCGCGATTTCGATACGGCGGGCTTTAAAAAAGCCGCGGAGGAGCTTCTGTCGCGCGGTGCACAGACGCTGATACTTGGCTGCACGGAGCTGCCTCCGGCCTTCGGCATGTATTCTCTCGACTATCCGCACGTTGACCCCACGCTCGTTCTCGCGCGCGAGGCCGTCCTCGCCGCCGGAGGCGAGCTGAATGAATAAAAACGGATCCCACGGTTTATGCCGCCTGAGGCAGGAAACCGCGGGATCTTTGCTTATGTCGGAATGGTTATCTCGCGGTCGCAGCCCGCGCCGTAGCAGAAGGAGTATATCTTGCCCTCCGACGGATTGATGACGTTCACGACGAAGGCCGTGTCGGAAGCCGTGCCGTGTGTCTTGGTGTAGGTCGTATCCTCGCCGTACTCGATGCCGTTCGAGTCCGTGCCGTCGTTCTGGCCGAACTCGTTGCTGCGGTAGTAGTACATGTTCGGCACCGCGACGCGCAGAACGGCAAGCTCCGTATTGCCGCTGTCCTGAACGTCGTTCAGCTTTGCGACCTTGAAGTTGTGCGTATGTCCGTGGAACGCCGCGTATATCTTCGCCCTGTTTGCGTTCTTGAACGATACCAGCATACCGGCAGCGCTCGCAACGCCGCCGCTCAGATACTTTCCGATTATCGTGCCGGCGAGATTTGCCGACGCAGAGGTCGCCGCGTCGGTGAAATCGAGCGGATAATGCGAAAGGATAACGACACCCCAGCCGCTTTTCGTACCGGCCTCCCTGAGCCTGCGTATAAACCACAGAAGCTGTGCGTCGGAGAGGTTATCCCTGTTCTGACCGGCCTCCGAGGTGTTCAGGCATATGACGCGCAGCTTTTTATCCTCGAAGTCGCGGTAGCAGTAGCCCTCGGCGGTGTCGCCGTAGGTCGCGCCCTCATTGTATTTCCCGATGTAGGAGTATATCTCCGCCGAGCTCAGGAGGCTGCCGTTCTGCTCGATAGAGTTTCGCAGACCGTCGCACTCGCCGGGGGTCCGGAACTGCGGCAGCTCGGCAAAGGCCTCCGCGAGACCGGCATTTATCTCGGCAAAGTGCCGCCTGCCCTCGTCAAGAGTCGTTGTGGTGCTGCCGACAGTGTAGTCACCGAGGAAACAGGCAAAATCGATGCCCGGCAGAACGCTGCCGAGGGCCTTCATCGCCATGCAGGCGTGTAGGTTTCCTTCGACAGCATAAGCATCTGCATCGTTCTGATGTGCATCGGCAGCGGCGATAAAGGTTATGCTGCTGTCGGTCTGAACGTTCCTTATCTTTCCGGCAAGCTCCAGCACCGCGGCCTTGACATAGTCGGGTATATCCGACTGCGTGAAATATTCGCCGGTCCGGAGCGCCTGTATCGCATCCGCCATCTGCGAGAGCTTATACATCGCATTCCCGCCGTTTTTCAGGCGTATTGCCGCCGCAACGGCCTGAATTTCCGTTTCCTCATAAAGCTTTTTTGCCATCAGTAGCTCACCTCGCTTCCGTCCTCGACCGTGATGGTCTTATCGGCCGTGCCCGTGTATTCATAGCTTTCCGTATTGCCGCCGATCACGACCGTCAGAGTCTTATACGGCGAAGCGTCCGGCTTGTCGAGCGGCTCGTCGTCCCTGTCGGTTATGCACTCGGCGCAGCGGAACAGCGCCGGAGTCGTGGTGTGCAGCCGGCCTGCGTACAGACCGACGGCGATCCACGGGCGCTTTTTTATAACGGGCAGAGCACAGCTCGTTCCGCTGAAAGTCACTTCCTTATACTTGCCGTTGCGGTAGCCAATGCGCATGGTCTTTTCGTCGTAGGCATCCCACTCGGCATCAAGCTCGAAATTAACGCTGTAGTCGCTGTTGCCGCAGACTATCAGCGTCCCGTCCCCGACGGCGATCTTGTCCTTGACCGTGATGTTTATGTCCATGTAATTCTCCTTATCAAGCATGCTCGGCAGGCGAAAAGCCGAGGCTGCTCTTTGCCTGCACATATTTGATAGTAGCAAAAATGCGCGATTTGTCAATGCAAGCGCTATGCTTCTGCGTAAATTTTACTCGATGGACAAGACGGCCGATGTGTGCTATCATAAAGAAAAAATATTCGAGGTAAAGTATATGTCAAGCTCAGAACTCAGTCGGCAGCAGGTAGAGCAAATATCCCGCATGGGAATAAAAAAGCTCATCGAAAAATACGGCCTTTCGCAGGGACAGGATAAGCAGTCGCTTTCCATGCTGCTTGAGCAGCTTGCGAAAACGCCGATGTATTTTGCCGTGCAGAAAAACGGCGCGTCGTCCGCGGCGCTCAATTTCATAACCCTCACCGTGAACGGACAGGTGTTCATCCCCATATTCACGGACCCCGAGGAGTTCGGAAAGCTCCGCGATCAGTGCGACTGCGTGTGCTTAAAGCCAATGGACTATTTTCAGATGCTCGTGGATAACCGCCGTCACGCCGTCGTAAACCCCTTCGGCAGGTATTTTCTCATGTGGCCCGAGCTCGTGCGCGACCATATGCTGCCGTACATGAAGCAGGCCGAGGACTTCGAGCGCGAGCAGCGCGAGCAGCCGGCCGGCTTCAGGCCCATATCGTAAACGGAAACGAAAAAACCTCTCCCGTCCATGTGTGAACAGGAGAGGTTTTTGATATGCCTGTTATCCGAGACGCTCGGAGATGACCTGCGCGACCTTTACGCCGGAGGCCGCCGCCTGAGCAAGGCCGCGGGTGATGCCCGCACCGTCGCCGATGGCGAAGAAGTTTGAAAACTTCGTTTCAAGCTCGCCGGAGAGCTCAAGACGCGAGGAGTAGAACTTGACCTCCGCGCCGTACAGAAGCGTGTCGTAATTTGCCGTGCCCGGAGCGATCTTGTCCAGAGCGTAGATCATTTCTATGATATCGTCAAGCTGGCGCTTGGGCAGAGCGAGGCTCAGGTCGCCGGGAACGGCGGCGGTGAGCGTCGGACGGGTGTAGGACTGTGCAAGACGGTGCTCGTTTGTGCGCACGCCCTTGACGAGATCGCCGAAGCGCTGCACCAGAACTCCGCCGGAGAGCATGTTGCTCAGCGAGGCGATATGCTTGCCGTAGCGGTAGGGCTGATCGAAGGGCTCGGTGAAGCGGTTGGACACCAGAAGCGCGAAGTTGGTGTTCTCGCTGCGCAGAGCGGGATCGGAGTACGAGTGGCCGTTTACGGTGTTGATGCCCTCGACGTTTTCCGCAACGACATGGCCGTAGGGATTCATGCAGAAGGTGCGCACCTTGTCGCCGTACTGCTTGGTGCGGTAGATGAGCTTGGACTCGTAAACGACGTCGGTGATGTGCTCGAACACCGTTGCGGGAAGCTCTACACGCACGCCGATGTCCACCTGATTGTTTATCAGCTTCACGCCGAGCTTGCGGCACTGCTCGGAGAACCACTCCGCGCCGCTTCTGCCGGGCGCCACTACGAGGTAGCGGCACTTTATGTCGCCGCCTGTCCTGAGCGAAAGGCTGTAGCCCTCGCCGTCGCGGTCTATCGAGCATACCTCCGTGCGGAAGCGGTATTCTATTACCTTGCGCAGGTCCTCGTACATGTTCTGGAGGATGCGCAGATTGTTTTCCGTGCCGAGATGCTTGACCTTTGCCTGAAGCAGGTGCAGGTCATACTTGAGCGCCTCACGCTCGAGCGTTCTCGCCTCGGGCGTATCGGTCGAGAAGGTCTTGTCCGTCGCGCCGTACTTCATGTTGACGGTATCGACGTAATTGATAAGCCCCATGACCTCGTCGTCGTCCATGAAATCGGTCAGCCAGCCGCCGAACTGGGTCGTGAAGTTATACTTGCCGTCGGAAAATGCGCCCGCGCCGCCGAAGCCGCACATCGTATCGCATACGCTGCAATGGATGCACTCCTTGACCTTTCCGGCGACAATGGGGCAGTGCCTTGAATATATATCTCCGCCCTGATCGAGCACGCATATCTTCAGCTCCGGATGGCGGGCTATAAGCTCATAGCCCGCGAAAATGCCGGCCGTGCCGCATCCGATTACAGCAACATCATATGTATCGTTCATTGTGTTTGCCCCCGTGAACAGAGTATCCCCGAAAGGACCCACGGTATTATACGGTCATGAGGCGGCGGAGTAATTAATAAAGTGTAAATTTTCTTGAAATTTCGGCGGTCTGTCCGACATTTTAGCCGCGCTGTATATTGCCGGCTGCTTGACGGAAGCCGAAATTGCCTATAAAATATAATGTTGTTTGAACGGAGGGAAAATATGAAGCTATTATATGCCGTCATTTACATAGCGGTTTTGGGCATACTTTCGCACTTTGCCGGACAGGCGCTGCCGAGAGCGCACTTTTCGGCCGAAAAATTCCCCTACCGCGCGGCCGCGTGGGAAAACGGCGGCAGGGTATACGAAAAGCTCGGCATAAAGCGCTGGAAAGACCTCATGCCGGACATGAGCCGCATCATGCCGGATATGCTGAAAAAGAAGCTCACGGGAAGCAGCCGCGAAGACGGTTGCGGCGCCCTGATTGCCGAGACCTGCGTTGCCGAGTGCGTGCACTGGTGGCTGATCGTGCTGTCGGCGGGTATATTCCTGTTCTGGCGCGGAGCCCTGGCCGCGGTTTTCTGGCTTGTGTACAATATTTTGGGCAATGTCCCGTTTATAATCATACAGAGATACAACAGACCGAGACTTGTGCTGCTTGAGCAGCGCAGACAGAGGAGGGCAGCAAAACAGTGAAGGTACTCATATTGACATGCAGCACCGGCGGCGGACACAACAGCGCAGCCTCCGCCATATGCGAGTATTTTGAAAAGCAGGGCTGCGGGTGCGATATCGTAAACGCTCTTGACTTCCTGCCCAAGGCACGCGCCGAGCTCATAAGCCGCGGCCATGTGCTTGCGTATAAATATACGCCCAAGCTCTACGGCATGGGCTACCGCATAAGCGAGATGACGCCGCAGAACCGCATGTACGAGCAGAACGCAAAGGGTGCCGACGAGCTGTGCCGGGTGCTGTTTTCCGGCAGCTATGACGCCGTCATAAGCGTGCATGTTTTTGCAGCGATGATGATGACGGAGCTGCGCATAAACCGCGAGATAAACATACCGAGCTTTTTCGTCGCCACCGACTACACATGCAGCCCCGGCGTTTCCGAGATAGCTGCAGACAGGTATTTCATCCCGCACGAGAAGCTGCGCGAGGAATTTGCCTCCCAGGGCATACCCTCGGGCAGGATAGTCGCCTCCGGCATCCCGGTGCGCGAGGAGTTCTGCCAAAAGAGCGATAAGGCCGCCGCGCGCCGTGCGCTCGGCATGAGCGAGGAGGGCAAAATGCTGCTTATGTGCTGCGGCAGCATGGGCTGCGGCCCCATCCGCGGCATGGCGCTGCGCATAGGCGAGCTGCTCGGCGATAACGACAGCCTGGTCATAATCTGCGGCAGCAATCATCAGCTCGAAAAGGAGCTGGAGTTCTTCACCTCCGACGATATACGCATAAAGATCTGCGGCTTCACCGATAAAATGAGCCTGTACATGGACGCGGCCGACCTCATCATCACAAAGGCCGGCGGCCTGAGCACCACCGAGGCCGTCATGAAGCGCCTGCCGATACTGTATATCGACGCCGTGCCCGGCTGCGAGAGCCGCAATATCGAGTTCATGACCGGCAATGCCTACGCTCTTGAGGCGGAAACGGCCTCTGGCATGGCGCATCTTGTCGAGACCTGCCTGAGCGGCGCGGTCGATCCCACCGAGATGGTGCGCCGCAGGGAGGCCGACTTCCCCTTCGAGGCGGCAAAGACGATATACGATACCGTGTGCGAGGAGTACCGCCGCTTTGACGCCGAGCGCTCGGACAGCAAGGCCGAGCCCGAAAAGCTGCCGGTGCGCAGTATGCCGGGTGCGGAAAAGAACATGATGCTCATAATAAACCCCGTCGCCGGAAAGGGCGCGATCATGCGCAGTCTCGCCGAGGTCACGGGCATATTCATGGACGCGGGTTATCGTGTGAGCTTTTATCCGACGCGCGCCCGCGGCGACGCGGCCGAGTACGTCAAGGCCTACGGACGGGGCTTCGATATGATCTGCTGCTCCGGCGGCGACGGTACGCTCAACGAGACCGTTTCCGGCATGATAGAAGCCGGGCTTGATATCCCCATCGGCTATCTGCCCTCCGGAAGCACCAACGATTTTGCCGATTTCCACGGCATCAGCTGCGACACGGTAAAGACCGCGAAAAAAATAATCTCCGGCACGGAACACCGCACCGACGTCGGCAGGCTCGGCGACAAGTTTTTCATAAACGCCGCCGACTTCGGAGCATTCACATGGCTGCCGTATACGACGCCGCAGCGGCTCAAGAACAAGCTCGGCTTTTACGCCTATGTCCTCGACGGCATAAAGGATCTGGCAAAGCTCCAGAGCGAGCACCTGCGCATCACGATAAACGGGCAGACAAGAGAGGGCGAATATATCTTTGGCGTGGTCGCCTCGTCAAGCGCACTGGCAGGAGCGCTCGATTTCTTCGGTCAGAAGGTCGTTTCCGATGACGGCCTGTTCGAGGTGCTGCTCATACGCCGCCCCGATTCCCCGGCGGAGCTTCAGTCCACCATCGCCGCTCTGCGTGAGCAGAACCTCAACAACGAGCTCATATCCTTCTGCCGCACCGACAAGGTGGAGGTCGAATGCATGAAAAAGCTCGCTTGGGCGCTCGACGGAGAAAAGTGCGTCGGCGGCAGCCGCCACGCGCTCGAGATGCTGCCGCGCCGCGTGAGGATAGTGTACTGATGGCGGAGTTTAAGGATATACGGCTCATAGCCCTCGATCTTGACGACACGACCCTGCGCTCGGACGGGAGCCTTGCCGGTGAGACGAAGGCCGCGATAGAAGCGGCGATAGCGGCAGGACTCGAGGTCGCCATAGCCTCCGGCAGAGCCTTCAACTCGCTGCCGCAGGGCGTCGTGAGCATACCCGGCATACGCTACGCCATCACGTCAAACGGAGCCGCCGTCGCGCGCGTCCCGGGCGGTGAGCGCATCGTGAGCCTTACCCTGCGGGAAAACACCGTGTACAGGCTGCTCGAGCTGTTCGGCACCGAGCTTCTGGAGTGCTTTATCGGCGGACAGGCCTACTGCGATGCGCGGTATATGGCGGACCCTCTGCGCTACGGCTGCTCGGAGGCCTATGTGGAATACGTCAAAACTACGCGCCTGCCGGTGGATGATATGGCGGAGTTTATGCGCGATAACGCCGCGCGGCTCGACAGCGTTGACGTCCTGTGCAGAAGCCTCGGGCACAGAGCGGAGCTGCGCGAAAGGGCGCGGGAGCTCCCGGACGCCTACATAACGAGCTCCTCGCCGAGGCTTGTCGAGATATGCGGCGCGGAAGCGGGAAAGGGCGCGTCGCTGCGGCGGCTGTGCGGAATTCTCGACATTCCGGCAAGCGCCGTCGCCGCCTTCGGAAACGGAGATAACGACGCGGATATGCTGGCCTTTGCGGGACTGGGCGCAGCCGTAAAAAATGCGAGCGCCGCCTGTATAGCGGCTGCCGACCTCGTGTGCGCAGCAAACGACGAGCACGGCGTCGCGCAGATACTCTATAAAATAATAGGAGAGAAAGATAAGCAGTGATAAGAGAAGCAAGACCCGGTGACATTGACGCAATAGCGCAGATATATGAAAACATCCACGCCGCCGAGGAGAGCGGCAGAATGACTGTGGGCTGGATAAGCGGGGTGTATCCCGTGCGCGAAACTGCCGAGGAGGCGCTGCGCCGCCGCGATATGTTCGTGCTCGAGGAAAACGGCCGCATCAAGGCCGCTGCAATAATCAACAAAACGCAGGTGGACGTGTACGAGGACGCTCCGTGGAGCTTCGAGGCCTCGGAGCCCGAGGTCTGCGTTCTGCATACGCTCGCAGTAGACCCACGGTATGCCGGTCGGGGCATAGGCAGAAGATTCGTCGCGTTTTACGAAAAATATGCCCTGTCGCGCCGCTGCTCGGTGCTCAGGATCGACACCAATGCAATAAACGCCGCTGCAAGAGCCATGTACTCAAAGCTCGGCTACCGCGAGGCCGATATCGTGCCCTGCATATTCAACGGCATCCCGGACGTGAATTTGGTCCTGCTTGAGAAAAAGCTGAAATAAAAGAGAGGCGCTTTGCCTCTCTTCAGCTTGTCAAAAAAGACCCTTGAGGGACTTTTTTGACTGCGCTTTTCCGCCGAGCATTTTGAAAACGTTCAAAATGCTATTACCGAAATCCTTGAAATTTCAAGGATTTCGACGGCGGTTTATCCAACTTGAGGCGGGCCTTGCCCCCTCAAACTCCCCCGCTGCGCGGATATATTCACGCAGCAGCATAGTTTTTTGACAGTCTCAGCGGAGGCATAATGCCTCCGCTTTTTTAATGGATCACCGTGCTTATTATCGGCTTGCCCTCGCGGTCGAGCAGTGGAGTCAGGCCGCTGGCAGCGCCGGAATAGTGGAAGAGATAATTTACGCCGGTCTCCTTATCGACCCATATCTCCATGACATCGAGCGAGCCCTGAGCATAGGTTTTTTCAAAACGTTTTTCAGCCATTTTATTTGTTCCTTTCCTTGTACAGCTTTGCCGCCGCGCTCATGGGTATGAGCGCCAGCGCGGTAACTATGGCGGCTGCAATGAACAGCTCGTTTACCGGCAGATAGCCCTCGGCGATCTGCGATATATCATAGCCCATTTCGCCCGCCTGCGCGGCCGTGACGAAAATGAGATTTCCGTTTTCCACGACCTGATACACTTTCTCGCCGAAGGCGCGGCAGATGGGGTCTGCCAGCAGCGGACCTGCGATCATCGGGAAGAACACGAAGAACATTATCCTTATGCCCTCGAACTGGCCGCGGTGCTCCTCGGGGTAGAGACGCTTCATCCACACTGTCATCGACTGCATGAAAACGACGTAGCCGACGCCGACGAGGATTATGCCGGTAAAGCAGGGCCAGTTTGCCGCAAGGTTCAGGGCGTTTTCCGTGTCGAAGCTGCCCTGCATATTGCCGACGACAAAATACACGAACAGGCAGCCGAGGATGCTCAGGACCGTTGCAAAGGCGGCGACGGCGGGCACCTTCCTGTTGTTGATGACCTTTATAAACGGCACGGATACCGCTACCGCGATCAGCAGCGGTATGCCGAGTATGAGGCTGGGGTCGTTAAAGCCGAGGGTGTAGTTCATCCAGTTCATGATGTGGATAAAATAGCAGTTGTAGCCGATAAAAAATACGCACAGCGTAAGGAACACGAGCGCAAGCTCGCGGTTTGACACGAAGCGGCGGAAATCAAAGACCGAGCCGAACTGGTGCCAGAAGCCGCCGTCCCTGACGGGCCGGAGCCCGGGCGAGTCCCTGAGCAGGAAAAACGAGGCTATGCCCACGAGAATGGTGAGGCCGCCAGCGGCGGAAAAGAAGATTATATAGCCAAGCTGCGGGTTTGCCTCGGTCGCAAGACCGTTAACGAACACGCCGCCGACGAGGGTGCCAACGAGCGTTCCGATAACGGGCAGCGTCGCCGCGACGGCGCCGAGCTGGCCGGAGTTTGAGTCGTCCATCATGTCGGTGTACCAGGCGTTGTAGCCCGCGTCGTTTGCCATGGAGCCGAAAAAGCTCATGATCGTGTCGGCAGCGACGATTGTGACTCCGACGAGCATGACGTTATTGTAAATGCTGTCGCGCAGATAGTGCGTCAGGCCGAAGGCGATCGTGAATATGCCCCAGAGCACCGAGCCCCATGCGATGAGCTTTCTGCGCGAGCCGATGCGGTCCGAGAGCGTTCCGAAAAACAGGGCCGAGAAGGTTGTCGCCGTCGCCGAGCATATGGTCATCGCCGTGACGATACCCAGCTGTGCACCGAAGTCGGAGTACAGAAAATTTGCAAACCAGTTGTTTTCGATGACCCACGCTATCTGCGCGGAAAAGCCGATCACCAGAAGCAGCGTCCAGTTGAGGGCGCCGATGCCCTTTTTGTCCTTGCCTTGCGCCTTACCCATTTATTTCTCCCCCTATGAGCTCCCTGACAAGAGCCTCGTATTCGTCCTTTGCGCACATGTAGCTTGCCGCATGCCCCGCGCCGGGAACAAGAAGCAGGCGCTTCGGGCTTCTGCACGCATTATATATCTGCATCGCCATGTCCTTTGGCACATAGCGGTCGCTGTCGCCGCAGATATACACAAGCGGGACCTTTGCCGCGCTGACGCTGCGCACGGAGCTTGCCTCCTCAAAGCCGTAGCCCGCCTTTATGACGTTCATATACTCGAAAACGTCCACGAACATCACCGGCAGGTGATACAGCGTGCCGACAAGGCTGCGGAAGAGAGTGCCAAGCTCGGAGTAGCCGCAGTCGGCGATAACACCGCGCACGTTTTCGTTTAGCTCAAGGTCCATGCTCTGCAATACGCTTGCCGCGCCCATTGACATGCCGTGCAGATATATCCGGTTATCCGGGAACAGCCCGGCGGCCTTGTCCGTCCAGCGCACGACGTCGTATCTGTCGAGTGCACCGAAGCCGATGTACTCGCCGCCGCTTTTGCCGTGGGCGCGCATGTGGACGTAAATGAGATCGTGCCCGAGGGAGCGGTAAAAATCGTACATCGCCGCAAAATCGCAGGCAGGCTCGGACTTGTAGCCGTGGAAGAACATGACCGTGACGCCGGTACCGCTGCCGCGCAGGAGGTCTGCACGAAGCGTGAGCCCGTCGCCGGATACGATGCTTATCTCCTCAAACGGCAGCTCGCGGAAGGGTGCAAAGTACGGTATGTTGTGCGCCCAGAGCGCCTTGCCCGTCGGCTCAAGCAGCGCCGAGGAGCCCGCGCCGGTCTCCGGAGTCGGAAAGTTATCCTGCCGCCGGATGAGAACGCGCACGAACCTGAGTCCCACTGCGTAAAAAAGCGCCAGCACGGCGCAGATAATTATCAAAACGATCAAAACAGCCTTCATATAATCACCGGAACCATTTTATTATATTTCCTTTAAAATTGGAATAGCCAATATTGAAGATGAGGAAATATTGTTATATAATCAAGATCAGAACAATAAAAGGAGTGGCATTATGGAAAAGTCTAAGGTATATTTCATGAAGCAGATAAGTCCCGAGAACGTGATAAAGGCCTATGAAGCCCTGGGTCACGAGCTCAAGGGAAACGTCGCCGTGAAGCTCCACAGCGGCGAGCCGGGCAACCAGAATTTCCTGCGCCCCGGGTTCATGAAGCCCGCCGTGGATCACGTCGGCGGAACGATAGTCGAATGCAACACCGCCTATGAGGGGCGCAGAGACACGACCGAGAGCCACAGAGAGACCATGCAGCTTCACGGCTGGGTCGAGATAGCGGATGTTGATATAATGGACGCAGAGGGCGATATGCCCATCCCCGTGCATGGCGGAAAGCATCTTGAGCAGAACTACGTCGGCAGGGACCTGGCTGAGTACGACTCGATGCTCGTACTGTCGCACTTCAAGGGACACCCCATGGCGGGCTTCGGCGGCGCACTGAAAAACATCTCCATCGGCGTCGCTTCAAGCTACGGCAAGAAGTACATCCACGGAGTGAAGGATATCGAGCACGTCTGGGACTCGGATCACGACAGCTTCCTTGAGTGCATGGCCGACGCGGCCAAAAGCGTGGTCGATCACTTCGGCGGCAATATGGCCTTCGTGAGCATAATGAAAAACATGTCCGTTGACTGCGACTGCTGCGCCGTCGCGGAGGATCCCAAGCTCGGCGATATCGGCATACTCTCGTCCCTCGACCCCGTTGCGCTCGATCAGGCCTGCATCGACCTCGTTTATTCAAGCGAAGACCCCGGCAAGGGCGATCTCATTGAGCGCATAGAGTCGCGCAACGGCATACACACCGTCGAGGCCGCAGCCGAAATAGGCGTAGGCAGCCGTGAATACGAGCTCATCGAGCTATGAAAAAGACGGTCCTCGGCATCCTTGCGCACGTCGATGCCGGAAAAACGACCCTGTCCGAGGCGCTGCTGTATACCTGCGGCAGCATAAGAAAGCTCGGGAGGGTCGACCACCGCGACACGGCGCTCGATACGCACAGGATAGAGCGCGAGCGCGGCATAACAGTGTTTTCAAAACAGGCGCAGCTCCGTACCGATAATATGGAGCTGTGCCTTCTTGACACGCCGGGGCACGCCGACCTCACCGCGGAAACGGAGCGCACGCTCGATGTCATAGACTGCTCGCTGCTCGTCATATCCGGCTCCGACGGCGTTCAGGCGCACACGGAAACGCTCTGGCGGCTTCTGGAGCGCCGGAAGATCCCGACGATAATTTTTGCGACGAAAATGGACCTCACGGCAAGCGACAGGCAGCGCATACTCACCGGCCTGCGCGCACGTCTTTCGGAAAACTGCTTTGACCTTACGGACAAGACGCAGGATACACGCGAGAGCATCGCCATGTGCGACGAGGAGCTTTTCGAGAAATTCGCCTCCGGCGGCAGCATTACCGACGGCGATATTTCGCGCCTTATCGCCGAGAGAAAGCTCTTTCCCGTGCTGTACGGCTCGGGACTCAAATTACAGGGCGTGCGGGAGCTCGTGGAATTCATCGAAAAATACGCGCCCGCTCCGGACTATCCCGAGGCCTTCGGCGCGAGGGTGTACAAGATCATGCGCGATGCGCGCGGCCGCAGGCTCAGCTGCATGAAGATAACGGGCGGCGCCCTGCATAACCGCGACAGTATAAACGGACAGACCGTCACCGAGCTGCGCGTATACTCCGGCGCAAATTACGAGACAGTGCAGGAGGCCGCGGCAGGAAGCATCGTCGCCGTGCAGGGACTTGACGGCAGCTACGCGGGTCAGGGGCTCGGCTTTGAAAGCGACGCCGCGCAGCCGGAGACGGAGGCCGTCATGAGCTACCGCATAGCCCTCCCCGAGGGCGCGGACGCGCTGTCGGCCTATAAGCAGCTGCGGCAGCTCGAGGATGAGGATCCCCAGCTTCATATCGGGTGGAACGAGCGCCTGCGCGAGATAAGCGTGCACATAATGGGCAGAGTGCAGACCGAGGTCCTCACTGAGCTCATACGCGAGCGGTTCGACCTCGATGTGACGATCACCTCCGGCGGCATCGCCTACAAGGAGACGGTGGCGGCTCCCGTGTACGGCGTCGGGCATTTCGAGCCGCTGCGCCACTATGCCGAGGTACACCTTCTCATAGAGCCGGCAGAGCGCGGCTCGGGGCTGAGCTTTGAAAGCCGCTGCCCCACGGATGAGCTCGACCGCAACTGGCAGAGCCTTATCATGACGAATCTCGCCGAAAAAACGCATCTTGGCGTTCTCACCGGCTCACCGCTGACGGACGTTAAGATAAGCCTGATCGCGGGCAGGGCGCACGTAAAGCACACCGAGGGCGGCGACTTCCGCGAGGCGGTGTACCGCGCCGTGCGCCAGGCACTCATGAAGGCCGAGAGCGTACTGCTCGAGCCCTGCTGTGCGTTCCGCCTCGAGGTGCCGCCCGAGCAGATAGGCAGAGCCATCTCCGATGTCCGCGCCATGAGCGGCAGCTTCGACACCGAGGGCAGCGGCGTCATAAAGGGCGTGGCTCCGGTGTCCGAGATGAACGGCTATGCCGAGATCCTCGCTTCCTACACCTCCGGCACGGGCAGGCTCAGCACCCGCCCGGCGGGCTATTACCCCTGCCACAACGCAAAGCAGGTCATACAGGCCGCAGGCTACGACCCCGAGGCCGATGCCGACAACACGGCAGACTCCGTTTTCTGCTCGCACGGAGCCGGCACGGCCGTAAAATGGAACGAGGTCGAACGCTTTGCGCATATCGCACCAGGACTCGGCGGAAAGCCGCCCGAGGCGGTTCAGCGCCCGCGGTATTTTTCCATCGACGACAAGGAGCTCGAGGCCATTATGGAGCGCGAGTTCGGCCCCGTGAGGCGCAGGATGTACACGAAGGCGCAGACGCAGGAAACGCCGGAGTTTTCGGTCGCACCGTCAAAGCGCGAGTACGTCATAGTTGACGGCTACAACTTTATTTTCGGAACGCCGGAGTACAAGGAGCTTGCCGCGGCCTCGCTGTCGCTTGCGCGCGAGCGCCTGTCCGACACCCTGCGCAGCTACAGAGCCATGCGCGACTGCGAGCTCGTGCTCGTATTCGACGGCTACCGCGTCGCCGGAAACACCGGCGAGCGCGAAACGCAGGGCATACGCACGGTGTACACAAAGGAAAACGAGACAGCCGACATGTACATCGAAAAGCTTGCAGACGATATCGGCAAAAACTACTCGGTCAAGGTCGTTACGAACGACTCGCTCATCCGCCTGTCGGCCCTGCGCTCGGGCGTGCTGCGTATGTCGGTGAAGGAATTTTCCGACGAGCTTGACGGAGTGATGAAAAAAATCATGGAGTACATCGATGGAAAACAGTGAGCTTATACGGCGTGCCGAGGATCTCAGCCGCCGCTGCGAAAAAACGGCGGGCATCACGCATACGGCCTTTCTGACCCCTGCCGAGCAGTTCGTGCTCGAAAAATGGGCGAGGGAGAGCGGCTGCGATATGCTGCTGACCGGCGGCGCACCCGGCTGCGAGCGCCGCGCGGCGTTTTTCCTGCCGTTTTACATGGATAAGGACAGCTTCGACGCGTCGGAATACATATCCGCCCTCAGCGCCGAGGCGCACTTCGGAAGCCCCGGCCACCGCGACTACATGGGCGCGATACTCGGCCTCGGCATAAAGCGCGAATGGCTCGGCGATATCTGGACAGACGGCGGGAGCGCGGTGATATTCGTCATGCGGTCCGTCGAGAGGCACGTTGCCGACGGGCTCACCAAGGCCGGAAGATACGGCGTTAAGCTCAAAAAGGCGGAGCTCAACGAGCTGACGCCGCCCGAACGGAAGGTAAAGCGCGTTTCGTTTTCCGTGAAGAGCCTGCGCTTTGATGCCGTGCTTGCCGGAATGTTCGGCCTGTCGCGCACGGCGGCGGCCGCCCTCATCTCCGAGGGCGCGGCGAGCCTCAATTACTCCGAGTGCCTCAAAAACGATGCCGCCGTCGCAGAGGGAGACGTCATATCCCTGCGCGGCCACGGCAAGGGCACGATCTCGTCCTCCGGCGGCCTGAGCCGCAAGGGACGGCTGTTTGTCGAAGCGGAAATTTATAAATAAGCAGAAATGGCAGAGCGTAGGCTCTGCCATTAAACTGTCTCCGATATATAATTCGTAAAAATATTTATATAAAACTCTTGACAAATTAGAGGATTGGGAGTATATTAAACTCATGAAGTGAAAAATATCAGGGTCAGCCCAAGCTGACCCCCTTAGCCATGAAAGAGAGAAGAGCCATGAAAAAGACGCTTTACAGCCTGATGCTTTCCGACGAGGTGGTCGCCGAGGTGGACAGACTTGCCCACAGGCTCGGAACGAACCGCTCAAATCTCATAAATCAGATACTCGCAGAACATGTGAACCTCGTGACGCCGGAGCGGAGAATAAGCGATGTTTTCTCGGCCATTGAGCAGCTGCTCACGCCGTCGCGCGAGCTCGTGCCATTTGTTTCGCCGAATGCGCTGACGATGTCACTGAAGTCCTCGCTTGAGTACAAGTACCGTCCGACGGTCAAATACGAGGTGGAGCTGTACCGCGGCGACAGCGACTGTCTCGGCGAGCTGACGGTCATTTTCCGCACGCAGTCAACGGCACTGATACGCTCGATGACGGAGTTCTTCCGCATATGGAAGCGCATAGAGGACGCGCACCTGCGCCCGCTTATGGAGACCGAGCCGCCGCGATACGCCCTGTACGAGGGAAAGTTTATACGCTCGATATGCATCCCGAGCAGGGACTGCTCCTCCGATGAGCTGGCAAGGGTGATATCGGAGTATATAAAGCTGTTCGATACCATGATGAAGGGTTATCTGAACGGACGGCTCGATGCCCGCGATATTGAAGCCTGCGTGTTCTCCCAGCTCAGAAGAGCGGATATTTTGATATGAATTTCTGATCCGAATGAAAAGAAGGTGTTTTTATGAACGCACAGAATTTCACCCAAAAGACACTTGAAATGCTCCAGACAGCCAAATCAATGGCGATGGAAAACAACAACCAGTATATAAGCCCCGAGCACCTGCTGTATGCTCTTGTCGATCAGGACGGCGGACTTATCCCGTCGCTGCTGGGCAAAATGGGAGTTGACTGCAACGGCCTGCTCTCGGAGCTCGACACGGCGATAGACGCCATGCCCAAGGTAACCGGCGACTATGATATCTATCTGTCGCGCGAGTCAGAGCACGTCATGAACGCGGCCGAGAAATCCGCAAAGAGCCTCGGCGACGAGTACCTGTCCGTAGAGCACGTCATGATAGGCATTTTCGCCTCGCCCACGAGTGCGATAAAGCGCATTTTTGACGATCACGGCATAACGAAGGCCAAATTCACCGAGGAGCTTTCAAAGGTCAAAAAGGGCCCCGTGACGGGCGACAACCCCGAAAACGGCTACGATGCCCTCAGCAAATACGGCACCGACCTTGTCGAGCGTGCGCGCAGCAATAAGCTCGACCCGGTTATAGGCCGCGATACCGAGATAAGGAACGTCGTGCGCATACTCTCGCGCAAGACGAAAAATAACCCCGTGCTCATCGGCGAGCCCGGCGTCGGCAAAACCGCAATAGCCGAGGGACTTGCCCAGCGCATAGTCCGCGGCGACGTGCCGGAGGGGCTTAAAAACAAGACGATTTTCTCGCTGGATATGGGCGCTCTGATAGCGGGCGCGAAGTACCGCGGCGAGTTCGAGGAGCGCCTGAAGGCGGTGCTCGAGGAGATAAAGCAGTCCGACGGACAGATAATTCTGTTTATCGACGAGCTGCATACCATCGTCGGCGCGGGCAAGACCGAGGGCAGCATGGACGCAGGAAACCTCTTGAAGCCCATGCTGGCGCGCGGCGAGCTGCACTGCATCGGCGCTACCACCCTTGACGAGTACCGCAAGTACATCGAAAAGGACGCGGCGCTCGAAAGGCGCTTCCAGCCCGTGCAGGTCGATGAGCCGACCGTCGAGGACACTATTTCCATCCTCCGCGGCCTCAAGGAGCGCTACGAGGTCTACCACGGCGTGCGCATCCACGATAACGCCATCGTCGCCGCGGCGACGCTCTCAAACCGTTATATATCCGACCGTTTCCTGCCCGATAAGGCCATCGACCTTGTCGATGAGGCCTGTGCGCTCATCCGCACGGAGATAGACTCCATGCCCGCGGAGCTTGACGATATGCGCCGCAAGATCATGCAGCTCGAGATCGAGGAGACGGCGCTCAAAAAGGAGACCGACAAGCTTTCGCAGGACCGCCTTTCAAAGCTCACCGAGGAGCTTGCAAACCTCCAGGACGAGTTCAACGAGCGCAAAGCCCGCTGGGAGGCTGAAAAGAACAGCGTGGACGAGGTCAAGAAGATAAAGGCCGAGATCGAGCAGATGAACGCCGATATCGAAAAGGCGCAGCTGCGCTACGAGTACGAAACGGCTGCAAAGCTCAAATACTCCGATCTGCCCGCGCTTGAGAAAAAGCTTGCCGAGGCCGAAAAGAGCAGCGAGGAGCGCAAGTCGAGCAGCATGGTGCACGACACCGTGACCGAGGAGGAGATAGCGGGCATCGTCGCAAAGTGGACGGGCATCCCCGTTTCAAAGCTCCT
This sequence comes from bacterium, assembly GCA_963613665.1. GTDB lineage: Bacteria > Bacillota > Clostridia > Oscillospirales > Oscillospiraceae > F23-B02. The sequence goes on along the minus strand of CAVEAL010000024.1, from coordinate 3,597 downwards.
TGAGGGCGAGCGCGAAAAGCTCCTGAACCTCGATAAGGTCCTGCATAAGTCCGTCATCGGCCAGAATGAGGCCGTGCAGAAGGTCACCGAGGCCATCTGGCGTTCGCGTGCCGGTATAGGCGACCCGAACAGGCCGATAGGCTCGTTCATGTTCCTCGGCCCGACGGGCGTGGGTAAAACGGAGCTTGCCAAGGCGCTTGCGCGCTGCCTGTTCGACGATGAGCACAACATGGTCAGGATCGACATGACCGAGTACATGGAAAAGTTCTCGGTATCCAGACTCATCGGTGCGCCTCCCGGATACGTCGGCTACGACGAGGGCGGCCAGCTCACCGAGGCCGTGCGCAGAAAGCCCTATTCGGTCGTGCTGTTCGACGAGATCGAAAAGGCGCACCCGGATGTGTTCAACATCCTGCTGCAGATCCTTGACGACGGCCGCGTGACCGACTCTCAGGGCCGCACGGTGGACTTTAAGAACACCATCATCATCATGACCTCAAACCTCGGCAGTCAGTACCTGCTCGACGGCATAAACGAGGCCGGCGAGATCGAAGAGAGCGCAAAGGAACAGGTCATGAACGCGCTGCATCAGCAGTTCAGACCGGAGTTTCTCAACCGCCTTGACGAGATCATCTGCTTCAAGCCCCTGACCAAGACAGAGCTTGACGGCATCATCGATATCCTCACCTCGGCGCTCAGGCAGCGCCTTGAGGACAAGAGTCTCGGCCTCGAGATAACGGATGCTGCAAAGCAGCTGATCATCGACCGCGGCTTTGACCCCGTGTTCGGTGCGCGTCCTCTCAAGAGATATCTCCAGAGCACGGTCGAAACGCTCATCGCCCGCGCGATCCTTGCGGGAGATATGCCCGCAGGCCACGTCATAAGGGTCGATGTCCGCGACGGCGAGCTCGTGTGCGAATAGAGCAGCAGAGTATAGAGTAACAGAGCATAAAAAAACCCGATCCGGTGCAATACCGGATCGGGTTTTAACACAGTTATGCTTTTTTTGCTTTCAATACCCGGCGCCCGCAGCCTCCGTATAGGTACAGCCCAAATGCGCCGCTAAAATCAAGCTTCGCCGCGCTCCTTGAGAGCTTCCTTGCGGGAGAGGTTGACTCTGCCGCGGTCGTCGATCTCGGTGACCTTGACCCAGGTCATATCGCCGACGTTGAGAACGTCCTCGACCTTCTCGGTACGCTTGAACTCAAGGTCCTTGATGTGGCACATGCCGTCCTTGCCCGGAGCGAGCTCGATGAACGCGCCGATGGGTATGATGCGGACGACCTTGCCGTAGTACAGAGCGCCGACCTCGGGCTCGAAAACGATGTTCTCGATGGTCTGGCGTGCCGCGCGGCAGGCCTCGATATCCTCGGACGCGATGAAGATGCTGCCGTCGTCCTCGATGTCGATCTTGCAGCCGGTGTCGGCGGTGATCTTCTGGATGACCTTGCCGCCGGAGCCGATGACCTCGCGGATCTTGTCGGGATTGATCTTCATCTGGATCATCTTCGGAGCGCTCTTGGCCAGCTCCTTGCGGGGTTCGGGCAGAGCCTTGAGCATGACCTCGTCGAGGATCTGGTAGCGGGCCTCGCGGGTGATCTCGAGCGCTTCCTTGACTATCTCGTGCTTGAGGCCGTCGTTCTTGAGGTCCATCTGAATGGCGGTGATACCGGCCTTGGTGCCGGCAACCTTGAAGTCCATCTCGCCGTGGAAGTCCTCAACGCCCTGAATGTCGATGAAGGTGGTGAAGTCGTCGCCGTCCTGAATGAGGCCGCAGGAGATACCGGCAACGGGAGCCTTGATGGGCACGCCCGCGTCCATGAGTGCGAGCGTCGTGCCGCAGATCGAGCCCTGAGAGGTCGAGCCGTTGGAGGACAGAATCTCGGAGACTACGCGGATGGTGTAGGGGAAGTCCTCGACCGAGGGGATGACGCTCTCAAGTGCCTTCTCGACCAGTGCACCGTGACCGTATTCGCGGCGGCCGGTGCTGCGGCTGGCACGGGCCTCGCCCGTGGAGTAGGAGGGCATGTTGTAGTGGTGCATGAAGCGCTTCTCTTCCTCTTCCCAGATGGTGTCCAGCTTCTGGGACATGCTGAGGGTTGCGAGAGTTGCGATGGACAGCACCTGAGTCTGGCCGCGGGTGAACAGTGCCGAGCCGTGAACTCTGGGGATCAGGCCGACCTCGCTGCCGAGGGGGCGGATCTCGTTCATTGCGCGGCCGTCAACGCGCTTGCCGGCCAGCAGCCACTTTTTGACGACCTTCTTCTGGAGCTTGTAGAGTATCTCGTCCATGAACTGCATCATGTCGGGGTGCGCCTCGGAGTATTTCTCCTCCATGGCGGTGACCCAGTCGTTGACGCGTGCCTCGCGGACGTTCTTGTCGTCGGTGTCCATGCAGTATTCCATGCCCTCGAACTCGTTCTCGACGAGCTCGTTGAACAGCTCCTCGTCAAAGGACGCGTGCTCGTACTCAAACTTGGGCTTGCCGACCTCGGCGACCATCCTGTCGATGAGGTCGAGAACGGGCTGCAGATGCTCGTGAGCCTGAACGATGCCCTCGTACATGACTTCCTCGGGGACCTGGTCGGCCTCTGACTCGATCATGACGATCTTCTTGTGGGTCGCGGCGATGGTGGTGGTCATGCGGTTGGTCTTGCGCTCCTCCTGAGTGGGGTTAAACAGGAACTTCTCGCCGTCCCAGCCGAGAACGATGCCCGCGATGGGACCGTTGAAGGGAACGTCGGAGATGCTGACGGCTGCCGATGCGCCGATCATTGCGGTGATCTCGGGGCTGCAGTCGCGGTCAACGGACAGCACCTCGCAGGCGATGACGACGTCGTTGCGCAGATCGGAGGGGAACAGCGGACGCATGGGGCGGTCGATGAGGCGGGAGGCCAGAACCGCGGGCAGGCTCGGCTTGCCCTCGCGGCGCATGAAGCTGCCGGGGATGCGGCCAACGGCATACAGCTTTTCGTTGAAATCGACGGCGAGAGGGAAGTAGTCGATGCCGTCCTTGGGACGGGCAGACGCGGTGCAGGTGACGAGAACGGTGGTCTCGCCGTAGGTCACGAGTACAGCTGCGTTGCAAAGCTCAGCCATCTTGCCGACTTCCATCTTGAGAGGACGGCCTTCGTACTCGATCTCAAACTTTCTGTAATCGGGAAATTCTTTGTGCGTGATTATCATTTGTTTTGCTCCTTTTCAGTGTTTTTTTATTTCAAAAACCGCCGGAGCATAGCACTTGAAAACGGGTTTTGCCCCAAAGCCCGTTTTCAAATACTAAGCTCTTTTTTGAGACGGTTTCAGATTTTATTTATACGTTTGCTGCGGGTGCCCGGTTTTTTCGGAGGCGCATTGACTCCCTGCCTATACGTTTATTGCGTCAGCCCGGTATCGAAACGACGGAGGAAACAAAAACGTTTCGCGCTTTTTTGGAGGCGCATTGAGGCTGTACTTATACGGAGATTGCAGGTGCACGGTATCGAAACGACGGAGGAAACAAAAGCGTTTCGCGTAATGCAAGTACGCAGTAATGTTGACATCTGCCTTCCTCTGTCACGGTTTTTACCGCAGCTTCCGGTCGGGACACCGCAAAAA
>CAVEAL010000023.1:0-35964 GCA_963613665.1 bacterium | reverse complement strand
GCAGGGGCTTTTGTGCTGCTTTTTTAGGCCTCCACTCATTGATCAAAATTCCGTCCCTGCGCTTATTTTTCCCTTGACTTTTTATAGCTGGTCTTGTGAATGTTTTGTGGTGATTACATTTTACACAAGTTTGGCCAGGTTGTCTTTCTTTTTTCAGGTGTTGCACTTCATATGATAATCTATCCACCTTCCCCTCAAAGGGGAAGCCGCTCGCCGCGGCGGGCGTTTCGCATGAAGACTGAGCAAAACGCAGCTGCTGTTGCCCGACCAAAACTACCGTCATTCTCTGTAGAAAACTTATCTTGCCTGTTCCGCCTGTCACGGTTTCCTACGCAGTCTTCGGTCGGGCTGACGCAACAAACGTATCCGTAGGTGCGTCAATGCGCCGCCAAAAAGCCGGGCTGACGCAGCGAACGTATCCGTAGGTGCGTCAATGCGCCTCCAAAAAAACATCTCTGAAAAAATTGTGACGATTACGGCTTGATGTTTGAACCTTTTTATAATAAAATAAACAGACATACAATTCAGTTGGAGACACACATGCATAAAACAGCAAAATTCATCATTGACGGCAGGAAGCTCATACTTGTACTGTTCATCGCTCTGGCCTGCCTGTCGGTATATACCTCGCAGCTGACGACGGTCGAGAACGATCTGTTCCATTTTCTGCCCGAAGAGACGGAGACGCGGCGCGGTCTGAACGCCATGGACGGCGAATTTACGACCTTTGCGACGGCCGACCTCATGATCGAACACATATCGTACGACGACGCGCTCACGCTGTCGCAGGACCTTGCGGAGACAGACGGCGTGCGCTCGGTGAGCTTTGACGACACCGAGGAGCATTACAGATCCGGCTCTGCGCTCCTGACGGTGACCTTTGCCGGAGACACGGACGACGAGGTCAGCAAGCAGGCGCTTGCGGACGTGACCGCCCTCGCCGAGAGCAGGTACGACAGTGATGATATCAAGCTCTACACCGAGGTCGGCTTCGATTTCAGCAGCCAGCTTCTGGGTGAGATGCTCGTGATCGGCGCGCTGAGCGTCGTGACGGTCATCATTCTGCTGCTTCTGACCTCGCGCAGCTACGCCGAGGTGCCGGTGCTGCTGATAACCTTCGGCATGGCGGCGGCGCTCCAGCAGGGCTCGAACTTCCTGTTCACGGAGATCTCCTACGTCGCCAACTCCGTGACGCTTATTTTGCAGCTCGCGCTGGCGATAGACTATGCGATCATACTGTGCAACCGCTTTGCCGAGGAGCGGCGGCTGCATGAGCCGTACGACGCGGCGATAGAGGCGCTGGCAAAGGCGATACCGGAGATAGCCTCGTCCTCGCTGACGACCATCGGCGGCCTTGTCGCCATGACCTTCATGCAGTTCGGTCTCGGCGGCGACCTCGGCAAGGTGCTGATAAAATCGATACTCATATCGATGCTGACGGTGTTTCTGCTCATGCCGGGGCTGCTCGTCATGTTCAGCCGCGCGATAGAAAAAACGCGGCACCGCAGCTTCATGCCGAACATAAACGCGGTCGGGCGCTTCGCGTGGAAAACGCACAAGATAGTGCCGCCGGTATTCATTCTCGCCGCGGCGGCAGCGTTCTGGTTTTCGAGCATGTGCCCGTTTTCGTACAACTACAGCGATGACCTGCCCCTGCGTCTTAACGACTCGCAGAAGGCGCATCAGGATATAATAAGCACCTTCGGGAACAAAAACATGATGGCGCTCGTCGTACCGACGGGAGACTATGAGACGGAGGCGGCGATGCTCGACGAGATTTCGCAGCTCGACCATGTCTCGTCCGTGCTGGGCATTGCCTCGGTCAAGGCCGCGGGCGACTACCGGCTCGGCGACAGGCTCAGCATAGCGGAGTTTTCCGAGCTCGCGGGGCTCGACGACACGACGGCCTCGGCGCTGTTCGTGTTCTATGCCGCGCGCCACGCCGATTACGATCAGGTGCAGGAGAACATGCGCGAATACAAGGTACCGCTGATCGACCTGTTCCTGTTCCTGCACGATATTTCCGGAGACGGCAGCATTGAGCTTTCGCAGGATCAGCTCGACATGATAGAGAGCCTGTACACTCAGCTTTCCGACGCGAAGAAACAGCTTCAGGGCAGGAAATACAGCCGCATGCTCGTTTACTCGGACACGGCCGTGCAGTCGGACGAAAGCTACGCGCTCATAGAAAAGATCCACGGCATAGCCGAGAGCTATTACGGCGAGGATGTTTACGTCACCGGCGACGCGACGGCCTCGCGCGACCTGAAGGACTCGTTCTCGACGGATAATATAATGGTAAGCGCACTGTCGGCGCTGTTCGTGGTGCTGGTAATAATGCTCGTGTTCCGCTCGGCGGGACTGTCGGTGCTGCTCATAGCGGTCATTCAGGGCAGCATATGGATAAACTTCTCGATATCGTACTTCACACAGAGTCCGGTGTTCTTCGTCGGATATCTGATAGTCAGCGCCATCCAGATGGGCGCGAATATAGACTATGCCATAGTCGTTTCAAACCGATATCTCGAGCTGCGCGGGCAGAACGTCTCGCGCCGCAGATCGATACGCCTTGCGCTCAACGGCGCGCTGCCCACGCTCGTGACGAGCGGCAGCATACTCGTCATCGCGGGGCTGCTCATCGGCTTCATAAGCAGCGAGAGCATAATCTCCGTAATCGGCCTCGTGCTGGGGCGCGGAACGATCATATCTCTGCTGCTGGTGCTGTTCGTGCTGCCGCAGATGCTCGTATGGGGTGACCGCTTCATTACACGCACGACGCTCAGGCACCGTATCCTGCGGCTGCGTCCGCTGTTTAAAGAGGACATAGACGATATCGCGCAGAAGCATAAACGTGTGTAAATACGCCGGAGGCATCGGGGGAAAGCTGCCTCCGCCGGGGAAAGGAATATAAGCAAAATGAAAAGAACGCTGTTATTGATCCTGAGCGTACTGCTCGCGGCAAGCTCCGTTTTCGGCATCATTGCCGCCGGCAGCGGCTCGGATGAGCTGTCGGATATCCTGCGCTTCAAGCGCGGGCAGAGAGCCGACATCACCGACTTCGTCGATGTTCTCGAAACGCGCGTTGCCGAGCTGCGTGAGACTGAGGCAAACCGCACCGAGGACGAAAAGGACTACACCGAGTCGGTCGTGACCGATCAGAAGGGCACCGAGCAGCTCAGCGAGGGGCAGCAGCAGTATAACGCGGGTGCCGCGAAGATCGCGCAGGGGCAGTCCGAATACGATGCCGCCGAGGCTCAGTACAATGCCAAGCTCGCCGAGTATCAGGCGGCCGAAAAGCGCCTGAGCGAGGGCGAGGCCCAGCTCAACGAGGCGAAGGCTCAGCGCGACGAGGCGCAGAAGAAGCTCGACGAGGCAACGCCCGCATACGAGCGTGCAAAGCGCGTTTTCGACAGGATCGACAGTCTGGGCCTGACGGGGCTTGAGTCGGTCGTGAACGGGATACTCTCTCAGTTCGGCTTCACGACGCTCGACGAGGCGCGCGCGGCCATGAAGGAATACGAGGACGGCCAGGCTCAGCTTGCCGCCGCAAACGAGCAGATCGCCGCCGCCGAGAAGGAGATCGAAGACGGCAAGGCTCAGCTTGCCGCCGCGAAGGTGCAGCTGGACAACGGCAAGGCTCAGCTCGATGCCGCGAAGGTGCAGCTGGACAACGGCAAGGCTCAGCTTGCCGCCGCGAAGCAGCAGCTCGACGCCGGTCAGCAGCAGCTCAACGACAATGTTGACAAGATGAACGAGCTCAAGGATACGCTCACCGAGCAGGACGACGCGGAGGCGGCAGTCAAGTCCGGCATAGCCGTGCTCATGGAAAACGAGGGCATCGCCTCGCGCGTGAGCGACGAGACCGATTACGAGTCCGTGCTCCAGGCCGCCCGCGACTATGTCGAGGAGGACGTTGAGAGCATGAACGCCGAGCTCGACCTGCGCAAAAACCTGTACAACACCCTGCGCATCATATGCATTATCGGTCTCTCGGCCGGTATTGCCGGCGTGCTTGCGTCGCTCAAGCCCAACAGGACCCGCATCCTCGCGGCTGCCGCCGCCTCCGGCATCACCGCCGTCGCCGCGCTGGCACTTAATATCTACGGCCTGTCAAACGATTACCGCAGCTTCGTCTACGCTCTCGAGGACGGTTCCGGCAGCGGCAGCACACAGCTCACTGCAATGCTCGTGCTGCTGGGCGCATCCGTCGCCGCGGCGCTCGTTGCGCTCCTGTGCAGCCGCAGCTACTCCGATGCCGTCAAGGGCAGGCAGAAGCCGCAGTACGTCCGCCCGTCGGAGGCATTCACCGGCTCGGCGGTCGAGGACGAGGACGACGATGAAGACGACGATGACGATGATGAGCCTGTCCGCGGCAGGGATAACACAAAAGAGACCGTGTCCGCGCCCGCGCCGGAGGATATCGACGAGCTCACCGAGCAGACACGCCGCCTTAACGAGGAGGCAGAAAAGCTCGAGGCCGAGGCGCGGCAGAACGATTACGAGAAGGCGCGCAGGGAATACGAGGAGGCCCGCCGCCGCTTCGAGGCCGCCCGCCGCGGCGTCTCCGGCGACAAGTAGCTTTGACGGCGCTTCGCGCCCCGTGAGATTGTGCTGATTTAGTGCAAATTTCGTCTGCGCCCTTTGCTTCCCCTTGAGGGGAAGCTGTCAGCCGAAGGCTGACTGAAGAGGTGTAAAAAAACCGAAGCTATGCAAAAAGACAGTGTAGATTTTACTCTGCACTGTCTTTTTGCGTCTGATATTTAATTTTGACAACACCTCATCCGGCTCGTTTGCGCTCTTATTTCCTCAAATGCTTTGATGCAGTGCTGCCGCAGCGGCCGTATCCGTGACCGCCCCAAAGCGCCTCCAAAAGACTGCCGAGGATTATCAGCGCGGCGCCGAGGATCTGCACGGGACTCATGCTCTCGCCGAGCAGCAGCACCGACAGCAGCACGGCCGACATAGGCTCAAGATAGCCGCAGACGGCAACCGTCTGCGCAGGCAGCTCGCCGATCGACGAAAAATACAGCCGGCAGGCAAGCCCCGTGCACACGACGCCCAGCAGCAGTATCGGCAGCAGGTCGGATGCGGTAATGCTCATCACGGCGTCGCCGCGCAGCACGGAGCAGACGACTACGACGGCGCAGGTGAACAGCATTTGCAGCAGCGCGTTGTCGTTGCCCTTTATATGCCGCGTGAGCTTGTTTGACAGCACCATCACGGCGTAGGCGAGGGCCGAGAGCGCCGCGCACACGATGCCCACGCTGTCCGTGCCGCCGGAGACTGCCTTGCCGCTTATGAGCACCGCACCGCACAGCGCCGCCGCCAGAGCGCACAGCTTTCCGGCCGTGAGCTTTTCCCTGAGCACCAGCGGCGACAGCGCGATGACTATAGCAGGCCCTGTGTAATTTATCAGTATAGACAGGCCGACGCCGACGCGCGAGTAAGCCTCGTACAGCAGCAGCCAGTCGGCGGCCATCGCTGCGCCCGATACGGCCAGCAGCGCAATATCGCGGCGGTCACGGAGGCCGGACAGGCTCCCGCCGCCGAGGTAAAACAGCGCAAGCAGAGTGGCGCTGCCGATTACCGTGCGCAGCAGTACTATCTGCCCGCTGTCCAGAGCGATGAAGCTTGCTGCGATTCCGTTCGCGCCGAACAGCAGCAGTGCGGAAAGATATCTTTTCATCTCAACCCACCGTCAGATAGCTCCGATGCATGTACGGCAGCAGCCTGTCGAGCATGTCGTGCGTTTTCATCCGCAGAAAGCCCGTGGCCGTGCCGTCGGAGCAGGCGTAGTACTCCTGCGCGAGCACGTCCGCGTCGAACACGAGCTGCACGTCCTTTGCCGAGGGCAGCAGCAGGCTCAGCAGCGTCGTTGCACCGATCCTGACGCCCAGAAGCTCCTCGAGCTTGTCGCTCGGCGCGAAGGAAACGCGTGAAATGCCCAGTGCGGCGGAGAAATCATGGCTTTTAAACTGCTTGCCGCCGGTCGTTATGTACAGGTAGAAATTTGTCTGCTTACGGTCGCAGACGAGCAGCGTCTTGACGATCTGCGCGCCGAGCTTTTCGTCGATCAGCGTGCACAGCTCCATCGACACGGCCTCGTCCGTGTCCACGCGCTCATACTCAATGCCGAGCTCGCCGAGCGTCCTGTACGCCAGCTCCTGAAGCGGCGTTCTGAAGCTCTCCGGCGGCTGCTTTTCGGGTGTGCTTACATAAAACATTTCTTTCCCCTTCCTTTTTCAATGGATTTGTTGTATCATAGCTTTATGTATTTGAAAAGCGAATGTTTATCATGAACTGCATAACAAAACCGGATAAGTGAGGCGAGAAAAATGGATATGAACGTGTCAAAATACCTTGCGTTCGTTACAACGGTGGAGTGCGGCAGCTTCACGCGGGCTGCGGAGAAGCTGAACTACTCGCAGTCGGGCATCAGCCGCATGATCGGCGACCTTGAGCACGAGTGGTCGCTGTCGCTGCTTGAGCGCGGCCGCACGGGCGTGAGCCTGACCTCCGACGGCGAGCGGCTCCTGCCGTATGCGCGGAGCCTTTGCGCGGAGTACAGGCGGCTGCAAATGCAGGTCGATGAGCTGCGCGGAGTGCAGTCGGGGCTTATACGCATCGGCACGATATCGAGCATTGCGACGCACCGCCTGCCCGGAGTCATCAAAAGGTTCCAGAGCAGCTATCCCGGCATTGACTATGAGCTGCTGCTCGGCGACTACGGCGAGATCGAAAGCTGGGTGCGCGACGGAAGCGTTGACTGCGGCTTTACGAGCCTGCCGGACGAGTCCGACCTCGACCTTGTCAGCATCGAGTCAGACCGCTTCATGGCCGTGCTGCCGAAGGGGCATCCTCTTGCCGAGCTCGACATCGTTCCCATTGCAAGCCTGTGCACGGAGTCGTTCATGCTGCTCGAAAAGGCCGGAACGCACGAGATAAGCGAGCTTTTTGCGGCAAACGGGCTGTCGCCGCGCGTGCATTTCACGACATGGGACGATTACGCGATCATGTCGATGGTAGAGTGCGGCCTCGGTGTCAGCATGCTGCCGGAGCTTATTCTGCGCCGCAACCCCTATGACATCGTCATCCGCCCCACCGATAAGACCGCCGTTCGCCGTCTCGGCATCATGCTCCGCGGCCGCAGCTCCTGCTCTGCCGCCCTCCGCGCTTTTTTGGAGGCGATTTGAAACCGTACCTATACGTTTATTGCGTCAGCCCGGTATCGGGTCAACGGAGGAAATAAAAACGTTTCGCGCTTTTTTGGAGGCGATCTGAAACCGTCCCTATACGTTTATTGCATCAGCCCGGTATCGGGACAACGGAGGAAATAAAAACGTTTCGCGTCATGCAGGCGAACCGGATGAGGTGTTATCAAAATTCAATATCAAATGCAAAAAAAGACAGCGCAGAGTAAAATCTGCACTGTCTTTTTATGATCAATAGTGTGAGATCAGGCCATCTTGTTGAGTGCGACGGTCATGGCACTCTTCTTGTGAGCTGCGTTGTTCTTATGGATAAGACCCTTGCAGGCTGCCTTGTCCACTGCCTTGACTGCGACCTTGTAGCTCTCTGCTGCGACGGTCTTGTCGCCGCCTGCGACTGCTGCGTCGAACTTCTTCATGACGGTCTTGAGCGCGGTCTTGTCTGCGCGATTCTTTGCGCGGAGCTCCTTGCTCTTGGCATCTCTCTTCATTGCGGACTTGATATTGGGCATCGTTGTGCACCTCCTTGTAACTTAGTAACAAAAGTCTACGGACTTTTCCGGCGAAAACCGCCGGTTTACGCCGGCTGCCAGACTGATTTTCCTGTTCTGGCGGTTACTGCCGTTGGGACTGAATAACGTAACGAAACGCGAGTAGACGCTCGCGGATAATTAGTTTACCATCAAAGCACTGAAATTGCAAGCTTTTTCTTTGCTTTTTCCGTTTTTTTATCATTTAATGTATCGCTTGTGCTGCCGGCGGGGATGCTACCACTATATATTGTTGCAGGAGGTACGAGATGCAGAAGCAATTTGCCCGAACTGACCTTGCCGCCGAGTCGGCGGCGCGGCTTGACTTCACACCCGGCGGCGTCCTGGCCGACACTTTTGTAACCCGCGGCTGCACGGTGAGCCGAGTCGTTATCGGGAGCGAGGCCGGTGCGCAGGCCGTAGGGAAGCCTCAGGGCAGATATCTTACGCTTGAACTGGCAGATTATGTTACAAGACGCGCTCCCTGCTTTTCCGACTGCGCCGCTGCGCTCTGCGAGCTGCTGCGCAGCTTCCCGGCCGTACGGCACGGCAGCAGCTTTCTTATTGCCTGTCTCGGCAACCGCGCAGTCACTCCCGATGCGCTCGGCCCCTGTGCTGCCGACGGAATTATCGTCACGCGGCACCTGAAAAGCTCTCTTTCCGCCGATTTTGCCGATTTTTCATCGGTTTCCGTGCTTCGCACCGGCGTTTTGGGCACTACGGGCATCGAGAGCGCACAGGCGATACGCTCTGCGTGCTCCGTTGTGCGGCCGGATTGCGTCATTGCCATCGACGCACTTGCAAGCGGTGAGCTGAGCAGACTCTGCCGCAATATTCAGCTCGGCGACAGCGGCATTTCCCCCGGCAGCGGCGTCGGCAACGATCGCGCAGAGATAAGCGCCGCGTTCCTCGGCTGCCCCGTGATAGCCGTCGGTGTTCCGACCGTGTGCGATGCCGCTGCTCTTGCCGACGGCGCAGAGCGCATGTTCGTTACGCCGAGAAATATTGACGAGCTTGTGCGCAGCCTCGCAAAGCTCATTGCCTACGGTATTGATCTTGCACTGCATGACGGTCTGAGCGTTGCCGACATTGATGCGCTTATCGAGTGATGTTTCACGTGAAACGGCGCAAAAAAGTTTCAAATGTTCCACGTGAAACATTGAAAAGTGCTGCAAGACTTGCTATAATAGCCGCAAGAGGTGAGACTATGTCAAGAATCATTGCGATAGCCAACCAGAAGGGCGGCGTCGGCAAGACCACGACCTGCGTGAACCTTGCCTGCGCGCTGAAAATAAAAGGCAAGCGCGTGCTGCTTGTGGACTGCGACCCGCAGGGCAATTCAAGCTCCGGCATGGGAGTGGACAAGAACTCCACACCCGGCGCATACGAGCTGCTGATAAAAAACGCCGACACCCTCGACTGCATCCGCCACACGCCATACGGCGACGTGATACCGTCGAATAAGGAGCTGTCGGGAGCATCGGTCGAGCTCGTGCGCAGAGAAAAGCGCGAATTTGTGCTGAAAACAGCGCTGCAAATGGTCTACAACGACTACGACTACATATTTATCGACTGTCCCCCGTCGCTGGAGCTGCTGACGCTCAACGCACTCGTCGCGGCGGACAACGTGATCATCCCCATGCAGTGCGAATATTACGCGCTCGAGGGCATTGCCGACCTCATGACTACCATCCGCATGTGCAATAAGCGCCTGAACCCCGCGCTGCGCATTCAGGGCATCGTCATGACAATGTATGACGCACGAACGAATCTGACGCAGCAGGTCGCGTTTGAGCTCAAGGAATATTTCGGCGCGAAGGTCTACGAAACGGTGATACCGCGCTCCGTGCGCCTGTCGGAGGCACCGAGCCACGGCAAGCCCGGCGTAGCTTACGACCGCATCGGCAAGGGAAGCCGCGCATATATGAAGCTCGCGGATGAGTTTCTGCTGCGCGAAAAGTACAGGAAAAGGAGCTAAAAATGGCTAAGGACACGAAAAAAGGACTCGGACGCGGCCTGAGCGAGCTTTTCGGCGAGGATATTCTCGATAACGAGAGCGAGGGCGAGCTCATATATGCCCCCATCGCCAAGGTCGAGCCGCGCGCCGAGCAGCCGCGAAATCGCTTCGACGACGAGGCCCTGCAGGAGCTGGCAGACTCCATCGCGCAGTACGGCCTGATCCAGCCGATAACCGTGCGCAAGCGCGAGGGCGGCTTTTATCAGATCATCGCCGGTGAGCGACGCTGGCGCGCCTGCCGCATGGCGGGGCTTGTCGAGGTGCCGGTGCGCGTCATCGACGCGGACGACCGCCGTGTTGCAGAGCTTGCGCTGGTCGAAAATTTGCAGCGCGAGGATTTAAATCCGATCGAGGAGGCGCTCGGCTACAAGAGCCTCATCGAGGAATACGGACTGACGCAGGAGGAGGCAGCAAAGAGCGTTGGACGCTCGCGTCCGGCAATAACGAATGCGATGCGCCTGCTGAGCCTCAGCAAGGATGTCCTGCCTCTGGTCGAGGACGGGACGCTTTCCGCCGGTCATGCGCGCGCTCTGCTGCCGATAAGCGACGCCGCCGAGCAGCTCAAGGCCGCACACACGGTCATTGACGGCTCGCTGTCCGTGCGAAAGACCGAGCAGCTCGTCACAAAAACGCTCAAAAAGCTCGCAGAGGAGCCGGTCGAGGAGGAAAAATCGAACGAACTGCTGGTCGATTACATAGCCGAGACCGAGGATTACCTCAGCCGTTCGCTTTCACGAAAGGTCGCGCTCGAGCAGAAGCGGAAGGGCGGCAGGATAATATTGGAATTTTATGACAGCGACGACCGCGAGGCGCTGATAGCAAATCTGGCGCGAATGGGCCGCAGCTGGGAAGAAATAATGAAATAAAGGAGAAAATTACGATGCTGGATATAAAATTTGTCCGCGAAAACCCCGAAGCAGTCAAGGAGAACATAAAAAAGAAGTTTCAGGACGCGAAGCTGCCGCTGGTTGACGAGGTCATAGAGCTCGACAGGCAGTACCGCGCTGCGATGACCGAGGCAAACGATCTGCGTGCAAGCCGCAACGCGCTGTCGAAAAAGGTCGGACAGCTCATGGGTCAGGCGAAGAAGGACCCGTCGAAGCTTCAGGAGGCCGAGGAGGCCAAGGCGCAGGTCAAGGCGAACGCCGACCGCCTTGCCGAGCTCGAGACGCTCCACGACGAGCTTGCCGTGCGTATCAGAAAGATCATGCTGACGATCCCGAACATCATCGACGAGACCGTGCCCATCGGCCCGGACGACTCGGCAAACGTCGAGGTCGAGCGCTTCGGCGAGCCTGCGGTGCCCGATTACGATATCCCCTACCACACCGAGATCATGGAGAGCTTCAACGGCGTAGATATGGACTCGGCCGGACGCGTTTCCGGCAGCGGATTTTACTATCTCATGGGCGATATCGCGCGCCTGCACTCGGCCGTGACGGCATACGGCCGCGATTTCATGATCGACAAGGGCTTTACATACTGCATCCCGCCGTTCATGATCCACGGCAACGTCGTCGAGGGCGTCATGAGCCAGACGGATATGGACGCGATGATGTACAAGATCGAGGGTGAGGACCTCTATCTCATCGGCACCAGCGAGCACTCGATGATCGGCAAGTTCATCGACCAGATACTGCCCGAGTCGAGCCTGCCGCAGACCCTTACGAGCTACAGCCCCTGCTTCCGCAAGGAAAAGGGCGCGCACGGCATCGAGGAGCGCGGCGTATACCGCATTCATCAGTTTGAAAAGCAGGAGATGATCGTCGTCTGCAAGCCGGAGGAAAGCAAGGAGTGGTACGAGAAGATGTGGCGCTACAGCGTCGAGCTGTTCCGCAATCTTGAGATTCCCGTGCGCCAGCTCGAGTGCTGCTCGGGCGATCTGGCAGACCTCAAGGTCAAGTCCTGCGATATCGAGGCGTGGTCGCCGCGTCAGAAGAAGTATTTCGAGGTCTGCTCCTGCTCGAACCTCGGCGACGCCCAGGCGAGAAGGCTCAAGATCCGCGTCAAGGGCGAGGACGGCAGGATGTATCTGCCGCATACCCTCAACAACACCGTCGTCGCGCCTCCGCGCATGCTCATCGCGTTCCTCGAGAACCATCTTCAGGCCGACGGCAGCGTCACCATTCCCGAGGTGCTGCGCCCCTACATGGGCGGCAAGGCCGTGCTCATACCGAAGAAGTAATAAGCGCGGAAAGCGGTTTCACGGTGAGCGAAACGCTGCGGTTTGATAACTCCTCGTCCGCCGGCCATGCGGCTGTCCACCTTCCCCTCGACGGAAGGATTTTTCGGAGGCGCTGCTGCATTGTACCGATACGGTTTTTGCGGCGTCCCGACCGGCAGCTGCGCCGGAAACCGTGACAGACGTAACGGGCAAGACAAGTTCCATACAAGGGTGCAGCAGTGCTTTTTCCTCCATCGTACAGATACCGCGCCGCAGAGATAACCGTATTCGCAGGTGCGTCAAAGCGCCTCTAAAAAAGGAGTAAAGATATGAAGAAGTTTTTCAGTGAGTTCAAGGAGTTCATCATGCGGGGCAATGTGCTCGACATGGCAGTCGGTGTCATCGTAGCTACCGCGTTCGGCAAGATAACCACGAGCCTCGTAAACGACCTGTTCATGCCGTTTATCAGCTGGCTGTTCGGCACGCGCGATATGAGCGCGCTCAATCTGCTCGTGCGTCCTGAGATAGTCGAAGACGGAACCGTCGTGCAGGAGGCCATCACCATCGGTTTCGGCAACTTTGTCGCGGTCGTCATCGATTTCATACTCATGTCGCTGGTCGTGTTTGTGATCCTCAAGCTGTTCAACAAGGCGCGTGCGCTGACCGAGAAGCCGGCCGAGCCCGAACCCGAGGAGGAGCCCGCACCGACCACCGAGGAGCTGCTCACCGCTATCCTCGACGAGCTCAAAAAGAATTCGGAGACGAAAATTTAAAGGCGCATTGACGCTGTACCTATACGCTTATTGCGTGAACCCGGTATCGAAACGACGGCATAAACTACGGCGTTTCGCACCCCGTGAGATTGTGCCGATTTAGTGCAAAATTTTGCCGGCACCCCTTGCCTTTCCCTTGAGGGGAAGGCGGATCAACAAATTGCGGCGGCAGCCGCACCGTTATACGAAAAGACAGTGCAGATTTTACTCTGCACTGTCTTTTTTGAGGCGCTGCCGCGCAGTACCGATACGGTTTTTGCGGTGTCCCGACCGGGAGCTGCGGTAAAAACCGTGACAGAGGAAGGATTTTTGGAGGCGCTGCTGCGCTGTACCGATACGGTTTTTGCGGTGTCCCGACCGGAAGCTGCGGTAAAAACCGTGACAGAGGAAGCCAGGGGTGCACTCGCGGGAGGCGAAACGTTTTTATTTATTCCAGTGTTTCGATACCGGGCACCCACAATAAACGTATAGGAACGGTTTCAAATCGCCTCAAAAAAAAGCGCGAAACGTTTTTGTTTATTCCACTGTTTCGATACCGGGCACCTGCAATAAGCGTATAAGTACAGCCTCAATGCGCCTCCAAAAAAGCGTGAAACGTTTTTGTTTCCTCCGTCGTTTCGATACCGGGCACCTGCAATAAACGTATAGGCAGGGAGTCAATGCGCCTCCAAAAAATCGCGGATGAATTTGCGGGCCTGATCGACGACGCGGGAACTTGAGCGCAGGCGGAGGCTGACTCGCGGTACGGTGCCGGCCTCGACCTTCAGGGCTTCCTTGTACTCAGGACGTGCGTAGAGCACGGAGATGCGCTCCATATCGAAGTCGCGCAGGACAAAGATAAGTCTGCCGGAGCGCTGCGAAATGTCGCTGATGCCGGCTGCGCCCGCCTCGCCGCGCAGAAGCGCAACGTTTATGAGTGCGCTGACGCCCGAGGGCAGATCGCCGAAGCGGTCGATGAGCTCGTCGATGAGGTCGTCGGCCTCGGCCTCCGTGCGCAGCAGCGCTATGCGGCGGTAGATATCCATGCGCTGTCCCTCGGCGGGGATGTAGCTTTCGGGTATATTCGCCGCGACGGCGAGGTCTGCCGAGCACTCCGCACGCTGCTCGACCTTGACGCCGCGCTCCTCGAGCACGGCCTCGCTCAGCAGCTTCATGTACATGTCGTAGCCCACGTCGCACATATGTCCCGACTGCTCCGCGCCCAGGAGGCTGCCCGCTCCGCGTATCTCAAGGTCACGCATGGCGATCTTGAAGCCCGAGCCGAACTCGGCAAACTCGCGTATGGCCTCGAGGCGCTTTTCCGCGACCTCGGTGAGCACCTTGTCCTGACGGAAGGTGAGGTAGGCCGAGGCGCGGCGCGTGCTGCGTCCGACGCGGCCGCGTATCTGGTGCAGCTGGGCAAGCCCCATTTTGTCCGCGTCCTCTATGATGAGGGTGTTGACGTTCGGGATATCAATACCGGTTTCTATGATCGTCGTGCATACGAGCACCTGTATCTTGCCCTCAGTCACGTCCTCCATGACCGAGGCGAGCATGTCCTTGTCCATCTGTCCGTGCGCGACGCCGACCGTGACCTCGTCCTCGAGCATTTCGCGCAGTCTTATCGCGGTGCGCTCTATGTTGTCGATACGGTTGTGCAGGTAATACACCTGCCCGCCGCGCTGTATCTCGCGGCGAATCGCGTCGCAGAGTATGCCCCAGTCGTGCTCCATAACGAAGGTCTGCACCGGCAGCCTGTCCTGCGGCGGCTCGTCTATCGAGGACATGTCGCGTATGCCCGACAGCGCCATGTTCAGCGTGCGCGGTATAGGCGTTGCCGACAGCGTCAGAACGTCAACGCCGCGGCTCATTTCCTTTATGTGCTCCTTGTGCCCGACGCCGAAGCGCTGCTCCTCATCGACGATCAGAAGCCCGAGATTTTTGAATTTAACGTCCTTCTGAAGCAGCCGGTGGGTGCCGACGACAAGGTCGCACTTGCCGGTTTTCAGATCTTCGAGCGTTTTCTGTATCTGTGCGGGGGTTCGGAAGCGGCTGAGCACCTCCACGGTGATCGGAAAGCCGAAAAAGCGCTGCACGGCGGTCTGGTAATGCTGCTGGGCGAGCACCGTCGTCGGAACGAGTATCGCCGCCTGGCGGTTATCAAGTATGCACTTCATCGCCGCCCTGAGCGCGACCTCGGTCTTGCCGTAGCCCACATCGCCGCACAGAAGACGGTCCATGGGCGTTTCCGACTCCATGTCAGCCTTTATCTCGGCTATGCTGCGCAGCTGATCGTCCGTCTCGGTGTAGCCGAAGTTATCCTCAAACTCACGCTGCCACGGCGAGTCGGGCGCAAAGGCGTGACCGGGAATGCGGACACGCTCGGCGTAGAGCTTTATTAGCTCGCCTGCCAGCTTCTTCGTCGCGGCCTTGGCGCGGCTGCGCGTCTTGGTCCACTCCGTGCCGCCCATTTTCGAGAGCTTCACATGCTGATCCTCGGCCGCTCCGAGGTATTTCGTCACCATGTCCAGCGCCGTCGCGGGAACGTACAGCGTATCCGTTCCGGCGTAGCGGATCACGATATAGTCCTTTTCAAAGCCGTCCACCTTCATCTTTTTGATGCCGGCAAAGCGGCCTATACCGTGCACCTCGTGCACGACGAGGTCACCCGGCTTGAGGTCGGCATATGAGTTTATGCGCTGTCTGTTCGACGGCGCTTTTTTCGACGCTTTATGCTTATGCTCGCGCACGCGCAGAAGCTGCATGTCGCTTATGACGGCAAGCTTTATGCCGGGGTACTCCATGCCTGCCGACATGCCGCCGACGGATATCGTGCAGAAGCCCTCCTCCGGCAGTTTTTCAAGCGTTTCCTGAACGTAGGCAACGATGCCTTCGTCCTTCAAAAAGCTTTGCAGCAGCTCGGCGCGGCGCATGTCTCCCGCCAGCACAACGACGCGGTAGCCCTGCCTGAGATATGCCGAAACGTCCTCGGCCGCGGTCTTGACCGAGCCTGCATACGACGGCAGCTGCTTTGCCGGTATGCTCACGAGCGTTTTCGGCTCTACCGGGTAGCGGCCTACGGTGAAGGCGTCCGCCATGTACACCGCGTGATCGGAAAATTTCTGAGCAAGCTCCTCCCAACTTATGCGGAACGACTGCGCCTGCGCCGCGACCATGCCCTTTTTAACGAGCTCCGACATGTCCTCGCCGAGCTGCTTTGCATATCCGCGCGCCCTGTCGGCGCATCTGGGTGGCTGGTCGATGAAAACGACTGCCTCCTCTGGGATATAGTCCGCGCCCGAGGCATTTTCGTACAAAAACGGCAGATAGCGGTCGGCGTACTCGAGCTTTACGTTCTGCTCAAGCCTTTCGGCATCCGTGCGCAGGGTCTGCTCGAGCTCCCTGAGCTGCTGCGAGCTCCTTCTCCGCGCGCATCTGCCGGCCGCTGCCGTCAGCTCCCGGGCGAGTGCTCCGACTCCGCCCTCGGCGAGCGTTGCAAGGCTCTCCGCCGCGGGGAGTATTCGACAAAATTCGACGCTTTCCGTTCTGCGCTGGCTGCGGATATCGAAAAAGCCCATGCTGTCGATATCGTCGCCCCAGAATTCAATGCGCACGGGCTCGGGGTATGCCGGTGAGAAGAAGTCCACGATGCCGCCGCGCCGCGAGAACTGACCCGCGCCCTCTACCTGGTCGCACCTTGTGTAGCCGCAGCGCAGCAGTGCAGCCTCCAGCTCCTCCGGCGGACAAGGCTCGTTGAGCTTTACCGTAAAAGCGGCTTTGCCGAGCGTATGAGGCGGTATCGTCCGCTGCATGAGCGCGGATACCGTTGCAACCGTCAGCGGGCTTTCGCCGCATCTGAGGGCGTTTAAAGCATAAATGCGCTTCTGCTCGGCCTCACGCGACGCGGCCATCGAGGGATAGAATGTAAAGTCGCGCGAGTACAGAATACCGACCCGCTGTCCCGTCATGGATTCGAGGTCGCGCGCAAAGCTCTCAGCCGAGCTGTCGTCCGGGCACACGATAAACAGCGGCAGCTCCAGCCGCTCGAACAGCGCCGCGGCCAAATTTACCCTGTGTATGCCCGAAAGTCCGGAAACGAGCGCGGGAAGCCCTCCGCTCTCCATCAGACCCGGGAGGGCGGCCGCTTCCTTGTTTTCAAATATCTGCTGATTGAGTATTTTCATAGTTACCGTATTATATGCTTTTTATTTTGCAAATTCAAGGTTTTTTAGAGGCGCATTCAGGCTGTACCTATACGGAGACTGCGGGTGCCCGACCGGAGACGTTGGCATAAACCTTAACGTTTCGCGCTTTTTTTGAGGCGCATTGACGCTGCACCTATACGCTTTTTGCGGGTGCCCGGTATCGGGACAATGGAGGAAATAAAAACGTTTCGCGTAATAAAAATGCGCAGTAATGTTAAGCTCCCTGCCTTACTCTGTCATGGTTTTCACCGCAGCTTCCGGTCGGGACACCGCAAAAACCGTATCGGTACTGTGCAGCAACGCCTCCAAAAAGCCTTCCTCTGTCACGGTTTTTGCCGCAGCCGTACTGTTCTTAAATATATAATACATATATTTAATATTACATTATTAAATATATATTGCAATGCGGTTTTGGATTTGATATAATGTATTAGTTTTAAAAATGGGGTATTATTCGAAAAAAACGAGGGCGGTTATATGAGCGTTAATTCACTGAACGATATATGGCAGGCTGTACTGGGCGTGCTGGGTCAGAACCTTACGGGGACGGCGATCTCCACCTGGTTCGAGGATTGCGAGCCGGTCGAGATAAACGGCTCGACCCTCGTTTTGAAGACAAGCTCCGACTTTAAGCGCGACATTATCGTGAACCGTTTTTCCGAGACGATAAAAAACGCGATGAGCGACATCTTTTCCACCGAGTTCACCGTCAGGGTGCTCACCGAGGATGAGCTGGGCGACTATGAGGAGCGCAGGGACGACAACGATCCCCTGCCCGAGATGGCCGGATACACCTTTGACCGCTTCATCGTCGGAAACTCCAACAAATTTGCCCATAACGCCGCCGTCGCCGTGGCGCAGAATCCCGGCAGTGCGTACAATCCGCTGTTTATCTACGGAAACTCCGGCCTCGGCAAGACGCATCTGCTGCTGGCTATCGGGCAGTACATCCGCGAGAACAACCACCGCGCAAAGATCGCCTACGTCAAGGGCGACGAGTTCACAAACCAGCTGCTCAAGTCCATAAAGGAAGGCACGGGCGAGGAGTTCCGCATGAAGTACCGCAACGTCGATCTTTTCCTTGTTGACGATATCCAGTTCATCGCCGGAAAGCAGGCCACGCAGGAGGAATTTTTCCACACCTTCAACAACATTTACGAGGCCGGACATCAGATAGTCATCACCTCCGACCGGCCGCCTATCGAAATGAGCCTTCTTGACGACCGTCTCATGAGCCGCTTCCAGGGCGGACTGATGGCCGATATCCAGCCGCCGGACATTGAAACGCGCATGGTCATAACCCGCGCAAAGGCGGCGCAGCTCGGCCTCGTTCTCGAAGACGACGCCGTTGCGTACATTGCCGAGACAATAACCTCGAACGTGCGCCAGATAGAGGGCGTCATAAAGCGCCTGACAGCTTACAGGGAGATACTTGACAGCAGGATCGACACGGCTGCGGTCAAGCGCGCGATTAAGGACGTCGTGCGCATCGGGACCTTCATTCCCTCGCCGCAGCTCATCATACGCGAGAGCGCACGCTATTTCCAGCTCTCCGAGGAGGATCTCCGCGGGCAGAACCGCAGCAAGGGTACGGCGACCGCGCGTCAGATATCCATGTACCTTATCCGCACGCTGACAAATCTTCCGCTCAAGGAGATAGGCGCGGAGTACGGCGACAGGAACCATTCCACCGTTTTGTCCTCCATCCGCAAGGTCGAGGAAATGATCAAGGAAGATCCCAAATACTCCGCCGCCGTCAGAGACATCACCTCAAATATCAACTCCCAATAATTTTAGTGGCGCATTAGGTCTGTACCTATACGGAGACTGCGGGTGCCCGGTATCGAAACGACGGCATAAACTACGGCGTTTCGCGCAACAAAAGTGCGCAGTAATGTCAAGCATCTTGCCTTCCCCTGTCACGGTTTTTACCGCAGCTTCCGGTCGGGACACCGCAAAAACTGTATCGGTACTGTGCAGCAACGCCTCAAAAAAACAAACAATGGATTGTTGATTGTTTGTTTTTTAATGTTGAAAACCCGGCTTACAAAAAACGTATGTTGAAAGCCTTAAAATTATAAACAATTTTATCAACACGAAAAGCTGCGGCGTATCAGTCATTTTTCCGGCTTTTCCACAAAATTTTTTTCTACTGCTAAGACTACTGAATTTTTTAAGATTTATTTATTTATAATCATTTTATTTTTCGTTTTTTAACGGGAGGAGCGTTATGAAATTTTCATGTGAGAAGCACATACTTCAGTCCGCCGTCTCGGTCTGCTCGAGAGCGGCCGCGGCAAAGAGCCCGATCCCGACGCTCGAGGGTGTTCTGCTCGAAGCCGGAGAGAGACTGAGAGTGACAGGCTATGACCTCAAAAGAGGCATATACACTACGGTCGAGGCCGACGTTTCAGAGCCCGGCAGCATAGTTCTGGACGCAAAGCTGTTCGGCGAGATGGTGCGCAGAATGCCCGACGGCATGGTCACCGTTTCCTCCGATGCGGATAACGGCACTACCGTCAAGTGCGGAAAGACCGAGTTTGCCTTCAAGGGTATGGACAGCGGTGAGTACCCCGAGCTTCCGAGTGTTGACGGCCTGAAGAGCTACAAGATAAAGCAGGGCACGCTCAAGAGCATGATAAATCAGACGATGTTCGCAATAAGCGACAACGACAGCCGCCCGGTGTATACCGGCTCGCTGTTCGAGGTCGAGGCCGGCGTTCTGGCCATGGTCTCGGTTGACGGCTACCGTCTGGCAATCCGCCGCGAGGCGATCGAGGGGCCCGGGGAGCACAACGAGTTCATCGTGCCCGGCACGGCCCTTGCGGATATAGAGCGCATAAGCGACAACGACTCCGAGGAGGATGTCGGCATCTTCGTCGGCGCAAACCATGTTTCGTTCACCGTCGGCAATACCGTAGTCATCAGCCGCCGCCTTGAGGGTGATTTTCTCAACTACCGCAAGGCAATGCCCGATACCTTCAGGCTGCACATAAAGGTCGGCAGAAGCGAGCTTTTAAAGGTCGTTGACCGCGTTGCTCTCATCATCGACGAGAAGACCAAAAACCCTGTGCGCATGACCTTCAACGATAATTTCATCGACTGTCTGTGCAGCACGCCGCTCGGCAAGGCCGAGGACGTATGCTTTGCCGAAGGCAACGGCGAGGGTCTGGAGATCGGCTTCAACGGCAGATACATGATGGACGCGCTCAAGGCCGCGCCCGCAGACGAGCTCGACCTGTGTCTGAACAGCAACACCTCGCCCTGCATCATCGTCCCCTGCGACGGCAGCGACAAGTTCAAATACATGATCCTGCCAATACGCCTCAGAAGCTGATTTTTCAGAGGCGCATTAGGTCTGTACCTATACGCATACTGCCGGTGCCCGGTATCGAAACGACGGAGGAAACAAAAACGTTTCGCGTAATGCAAGTGCGCAGTAATATTGACACCTGACTTTCTCTGTCACGGTTTTTACCG
This sequence comes from bacterium, assembly GCA_963613665.1. Classification (GTDB taxonomy): domain Bacteria; phylum Bacillota; class Clostridia; order Oscillospirales; family Oscillospiraceae; genus F23-B02. Next base: position 15,608 of record CAVEAL010000023.1, on the reverse strand, counting down.
CAGTTTCCGGTCGGGACACCGCAAGAAACGTATCGGTACGATGCGGCAGCGCCTCTAAAAAACATTTTCCTCAAGGGGAATCCAAGGAATTCAGACAAAAATTTGCACCGATATAGCAAAAATGTAAAGGTAAAGCGTTAAATCGCTGCTGAAAAAATGGAGATACAGATAACAACAGAATTTATAAAGCTCGATGCGCTGCTGAAGTATGCGGCGCTGGTGGGCACGGGCGGCGAGGCGAAATACGTCATTGCCGAGGGTCTTGTCGAGGTAAACGGCGAAAAATGCACCATGCGCGGCAAAAAGCTGCGCGAGGGCGACGTCGTAAGCTTCGGCGGCGAGACCGTTAAGATCATAAAATGAAAATTGAGCGCATCGCCCTCAACGGCTTTCGCAATTACGACTTTGAGACCGCCGAGCTCTCGCCCGGCACGAACGTCATATACGGCGAAAACGCGCAGGGCAAGACCAATCTTCTGGAAGCGGTGTATATGCTCGCAATGGGGCGCAGCTTCCGCACGCGGTTTGACAGGGAGCTCATCGGCTTCGGCTGCGACAGCGCGGAGATTCTCGCCGAGGTCACGAGCCATGAGCGCAGCCAGACCGTGCGCATACTTATGCGCAGCGGCGTGAGAAAGCAGATAAGCGTCAACGCCGTCAAAAAAACGGCATCGGAGCTTGCCGAAACGCTCAATGTCGTGCTGTTCTGCCCGGACGATCTCAACCTCATAAAGGAGGGCGCGGCGGCGCGGCGGCGGCTGATGGACAACGCTATATGCCAGATACGGCCGCGCTATGCCGAGTATCTTTCGCAGTTCAATAAATTCTACGAGAGCAAAACCCGCATCCTCAAGGACTGGCGCGACAAGCCCTCGCTGCTGGATACGCTCGATGATTTTTCCGACGGCATGTGCCGCGCGTCGGCGCAGCTTATACGCTACCGTGCGTCGTTCGCCGCGCGTCTTGCCGAAGAGGCCGCACCGATACACAGCGAGTTTTCCGGCGCGGACGAGAGGCTGGGCATCGAGTACCTGACCGTGTCCTCGGTAAAGGACCCGACCGCCTCGGCAAAGGAAATATTCTACGACCTGTGCGACCATATGCAGGCGCATAAAAGGGCCGAGCTCGACTCCGGCCAGTGCCTGTCCGGCGCACACAAGGACGACCTCATGATCAGCATAAACGGCAGGCCGGCGCGCAGCTTTGCAAGCCAGGGTCAGACGCGCACGGCCGCCCTTTCAATAAAGCTCGCCGAGCGCGAGATATACCTCGACGAAACCGGCGAGTACCCGATACTGCTGCTCGACGACGTGCTCTCGGAGCTCGACACCAAGCGTCAGGAGTTTGTCCTCAACCGCATAGGCGGCGGGCAGACGCTCATCACCTGCTGCGAGGACGAGGGCATATCGCGGCGCACCGGCGGCAAGGTGCTGCATGTCAAAAACGGGAGGATAGGCTGATGTATCTGCATCTGGGTGCGGGCGCCGTAGTCCGTACGGACAGCATCGTGGGCGTTTTCGACCTCGATAATACCAGCCAGTCGCAGCTCACGCGGCGCTATCTCGCCGCAGCCGAAAAAAACGGGCAGGTCGTAAACGTCGCGGAGGATATACCGAAAAGCTTCGTCGTCTGCCGCGACGGCGATAAAACGGCCGTCTATCTCAGCCAGATGTCGCCGCAGACGCTGTTTAAAAGAATTGCGGAGGCGCATTAAGTGCGCAGTAAGGTTGAGCATCCCACCTTCCCCTCAAGGCTTTTTGGAGGCGCTGCCGCATCGTACCGATACGGTTTTTGCGTCAGCCCGACCGGAGCCTGCGCGGGAAACCGTGACATGGGAAGACAGGGGGCCGGCAAACACTGCACCGTTCTTTTGTTACGCGAAACGTTTTTGTTTATTTCATTGTTTCGATACCGGGCTGACGCAATAAACGTATAGGAACGGTTTCAAATCGCCTCAAAAAAAGCGCGAAACGCTTTTGTTTATTCCGTTGTTTCGATACCGGGCACCCGCAGTATGCGTATAGGTACAGACCTAATGCGCTACTAAAAAAACCTTGTACGGAAATGTACAAGTTTGGACCGAAAACAGGGTATATATGAAGAGACTTTTTTAAAAGGGCAAAAAATCTCGGCTGAGGCGGAGTTCGGACACTCTCCTTATGCTTACTTCCAAAGCAAATTACATTGAAAGGCGATAGAAAATGTCGGATATTAACGAGAAGATCACACAGGAATACGACGCATCAAAGATCCAGGTGCTCGAGGGGCTCGAAGCGGTCAGAAAGCGTCCGGGCATGTACATCGGCTCGACCTCGTCGTCCGGTCTGCACCACCTCGTGTACGAGATAGTCGATAACTCCATCGACGAGGCGCTGGCAGGCTACTGCGACCATATCGAGGTCATAATAGAGCCCGGCGACGTCATCTGCGTGCGCGATAACGGCCGCGGTATCCCCGTTGACATTCAGGAGCAGACCGGCAAGAGCGCACTCGAGGTCGTATTCACCGTGCTGCACGCAGGCGGCAAGTTCGGCGGCGGAGGCTACAAGGTATCCGGCGGCCTGCACGGCGTCGGCGCATCGGTCGTAAACGCGATGAGCGAGTGGCTCGTCGTGCACGTGCACAAAAACGGCAAGATCTACGAGATGAAGTTCTCCCGCGGCAACATCACGCAGGAGATGAAGATAATCGGCGACACCGACCGCAGCGGCACGACCGTAAGGTTCAAGCCCGACCCCGAGATGTTCGACGACACCGTGTACGATTACGATACCCTGCACACCCGTATGCGCGAGCAGGCATTCTTAAACGGCGGCCTGTATATATCCACCGAGGACCTGCGCGAGGGCAAGGAGCAGAAGGACGAGATGTGCTATGCCGGCGGCATCCGCGAGTTCGTCTCGTTCATTAACCAGAACAAGACCCCGCTGCACAACGAGGTCATCTACATGAAGGGCGAGAGGTCCGACTCCGAGGCCGAGATCGCCCTGCAATATAACGACAGCTACAACGAGATCATAGTCTCGTTTGCAAATAACATCCACACGCCCGAGGGCGGCATGCACGAGACCGGCTTCCGCACGGCGCTGACCCGCGTTCTCAACGCCTACGGCACGAAGGTAGGCATACTCAAAAATGACGACAAGCTCTCCGGCGAGGACTGCCGCGAGGGCATGACCGCGATCATCTCCGTCAAGCTCACCGAGCCGCAGTTCGAGGGTCAGACCAAGGCAAAGCTCGGAAACAGCGAGATGCGCACGCTGGTGGACAGCGTTGTCAGCGATAAGCTCGAGCAGTTTCTGGAGGAGAACCCCGCCGTCGGCAAGGCGATACTCGAAAAGGCCATGACCGCCTCGCGTGCGCGTGAGGCTGCGCGTAAGGCGCGTGAGTCCGTGCGCAGGAAAACGGGGCTGGAGTCCGGCCAGATGCCGGATAAGCTGCGCGACTGCAACGAGCGCGACGCATCGCTCACAGAGCTGTACATCGTCGAGGGCGACTCGGCAGGCGGCTCGGCGACGCAGGGGCGCGACTCGCGCTTTCAGGCGATCCTGCCGCTGTGGGGCAAGATGCTCAACGTCGAAAAGGCGCGTGCGGACAAGGTCTACGGCAACGATAAGCTCGCGCCGGTCATAACCGCGCTGGGCGCAGGTATCGGCGACGAATTCGACGTCAATAAGCTCAGATACCACAAGATCATCATCATGGCCGATGCCGACGTTGACGGTGCGCATATCCGCACCCTGATGCTGACCTTCTTCTTCCGCTTCATGCGCCCGCTCATCGAGCAGGGCTATGTATATTCCGCCGTGCCGCCGCTGTATAAGCTCACACGCGGCAAGACCTCGCGCGTGGCCTTCTCCGATGATGAGCGCGACCGCGTCTCCGCCGAGCTGCGCGGCGATAACCCGAACGCGAAGGTCGATATCTCGCGCTTCAAGGGTCTCGGCGAGATGGACCCGCACGAGCTGTGGGAGACCACCATGAACCCCGAGACCCGCACGCTGCGCCGTATCTGCCTCGAGGACGCGGTCAAGGCCGACGAGATATTCACCATACTCATGGGCGAGCAGGTCGAACCGCGCAAGGCCTTCATCGAGGAAAACGCCAAATACGCCGTCAATCTCGATTTTTAGTTTTTTTGGAGGCGCATTAACTCCCTGCCTATACGGATATTGCGTCAGCCCGGTATCGGGACAATGGAGGAAATAAAAACGTTTCGCGCAACAAAAGTGCGCCCTTGCCTTTCCCTCAAGGGAAAGCCAAGGAATACAGAAAAAATTGCACCATATCAGCACAATCTCACGGGACGCGAAACGTTCTTGTTTTCTCCGGCGTTTCGATACCGTGCAACCGCAGCATCCGTATAGGCAGGTGCGCCAAAGCGCTACTAAAAATAGGAGAGTAAAAATGTTCGATGTTTTTGTTCAGATCATAGGATTTGTCGGTCTGCTGTTCTTTTTCGTATCGTTTCAGGTAAAATCGAATAAGAAGCTGTTTGTTATGCAGACGCTGGGCTGCCTGTGCTTCAGTGCGCAGTTTGCGCTTTTGGGTGCGTTCAGCGGCAGTCTCAGTGTTCTGATAAACATAATTAGAAACGCCATGCTCACGCGCTATAACAGCAGTGCGCTTGTGCGCTGGAAGGGCTGGATAGTCGTGTTTTCGGCGGCAACCACGCTCGTAGCGCTGCTGACATGGAGCGGCCCTATAAGTCTGCTTCCGGTGGCGGGAACCATCGCAGGAACGCTGGGCTACTGGACCAACAACGCAAAAAAGATACGGATCGCAAATTTGGCGGTGAACTCGCCGTGTATGCTCGTATACGATGCGCTTGTCCACTCGTGGGGCGGCGTTGTGAACGAGTGCATCACGATCGCTTCGATAGTTATCTCAATAGTGCGTTTCGGCTGGTCTGCGCTTGACGGCGACGAAATAGTCGAGGAGAGAGGCAATAGCTGATAGCTATCAGCCAGTCCCGGTTTCAACCACAGTCTCGACACCGGGATGACGCAATATAACGTATAAGAAAAACCCCGGTTCGCTCTTAAAAGGTGCGAAACGATATGATTTATTCCAATGTTCCGATACCGTGACACCGCAATAAACGTATAAGTACAGCAGAAAGGCGTAACTGAAAAAATGGCAAGTAAGAATAAGGATTACAAACCTGAGGACATCGCATTTCCCGAGCAGCACATAGTCAGGTCCGAGCTGGTCGGCGAGATGAAGACAAGCTATATAGAGTACGCGATGAGCGTCATCATAGGCCGTGCGCTGCCGGATGTGCGCGACGGTCTAAAGCCCGTGCACCGCAGGATACTCTACGCGATGTACGAGGACAACCTCACGCACGACAAGGCCTTCCGCAAGTGCGCGACGGCTGTCGGCGACGTGCTGGGCAGGTACCATCCGCACGGCGACGCATCGGTCTACGACGCGCTGGTGCGTCTGGCGCAGGACTTCTCGATGCGCTATCCGCTCATCGAGGGTCACGGCAACTTCGGCTCGGTTGACGGCGACCCCCCCGCGGCCTACCGTTACACCGAGGCGCGCATGGCGCGTATGTCCGACGAGATGCTGCGCGATATCGAGAAGGACACGGTCGATTGGGACCCGAACTTCGACGAGACGCGAAAGGAGCCGCGTGTGCTGCCGTCGAGATTCCCGAACCTGCTGGTAAACGGCTCGTCGGGCATAGCCGTCGGCATGGCGACGAACATCCCGCCGCACAACCTCACCGAGGTCATAAACGCCTGCATCTGCGTGCTGGACAATCCCGAGGCCACGATGAACGAGCTTTTGCAGCACATAACAGGCCCCGACTTCCCGACCAAGGGCATCATCATGGGGCGCAGCGGCATCCGTCAGGCCTACATGACAGGCCGCGGCAAGGTCATCATGCGCTCGCGCACGGAGTTTGAGGAGTTCGGCAAGGACAGGACGAGGATCATCGTGACCGAGCTTCCGTATCAGGTCAACAAGCGCCAGCTCATAGCGACCATCGCCGAGCAGGTGCGCGAGAAGCGCCTTGAGGGCATATCCGACCTGCGCGACGAGACCGACCGCAACGGCATGCGCATCGTCATCGAGCTCAAGCGCGACGCAAACCCGCAGGTCGTACTCAACCGCCTGCTCACCCAGACCCAGATGCAGACGAGCTTTTCGATAAACATGCTGGCGCTGGTCAACAACCAGACCCAGCCGAAGATACTCAACCTGCGCCACATCATCGACGAGTACCTCACCTTCCAGGAGGAGCTCATCGTGCGCAGGACGAGGTACGACCTCAGAAAGGCCGAGGAGCGTGCCCACCTGCTGGAGGGTCTGCTCATCGCGCAGGACAATATCGACGAGGTCATACGCATCATCCGCAGCAGCTACGACAACGCAAAGCAGAACCTCATGGAGCGCTTCGGACTGTCGGACGTGCAGGCGCAGGCGATACTGGATATGCGCCTGAAATCGCTTCAGGGTCTCGACCGCGAGAAGCTGGAGAACGAGTACCGCGAGCTCGAGGCGCGCATAGCCTATTACAAGGAGCTGCTGGCAGATCCCGAGAAGATAAAGGGCGTGCTCAAGACCGAGCTTCTTGAGATCCGCGACAAATACGGCGACGAGCGCAAGACCGAGATACAGGACGTTGAGGACGAGATCGACATCGAGGATCTCATCGAGGAGGAGGACTGCGTCTACACCCTCACCCACAACGGCTATATAAAGCGCCTGCCCACAGCCGAGTACCGCGCTCAGGGCCGCGGCGGCAAGGGCGTCAAGGCCATGGCAACACGCGAGGAGGACTATGTCGAAACGGTGTTCACCGCCTCCACGCACGACAGCATACTGTTCTTCACGAACCTCGGCAAGGTCTATGTCCGCAAGGGCTACCGCATCCCCGAGGCCGGCAGAGCCGCCAGAGGCCAGAATATCGTCAATATAATCCCAACAGACCCCGGCGAAAAGGTCAGCGCAATGATAGCCGGACGCGGCATAACAGAGGATAACTACCTCGTGTTCGTCACGCGTGACGGCACGGTCAAGCGCACCGCGCAGTCGGCGTTCAAAAACATACGCTCAAACGGCATCCGCGCCCTGTCGCTGGACGAGGGCGACGAGCTCATCAGCGTTCTGCAGACCTCCGGCGAGGATAAGATACTGCTTGCAACGCACGACGGCATGGCCATATGCTTTAACGAGACCGATGCGCGCGCAATGGGGCGCGACGCGGTCGGCGTGCGCGGCATACGCCTGCGCGAGGGCGACTTTGTCGTCGGAGCGGGCATCGCGGCCGAGGGCTCGGCAATACTGTCCATAACCGAAAACGGTTACGGTAAGCGCACCGACGTGGGCGAGTACAGCGTCCAGAACCGCGGCGGCATGGGACTTAAAAACTACAACGTCACCGATAAGACCGGCCCGATCGCGGATGTGGTCATCGTCCATGGCGGCGAGGATCTGCTGGTCATTTCCGACGACGGAACGATCATCCGTATGGATGTCGGCAGCATAAGCCTCCTGTCGCGCAGCACTCAGGGCGTGCGCGTCATGCGCCTTTCCGGCGACGCGAAGGTCATATCCATCGCCCCCACCGATAAGGAAGAGGCCGATGCGGAGGAGTCGCCGGCAGAGAGCACCGAAGCCGGGAATAACGAGTGATCTCAATATTGTTTCGGCTTGCGCCGTGATATAATTTCACCTCATCAGTCAACTTACGGTGACGGCTCCCTTTACGCAAGGGAGCCATGGGTGCACTGTCGTAGTGCGGCAGTTTCACGGTTCCGTCGGCACCTACCGGTCGGGACACCGCAATAGCTGTATAGGTACAGCAGAAAGGCGAAATAAAAAATGAACGACAACAGAAGAGATCAGAAGCCCGAGGGCGGGATCGCAAGGCTTGTTATCTTCGGCATCGTAATACTCATTGTGTTCTTTAATGCCATCGGCATCGACGGCGGCAGCGCATTCTTCGTCATTCTGATGCTCGGCGCGACAGCGCTGGCGGCGTTTGCTATAAAAAAGCAGCAGGACGAGGAAAAAAAGAAGGCCGCGCAGGATGATAACGGAGCCGTGCCGCAGCGCGAGTTCAAGCCGCAGCACTTTGACATGTCGAAATTTGTCGGAAAGCGCGCGGAGGGAGAGAGCCTGAGCAAGCGCCTGACCGAAAAAATGCGCGACGATCTCAGCCGCTGCGACGACGACCACGAGCATGTCGAGCCCGGCTGCCGCGGCACGGATGAGGAAAAACGCGCGTTTCAGCTCAGGCAGATGCTGAGCAACGGCATTATCGAAAAGGACGAGTATAATATACTCATGCGAAAGTTTGGACTGAAATGATGAAAACTGTTACTATATACACAGACGGAGCGTGCTCCGGCAACCCGGGACCGGGCGGCTGGGGCGCGATTTTGTGCTATAACGGTGCAAAAAAAGAGCTCTCGGGCGGCGAGAAGCAGACGACGAACAACCGCATGGAGCTCACCGGCGTGATCTCTGCGCTGCGTGCGCTCCGTGAGCCCTGCATCGTTGAGCTGTACTCGGACTCGAAGTACGTCATCGACGCGCTCAGCAAGGGCTGGGCGGTGTCGTGGCGGCGCAACGGCTGGAAAAAGGCCGACAAAAAGCCGGCGCTCAATCCCGACCTCTGGGCAGAGCTGCTGGAGCTGTGCGAAAAGCACGAGGTCCGCTGCCACTGGGTCAAGGGTCATGCCGACAATGAGTTCAACAACCGCTGTGATGAGCTCGCCGTTGCCGCTCGCAGTCTTTTGGAGGCGCACTGACACACCTGCGGATACGGTTTTTGCGGTGCCCGACCGGAAAATGCGGTGGAAACCCTGGGAAGCGGAGCAGGCAAGGTAAGTTCCCTGCAAACATTGCACCGCACCCGCGGGAGGCGAAACGCCGTAGTTTTCTCCAATGTTTAGATACCGGGCTGACGCAATAAGCGTATAAGTACAGCCTGAATGCGCCTCCGAAAAACTGCATACACGCAATAACCGTATAGGTGCAGACTGAATGCGCCGCTAAAAAAAGGAGAAACGAATGTTCGCAAATAAAAAACCGTTTCAGATATTTATGGCCTACGTCATGAGTGAAAAGAAGCTGTTCATCATCGACACGGTGTGCGCGGTGCTGGTCGCGGCGATCGACCTTGCGTTCCCGTATGTGTCGAAGAGCAGCATGCAGACCTACCTGCCGCAGAGCATGTACAGGACATTTTTCGTCGTCATGGCGATACTTGCGCTGGCGTATGTGCTCAAGGCGGCGCTGTACTACGTCATTACGGTGCTCGGCCACCGCATGGGCGTCAACATCGAGTCGCGCATGCGCGAGGATCTGTACACCCACATGCAGGAGCTGTCCTTCGGCTTCTATGACCGCAACCGCACCGGCACGCTCATGAGCAGGCTCACCGGCGACCTGTTCGAGATAACCGAGCTTGCCCACCACGGACCGGAAAATATAATAATCTGCGCCCTGACGATTGCCGGCGCGATGGTGATCATGTTCACGATCAACTGGCAGCTCACGCTCGTGCTGGCGGTGCTGCTGCCGCTGTGCCTGTGGTTCACGCTCAAGTGCCGCGTGCGGATGAAGGCCGCGAACATGGAGGTAAAGCGCAAGATGGGCGTAATATACTCGGCGCTCGAAAACGGCGTCTCGGGCGTGCGAACGGCCAAGGCCTTTGCCAACGAGGAGCTCGAAAAGGAGAAATTCGACGAGGCAAACGACCTCTACCGCGGCGCGAAAAAGGAGTATTACAGGACCATGGGCGCCTTCATGAGCGGTATGGAATTCACGACCGGCATCATGCCCGTCGCGGTGATCGCGGTCGGCGGCCTGATGATCATGCAGGGCAGCTTCAACTATATAGACCTCATCACCTTCACGCTGTACGTTTCGACCTTCATAAATCCCGTGCGCAAGCTCGCGCAGTTTGCCGAGATATATATGCAGGGCACGGCGGGCTTCGAGCGCTTTCTTGAGATCATGCGCACCGAGCCCGAAATAAAGGACGCGCCGGACGCCGGGGACATCGGCCAGGTGCACGGCGATATCGCGCTTGAGCATGTGAGCTTCACCTACGACAGCGTTGAGGTGCTGCACGACGTGTCGCTGCGCGCCGATGCGGGCAGTACCCTCGCGCTGATCGGCCCCTCCGGCGGCGGCAAGACCACCGTGAGCCAGCTGATCATGCGCTTTTACGACGTCTCCGACGGACGCGTCACCGTTGACGGCACCGACGTGCGCAGCGTCACACAGGCCTCGCTGCGGCGCAATATCGGCATCATCCAGCAGGACGTTTACATGTTCGCCGGCACCGTGCGCGATAATATCCGCTACGGCCGCCCGGACGCAGCGGATGAGGAGATCGAGCAGGCCGCGCGCCTTGCCGAGCTTCACGACGAGATCATGCAGATGCCCGACGGCTACGACAGCTACATCGGCGAGCGCGGCGTTATGCTCTCCGGCGGACAGAAGCAGCGCATTTCCATAGCGCGAGTGTTTCTGAAAAACCCGCCGGTGCTCATCCTTGACGAGGCCACCAGCGCACTTGACACCGTCACCGAGCGCAGGATACAGGCCTCGCTTGACAGGCTCTGCGTCGGCCGCACGAGCATCGTCATCGCCCACCGCCTGTCCACCATCCGCAGCGCCGACCGGATCGCCGTCATCGAGCACGGCCGCGTCGCCGAGCAGGGCACCCATGACGAGCTCCTCGCAAAGGGCGGCATATATGCGCGCCTTTCGGACGCAGATATTTAAGCTTAATGAATAACGGACGCAGTTACGGTATGTAGCTGCGTCCGTTTGTTTAAGCTGACGGGAGGAATGCTTCCTAATGATTATAAAAGAATGTCGTCGTAGGAGACGGCGAGGGCCTTGCGCAGCGCCTTGATCTCGTCGGGGCAGAGCATCCGCTGACCGACCTCGACCTTCGCTATGGCCGAGCGTGTGATATCGCAGCCGAGAAGCTGCATGCGCGCAGCAAGCTGCTCCTGCGTGAGGCGCTTCTCCCTGCGCAGCCACGATAAATGCGCTCCGATCCTGCTTGAATAAGCCTTATCCATGATCTTTCCTCCTGTTCCGTTCAGGTACGGATTTTCGCCGTTTCGTTATGTCGATTGTACACGAAAAGCGTCGGAGCTTTGCACTAATATAGCACAAGATTGAAAGGAGAGCCAAAAATATTTGCACTATATCAGTGCAGTCACACGCGCCGGAGCTTTGAGATGAGCAGCAGCGCGGGGAGAATGGCAAACAGTATCGCAAGGCTTGCGGCAGGGACGACGAGCTGCGAGATATTGCGCAGAACGGTCTCGTTTGACGGGATGAGCGCAGCGGCGAGTGCGCACAGCGCCGAGCAGACGGGAATGAGCACACGGCCGTTTGACATATCGAGCATGCGCACCGGGCTTTTTCCGACGCCGAAGCCCAGAACGAGGCGCAGAATGTGCGACGCGCAGCACAGCAGCAGCGAAAAAATTACGAAGTCGGACAGCACCCACAGCGCCGCGACGAGCGCGTCGAGGCGTTCGACGGTCTTCATGAGCGTCACGTCGCGCACGGTGGAGAAAAACGGGTGCGAAAAGCGCGCGACGAGCGGCGCACCGTAGCAGCCGATGATGACTGCGCAGAAGGCGCACAGCAGCAGGCAAATCCGCGCGAGCCAGCCCGAGTGCGAGGCAAAGCGCCGTCCCTCGAGCGGGGCGCGGTATTCTAAAAACGCCGCGCAGTAGAGCACCCCGCCGTAGATCTCGACAACCGCGAGACCTGCAAGCATCAGTTCACCGATGCTCGTGCCGGTCAGCGGCAGGAGGTTTCGCACGTCCAGCGAGTCGAGCGACAGACCGAGCGCGAGCAGCATCACCGCCAGCAGCACCGGCGCGAACACGCGCGATGCGCGGGGCAGTGCCTTGACCGGTCCGAGAGCTGAGAGTGTTCCCATCAGCAGCATCGCGGCCATGAAAAACCACGGCCCCGCGGCGGGATAAATCGTCGATATGAGCCGGTGAGCGCCCGTGCGCAGGATAAAGCCTGCGGAAAAGAGCTGAAACGCCGCGATCAGGCAGAGCCCTGCGGCGGCGGGAGCGCGTCCGGCTCGGCGCAGCAGCACCTCGGCCAGTCCCTCGCCCTCGCGGCGCATTTTCATCAGCGCCGACAGGATGAGCAGGAATAAAAGCAGCAGCGGCAGCGCACACAGCGGCGCAAGCCAGCTCGCGCGTCCTGCGGTCTGAGCCGTCGCCTTCGGCAGCAGCCGCGTCACCGGCGCGAGCGATGCGGCAAAGCACATCGCCTTCAGCTGCCTCCTGTCAAATTCGTTCAATCCCTCTCCCTCCTTTTTTGGTGGCGCATTCGGTCTGCACCTATACAGTGATTGCAGGTGCCCGACCGAAAACACCGGAATAAACAACTACGTTTCGCGCTTTTTTAGAGGCGCATTCAGTCTGCATCTATACGCATATTGCAGGTGTCCGGTATCGAAGCAGCGGTGGAAACTGCGGCCTTTCGCGTCCCGTGAGATTGTGCCGATTTAGTGCAAATTTCCGCCTTCACCCCTTGCCTTCCCCTTTAGGGGAAGGTGTCGGAGACAGCCGACGAAAGAGGTGTAATTAAATCACGGCGCAAGCCGTTACATTGGCGGCCGGACGCCCGAAAAAACGTATACATAGGCGCCTCAACTCGCCTGCGAAAAATCGAGGTGGAAGCTGCGGTCGATTGCGGCGGTGACGTTGACGGTATAGCTCAGGCCGGGGGCGATGAGCGCAAAATTTTCGCCCGCGCCGCGCAGCCGCAGGGGGTGCAGGCGCTCGAGCGTACTGCCGAGGTTCAGAAAATCGCAGCCGCAGCCGGTCTGAATGTCGAGCACGGCCTCGACCCAGCCGCGCACCGCGTACTCAAACTGCCGCGTGAGCGTCTCGGGCTCAGGATCGCCGCGCACCTCTGCGAGTGACGCGCCGACGTTGATATCAAAGCGGATGCCTTCGAGCCCGCCGCCGTCGAACACGGGCGTGATCTCACAGGCGGAGCTGTCGATCTGAAGCGTCGCATCGCCGACCGCGACCGGCAGCGTGCCGACCTCGTTGAGTATAATGCTCACGCCGCGTGCAAGCTCCATGGGTATATGACCTGCCGCGCGGTTATTATATATAATAGTATAGCCGTCGGGCACGATGGCAGTCTCGCCGCCGTCCGGAACGGCCTTCACCGCACAGATGAGCGCCGTGCCGTTCGTGTCGAGCGCCGAAACGATCTCGGCGGCGGTGAAAATGTGTGCATCGCCGCGCAGACGGAGGTTCTCCGTGACTGCGTGCATGAGCTTTGTTGCGTCGTACCCGTCATTGCCGGTGCCGGTTACGAGCTCCGCGGCGCTGCCGGAGGAGGCCGCAAACACGGGTATGCACAGCCGAAGGTCCGCGTCGCGCTCGATGCAGTCGAAAAACTGCGCGGGGCTGCCGCTCAGAACGCTTTCGCCGAGCACGATATATGCGGTGTGGCCGAAAAACAGCCGCAGCCCGCCGCTGTAATGCCGCAGCTCCTCCTGCGCCTCGGTGACTGAGGCCGCGCCCGCGCTCAGGCGCACGGGCTTTTTGCCGTCCTCGCCCGAGCTGCCCTCCGCCGAGGCGGAAAGGCGCACGCCGCCGTCGGCCGCAAGGTCGAAGCCGAGGGTCTGGATGACCAGGAGCTCGGCAATGTCACGGTAGTTTGAGTAGATGCTGCCGCCCGAGCAGCCCGATGCCGCGAGCAGAACGCTCAGAGCGAGCGCTGCGGAAATAAGCTTTCTCATGCCTGCTTCCTCCTGTCGGGAGTGTTGAGCTCCGGCTCGCGCATTTTCTCGTCCGGCAGCGGCCGCCGCAGGAAGGTGCGCAGAAGATTGCGCCGCCGTCCGCCCGACCAGGGCGCGGTGTAGTTGCGGCCGAAGGAGTCGATGGTGCACAGATACCACACGACAAAGCACAGCGATATCACCACGCCGTACAGCCCCGCCGCGATCGCCGCGAGCACCAGCGCAAAGCGGCATATCCGCAGCGCCGCGCCCAGATCCTGACTCGGCTGCGCGTAGCCGGCGATGCCGGCGGTTGCGACGACGATGACCGCAATGGGCGATATGACCTTTGCTTCGACCGTCGACTGCCCGACGATGAGCGCACCGATGATGCTGACCGTGTCGCCGATCGGATCTGGCAGCCGCAGTCCGGCCTCCTGAAGGAGCTCGAAGGCGACGAGCATCCCGAGCAGCTCCAGCGCCGTCGAGAACGGCACGTCCTGCTTCGAGGCGATGACCGACAGCAGAAGCTGCGTTGGTATCATCTCCTGATGGTACATGGCGATGGCCGTGTAAAAGCCCGGCAGCGCCAGCGCCAGCAGCACCGCCGCCCAGCGAATGACGCTCAGCGCGGAGGACACGACGTAGTTCTGGCTGTCCTCCTGCGGCACGCGCAGAAACTCCGGAAACGACACCGGCACGAGAAACGCGATCGGTATTCCGTCAACGATGAGCCCCACGCGCCCGTTTAAAAGCTGCCGCGCGAAGCGGTCGGGACGCTCGGTGTGCAGAAGCTGCGGGAACATCGAGCGTGGCCTGTCGGTGATGTACTCCTCGATCACGCCGGTCGAGAGTGCGCCGTCTACATCTATATTATCTATCCGCCGCCCGAGCTCCGACACCACCGCAGGGTCGGCAACTCCGTCAACGTAGAGTATCGCCGCCTGCGTCAGGCTCCTGCGGCCGATAACGGTCGAGGTTATTTTCAGCGAGGGATCTGCGATGCGCCGCCGGACGAGGGCCGTGTCGGTGCGCAGGGTCTCGGTGAAGCTGTCCTTGCCGCCCTTGAGCGACTTCTCCATCGTCGGTTCGCTTATCGCGCGCTGGAGCCGGTCGCTGCGCAGCTCGAAGCAGACGGCGCAGCCTTCCTCCTCGAACAGCACCGCACAGCAGCCGCGGCAAATATCGCCGACAATGCCGTCGAGAGAGACCCGCTTCTGCGCCTGCGCACCGTACACCGCGCCATCGAGCAGCCGCTGCGGTGAAAGCGCGAGACTGCCGCGCATAAGCCCGGTCAGCGGCCTTATGAGAAGCTCGGAAATGTCGCCGCCCGAGGCGACGCCGTCGAGCCAGCAGACAAAAAGCGTCCTCTCGCCGCACAGCCCCGGACGTATATCGCGCGTCTGAAAGTCCGAGCAGCCGTCAAATATTCTCTTGATCGCCGCGGCACAGGGTCTGCCCGTATAGCGGGGCTCCCGCCGGCCGTGCACGTCGCCGCCGCTTTTTCCGCGGCGCAGGAAATTAATAAAATCAGACATATTGTTATTATGCGCGGCATTAGGCACAATATTTAGTGGCTGCGGAAAAAACTCAAAAAAAGTTGTGAAATTAGTCGAAAAAAGTGTTGACAAACCGTGTACGCGGTGGTATTCTAAGCAAGCGCCTCGGGAGAGAGCGCCGCATCGATGCGAGAGCGAAACGAAAAACTTCAAAAAAGTTTGAAAAAACCTCTTGACAAATGCGAGCCAACGTGCTATAGTAAATAAGCTGTCCGCTGAAAGCGGCGGCGCGAATTGTACCTTGAAAATTAGATAATGTAAGAACAGCTTATGCTAAATAAGCACCGGAA
>CAVEAL010000022.1:0-37189 GCA_963613665.1 bacterium | reverse complement strand
CCGCATGGATACCGATAAAAAAGAATCCTCCGAACTGGCATCGCTGATGCTAACCAAGGACTTCTTCAAAAAGATCATCGTCCGCATGGATGTGCCGCACAACTTTTATGATGACAACGGCATCTTCCACTGCAACCTGATCGACCTGCTGCTTGGCCGGGTAGAATTGTTCTGACAAAATAACTCCTATATCTACGAGGAGTGACCTTTCGGTGTCGCTCCTTTTTCATACTATCAAGCACATTCTCATCGAGAAGTTAGGGCATTTTTGCACCAAGTTTTCGGTGGGAGGGTGCTTTTTTCATGCCATTTACAAGGAGGTGACGGTGCATGGCTGACAGCTTCGGACTGAAAATCGGTCTTGAGGGCGAAAAGGAATTCAAGAAAGCCCTTAATGAGATCAATCAGTCGTTCAAGGTGCTGGGTTCTGAAATGAAGCTGGTATCCTCACAGTTCGACAAGAACGACAAGTCCGTGCAGGCACTGTCCGCCCGGAACTCTGTGCTGAACAAGGAAATCGAAGCACAGAAGCAGAAAATCGATACACTACGCGCCGCCCTCCAGAATGCGTCGGATTCCTTCGGGGAGACTGACCGCAGAACGCAGAACTGGCAGATTCAGCTAAATAACGCCGAGGCCGCGCTTAACGATATGGAGCGTGAACTCAGCGACAACAATACCGCTCTGGAGGAAGCCAACGCCAACTACGGCCGCGCCGGCGATGCCCTTGAGGACATGGATTCCGAAATGGACGATGTTACCGACAGTGCTGACGATATGGGCGATGAGATCGATGAAGCCGGGGACGCCGCTGAAAAATCCGAGAGCAAGTTCAAGGGTCTCGGCACTGTCCTGAAAGCGGTCGGTGCAGCAATGGGTGCTGTGGTTATAGCCGCAGGTGCCGCCGCTGTAAAGCTGGGCAAAGAGGTCATTGACGCCTATGCCGATTACGAGCAGCTTGTCGGTGGCGTGGATACTCTGTTCAAGGATTCCTCCCAGGAGCTTCAGAGCTATGCTGCCAACGCATACAAGACGGCGGGTATGTCTGCAAACGACTATATGGAGACGGTCACGGGCTTTTCCGCAAGCCTCATCCAGTCCCTCGGCGGCGATACAGAGAAAGCCGTAAAGTATGCGGATATGGCCATTACGGATATGTCGGACAATGCCAATAAAATGGGTACTGACATGGCGTCCATACAGAACGCCTACCAGGGCTTTGCCAAGCAGAACTACACGATGCTTGACAACCTCAAGCTGGGCTACGGCGGTACGAAGGAAGAAATGGAACGCCTCCTCGCCGATGCCCAGGCGATTTCCGGTATTGAGTACGACATCTCCTCTTACGCCGATGTGGTGGACGCCATCCATGTCATTCAGACGAGCATGGACATTACCGGCACGACCGCCAAGGAAGCGGAACACACCATCTCCGGCTCTATCAACTCCATGCAGGCGGCGATCCAGAACCTCATCGTGGGCTTCGGCGATGCCAATGCGGATATCGGAATGCTGTGCGGAAACGTGGTGGACGCCTTTCAGGATGTACTGACGAATATCACGCCTGTCATTGAGAATATCATTGCGGCACTGCCGACCGCCCTCAACGCACTTATTGCCACTGTGGGAGAACTTCTGCCGACCCTTCTCGAAACCGTGGTCAGTCTGTTCACCGAGGTGCTTACCACCATTCTGAATCTGCTCCCAAGCCTTATCCCTGCGGCGGTGCAGGCAGTCATGACCATCGTCAATGCCCTGATAGAAAATCTGCCCATGCTTTTGGATGCGGCTTTGCAGCTCATAACAGGGCTTGCCCAGGGACTGCTGGACGCATTGCCTGTGCTGATTGCGGCTCTGCCGGATATTATTACGGCAATCGTGGATTTTATCATCGAATCCATTCCGCAGATCATTGACGCAGGCATACAGCTTCTGACCTCGCTCATTACGGCACTGCCGCAGATCATAACTGCCATTGTCGCCGCCATTCCTCAAATCATTGACGGCATCGTGGCCGCTGTGCTGAACGCCATCCCTCAGATCATTCAGGCAGGCATTGACCTGCTGATTGCGCTGATTCAGGCGCTGCCGCAAATCATCTCCACCATCGTGCAGGCAATACCGCAGATCATCTCCGGCATCGTGAACGCCCTCATCGGAAACATCGACAAGATCATCCTTGCCGGTGTGCAGTTGTTCGTGGCGCTGATTAAAAACCTGCCCACCATCATCGTAGAGATCGTAAAGGCTGTGCCGCAGATTATTTCCTCCATCGTGAAGGGCTTTGCAAGCGGCGTTTCCCAGATGGCGAGCATCGGTCTGAACCTCATCAAGGGCATCTGGAACGGCATCAGCGACGCGGCTTCCTGGCTGTGGAGCAAGGTCAGCGGTTTCTGCTCCAACCTTATGAGTAAAATCAAGGGCTTCTTCGGCATCCACTCGCCCTCGAAAGAGATGGCATGGATCGGAGATATGCTGACGCAGGGACTTGCCAATGGTATCGACGAGTCCGCAAAGATGGCGGTGAATGCCGCGCAAAGCCTGAATGAGGGCATCATGGGCGTTATGGACAGCCTCGCCGACGATATGCAGACGGCTGTTCCCAGCAGCTTCAATCTGGACGCTGACGCGACTGTCCGCTCTGCCGCAAGCGGTGCCCTGGGCAAGGCGGCGTCCGCTTTCACCATTGCCCTGAACATCACGAATTTCAACAATTACAGCAGCGAGGATATCCGTCAGCTCACCAATGAAGTCATGGAAACGGCGAGTCAGTTCGCTCAGCGGAAGGGAGTGGTATTCGCATGACATCTTTCACTTACAACGGCCGCAGCTCCACCGATTTCGGCCTGCATATCCAAAGCAAGAATGTGTTTTCCGCACCGGAATACGATGCGGAGTTCATTTCCATCCCCGGCAGGAGCGGCGACATCATCAACTCGAACCGCCGCTTTTCAAACATTAAAGTGACCTACACGGTGTTTCTCGCACGGAAGAACACAGCTGCCCTTGCCTCCGTCCTGCGGGACATCAAGGGCTGGCTGTATTCCGAGCCGGACAGATACCATGAAATCACCGACTCCTACGATACGGAGTATTTCCGCTATGGCGTTATCTCCGGCAGTCTGGACATTGAGGAGCAGCTGAATAAGGTCGGCAGCTTCACCGTGACCTTCAACTGCAAGCCGTATAAATACAGCTATGCGGGACAGCAGGTCGTTGCAGCGGATGATTCCACGCTGACCGTCACAAACCCGACTGCGTTTGAGAGCAGACCATACATCAAGCTCTACGGCAGCGGCACGGTCACGCTCAATGTTTCGTCCGGCGACAGCACAAGCGCATGGACAATCTCAGCAATTGACGAGTACATTGAGATCGACAGTGAGCTGATGAACTGTTTCAAAGGCACGGTCCTCAAAAATGATACGGTCACGGGAGATGGCTTTCCGATGCTGCAGTCCGGCGCGTCCACTATCGCCTGTGTGGGTGATGTTACGAGAATTGAAGTCATTACAAAGTGGCGCTGTCTGTAAGGTTGTTGCCGGTTGTAAGCGGTAGAAAAATTTACATAGGTATGATATAATGTTGCCAAACGAGAACGACAAATCGGGATCTATGGAGGTAAACTAATGGATAAATCACAAGGATTTCCGTCTCTTGGCATCGGCACAATGCTCTGGGTGCCAAGAAACGAAGAAGAAAAAGATAGATTTTTCCAAACATATAAATACTGCATTGACCGCGGATACAACTTCTTTGATACCGCCGAGGTTTATGACAACGGCAAGGTGGAATCAATGTTGGGCGAGTTTATCCAAAGAGACGGGCGACCGGTGCGTATTTCATCAAAATTTGCACCACCTTCGTCAATGAACCCTATGGCACCTAAGCGAAAAACCACAGCGACTGATTCTCCAAAAGCACTTTTGGAAGCGTTAGACGGTACACTATTGCGACTTGGGGTTCCTCAGATTGAATTATATCTTATGCATACTCCTCCGAAATCACATACCATTTCCGAGTATATGGACGTAATGGCAGAAGCCGTCCGTGAAGGAAAGATACAAAAAGTCGGTGTATGTAATTTCTCGGCAGTTCAAATTGAAGAGACTGCTGCAACACTGGAAGCGCAGGGATTGAGTTTATCAGCAGCAATGGTCGGCTACAACATTGTGCGCCGCTATCCGGAAACAAACGGAGTATTTGAGGTTTGCAGGAAACATAACGTCACATTGATTCCATATGCACCTTTGGCAGAAGGGACACTAACTGGAAAATACCGCAACAAAAAAGTTCCGATGAGATATTTTATAACATCTTATTTCGGACATCTTGACCTCACAAAAGAGCGTGATGATAAGGTTCCTTTTATAAAGCGCCTGTTTTCAAAACCTCGTGAGTGTGATATAAAGCGTATGGAACCGATTCTTTGTGAAATGGAGAAAATCGGTGCGGCACATGGAAAAAGTTTAGCACAGGTTGCACTCAATTGGTTGTGTACAACTCCGGAGCTTGAGGTGTTTCCGATTCCGGGAATGCGAAACGTTAAACAGGCCGCTGACAACATCGGTGCAGTAGACTGGAAGATGACAGCGGAAGAAAGGGAATGTATCTGCTCCGCAGAGGTGCGAACACGATAAATTCCATTTTGTCGAACTACAAGTAACTCATTTTCATTCAACCACCAGGGAGAAATCCCCGGTGGTATTTTTATGCCCGGAAGGAGGCGGCTTTCATGATCCCTGTGCTTTATCCCGCAAATGCAACGGACTTTTCCTCATTCGGTCTTGGCGTGCTGACGGACACCGTCTCCTGCGAAGTGACCGAGGAACGAAACGGTGTGTTCGAGTGCCTGCTCAAATACCCGGTCAGCGGTCAGCACTATGGGCTTATCACCAAGGAGTGCATTGTCAAGGCAAAGCCCAACGACACCACCGCCGACCAGGCATTCCGCATTTACCGCATCACGAAGCCCTTAAATGGCATCGTAACTATCTACGGTCAGCACATCTCCTATGACCTTGCCAATGTGCCGGTGCTGCCGTTTTCCACCGAGAGCCGTTCTCCGCAGCTTATCCTCACGCAGCTTCTTGCCGGAGATACACGCTTTACTGGCTGGACGGACTACTCGGATGCAAAGGCATTTTCCGTCACGCAGCCGAAAAGCGTCCGCGCCTGTCTCGGCGGTACGGACGGCTCCATGCTCTCCAAATGGCACGGTGAGTTTGAATGGGACAACTTTACGGTGAAGTTCCATTCCCACCGTGGGCAGAAAACAGGCGTGGTTATTGAATACGGCAAAAACCTCACCGCACTGGAGCAGGACGAGGACAACAGCGGCGTGTATACCGCTCTGCTCCCGTATGCCGTTTACTCCGAGGACGGCTCGGACATCGAAACGGTGGTCACGCTGACGGAGGTAACGCTCCCTATCGTGACCTCGGAGATCGTCCGCTCCAAAACTCTCATCATGGACTTCTCCGGCGAATTTGAAAGCGGCACGATTATCACTGAGGACGAGCTTCGTGCCAAGGCCAATGCGTATATCAGCGCGAACCCGCTGGGTGCAACCATTCCAACGGTGACGGTATCCTTTGAGCCGCTATGGAAACAGCCGGAGTATTCGGCTCTGCTGGAGCGCGTCAATCTCTGCGATACCGTCACCATCCGTCATTCCGCTCTCGGCGTGAGTGTGTCCGCTATGGTGATCCAGACCGTGTACGACACCCTTGCCGAGCGGTATGTGAGTATCTCCCTCGGTCAGAGCAGGTCCAGCATGATCACCACCGTCTCCGAGGTGCAGTCCTCGGTGGAGAAAGTGGAATCCACGGTGGGGCGCTTTCCGAAGCTGCTGCAGACGGCAATTTCCAAAGCCACCGGGCTTATTACCGGCCAGAGCGGCGGCTATGTGGTCATCAATACAGACAGTGAAAGCGGTCAGCCCTATGAGCTGCTCATTCTGGACGCACCATCCATTGACGATGCCGTTAATGTCTGGCGTTGGAATGTGGGCGGTCTGGGCTTTTCCAAGAACGGCTACAACGGTCCTTTTGACACCGCCATTACAGCGGACGGGCAGATCGTGGCAGACTTCATCACCTCCGGCAGCTTGGTGGCGAACATCATCAAAGCCGGTGTCATTCAATCGCAGGACGGCTCGTCCTATTGGGATCTGGAAACCGGCGAGGTAGTCATTCGCGGCTATGCCTCTTCGGATACCATTGAATCGGTGACGAGAGATATTGAAGGGCTGGACACGACCGTCTCCAATCACTCTGAGCGGCTCAGTGAATTTCAATCCTCCGTGGACGGTCTGAACAGCTATGTGTCCGGCATGACCGAAACCATGCAGACGCTGGAGAGTTCCGTTTCAGGCGAACAGCAGAAAGTGCTGGAGATGCAGCAGCAGGTATCCGAGCTGCAGCATTCGGTGGAGGGGCTGTCCGTCTCCGTGCAGGAGCAGTTCGCAGGCGGTATCAACTACATCAAAAATTCCGCAGGGCTGAATGGCGTGACGGACGATTGGGTGACCACCGGCGTGGTGACCACGGACAACTCCACGGATGTGCAGAGCAGCACTACCTCGGATTCCTGCTTTGTGCTGGGAGACACCTCCACGCTCATGCAGACCATTACTGGCGTGGTGCCGGGAGCATATACCGTTTCCGTCCGGGCAAATAAAACCGGCGCGGATTACACATCATATTTCCGTGTGCAGTATAACGGCAACAAGTACGCCTATCTGTTCGACACCACGGAGACCTTTGGCT
The DNA here is from genome assembly GCA_963613665.1 of bacterium. Classification (GTDB taxonomy): domain Bacteria; phylum Bacillota; class Clostridia; order Oscillospirales; family Oscillospiraceae; genus F23-B02. The sequence goes on along the minus strand of CAVEAL010000022.1, from coordinate 30,419 downwards.
GGACGGAATACTCCGCCGTCATTGACGATGTGCAGGACGGCACGATCATCGTCTATGCCTACAACCGTCTCTCTGCGCTTTACCTCTCCGACCTCATCCTTGCGGAGGGCAATTCCGTCCACAAGTGGACGCCTGCACCCAATGAGATTTATACAACTGAGGTCAAAATCGACCGCCGCGGCATCGAAGTATCCAACAACGAATCTGCCCAGCGAACGGTCATCAACAACACAGAGTTCTCCGGCTACTACAACGAGGAGAAGATTTTCACCCTCAACAAGGATGAGACCGTTACAAAGAAAACCACGGTGGACGGTGAACTGACCGTGGGAAGAGCGAAGTTTGTCCCCATGCCTACTGCATCCGAGGGACTGAATATTGTCATTCTGGATTAAGCTGACGGGAACCTAACACCTGCCGCCTGTCAGCGCCCCTTTTCGGCGCTTTTCACCTTTTTCTCTTTGATGGGCGTCAGCCCATCTGCATCAAAGAAAGTCAAAAATCACACGAAAATTGTCTGCTGACAGGTGCAAGCAGTTTTGACAGAGCTGATTTTTGCTCAGGCAAGGCAAAGACCGCAGCGCATACTGTCGTATTCGCAAGGGCTTTAACGCCGCATGGGTGAAAATCAGCCTGTCAAAACCGGCAGCGGTTAGGCTCCCGTCAGCTTAAGGAGGTGCAGCTATGGCTGTTTTTACAAGTGATTCTTATGACGGCAGATATATGCAGCTGAGTATTTCGGAAAGCGCGGACGCTGTTTCCAACACCTCCACGCTCTACTGGACGCTCAGCTCCATCGGCGGCAGCTCGACCTACTATACCATCGACGCCACCACGGTGACCATCAACGGCACACAGGTCTATTACAAGACGAGAACGGCATGGGACGACCGTGTGTTCCCGGCGGCAAAAGGCTCCGTCAGCGGCAGTATATCCGTGCCACACAACAGTGATGGCACAAAGACCGTGACCGTGGTCTTCAGCACCCGTGTGTATATCTTCGGCTCTCTGGACTACGGCGGTTCCATGACGCTGACGAGCCTTGACCGCACCGCGCCGACCGTGTCCTGCTCAGTGGGCAGCATCACGGCAAACGGCTTCAAGATCACAGCGTCGTCCTCGGCAACGGCGGACATCTGGCACTACAGTCTTAACGGCGGCACCAGCTGGACGCAGTTTTCCACAACCGCAGGAACCAGCGCAAGTGTAACGTTGTCCTCACTGTCACCGAGTACAACCTATTCGGTCAGAGTTCAGGCAAGGAAACGCTCCAACCAGGTTTACGGCTCCTCCGGCACGGTGTATGCCAAGACCCTCGGCGGCGCGGTTATCAACAGTTGTACCACGGTGACAGCCGACGCCGAGACCGTTTCTCTGACCATGAATGTGACGGTGTATAACGCCGCCTATTCCAACTATGTGACGATCAAGAACGGCTCGACCACCGTGGTTTCATTTGCGGCGCAAAGCTGGGCGGTCGGGACGGCAAACCGAACGATCACACTGACCTCCGACCAGCGGACGGCACTGCTGAACGCCATGACGGACGTGAAGTCCTTCACGGCGACTGTGGAGCTTGTAACGAAAAACGGCACGGAGCAGATCGGCAATGCATCTTCCTACTACTGCGTCATCCAGACCACCGAGGCAAATTCCGCGCCGACCATGAATTCCTTTTCCGTCCGTGACAGCCGCACCACCACCGTAGCGGTAACGGGCAACAGCCAGCGTTTCATTCAGGGCTACTCCTACGTCTATGTCACGCCCGGAACGGCCACGGCAAAGAACGGATCGTCCATCGTCAAATATGCCGCCTCCTGCAACGGCGTGACCTATTCCAATACCACAGGCGCTGCGCTGAACCTCTACACGGTCAGCAAGTCCGGCACGCTGGATGTGGTGGTCACGGCGACCGACTCACGAGGCTATACCGTCAGCACCACCCAGCAGATCACGGTCATCCCCTATGAAAGGCCGAAGGTGTCGGAAATTTCTCTTCGCCGCACTAACGACATCGAAGCGGAAATGCAGCTTGTTTTCAACGGGAGCATTTCGCCCATCACGGTGGACGGGACGCAGAAGAACAGCCTCATGTATGTGCAGTACCGCTATAAGCTGACCAGCGCGTCCAGCTATGGCAGCTATACCGCCATCACCGACGCTGTCACCCAGAGCGGCAGCAGCTTCTCCTATTCCAATCTGGAGCTGTGCTCCCTGGACGCAAATTCAAGCTACGACTTCCACATCTACATCCGCGACCAGCTGAACACGCTCTCCGGCGTCAATCTGTATTTCACGGTGCCGCAGGGCACGCCGCTGGTGGCGTTACGAAAGAAGAAGGTCGGAATAAACACCCCGACCCCGGATGCCGCGCTCCATGTAGTCGGAGACGGGCATTTCGAGGGCGATGTCCGCATTGAGGGAACGTTGACGCCGGACGATATTGACTACACCTTTGAAAAGCCCTATTTCGGTATCTGCGAGACCGAAGCGGCGACGGCGGCCAAGGTGGTGACCTGCGATGAATTTGCTCTGAAAAAGGGCGCGCTCCTCGCCGTTCAGTTCACCTACGGCAACACCGGTTCCAGCCCGTCCATGAATGTAAACGGCACGGGTGCGAAAGCCATCTGCGGCACAAACGGCTACTATGTCTCCACAAATATGTGGACGGCCAATCAGGTGGTGATGTTCGTGTATAACGGCACATGGTGGATCGCACTGTACTGCCTGAATGCCACGACCGCACGGTACGGCGTTACTATGCTGTCCAACAGCACCTCGTCCACCAGCACGGTCCTCGCCGCAACGCCCTACGCCGTAAAGCTGGCCTATGACCGAAGCTCGTGGACGTCCATTTCGCTGACCAATGCGCTGGCGATATCCTACGGCGGCACGGGTTCAACGACGGCTGCGGGTGCGAGAAGCAATCTCGGCATCAGCTGCACCTCGCTGTTCAACGGAACGCTGACCACGGGCAGCACGAGCTTCAACTACGGCTCGTACAAGGCGTACATCATCATCGGTCAGCCCTCGTCCAGCGCGTCCCGTGTCGCCTGCGTTATACCGGCATCCGTAATCACCACCTCGTCTGTAAGCTACCAGATCGCGGACGAGAGCTATTACTACTCCTTCAACCTCTACTATTCCGGCTCGACCTGTTATCTGGCGTTCAAGGGCAGAAGCAGCTCCGGCCAGATACTGCGGGTGTTCGGAGTGAACTGAGGAGGGCTTTATGAAAGCAATATTGGACGATAAGGGCTTCATCACCAGCTTTGCCATCGAGGGCGACATTACGGACGGCATCGAGCTGCCCGACCCGGAGGACATCGACCATTTCCTTGCGCACTGGCAGTCCTACAAGGCGCAGGACGGCAAGGCGCTCTTTGACGAGGAACAGGATACCGCCATCCAAGAGGAATCCGAAAAGGAAATCCTGCGGCAGCGGCGGCAGACGGAATGCTTCACCTTCGTCAACCGAGGACAGCTATGGTACGCCACGCTGTCCATAAAGCAGCCGGCGGAGCTGACTGCCTGGTACACCGCATGGCTGAAGGTGACCGAAACAAAAACCATACCGGAAAGACCGGCATGGCTGGAATAAGGAATGAAGGCACTCTGCGGAGTGTCTTTTTTCATACACAAATTCAACTTTAAAAGGAGGAAAACAACATGAAGGAATTTTGGACAACCGTTCAGGTGGTGTTCGCCGGTATCGGCGGCTGGCTTGGGTGGTTCCTGGGAGGATGTGACGGCTTGCTCTACGCGCTTCTGGCTTTCGTAGTCATTGACTATGTGACGGGCATCATGTGCGCCGTGGTGGACAGGAAGCTGTCCAGTGCTGTGGGCTTCAAGGGCATCTTCAAGAAGGTGCTCATCTTCGCCCTTGTCGGTGTGGGGCATATTCTCGATACCCACATCATCGGCACAGGCTCGGTAATGCGCACGGCTATCATCTTTTTCTATCTTTCCAATGAGGGTGTATCTCTCTTGGAGAACGCAGCCTATCTGGGACTGCCCATTCCGCGGAAACTGAAATCCGTGCTGGAGCAGCTTCATGACCGCGCAGAGAAGGAGGAAAACTAACATGGCTTACACAAACAGTTCACTGGTGTCCTACACCAAACTCAGCCCGAACCATTCCGGGCAGCGAACCCACAGCATTGACCGCATCACGCCTCACTGCGTAGTGGGTCAGTGCAGCGTGGAAACCCTCGGCAACATCTTTTTGCCCACATCACGACAGGCAAGCTCCAACTACGGCATCGGTGTTGATGGTCGTGTCGGAATGTATGTGGAGGAGAAGAACCGCTCCTGGTGCTCCTCTTCCAGTGCCAACGACCAGAGAGCCGTCACCATCGAGTGCGCTTCTGACACTACTGAGCCTTACGCTTTCAAGGATGTGGTGTATAACAGGCTCGTGGAGCTTTGCGCTGATATCTGCAAGCGCAACGGAAAAACCAAGCTGCTTTGGCTCGGCGATAAGGCCATGACGATGAACTACAGTCCGAAATCCGATGAGATGGTGCTGACCGTCCACCGCTGGTTTGCCAACAAAAGCTGCCCCGGCAACTGGATGTATGCCCGCATGGGCGAACTTGCCGAGAAGGTCACGTCGGCTCTCGGCGGCAGTACTGACACGGATACACCCTCTGAAGCCGATGAACCTGCCGCGGCAATCAAGGCAGGTGACCTCGTGACCATCACGGGCAGTACCTACTATAACGGCAAGACCATCCCCGGCTGGGTGAAAAAGCTCCGCTGGTATGTGGTCGAGGTCAGCGGCGACCGTGCGGTCATTAACAAAGATGAATCCGGCAAGTACGCCATCATGTCGGCGGTAAATACCTCTGCGCTTGCCGTGGCAGGCACGAAGCCCACCGAAGACTACCGTATTCACACCGTTGTGCATGGCGATACGCTTTGGGCGATTGCCAAGAAGTATCTCGGCAGCGGCGGCCGTTACACCGAGATCGTCAGCCTGAACGGGCTGAAAAGTAATGTCATCTACAGCGGCATGAAGCTGAAGATTCCGAATAAGTAAACCGAACTATCTCACACGCCCTCTGCGGATTTTTCCGTGGAGGGCGTTATTTTTTGCTAATTTCCCCCTCAAAATCACCTGCAATTCTCCGTATGGTGAAGGAGGGATTCTCAATGACTACAGAACAGAGGAACCTTATACTCAAAATGCGTACAGATTTTTACGGTTATGCGCAGATCTCCGAAGCCACCGGCCTGTCCTTCAGTTCCGTCAAGTCCTATTGCTATCGGCACGGATTAAATACTGAGGCACTGAAAGAAAGCGGCGGTTTTTGCCGTCTCTGCGGAAAGCCCATCACACGCCCATCCCGCACACGTCCCAGAAAGTTCTGCTCCGATGCCTGCAAGAGCACCTGGTGGAACCGGCACCGCTTCGACCATACGAACAGTTCTGCCATTGCGCAGTTTTCATGCAGGGTCTGCGGAAAGCAGTTCAGGGATTACAGCAGTGCCAACAGAAAATACTGCTCCCAGGACTGCTATCAAAAGCGGGGTGGCGCAGATAGATAAGTCATTTTACAAGGCCGTCATCGGTTACAAATCGACTCTGGCACAAGCGCGGAAACTGATGTCGGCGGGGCTGATATCGCCGGATGAGTACCGAGTGATTGAAACAAAAATGTGCGAGAGATTTGGTATTAAATCGTGCAGCTTATTTCGGGAGGATGACTGGATATATACTCGCTTCAGAGGTAATATGTCAGCGGAAAAGGAGGCACAATCATGCCAAAAATCATAACCAAAGCAGCCGCTCGTCCGAAAACGGCGGTAAAAACGAAGGTAGCGGCATATGCGCGTGTATCAAGCGGAAAGGACGCCATGCTCCACTCGCTGTCGGCGCAGGTGAGCCACTACAGCAATTTCATTCAGGAACATGATGAATGGGAATATGTCGGGGTCTATGCAGATGAAGCGTTGACCGGGACAAAGGAAGATAGGGACGATTTTCAGCGTCTGCTGGCGGACTGCCGTGCCGGGAAGATCGATATGGTGATCACCAAGTCCATATCCCGTTTTGCAAGAAATACGGTGACGCTTCTCGAAACGGTGCGGATGCTGAAGTCGATAGGCGTGGATGTCTATTTTGAGGAGCAGGATATCCATACCATCGGTGGGGACGGCGAACTGATGCTGACCATCCTGGCATCCTACGCACAGGAAGAAAGCCGATCCGCCAGTGAGAACCAGAAATGGCGCATCAAGCGGAACTTCGAGGAAGGGATGCCCTGGAACGGGGCTATGCTCGGATATCGACTGAAAAACGGTCGGTACGAGATTATTCCAGAGGAAGCAGACCTTGTCCGCCGCATTTACAACGAGTACCTTTCCGGCGATGGCTACCTTACCATTGCCAAGAGATTGAATGAGGACGGCATCCCGTCACGCTTCGGCAAACAATGGGGCCAGTCCGTAATTTCAAAGATACTCAGCAACTACACCTATACGGGGAATCTGATTTTACAGAAAACCTTCCGTGAGAACCACATCACCAAGAAAACCATCATCAATAACGGTGAACTGCCCAAGTACCACGCGGAGGATGCCCACGATGCCATCATCGACATGGAGACCTTCCAAGCGGTGCAGGCAGAGAAAACCCGACGGGCGGCTCGGTTCTTGAAAAAGCCTGCGCCCAAGAAAGCGTACCCTTTCACAAGTCTTCTGGTCTGTGACGGCTGCGGAAAGAACTATCGGCGCAAGGTCACTAAAACGGGACCCGTCTGGGTTTGCGGTACATTCAATTCAATGGGCAAAGCCGCCTGTGCTTCCAAGCAGATCCCCGAAGAAACCTTGCAGGCAGTGACCGCAGAAGTGCTTGGGCAGGTGGATTTTTCAGAGGAATTACTCCGCAGGCTCATAAAGAGCATCCTGGTCTGTAATGGGAATGTGCTGATTTTCCGCTTCTTTGACGGCTCGGAGATCACACGGATATGGAAAGACCGCTCACGCCGACAAAGTTGGACGGTCGAGATGAAAGCTACTGCCCGTCAAAAAGCCCTGGAAAGGAGGAACCAGAATGCCTAAAGTTACAATGATACCTGCAACCATAAACCCACTGACGCATCTGCCTTCGGTGGCAGCACGGAAAAGACGTGTCGCCGGATACGCCCGTGTTTCCACGGACAGCGATGAACAGTTCACCAGTTATGAAGCCCAGGTTGATTACTACACCAAATTCATACAGTCCAAGCCGGAATGGGAGTTCGTAAAAGTCTATACGGACGAGGGCATTTCCGGCACTAATACCAAGCGCCGTGAGGGGTTCAAAGAAATGATTACCGATGCCCTGGACGGTAAAATCGACCTCATCGTTACCAAGTCGGTCAGCCGATTTGCGAGAAATACGGTTGACAGCCTGGTCACCATCCGAAAGCTGAAAGAGAACGGCGTGGAGTGCTACTTTGAAAAGGAGGGCATCTACACCTTTGACGGCAAGGGCGAACTGCTCATCACCATCATGTCCTCTCTGGCACAGGAAGAAAGCCGTTCCATTTCCGAGAATGTGACCTGGGGACAGCGAAAGCGCTTTGCGGACGGCAAGGTCAGTATGCCTTACAAGCACTTCCTCGGCTATGACAAGGGCGAAAACGGCCAGCCGGTCGTCAACGAAGAAGAAGCGGAGGTTGTGCGACTCATCTACAAGCTGTTCCTGCAGGGAAAAACGGCAACCGGCATCTGCAAGCAGCTTGATGGAATGGAGATTCCGACGCCCTAAGGGAAAAAGTCGTGGAGCCAATCTACGGTCACCAGCATTCTCACAAATGAGAAGTACAAAGGCGATGCGCTTCTGCAAAAGAAGTTCACAACGGACTTCCTGACTAAAAAGCAGAAAATCAATGAAGGCGAAGTGCCGCAGTATTATGTGGAGAACAGCCATCCGGCGATTATCGACCCACTGGAGTTCGACATGGTGCAGGCGGAGATGTCCAGACGGCAGAAGCTCGGCTGCTCTTACAGCGGCGCATCGATTTTCTCCAGCAAGGTCGTATGCGGCGACTGCGGCGGGTTCTACGGTCAGAAAATCTGGCACTCCAACGACCCCTACCGAAAAGTTACCTGGCGCTGCAACAGAAAATTCAAAGGAAAAACCGTGTGCGAAACACCCTCCTTGGATGCCGATACTATCAAGACAGGTTTTCTGAAGGCGTACAACAGACTTGTGGGCAATCGGGAAGAACTGCTTGCTTCCTGCGAGGTCATGCGTGAGGCGGTCAGCGACTGTTCGGCACTGAATGCGGAGATCGATGCGCTGAACACGGAAATAAAGGTTGTCGCCGAAATGGTTGATCAATGCGTCAAAGAAAATGCGGTCAAAAAGCAGTCGCAGGAAGCCTATGCCCGGAAGTACAATACTCTGGTGAAGCGGTACGATAAGGCAGCGGCAAGGCTAAACGATGCGACCGCCGAGAGAAATTCAAGAGCGCCCGCGACCGGGAGCTTCGCATTTTTATCTCCGAGTTAACGGAAAAGCCCCTCGTCCTTGAGGAGTGGGACGAGGAGCTGTGGGTCAGCATTTTGGAAACCGCCACGGTTCAGAGAAACGGGTATATCACATTCCTATTTAAGGATGGAACGAGCATTGAAGTTGGGGCTGAATAAGCCCCTTCTTTTTTGCCCGAAATGAAAATGCAACGGTCTGCTATGGTCTGCTTTGAAAATGCAACGGTCGGGAAGAAAAGTATCAGAGTAATTATCAAGCACAAAAAGCGGTCTGAAAAGGGGCGTTTTTACGGAAAAAAACGAAGACGTTTTCAACACGCTGATACTTATCTCAAAAGCCGAAACGAGAAAAAGCCTTGTGCCAAGGCGCTTTCAGGGCATAGAAAAAGAACCGCAGTTGCAATACATATCGTATCACAATTACGGTTCTTATTTGGTGCGAGAGAGGAGACTTGAACTCCCACGTCGGTTGACACACGCCCCTCAAACGTGCCTGTCTACCTGTTCCAGCACTCTCGCGTTTTCCTTTTCATCAAAGGCAAGAGTTATTATAGCAGACAAATGCAGAATGTCAAGGATTAATTTCAAATTTTATCACCTTTTCCGCATAAATGACCGTATAAGCTACACACAGCAGCAGGGAAGCGAGCATCAGCTCACCGCCGTATCGGGGCTGCACAAGGTAATATCGCACGAAATAGGCGTAGTAGCAATGCAGCGAGGCAAGCTCGGCGAACACCGGAACGGGCGCTAATCTCAGGTCGCTTGCCGCCAGCACCAGAGCCAGAACTCCGGGTACGAAGAAATAACGGTCGTGCATATGCGGCAGGAGGAAGGGGATGCCCATTACGAGGATGAGCGCAAGACCGAGGATAAGGCGGTCATTGAGCCTTTTGCGCAGCATAAATGCCGCGGCGTACACGGCGGCCACGAGCAGGAAGGCCGCGATGATCAGAAGCCGTGCACTGCGCGTCGTATCGCCCGACCATGAGAACATGCAGGTAAGCGACGGCGCATTGTAGTTCATCGCGTCGCCCACGGTCCCGGCCTGCGAAAAATACAGCGTCAGTGTATCCCACAGCGGTGCGCCCGCTGCCACGGCAGGGAGCATATACACAACATATGCGGCAGGGAAGACGAGCAGATGACGCCACTTTATCTTCTTCGCCAGCAGCAGGATGAAAAACACAGGTATCACGAACACTGCCTGCAATTTAAACGCCAGACAGGCAGCGAGCGATATCATTGAGCCGATGCCGCGTCCGCTCATGCCGAGATACAGGGCGTAAATGCCGAAGAAGGCATATATGCTGTCGCACTGCGCCCAGTATGCTCCGTTTGCGGCCACCGTGGGAAGGTAAAGCACAGCAAGGAACACGCCAAGCCGGCGTGCCTTCGAGCCGCTGTACAGCGACGTAAGCTTCATGCAGCTCCATGCAAGCAGCACGTCAAACAGTACCGACAGCGTTTTTATGAGGTACAGCTCAGGTATATCAAGGTAGGAAAACGCCGCAAGGAAGTACATGTAAGGCGGATTATAGTTCCCGGGGAAGAACGCAAGCGCCGCAAAGCCGCCGTTATCGCGGAAAAACTGCGTCCACGGTGCCAAAAACGTCGTATAGTCGTCGCTTTCCATATTAAAATAAAGTGTGCGTATGACAAGAGCCGCCGCAGTAAGCACTGCCGCGCATACAAGCAGAGGCTTATCCTCAAAAATGCCCTCGCGCCAAAGGAGCAGCATGGCAAGAGCAAATATTACCGTCAGCGATACTATGATAAAAAAACTCATTTTACCTCCGTTTTGTACAAAAAAAGCGGCTGCCACTTATGACAGCCGACGAAATACTCACTTTTCACAAAATATTTCTTGACATAGCTATATACGCAATGATAGAATAACTTGCTATGTTATCTTGTGGTGAAACGACTGGCACCCCAGTGTTTACAATCACAATATAACATCAACCAAACGTAAATACAACACCGGAGCGGGCAAAACAAACAACTCGCCCGGGCGTTCTCAATTACGATTAAGGAGTGTGTACGAATGCCAAAAGACGTTCTCTACGGCAAAACTCTCAGAAAGAGCTTTGCACGGTACGAAGAGATCCAGGACATGCCCAATCTGCTGGAGATCCAGAAGAAGAGCTACAAGTGGTTTCTCGAGACCGGCCTGCGCGAGGTTTTCAGAGATACCGACGCGGTGACCGACTATTCCGGCAATCTTGAGCTGAGCTTCGTGGATTATTCCATGGACGAAAAACCCAAGTACACGGAAGAGGAGTGCAAAGCACGCGATGCAACGTATGCTGCGCCTCTGAAGGTCAGCGTGCGCCTGCGCAATCTTGAGACCGAGGAGATCAAGGAGCAGGAGATATTCATGGGCGATTTTCCGCTCATGACTGCCGGCGGTACGTTTATCATTAACGGTGCCGAGCGTGTCATCGTCTCCCAGATCGTCCGCAGCCCCGGCGTGTACTACGATAAGACCACCGACCGCAGCATGACCAGCATCTACGCCGCGACGGTCATTCCGTATCACGGCGCATGGCTCGAGTACGAGACCGACGCAAACGACACATTCTATGTCCGCATAGACAAAAACCGCAAGCTTCCCATCACATGGTTCCTCAAGGCGATGGGCAAGTATGACGAGGCAAGGCCCGCAACATGGCTCTCCTGCACACCCGACCCCGTTGTCGGCGCCGTCACGAACGAGCGCCTGAAGGAAATTTTCGGCGAGGATGAGCGCATCGTTGCCACAATAGATAAGGACACCACAACAAGCCGCGACGAGTGCCTTATGGAGATATACCGCAAGCTGCGTCCCGGCGATCCCCCGACGGTGGAAAGCGCCGAGGCTCTGCTCGACGGACTGTTCTTTGACCACCGCCGCTACGACATTTCCAATGTCGGCCGCTATAAGTTCAACAAGAAGCTCGCGCTTCGCGGCAGAATAAACGGCTTTACCCTGGCAATGCCGGTGGCGGATCCCTCCACGGGCGAGATAATCGCCGACGCGGGCGAGGTCATATCGCGCGAGAAGGCCGAGCAGATCGACGCTGCCGGCGTTATCGAGGTCTACCTCGATGTTGACGGCAAGACCGTCAAGGTCTTTTCCAACGGCATGGTGCCGCTCCGGAGCATGGTCGATATCGACCCCGAGGAGCTCGGCATCAAGGAAAAGGTGCGCGGCATAGTCCTCAAGAGCCTCATGGAGCAGTATTCCGGCGACGCTCTCAAGGAAGCTATCCTTGAGAATATCGACGTACTTATCCCGAAGCACATTGTCGTTGACGATATGTTCGCCTCCGTCAACTACCTCAACTGCCTGGCCTACGGCATCGGCGAGAAGGACGATATCGACCATCTCGGCAACCGCCGCGTCCGCTGCGTGGGCGAGCTGCTCCAGAACCAGTTCCGCATCGGCTTCTCCCGTATGGAGCGCGTTATCCGCGAGCGCATGACCCTTCAGGATCTGGACATCGTAACTCCCCAGAGCCTTATAAATATCCGTCCCGTGACGGCGGCGATCAAGGAATTCTTCGGTTCGAGCCCGCTGTCGCAGTTCATGGACCAGACAAACCCCCTGTCCGAGCTTACCCATAAGCGCCGTATGTCGGCACTCGGCCCCGGCGGCCTGAGCCGTGAGAGAGCCTCCTTCGACGTCCGCGACGTTCACTACAGCCACTACGGCCGCCTGTGTCCGATAGAGACTCCCGAAGGCCCGAACATCGGCCTTATCTCCTACCTTGCATCCTACGCGAGAGCAAACGAGTACGGCTTCCTCGTAGCACCGTTCCAGAAGGTCGAAAAGGGAACCTGCCGTGTCACCGATCAGGTAGACTATCTAACCGCCGACATGGAGGATAACTACATTGTCGCTCCTGCTACCGAGCCGCGCGACGAAAACGGCTGCCTCATAAACAAGCGTATCACCTGCCGTCACCGTGACGAGATCGTCGAGGTAGACCGCGAGAGAGTCGATTATATCGACATAAGCCCCCGCATGATGGTCTCCATCGCAACCGCCATGATCCCCTTCCTCGAGAACGACGACGCAAACCGCGCGCTGATGGGCGCGAACATGCAGCGCCAGGCGGTTCCCCTCATGGTGACCCAGGCGCCTATCGTTGCGACCGGTATCGAGCACAAGTGCGCCGTTGACTCCGGCGTTGTCGTCCTTGCCGAGGGCGACGGCGAAGTCGTCCGCTCCGATGCTCAGAACATTACCATAAAATACGATTCCGGCGATATCAAAAACTACAAGCTTATTAAATTTGCCCGCTCCAACCAGGGCACCTGCGTAAACCAGAGACCCATCGTGTCTCTCGGCGAGCGTGTGCACGAGGGCGACGTCATCGCCGACGGCCCGAGCACCAAGGACGGCGAGATATCCCTCGGCAAGAACATCCTCGTCGGCTTCATGACCTGGGAAGGCTACAACTACGAGGACGCTATCCTGCTCAACGAGCGCCTTGTCATGGAGGACGTGTTCACATCCCTCCACGTCGAGGAGTACGAGTGCGACGCACGCGATACCAAGCTCGGACCCGAGGAGATCACCCGCGATATACCCGGCGTCGGCGACGATGCCCTCAAGTACCTCGATGAGCGCGGCATAATCACCGTAGGTGCAGAGGTACGCGCCGGTGATATCCTTGTCGGCAAGGTCACCCCGAAGGGCGAGACAGACCTCACGGCCGAGGAACGCCTGCTGCGCGCCATCTTCGGCGAAAAGGCGAGAGAGGTGCGCGACACCTCGCTCAAGGTTCCCCACGGTGAGAGCGGCATAATCGTCGATGTCAAGGTCTTTACCCGTGAAAACGGCGACGAGATGAGTCCCGGTGTAAATCAGGTCGTGCGAGTATACATTGCCCAGAAGCGCAAGATATCCGTCGGCGACAAGATGGCCGGCCGCCACGGCAACAAGGGCGTCGTTTCCCGCATACTCCCGCGTGAGGATATGCCGTACCTGCCCGACGGCACTCCGCTCGATATAGTTCTTAATCCCCTGGGCGTTCCGTCCCGTATGAATATCGGTCAGGTCCTCGAGGTTCACCTCGGCTACGCCGCTCAGGCGCTCGGCTGGAAGGTGGCAACGCCTATCTTCAACGGTGCCAACGAATCCACCATCCGCGATACCCTGCGTCAGGCGGGCCTGCGCGAGGACGGTAAGAGCGTTCTGTACGACGGCCGTACCGGCGAAAAGTTTGACAACGACGTTACCGTCGGCTGGGTCTACTTCCTGAAGCTGCACCACCTTGTCGATGATAAGATCCACGCGCGCAGCACCGGCCCATACAGCCTCGTTACCCAGCAGCCTCTCGGCGGCAAGGCTCAGTTCGGCGGCCAGCGCTTCGGCGAAATGGAAGTCTGGGCTCTCGAAGCCTACGGCGCGGCGTATACTCTTCAGGAGATACTCACCGTCAAGTCCGACGATGTCACCGGCCGTGTGCGCACCTACGAGAGCATCGTAAAGGGCAACAACATTCCGCAGCCCGGCGTTCCCGAATCGTTCAAGGTCCTCGTCAAGGAGCTCCAGTCGCTGTGCCTTGACATCCGCGTTCTGGATAAGGACGGTCAGGAGATCGAGCTCAAGGACGACGACGAGGATGAGTTCATCCCCAAGATGAAGGATGAAATGTACGATACCATGTCCGACGACAACGAGATCGAGGCCGAGGGCTACACGATCGAGGACATTCCCGAGACCGATGACGACGATTTCGGCTTCATGTCCGACGATGATTACAGTGAGGAGGATGAATAATAATGAGTTTTACACCGTTTGACGCCATCAAAATAGGCATAGCCTCCCCTGAAATGATACTTTCATGGTCCTCCGGCGAGGTCACCAAGCCCGAGACCATCAACTACCGCACCCTCAAGCCCGAGCGCGACGGTCTGTTCTGCGAGCGCATTTTCGGACCGACCAAGGACTGGGAGTGCCACTGCGGCAAGTACAAGAAGATCAGCTACAAGGGCAAGATATGCGACCGCTGCGGCGTTGAGGTCACAAAGAGCAAGGTCCGCCGCGAGCGTATGGGCCATATCGAGCTCGCCGCTCCCGTATCGCACATCTGGTACTTCAAGGGCATACCCAGCCGCATGGGCCTGCTGCTCGATCTCACTCCGAGAGTGCTCGAAAAGGTCCTGTACTTTGCAAATTATATAGTTACCGACCCCGGCTTCACTCCGCTTGAAAAGTGCCAGATACTCACCGAAAAAGAGTACCGCGACATGCGCGAGAAGTACGAGGACGACTTTGACGCTGGCATGGGCGCTGAGGCAATCAAGAAGCTCCTCCAGCAGATAGACTGCGAGAAGCTCTCCGCCGAGCTCAGAGAGGAGCTTGCAAACGCCTCCGGTCAGAAGAAGGCGAAGCTCGTCAAGCGCCTTGAGGTAGTCGAGGCCTTCCGTCAGAGCGGCAATAAGCCCGAGTGGATGATAATCGACATTCTGCCGGTCATCCCGCCCGAGATCCGCCCCATGGTACAGCTCGACGGCGGCCGCTTTGCAACGAGCGACCTCAACGACCTGTACCGCCGCGTCATAAACCGCAATAACCGTCTGAAAAGACTTATCCAGCTCAACGCACCCGACATCATCGTGCGCAACGAAAAGCGTATGCTCCAGGAAGCCGTTGACGCACTTATCGACAACGGCCGCCGCGGCAGAGCCGTCACCGGCGCGAACTCCCGTGCGCTCAAATCGCTGTCGGATATGCTCAAGGGCAAGCAGGGACGCTTCCGCCAGAACCTTCTGGGCAAGCGCGTTGACTACTCCGGCCGAAGCGTTATCGTCGTAGGTCCGGACCTCAAGATCTATCAGTGCGGCGTCCCCAAGGAGATGGCGATCGAGCTGTTCCGCCCCTTCGTTATGAAAAAGCTCGTCGAGGACGGCGTTGCAAACAACATCAAGTCCGCAAAGAAGATGGTCGATAAGCAGCGCACCGAGGTGTGGGACGCGCTCGAGGTCGTAATCAAGGAGCATCCCGTGCTCCTCAACCGTGCGCCTACGCTGCACCGTCTCGGTATTCAGGCCTTCGAGCCCATTCTTGTCGAGGGCCGCGCGCTGAAGCTGCATCCTCTGGTATGTACCGCATATAACGCCGACTTCGACGGCGACCAGATGGCTATCCACGTTCCTCTGTCGGCAGAGGCTCAGGCCGAGGCGAGAATACTCATGCTCTCGGCAAACAACCTCCTGCGTCCGCAGGACGGCCACCCCGTCACCGTTCCTACCCAGGATATGATCCTCGGCTCGTACTACCTGACCATGAAGCGCATCGGCAAGGCCGAAAAGGGCGCAGAGCATGTATTTGTGACCGACCCCGGCGATACCGGCCTGCCCGCAAACGAGATAGTTGACGGCGACGATTTTGTAGCTGCCGAGGAGAAGGCTGCGGCCGAGGGCGGCAAGGCTCCGGAATACAGGCCGCTGCTGATCTACCGCGACCCGGACGAGGCCGTCATGGCCTACAGTCAGGGCGACGTCGGCCTGCATGCACCCATCCTCGTGCGCGTAGTCAAGACCTTTGACGGCGTCGAGAAATCAAAGATCATCGAGAGCACCGTCGGCCGCATTATCTTCAACGAAAAGATCCCGCAGGATCTCGGCTACGTTGACAGAAGCGATCCCGAGCACGCGTTTGATCACGAGATCGGCTTCCAGGTCGGCAAGAAGCAGCTCGGCGATATCATCGACCGCTGCATCAAAAAGCATGACTTCACCATTTCCGCAGAGGTGCTCGACGGCATCAAGGCAATGGGCTATAAGTATTCGACCAAGGGCGCTATCACGATCTCCATCGCCGATATGACCGTCCCCGACGCGAAAAAGACACTCATCAGCGAGACCGAGGGCAAGGTCGTTGCCATCGAGCGTCAGTTCAAGCGCGGCTTCATCACCGATGACGAGCGCTACCGTCTGGTCGTTTCCGAGTGGGAAAAGACCACAAAGGACGTCACCAGCGCACTTCAGAACTGCCTTGATACCTACAATCCTATCTACATGATGGCAAACTCCGGCGCTCGTGGCTCCATGAACCAGATCCGTCAGCTTGCCGGTATGCGCGGCCTTATGGCCAACACCTCCGGTAAGACCATCGAGATACCCATCAAGGCAAACTTCCGTGAAGGCCTGAGCGTTCTGGAATACTTCATCTCCTCCCGAGGCGCGCGCAAGGGTCTTGCCGATACCGCGCTTCGTACGGCCGACTCCGGTTACCTTACCCGCCGAATGGTCGATGTCTGCCAGGATGTCATCATCCGCGAGCCCGACTGCGGCACGCACGACGGCGTGTGGGCGGCGGCTGTCTACGAAAAGGGTCAGCTCGTCCAGTCCTTCGGCGTGAGCATACACGGCAGATTTCCGGCAGTGCCCATCTGCGATCCGCAGACCGGCGAGGTGCTGTTTGACACCGACCACATGCTCATGCCCGCAGATGCCGACGTTCTCGAGGCCCACGGCATCGAGCGCGTTCTCATCCGCAGCGTCCTGTCCTGCGAGGCCCGCACCGGCGTGTGCGCACGCTGCTACGGCATAAACCTCGCCATCGGCCAGCCCGTCAGCGCGGGCGAAGCCGTCGGTGTTATCGCGGCGCAGTCCATCGGCGAGCCCGGTACTCAGCTTACCATGCGTACCTTCCACACCGGCGGCGTAGCCGGCGACGATATCACTCAGGGTCTTCCCCGTGTCGAAGAGCTGTTCGAGGCGCGCAAGCCCAAGAAAATGGCCGTCCTTGCCGAGATATCCGGCACCGTCGCCATCGAGGAGACCAAGAAGGGCGCACTGTTTGCGATAAGCGTCAGCAGCGAGGAAGAGGGCGAGACCAAGGTCTACACCGTGCCTCACTCGGCCGGCATACTTGTCAAGAACGGCGACCATGTCGATAAGGGCCAGGAGCTCACCAGCGGCGCGCTCAGCCCGCACGATGTCCTGCGTATCCGCGGCATCGACGACGATCAGTACGGACGTCCCGGCGTGCGCACCTATATCATTCAGGAGGTCCAGAAGGTCTACCGTCAGCAGGGCGTTGACATCAACGACAAGCATATCGAGATCATCGTCCGCCAGATGATGCGCAAAGTCAAGATAGAGGACTCCGGCAGCACCGATCTGCTCTCCGGCGCAACGGTCGATATCGGCGAGCTCAAGGCGGCAAACCGCAAGGTAGACGAGCGAATCGCGGCAGGCGAGGAGGGACTGAGCAAGGCGACCTACACCCAGCTCCTCATGGGCATCACCAAGGCCTCCCTTGCTACCGAGAGCTTCCTGTCGGCAGCGTCCTTCCAGGAGACCACCAAGGTGCTTACCGAGGCTGCCATCAAGGGCAAGGTCGATCACCTTGTCGGCCTCAAGGAAAACGTCATCATCGGCAAGCTCATCCCCGCCGGTACCGGACTTTCCATGTACCGCGAGTTTGAGGAAAAGACAGATGACACCGTCACCGACGATCCTGCGCAGTACGTTGACCTCTCCGCTCTTGTCGGCAAGACAAACGCACTTTAAGATCAATAGTTATGCCCCTGTCCGGCAGCGGACAGGGGCTTTCTATGGCATTTCGATAAGAAAAATCCGAAATCCCAGCGCATTTTTGTGTAAAAAATTCTTGACTGATTTTGTGTAATATGCTAAAATTTCAGTCTGTGTGGGTTTAGTGCGCCCAAAAGCCGTAAATTCATGCAAAAACCTTGAAAATCAAGGAATTTTTCAAGAAAGGAGAAATGAAAATTGCCTACGTTTAACCAGCTGGTGAGAAAAGGCAGAGAGAAGTCTACCTACAAGTCCAACTCCCCTGCAATGCAGAAGGGCCTCAACACCCTGAAGAATTGCGAGACCGACCTGAGCTCTCCCCAGAAGAGAGGCGTCTGCACAGCAGTCCGTACCTCCACCCCCAAGAAGCCTAACTCCGCACTGCGTAAGATCGCTCGTGTGCGTCTGACCAACGGTTACGAAGTCACCGCTTACATTCCCGGTGTCGGCCACAACCTTCAGGAGCATAGCGTTGTTATGATCCGCGGCGGCCGTGTCAAGGACCTTCCCGGTGTTCGTTACCACATCATTCGCGGCACCCTCGACGCTCAGGGCGTCACGGGTCGTATGCAGGCTCGCTCCAAGTACGGCGCGAAGAGACCCAAGGCTGCAAAGAAGTAATTTCCAACAAGCAAATTTTGCCCTGTTGTCTATATATATAATTAGACCTCGGGGCGCAGACGGAACGGCTCAGTTCCGTTCCGAGTACCTGTGAAGTCATTTTTTAATGAAGGAGGGAAGCACAGTGCCCAGAAGAGGTAATGTTCCCAAAAGAGAAATTTTACCCGATCCTATGTACAATAGTGTTCTGGTGACCAAGCTCATCAACGCTATCATGCTGGACGGCAAAAAGGGTGTTGCTCAGAAGGTCGTTTACGACGCTTTTGACATCATCAAGGAGAAGACCGGCAAGGACCCCCTTGAAGCCTTCACCGAAGCAATGAACAACATCATGCCCAGCCTCGAAGTCAAGGCTCGCCGTGTCGGCGGTGCAACTTACCAGGTTCCTATCGAAGTAAGACCCGCACGCCGTCAGACTCTCGGCCTTCGCTGGCTGGTCGGCTATGCCCGCAAGCGCGGCGAAAAGACCATGAAGGAGCGCCTTGCAGGCGAGATCATGGATGCCTGCAACAACCTCGGCGCATCCGTCAAGAAGCGCGAGGATACCCACAAGATGGCAGACTCCAACAAGGCCTTCGCACACTTCAGATGGTAATCCTATCAGGAGAAGATTATGCCCAGACAATACTCACTTGAAAAAACAAGAAATATCGGCATCATGGCTCACATCGACGCCGGCAAGACTACGACTACCGAGCGTATTCTGTACTACACCGGCGTAAACTACAAGATCGGCGAGACTCATGAAGGCACCGCGACCATGGACTGGATGGAGCAGGAGCAGGAGAGAGGTATAACCATCACCTCCGCAGCCACCACCTGCCACTGGCGCGATACCAGAATCAATATCATCGATACCCCGGGTCACGTTGACTTTACCGTTGAGGTCGAGCGTTCGCTCCGCGTCCTTGACGGCTGCGTGACCGTGCTGTGTGCCAAGGGCGGCGTTGAGCCGCAGTCCGAGACAGTTTGGAGACAGGCAGACCATTACAACGTACCCCGTATGATATACGTTAATAAAATGGACATCATGGGTGCGGACTTCTACCATGTCCTCGATATGGTGCATGACAGGCTCAAATGTAATGCAGTGCCCATCCAGCTCCCGATCGGCGCCGAAGCGGATTTTCGCGGCATAATCGATCTGGTTGAGATGAATGCCCGCATTTATTACGATGATCTCGGCAATGATATGCGCACCGAGGAGATCCCCGAGGATATGCGCGAGCTGGCCGACGAGTACCGCGTAAACATGCTGGAAGCTATCTCGGATTTCGACGACGAGATAATGATGCTTTATCTCGAAGGCGAGGAAGTCCCGCAGGATATGATCCGTGCGGCCATCAGAAAGGCCACCTGCGCCGTGAAGATGGTTCCCGTGGTCTGCGGTACTTCGTACAAGAACAAAGGCGTGCAGAAGCTGCTCGACGCTATTGTCGAGTACATGCCCTCACCGCTGGATATCCCTGCCATCAGCGGTGTAAACCCCAAGACCGATGAGGAGGAGACGCGCGAAGCTTCCGACGAGGCTCCGTTCTCCGCACTCGCGTTCAAGATCATGACCGACCCCTTCGTCGGCCGCCTGAGCTTCTTCCGCGTCTATTCCGGCACGGTCGAGGCAGGCAAGACGGTCCTGAACTCGTCCAAGGGTCAGCGTGAGCGTATCGGCAGAATCCTGCTGATGCACGCAAACCACAGAGAGGATCTTTCCGTTGCGTACTCCGGCGATATCGCCGCTGCGGTCGGCCTTAAAAACACCACCACGGGCGACACGCTCTGCGACGAAAAGCATCCGATCATCCTTGAATCCATGGAATTCCCCGAGCCCGTTATCCGCGTCGCCATCGAGCCCAAGACCAAGGCCGGTCAGGAGAAGATGGCCATCGCGCTTCAGAAGCTGGCCGAGGAAGACCCCACCTTCAAGACCTACACCGACGAGGAGTCGGGTCAGACCATAATCGCCGGTATGGGCGAGCTTCACCTTGAGATCATCGTTGACAGACTTCTGCGCGAGTTCAAGGTCGAGGCAAACGTCGGCAAGCCGCAGGTCTCCTATAAAGAGACCATCACGCGCGAGGCGACCGTCGATACCCGCTATGCCCGTCAGACGGGCGGTAAAGGCCAGTTTGCACACTGCAAGATCATTGTTGAGCCCAACGAGTCCGGCAAGGGCTACGAGTTCATCAACAAGATCACAGGCGGCGCGATCCCCAAGGAGTATATCCCCTGCGTAGATCAGGGTATCCAGGGTGCGATGCAGTCGGGCGTGCTTGCAGGCTATCAGGTCGTGGACGTGAAGGTAACGCTCATAGACGGCTCGTACCACGAGGTCGACTCGTCCGAAATGGCGTTCAAGATCTGCGGCAGCATGGCGTTCAAGGAAGCCTGCGAGAAGGCAGGCCCCACTCTGCTTGAACCTATTATGAAGGTTGTCGTAACGGCTCCCGACGAATACATGGGCGACGTTATGGGCGATATAAATGCAAGACGCGGCCAGATCGTAGGCTCCGATATAAGAAACGGCGCCGCGGTCATCGAGGCAAACGTACCTCTTGCATCCATGTTTGGCTATGCGACCGACCTGAGAAGCAAAACTCAGGGCCGCGCTAACTACAGCATGGAACCCAGTCACTATGTCGAGCTTCCGAAGAATCTCCAGGAGACTCTCCGCGGCGCTCGCAAGGGCTGATAGACCATATAAGCAAGTAGTTTAATCAAAACAATGTAATTAATTTCACGGAGGTTATTATTATGGCAAAGCAGCAATTCGACAGATCCCTGCCCCACGTCAATATCGGCACCATCGGTCACATTGACCACGGCAAGACCACTCTGACCGCAGCTATCACCAAGTACCTGGCTCTGTTCGGCGGCGCCGAGTACACCGATTACTCTTCCATCGACAAGGCTCCCGAAGAGAGAGAGCGCGGCATCACCATCAACACCGCACACGTTGAGTACAAGACCGCAAATCGTCACTACGCACACGTTGACTGCCCGGGCCACGCTGACTATATCAAGAACATGATCACCGGCGCAGCTCAGATGGACGGCGCTATCCTCGTTATCGCAGCATCCGACGGCCCCATGGCTCAGACCCGCGAGCACCTTCTGCTTGCCCGTCAGGTTAACGTTCCTTCCGTCCTCGTATTCCTGAACAAGTGCGATCAGGTCGACGACGAAGAGCTCCTCGAGCTCGTCGAGATGGAAGTCCGCGAGCTGCTCGACTTCTATGGCTTCCCCGGAGACGACACCCCCATCATCCGCGGTTCCGCTCTTAACGCACTCGTCTGCGAGTCCAACGATCCCAACGCTCCCGAGTATGCCTGCATCAAGGAGCTCATGGACGCAGTTGATAGCTGGATCCCCACTCCCGACCGTAAGGCAGACCAGCCGTTCCTTATGCCTATCGAGGACGTATTCACCATCTCCGGCCGCGGCACCGTTACCACCGGCCGTGTAGAGCGTGGCCGCGTCAAGGTTGGCGACAAGGTTCAGATCGTTGGCCTGAAGGACGAGATCACCGAGACCACCGTTACCGGTACCGAGATGTTCCACAAGATCCTCGAGTACGCAGAGGCCGGTGATAACGTCGGTACTCTTCTCCGCGGTGTTGCAAAGAAGGACGTAGAGCGCGGCCAGGTTCTGGCAGCTCCCGGCTCCATCAAGCCCCACACCAAGTTCGTCGGCCAGGTTTACGTTCTGTCCAAGGACGAAGGCGGCCGTCACACCCCGTTCTTCAACAACTACCGTCCTCAGTTCTACTTCCGTACCACTGACGTTACCGGCGTCATCACCCTGCCCGAAGGCACCGAGATGTGCATGCCTGGCGATAACGTCGACATGAAGGTCGAGCTGATCACCCCGATCGCGATCGAAAAGGGCCTGCGCTTCGCTATCCGCGAGGGCGGCCGCACTGTCGGTTCCGGCGTTGTTATCGAGGTCGAGGAGTAATTTCCTGAACCTGATGAACTAAGTTCATATGAATGAATATACACCTTGAGGCTTTGCTTCAAGGTGTATTTTTATCTTATCCCGTGCATAAAGCCATTTATCTCCGCCGAGTGTATATCGCCGCCGATTACTCGCGTGCCTTTGACATAGAGCACGGCATATACTGTTCCGGTGCAGCCGTCGTAGTTTGTTACGGCGTATGTAAACTGCCTGCACTCAAGCCCCGCGTATGCCGCAAAGTCATAGCCCTGACCTGTCTGCATGTCCGCATATTCACCCACTGCACCTTTCAAGTCTTTCGGAAGCAGCACCGTGCGCTCCTCCTCGCTTTCTGGATCTATCTCCCAGCCGTAGGAGGCGAGATATTTTACGCGCCCCTTGGGCTGCGATGCATCGAGCATATCTCCCGTGCTCAGCAGGCTGCGCGGAGATGAGCAGAGTACGACGGCCGCTGCAAGGCATATGCCGAGCAGCAGGAGCATGGCCGCCGCGCGCTTTTTCGTCAGCTTTAAACTTTTCGTAAACATATTCATATATCGGCTATTTCCTATTCAAAAAATAAATACTTTGTGTTATAATAAACGAGTATTTTCTTTAAATACTATGCGGAAAAGGGGACTCATATGCCGCTTATGCGACTGGACAGGCTGCTTTCGGAGTGTACGGCGCTCTCGCGGAGCAAGCTGCGTCAGATAATTAAAAACGGCAGCGTCAGCGTTGACGGACGGACGGTCACCTTGCCCGAGCAGAAGGTCGACAGCGACAGCGCGCGTATCGAGCTTGACGGCAGAACCGTGAGCTATGCAAGGTTCTGCTACTACATGCTCAATAAACCGGCGGGACTTCTGTCTGCCACGGACGATAAAAAGCAGAAAACGGTGATCGACCTGTTTCCGCCCGAGCTTAAAAAGAAAAACCTCTTTCCGGTCGGCCGGCTGGATAAGGATACGACGGGACTTCTCATAATAACAAACGACGGCGAGTTTGCCCATAAGGTCATTTCGCCAAAGTCTGAGATAGTCAAGACCTATCACGCCGTTACGGAAAGCCCGGTCGGAAGCGCCGATATTGAGGCCTTCCGGCAGGGGGTCGTGCTCGCCGACGGGACGCAGTGCCTGCCCGCAGGGCTTGAAAAGCTGCCGGACGGGAGCTGTCTTGTGCATGTTATGGAAGGGAAGTACCATCAGGTAAAGCGTATGCTCGCCTCGCGCGGCAAGCCCGTGACTGCCCTCAAACGCCTGTCAATAGGCGGTTTGAAGCTCGATAACAGCCTGCTTCCGGGCGAATTCAGGCAATTGACCGAAATTGAATTGTGCAGTGTGATTAATAAGAAATAACAAAAAACACAGGTCATATTTGGTGCTTTTAGCAAAGTAATTATCAGTTTTTTTGGAATATTCACAAAAATTATGTGGTTTTCTATTGAAAAACGCACAAAAAAGTATTATCATGTAGAAAGTGTTGAATATTATTTATCGTTAAAATACCCATAAGCTTCAGGGGAGGTAAAAAGACGATGTCCAGCAGAATTTTTCAGAGCGTGATAATGCAGATAAAGGAAGCCACTGACAGATGTATAGGCATAATTGACGATCAGGGCTTTGTTATTACATGCAGCGAGCTTCCGATGATAGGATCGAGGCTCGATGATTTTTCGGGCATGAATTACGATTTCTCCGAGCCTGTGTATATCAGCGGAGTCCGTACCTATAAGGTGCTCAGCAACACGAGCAAGTTTGACTATGCCGTGTTCGTCGAGGGCTGCGACGATATGGCACGCATGACGTGCATGATGGCAGCCGTCGCCTTTAATGAGGCAAAGCTCAATTATGAGGAGAAATACAATAAGGCAGCCTTCCTCAAGAACATCATTTCCGACAATATCCTCCCCGGTGATGTTTATGTAAGGACCAAGGAGCTGCACTTTGCCCCCGATGTTCCGCGCGCACTCATGCTCGTGCGTCAGGTCGAGCGCACAGACGTCGCAAGCGTCGAAGTGCTCCAGACGCTTTTCCCAGATAAGCAGCATGACTTCGTCATAAGCATCAACGAAAGTGACATCGTCGTTATCAAGGAGCTCCCCGGAGGCGAGAACAGCGCCGAGGTCAAGGCCATCGCCGAAAGCATCGAGACCGTTCTGCGCAGCGAGCTCCAGATAAAGTGCAATATCGGCATAGGAACTACCGCAAGGCACCTGCGCGAGCTGGCCGACCGCTATAAGGAAGCGCAGATAGCCATCGATGTCGGCAGAGTTTTTGACTCGGAAAAGAACATAATAAGCTATGAAAATCTCGGCATCGGCCGAATTATATATCAGCTTCCAACGACGCTGTGCGAAATGTTCCTCAACGAGGTGTTCAAGAAAAACCCGCTTGAAACGCTCGATGAGGATACGCTCGAGACGATCAACAAGTTTTTCGAGAATAACCTCAACGTCTCGGAAACGAGCCGCAAGCTGTATGTCCACCGCAACACGCTCGTGTACCGTCTTGAAAAGATCAAGAAGATAACGGGACTGGATCTGCGGGAGTTTGACCATGCGATCGTGTTCAAGGTTGCAATGATGGTCAAGCAGTATCTTGACTCGGTCAACAGCAACGGCCGCTGAAATCCACAGGGGAGCACCCCAGACATCCTCAGGAGGAAAATGACACATGGTTCAGATGAACAATGTAACGATGGTCTATGACAACAGTGACGTTGCCGCGCTGGATAATTTCAGCCTCACGATAAGTGAGGGTGAGTTTGCCTTCCTCGTAGGGCCGTCCGGCTCCGGCAAGACGACGATCATAAAGCTGCTGACGGGCGAAATTATGGCGTCCGAGGGCGAGGTCGTCGTAAACGGCTTTAATATGAATAAGCTCAAGCGCCGCAAGATGCCGCAGATGAGAAGAACGCTTGGCGTCATCTTTCAGGACTTTAGACTTATCGACAAAATGACGGTGTATGATAACGTCGCGTTTGCCATGCACGTTGTCGGCGCCTCAAACAAGTCGATAAAGGAGCGCGTGCCCCGCGTTCTGGAGCTTGTCGGCCTTGACGGACGCGAAAAGCGCCTTCCGGCGGAGCTCTCAGGCGGCGAGCAGCAGCGCGTCGCCATTGCGCGAGCCCTGGTCAATAATCCGACCATGATCATTGCCGACGAGCCTACGGGCAACCTCGACCCCGTGCGCAGTCTTGAGCTCATGCTCCTGCTTGAAAAGATAAACGAAATGGGCACCACGATCCTCGTGGTAACTCACGAAAAGGAGCTGGTCAACGCTTTCTCCAAGCGCGTCATCGCCATCGACGGCGGCCACCTGATCAGCGACGGAATGGACGGGTACTACAGCTATGAAGTTGAATAGATACGGATATCTTATAGGTGAGGGCTTCCGCAATATCTTTACCCACGGCTTTATGTCCTTTGCCTCTGTAACGATAATAATCGCCTGCCTTATCATAATGGGCAGCTTTACGCTTCTTGACATAAACATCAATCAGATGATCGAGGATATAGGCAATCAGAATCAGATCCTCGCATATGTCGATGAGGATATGACCGCGCAGGAGGCAACTGCGCAGATACAGACAAAGCTTGAGGCGCTCGACAATGTTGCAAGCGTGAGCTTTGTAAGCCGCGCCGAGGCAAGGGAGACCTTTCTCGAAAAGTACGATGAGGACTACATGAAGGGCCTCGACGAAGAGGTATTCCGCCATCGCTTTGTTATCCAGCTCGTCGATCTGAGCCAGATGGATGCGACCAGTGCGGCCATTGAAGGCGTTGACGGCATCGTGAAGGTGAATGCGCCCACTAAGTTTGCCGATAAGTTCATATCGGTGCGCAATGTCATCAGCGTCGTTTCGCTCGTGCTTATAGCTATCCTCGGCTTTGTGTCGCTGTTTATTATGAGCAACACCATAAAGCTTGCGACCTACGGCCGCCGCGAGGAGATCGCCATCATGAAGATGGTCGGCGCGTCAAACAGCTTTATACGCTGCCCCTTCGTTGTAGAGGGCCTTGTACTCGGCATTGTCGGCGGCGGGCTCGCCTTCCTCGCCCAGTGGGGACTGTATAAGGCGCTTGAGACCAAGGTCGCATCGAGCCTTGCCATTTCGTATATAAGCATCGTGCCGTTTGCAAACGTCTGGTCGGTCGTGCTCATAGCCTTTATGGCTGTCGGCGTTCTTGTCGGCGCAGTCGGCGGTGTTATTGCGATCAGAAATTACCTCAAGGTGTGAGGAGTGCAGCATGAACAGAAGATTGGTAGTATCCATATTGGCAATGCTCCTTGTGCTGACCATGATACTCAGCCTTGTGCTTACGGTGATCCCCGTAAAAGCCGATGCGGCAGAGCTGAGCTCCGTGTGGGAGCCTTCCGCTGCGCAGAGCCTTGCCGAAAACTGTAATTAAAAGAATTTGACTGGCGGCCCTCCGGCTGCCAGTCAAACGTACTGTTAACACCCCGTTTCAGCGTAAGCAGAAATTTAAGGAGAGATCTATGGAAAAACGCTCTCGGCCGCAATTCGGCAGAAAATTTAAGCTAATTCACCTTATAATAGTGGCTCTCATAGTCATGATAGTGACCGCTGCCGTGACGTATCTCATAACGACGGGCGGCTTTTCGGACCAGCAGTATTTCAAGGATGCCAAGGCCTATGTCGAGATCGAAAAGATAATCAACGAAAATTATATAGGCGAGGTCAACGAAGATACGCTTTATAATGCCGCCGCCTCGGCAATGGTGCGCAGCATCGACGATAAATGGAGCTATTACATGAGCCCCGAGGAATACGCGGCATATAAGCTGTCCTCGGCAAACGAGTATGCCGGTATCGGCGTAAGCGTGAAGCTCAATGACAAGGGCAAATTCGAGATATTTGCCGTCGAGGACGGAACGCCGGCTGCAACCGCCGGACTCAATGTCGGGCAGACGATAGTTTCCGTTGACGGACAGGCTACCGATGGCATGACTACGGCCGAGCTTCAGGAGCTTATACGCTCAAAGCTCAACAAAAATTTTCCCATGGTAGTTGCAGATGAAAAGGGAAACGAGTCGAGTGTGACCATATCCTGCGAAGTCATATACAAAAACCCCGTATCATCGAAAATGCTCAGCAATAACATCGGCTATATCAAGATATCGAATTTTGAAGCCGGAAGTAGCGAGGGTACGATAGGCGCCATCGAAAAGCTCACGGCCGAGGGCGCAAAGTCGTTTATCTTCGATGTGCGCGACAATCCCGGAGGCCTTGTCAGCGAGCTTGTTTCGCTGCTTGATTATCTGCTGCCGGACGGCGACCTGTTCGTCAGCGTCGATAAGGCCGGAAAGGAAACGGTCAAGACCTCGGACAAGGTCTGTCTTAGCGCTAAGATGGCCGTCCTGGTCAACGAAAACAGCTACAGCGCGGCCGAGTTTTTTGCCGCTGCGCTTCAGGAGTATGACTGGGCTACGATAGTCGGCGAGCATACGACAGGCAAGGCAAGAAGCCAGGTGACTATAGAGCTTTCAAACGGCGGCGCGATACACATTTCAACCAACAAGTATCTCACGCCGAACCGCGTTGATCTGGCCGAGGCCGGCGGCGTAAAGCCCGATATAGAGGTGTACAACACCGAAGAGGATACAAAGGTGCAGCTCAATGCGGCAATAAAGGCCCTGAGCTGAACATTTCAATAATTTAGGATCATAAAGGAGAGCTGAATAATGGCTACCGAAAGCAGATTTAAAATGAGTCAGGAGCGCCTCGACGCGCTCAAAAAGGAGCTTCTGTACCTGGAGACCGATAAGGCAAAGGAGGTTGCCGAGCAGATCAAGGAAGCGCGCAGCTTCGGTGACCTTTCGGAAAACAGCGAATATGATGAGGCAAAGACAGAGCAGGGCAAGCTCTATTCGAGAATTGCCGAGCTCAAGAGCCTTGTCGAGAACGCCGAGATCGTCGAGAAGATCGAAACGGGTATGCGCAAGGGTGCAGTCACCCTCGGCAGCCGTGTCAAGGTCCGCGACATTGACGACGGCTATGAGGAGGAGTACACCATTGTAGGCTCGCAGGAGGCAAACCCCATGGAGGGACGCGTATCCGACGATTCACCCTTCGGCCGCGGCCTGTACGGACACGTTGCCGGTGAGAAGATAAGCGTTGACGCTCCCGCAGGCGAACTGCATTTCGAGATACTCTCTGTAGAGAACGATTAAGAGGTTAGGCTATGAGTGAGAATAAGACCAATGAGACGGCTGCCGCCGAGCAGGAACTCAGCGAGCTGCTTCAAATAAGACGCGATAAGCTGAAGACGCTGCAGGAGGAGGGGAGAGACCCCTTTACTCAGACCCGCTTTGTAAGAAGCGCATATTCAAGTGAGATAAAGGCAGATTTTGACGCCTTCGACGGCAAAACCGTGAAGGTCGCCGGCCGCATGATGTCAAAGCGCGGCATGGGCAAGGCAATATTCTGCCATATAAAGGACGACCGAGGTTCGATCCAGCTGTATATCCGCAAGGACGCCGTCAGCGAACAGGAGTTTGCCGACTTCCGCAAGTACGACATCGGCGATATAATCGGCGTTTCGGGCTTTGTGTTCAAGACCAAGACCGAGGAGATATCCGTCCACGTCGAAAGCGTAACGCTGCTGTCCAAGAGCTTGCGCCCCCTGCCGGAGAAGTTCCACGGAATGACGAGCACTGAGCTGAAATACCGTCAGCGCTACGTTGACCTCATCATGAGCGACGAGAGCCGCCGCAACTTCGAGATACGCTCAAAATTCATAAGCTATGTCCGCTCCTTCCTCGACGGCAGAGGCTATATGGAGGTCGAAACTCCCGTACTTAACACAATTTCCGGCGGCGCAACGGCGCGCCCGTTCATAACCCATCACAATACTCTGGATATAGACATGTTCCTGCGCATTGCAACCGAACTCAACCTCAAGCGCCTGATCGTCGGCGGTATTGAGCGCGTGTACGAGATCGGCCGCATCTTCCGCAACGAGGGCATGGATACAAAACATAACCCTGAGTTTACGACCGTTGAGCTGTACCAGTCCTACGCCGATTTTAACGACATGATGGATCTGTTCGAGGATCTGCTGTCGGGCGCCGCGCTGAATATACTCGGCAGCTATAAGTGCTCCTGGCAGGGCTGCGATATAGACCTCACGCCGGGCTGGGAGCGGCTTACGATGGCCGAGGCAGTCAAGAAATATGTCGGCGTTGATTTCATGGCGATAGACGGCGATGCGGAAGCGGTCGCGGCGGCAAAGGCCGCGGGCGTTGATATGGACAAGGTCGAACCCACATGGGGTCACGCCCTGTACGAGAGCTTTGACCAGCTCGTCGAGGAAAAGCTCATCCAGCCGACGTTTATCACCATGCACCCTGTCGACGTTTCGCCGCTTGCAAAGCGTTCTCCCAAGGACCCGCGCCTGACCGAGCGCTTCGAACTCTTTATCTGCCGCAGCGAGATGGGCAATGCCTTCTCCGAGCTCAACGACCCAATTGACCAGAAGCAGCGCTTCCTAAAGCAGGTCGAGCTTCGCGCCAAGGGCGACGATGAGGCCGGCATGATGGACGATGATTTCATAAACGCGCTCGAGTACGGCATGCCCCCCACGGGCGGCCTCGGCATCGGCATTGACCGCTGCGTCATGCTCCTGACCGGCGCAAGCTCCATCCGCGACGTCATCCTGTTCCCGACGATGAAGACTTTGGATAAATAAGGACTGAAAAAATCCAGTATTTATGCGGGTTTGCGAGCTTTTCAGTGTAAGTTCTACCAAAAGATTTACCAAAAGTGATTTGGTACGAACAGCAATACAGTAAAATTACAAATAAACTCTCAGAGAATGG
>CAVEAL010000021.1:0-38454 GCA_963613665.1 bacterium | reverse complement strand
CGGGACACCGCAAAAACCGTATCGGTACTGCGCGGCAGCGCCTCCAAAAAGCCTTGAGGGGAAAGCGTTGTTCAGGCTCTCTGCTTTTTTACGGCGCAGAGCTCCGCTAAAAAAGCAGGGGACATATTCACTTGTCCCCTGCTTAAAACCTTCATACCCTTCGGAAATGCCGGACTTACTTACGGATGCCCAGCTTAGCAATGATCGCGCGGTAACGCTCGATGTCCTTCTTTGCGAGGTAGTCGAGCAGACGGCGGCGCTTGCCGACCATCTTGTACATGCCCAGACGGCTGTGGTCGTCGTTGGGATGAACCTTCAGGTGAGCGGTCAGCTCACGGATGCGCTGAGTGAGGATAGCGATCTGAACCTCGGGCGAGCCGGTGTCCTTCTCGTGAGTCTTGTTTGCCTCGATAACGGCGGTTTTGGTCTCTTTGGTGATCATAATGATACCCCTTTCTGTTTTTCTTATATCCAATGACTAAGTAAAGGGAGGAAAGGTCTCCCGAATACTGAGTTCACGGACTTAGTTATATTATCACCTCGCCCGGAGTTTGTAAAGCTTTTTTTACGGGTTGAGGTCGGCGGTCCTGAAATACAGGCTCCTGAGCGTGTCGGCGTCGGCACCCTGAGTCATTCCGGCAGACCAGCTGCGGCCGCCGAGGTACCAGTAAATTATCCCGGCACCGTTTCCGTCAAGCTTTACGACGGGATCGCCCTGCAGGAGCTCGAGCGTCATTATCGGCTCCTCCTGCCAGTCATAGCTCATGCCTGAGATGTCCTCCTGCCTGTCCGTCTCCTGCGCCCGGATGACAAAGTCGCCGTAATCGGCCTGATACAGCGTCTTATCGCAGTCTATGGTCGTGTAAACGGGCGTTTTGCCCTCAAACTCCGGCATGACGATGCCGGCGGCTCTGAACTCCTCCGCACTTGAGCCGTGCACGGGGTTCGGCATATGCGTGCTTTTGTTTAATTTTGCGATGTCGTTCTGCGTCGAGCAGGCACACAGCGCGGCGGCCATCGCCAGGCACAGCGCACAGCAGACGATGCTTTTCAGATTTTTCACGGCGGCAGCTCCTTTCGCTTCTGTCAATATTTCTATGACGAAGTTTCGCACAAAATTGTTCCGCAAACATTTGATATTATCCGCACATTATGATAAAATCACGTTTGATTTTATCACAGGAGAAACGGAATGGACAGTAATTTTTTCGCGCTGCTCTCGCGTATGCGCTATATCGAGCGCTGGAGCCTGATGCGCAACTCGATACATGAAAACATTCAGGAGCACAGCCACATGGTCGCGGTCATCGCACACGCGCTGGGCGTTATCCGCCGCGATGTGTACGGCGTCCCATGTGATCCCGAGGCCTGCGCGGCGGTCGCGCTGTATCACGACGCGAGCGAGATACTCACGGGCGATCTGCCCACGCCTATAAAATATCACGATGAGGAGATCATGAGCGCCTACCGCAGGGTCGAGACGATAGCCTCGGAAAAGCTCCTTGACATGCTGCCGCCCGAGCTCCGCCCCGCCTTCGAGCCGATACTTGTCGGAGATACGCAGCGCGAGCTGCACCCGATAGTCAAGGCCGCAGACAAGCTGAGCGCCTACATCAAATGCGTTGAAGAGCGCAAAGCCGGAAACAACGAATTCCTCAACGCCGAGAAGCAGACGCTTGCGGCAATACACTCCTACGAGCTGCCGGAGGCCGAGTATTTCATCGAGCACTTCATTCCGGCATTTGAGAAAACTCTTGACGAACTGGGGACGATAGAATAATGGAAAATTCAAAGCTTCAGAGAATAAACGAGCTTGCGCGCATAAAAAAAGAGCGCGAGCTGAGCCCCGAGGAGCTGGCCGAGCGCGAGGCTCTGCGCAGGGAGTATCTCGACGAGTGGCGCCGCGGCGCGATAGAAATACTCGAAAACACCTACATCCAGACCCCTGACGGCAAAAAGCATAAGCTTCAGCGAAAGGACTCAAAATGACGGCTTTCACAGTATGCGTAAACGCGGTACTGCCCATATTTATGCTCATGGCGCTCGGCTGCCTTGCGAGGCATCTGGGCGCTATACAGCGCTCGGACGTGCCCAAACTCAATAAGCTGCTGTTTCGCTATTTCATGCCGGTAATGCTGTTTTACAACATCTACACCTCCGACCTGTCGAACGCCGTGCAGCCAAAGCTTCTCATATTTGCCGCCGCCGGCGTTCTTGTCGAGTATTTCCTCAGCCTCGCCTATGTCCTGCTTACCGAAAAGGAAACAGGCAAGCGCGGCGTGAAGATACAGGGCATCTACCGCTCGAACTTCGTTATAATCGGACTGCCGCTGGCAACGGCGCTCGTGCCGGGCGCGGACGCGGGAGCGGTCGTCGTACTGATTGCGGTCGTCGTTCCGATGTTCAACGCCATCGCGGTCGTTACACTCGAGATATTCAGCGGCAAGCGCCCCGAGCCGCTGAGCCTCATTGCGGACGTCTTTAAAAATCCGCTCATCCTCGGCACGATCGCCGGTATTGCCCTCCGCCTGCCTGGCATTGAGCTGCCCTCGGCGCTGCTGTCCACCGCAAAACAGATCGCCGCCGCGACAAACCCGATGATGCTGTTCATGCTCGGCGCGTTTTTCCAGTGGGGCAGCATACACAAATATGTAAAAGACCTCATCGAGGTCTGCCTCGGCAGACTCATCATCATGCCGGGCATTGCACTCACCGCCGCTTATCTTCTCGGCATCCGCGGCATCGCCTTTGCCGGAATGATCGGCATCTTCGGCTCGGCCACCGCCATCGCTTCGTTCACCATGGTCCAGCAGATGGGCGGCGACGACGAGCTCGCCGGAGACATCGTCGTGTCCACCAGCGCCCTGTGCTGCTTCACCATGTTCGCATGGTCCCTCATTTTTAAATCCCTCGGGGTTTTTTAGAGGCGCATTCAGGCTACACCTATACGTTTACTGCGGGTACCCGGTATCGGGACAGCGGCATAAACTACAGCGTTTCGCGTGATAAAAGTGCGCAGTAATGTTTCACGCCTTGGCTCCTCCCCTCAAGGGGAAGCCAAGGGGAACGGCGTAATTTTGCACTAATATCGCACAATTTCACGTGGCGCGAAACGTTATGGTTTGTTCCATTGCTTCCGGTAGGACACCGGCAATATCCGTATCCGAAGGTGCCCCCGTGCGCCGCCGAAAAATCTGGTACCCGCAATCACTGTATAGGCACAGCCTCAATGCGTCATTAAAAACTTGACGAAAAACGCATAATGCTGTATTATAAATTGATTAATACAGTTACTAAGGAGGAGCATATATGGGTCTGATCCCTCAGGTGACCTGCCGCCGCTGCGGAGAAAAATACTCCGCGATGCGCCGCCGCTGCCCTAAGTGCAGCACTCGCAGAGTCCAGAACAGCCGCCGCGCTCCCGGCACAACGCCCAGCGCCGTCAAAGGCACGGCCGCAAACAGGAGAGCGGGCGACAATCGCAAATGGCAGTTCACTTTCGGCGCGATACTCATCGTTGCCATCATAGCGGCACTTATAGTCATGATAACCGTGAGCCTCGATAATGCGGACAACCCCAATGCTCCGGTCATGCCGACGCCGCCCGCGGAGGTTTCCGCCGCGCCAACCCCGACGCCAACCCCGACCCCGACTCCGACGCCCACGCCGGAGATAACCTCGGTCACGATGAGCAGCCCCTACGCCAGCCCCTGCACGGAGTTTGCGTTCAGCGTCGGCCAGTCGATCACGCTCACGGGTTCTCACTTCCCGATGACGGTCACGGCCGAGTACGAGTGGTCCTCGTCCGACTCGGGCGTCGTATCGGTCACGGTCAACGAAAACGGCACCTGCACCGTAACCGGCGTGAGCACCGGCACGGCAAAGGTCATCCTCTCGTGCTACGGAAAAACCACCGAGTGCACGGTTTATGTGAGAAGCTGAAAAAAACTGTTGACAAATTCATCGGCATCATGTAGAATAATCGATGCCGATGAAAAACGGACGATTGGCGCAGCTGGTAGCGCATCCGCTTGACGTGCGGGAGGTCACAAGTTCGAGTCTTGTATCGTCCACCAAAAACCTGCAGTTCTATGGAGCTGTAGGTTTTCTTTTTTTTAAAAGCAGCGGAAGGGGCACTTTTCGCTGCGGCTTTTTGCTTCTATCAAACCGCCAAAGCCCGCGGCAGTATATCAAATACAGCCACGGGCTTTGTTTGCAGCGTCTGTCACGCCTGAAATTATTCTTTGCAGGCTTCTTTTATTATCTCAACAGCCTTTTGGAGAACGTCCATCGGGATGTTCAGCGCGGGCAGGAGGCGCACCTTGTCCTTTGCCGTGAGGCACAGCACACCCTTATCCATGCACGCCCTGACTATCTCTCCGGCTGGCTTTACGGTCTTTATGCCGATCATCAGGCCCATTCCGTCAACGCTTTCAATTCCGTCGGCATTTTCAAGGGCTTTGAACACATAGTCGCTCTTTGCTTTTACCTCGTCCATGAGCTCATCGTCGATCCTGTCTATGATGCTTATCGCTGCGGCACAGCTTACGGGATTTCCGCCGAAGGTGGAGCCATTGTCGCCGAAGCCGAATATATCCTGCACCTTTTCGCCCAGGAGAGTGGCTCCCAGGGGCAGTCCGCCCGCCAGTCCCTTTGCCGTGGACACAACATCGGGCTCAACGCCGAAATTCATATACGAAAAGTATTTTCCGCTTCTTCCGTTGCCGGCCTGGACCTCGTCGAACATGAGGACAATATCGTTTGCGTGCGCATATTCCGCCGTCCTGACCACAAAATCCCTGTCGAGCGGAATGACTCCGCCCTCACCCTGGATGCATTCCATGAGAATACCGGCCGCTTTCGTTTCCTCGGCAGTTTTTTTGAGCTGCTCGAAGTTTCCTGCCTCAACATAGGCAAAGCCCGGAGTGAGCGGTGCAAACAGCTCGTGATAATGCTCCTGACCGGTTGCGGCAAGCGTCGTGAGCGTTCTGCCGTGGAAGCTGTTGACGAGCGTGATTATGGTGTAGTGATCCGCGCCCTTCTTCCCTGCGGCGTATTTTCTGGCGGCCTTGATCGCGCATTCGTTGGCCTCGGCGCCGGAGTTTGAGAAGAACACCTTTTTCATCCCGCTCTTTTCGCAGAGCTTCTGCGCCAGAACGGCACAGGGGCTTGTGTAATACAGGTTCGACGTGTGCTGCACCTTCGATATCTGATCGATAACGGCCTGCTGCCAGATCCCGTCGGCTATGCCGAAGGACGTGACGCCGATCCCGCTGCCGAGGTCTATGTATTCCCTGCCGGTCTCGTCCTTCACGACGGAGCCCTTGCCGCTGACTATCTCAACGGGAAAACGGTTGTAGGTTCCCGCTACGTATTCTTTATCTGTCTGCTTAGTATTCATTTATTTCCTCCGCTGAACATGGTGCCGCAGCCCTCGTTTGTAAGAAGCTCGGTGAGTATCGCATGCGGGACCGTTCCGTTTATGATGACAGTGCTTTTGACGCCCTCTTCGATCGCATCAAAGCAGCTTTTGACCTTCGGGATCATGCCGCCGGATATGATGCCGTCGGCGCAGTATTTTTCCGCTTCCTCCCTTGAGATCTCGGAAATGAGCGTTGACGGGTCGTCCTTGTCTCTGAGCACGCCGTCTATATCGGTCATGAGTATGAACCGCTCTGCCTTGAGTGCACCCGCGATCTCCGCGGCGGCGGTATCGCCGTTTATATTATATGCATTTCCCCGTCTGTCGCAGCCTATGGTGGAGATAACGGGAATATAGCCCCTGTCGAGCAGATCGTATATCGGCTGTGTGTTTATCCTTGTGATATTGCCGACATAGCCGAGTCTTTCGTCCTTCTGCTCGGCCTCGATGAGCCTGCCGTCCATGCCCGAAAGTCCGATGGCCTTTGCGCCCTTGCCCTCGAGCTGATTGACAATGGTCTTGTTTACTTTTCCGGCAAGGACCATCTGGACGATCCCGACAGTCTCCTTGTCGGTAACGCGCAGGCCATCTATAAACTCGGCCTTTTTCCCGAGCTTTGCCATCACCGCATTTATCTCCGGACCGCCGCCGTGAACAAGCACGACCTTGACGCCTATCGTCCACAGAAGCACCAGATCGAGCATGACCTTCTGCTTGAGGTCCTCGTCCTTCATGGCGCTTCCGCCGTATTTTACGACGACGATCTTTCCCGTGTATCTTTTAATATACGGCAGTGCGTTTATGATAGCCTCTATGCGCTCGGGCGCAGAGTGTTTGGTGTTCATTTTGCTTCCTCCGATCAGGTGCGGTAGTCTCCGTTGATCCTGACATAGTCATATGTCAGATCGCAGCCCCATGCCGTAGCTCCGGCATCGCCGCCGTTGAGATCGACGAGGATATCGATCTCCTTTTCGAGGAGTATCTCCTTGGCAAGCTCCTCGGAAAACCCGATGCTGGCCCCGTTCCTGCACACGGCGACCTCGCCCTTTGCGCTTTTGAAGGAAACGTCGATCTTGTTTACATCGACATCGGCGCCGCTGTAGCCTATCGCGCAGAGAATCCGGCCCCAGTTTGCGTCTGCTCCGAACATTGCGGTTTTGACAAGGGACGAGCAGATAACGCTCTTGGCGGCCGTCTTTGCCGCAGCTTCGTCCTTTGCTCCGCTGACGGTGCACTCAAGAAGCTTTGTTGCGCCCTCGCCGTCGCCGGCTATCAGCCTGCAAAGGCTCATGTTGACGGTGTTCAGCGCCTTCATGAACTCGGCATAATCGTCGTTTTCGCAGTCGATAATGCTGTTTCCCGCCATGCCGTTTGCAAGCACGGTCACCATGTCGTTCGTCGAGGTGTCTCCGTCGATGGATATCATGTTGAACGTATTCTTTATATCCCCCGAAAGCGCCTTTTGCAGCAGCTCCGGAGATATCGCCGCATCGGTCGTTATGAACACGAGCATCGTTGCCATGTTCGGGTGGATCATTCCGCTGCCCTTTGCGATGCCGCCCATTTTGCAGGTCTTTCCGCCGAGCGTGAACTCAACGGCGACCTCCTTTTTTATCTTATCCGTCGTTATGATGCCCTCGGCGGCGTCTCCGCTTCCGTTCTCGGAGAGTGATGCGGCGAGCGCGGGGATGCCCTTTGCAATGGGCTCTATGTCAAGAGGCTGACCGATCACTCCGGTCGATGCAACGACGACGTCATCGGCGCTTATGCCGAGCTCCCCGGCCAGCAGTGCGCTCATCTGCTCGGCGATCTCGGCGCCGTTGGCATTGCAGGTGTTGGCGTTGCCGCTGTTGCATATGACGGCCTGGGCATAGCCGTCGGAAATATGCTTTTTCGTGACGTTGAGCGGCGCGCCCTTTACGAGGTTTGTAGTATATGTCGCTGCCGCGGCGGCACGCACCTTGCTGTATATTACCGACAGATCGCGCTTATCCCTGTTCTTGCGGATACCGCAGTGAACTCCGCCGGCGGTGAAACCCTGTGCGGCGCAGACGCCGCCTGAAATTACTTTCATTTTCAAAATCTCCTTCAGACATTAAGTCCCGTTTTTTCGTCTATGCCAAGAATTATATTCATGTTCTGTATCGCGGCGCCCGACGCGCCCTTGCCGAGATTGTCAAACCTCGAAACGAGCAGTATGCGCTCTTCATTGCCGTAAACTCCGACGGCCATATCGTCTCTGCCGCTGAATGAGCCTGCCGACAGGAAGCCGCCCTCGCTCACGTCGCCGGTAAAATGCACAAGACCCGAGCCGTAATACCCGGCATATGCGTTTCTGATGTCTTCAATGCTGCCGTTTACGGCCTTGCCCGAAAGCGGCACCGTGACCTCCATGCCGCTGTAATACGGTGCGGCAACGGGGCAGAACGCGGGCGCGTTTTCAAGTCCGCAGAGCTTTTTCATCTCCGGCAGGTGCTTATGGCTCTGTGCCATCGCGTACATTCTCGGTGCGTCGAGCAGGCTGTCCCTGTTTTCACTTTCATACTCGGCGATCATCTGTTTGCCGCCGCCGGAGTAGCCCGTGAGCGAAAAGCAGCTGAGAAACATATCCTTCGGAATGATACCGCATTCCGTCAGCGGCGCCACGAGCGATATAAAGCCGCTTGCATGACAGCCGGGGTTTGCAATGCGCTTTGATGCTTTTATTTTATCTCTTAAACCCGTCAGCTCGGGAAATCCGTAGGCCCAGCCGCCGTTTACCCTGTGCGCCGTCGATGTATCTATGATCGTTGTCCCGCTTCCCTCGGCAAGCTTCACGGCTTCTATCGCCGCGGCATCCGGCAGGCACAGAAACGATATCTCGGCCTCGAACATAGCCTGTCTCCGTGCATCGCTGTTTTTTCTGTTTTCCTCGGAAAGCTTTATAAGCTCGATGTCCCGCCTCTCGGCAAGGCGCTGGTATATGCGCAGTCCTGTCGTTCCTGCGCTGCCATCAATGAATACTTTTGTCATTTTTATACCTCGCAAAGTGATAATTATGCAATATTTATTCATCTGATATTCATTGATTATATATTTCAATGCATAAACAGTCAAGGGAAAGCGGCGCCGCGGTGAATATTTTTCCGTATTCAATGAAAATCGCTCTGCCATATAAGCGCGGCATTGTTATATTGTACATACCCGGCGGTCTCGCGCCGTAACGGCAGGCATGGACCGGGAGTTAATATTAAGCAGCTAAAAGACAGTGCAGATCCTGATCCGCACTGTCTTTTTTACATATTTACATGGCTGCGGCCTGCGCCGCAGTATATTTGCAACTTATTTTTTGGAGGCGCTGCCGCATTGTACCGATACCGGGCACCCGCGGCACGCGTATCGGTACGGCCTCAATGTGATCTCGAAAACTTGAGTTTTGGCTTGTAGAACTCAAAAATGACGGTGTCGTTGCCCTTCTCGTTGGCCCACTCGTGGCTGGTCCAGCAGACCTTCATTGCGCCGAGCGCCTCGCAGAGCCTGACGGGGAAGGGCTTGGGCGCGATCTTGTAGGCGATGAACTGCGGCCGCGCGAGGAAGTTGAGCAGAACGTTGCCGAGGATGAAGGCGGTCAGGGGCTTTACCTCGCCGTTATAGTCCGCAGGCGGGTTTGCAAGCTGTCCTCGCACGACCTCGGGTGCATTGAGCCTGAACCAGCGCACGATGAACGGGTTGAAGCTCTCAATGCAGTAGTCGCCGCTGTAGCGCCGCAGCAGGGCGTAGGTTTTTTCGCACAGCTCCGTGTTGTGCTTTCCGTTTTTGAGCTCGACGATGAGCGCGCCGCGGCCGCGCACGGTCTTGAGCACCTCGGAAAACAGCGGTATCGTCTCGTCGGTACCGCACAGGCGCAGCTGTCTGAGCTCTTCGAACGTTTTCGAGTCAACGCGCGCGTCAACGCCGCAGACGCGGTTGAGCGTATCGTCATGGAACACGACGACCTGACCGTCCTTCGACAGCTGTACGTCGAGCTCAATGCCGTAGCCGTAGGATGCGGCGCGGTCGAATGCCGCCAGCGAGTTTTCCGGCACGGATTTATCTCGTTTATGCAGCCCGCGATGGGCGAAATTTCGGTTCTGGAACGGCGATCTCTGCTTCTTGCGGATGCTGCCGGGAGCGATGAGGTATATAAATCCGCCGACGGCGGCTGCTCCGGCAAGTGCGGCAAGCTTCACAGCATTTACCTGATTTTTCATAAAAACACCTCCGGTGTACTTTTCCTGCCTTCATTGTACCCCCGCCGCGCTCCCCCGTCAATGTTTTTTAAAAGCTCACTTTCAGAGCCGCTCGGAGCCTGCTCTTGTACGGCTGACGAGAAGGCCTTCTCTCCCTCCCCCCGATCTGTGCAAGCCCTTTATCGCTGAGTTCTTTGCCGATCTTTCCGCAGCTGCTGACATCATTGCAGAATGTGAAGTAATTCAGGTTGGATGGCAGGTTGACGAGGTCCTTCACGGCCGGGTTTGCGAACAGCTCGGTCTCGTGATCGGTGTTTCTGATCCTGATTTTGACCATAGATACCATTCCTTTCTGCGCAAATAATTAAATAGCCGCCCTCAAGGATGTGTTACGAAAGGTCAGCCCACTTCATTTCTTTATTAATATTTTCATTTCATCACCATATTTTTCGTGCGCCTCCTGAGACAAGAGATATACCATAAAGAAAATTCCGACGCTCTTTGAGCGGGTATTTGACAACCATCATAAAGTCGGAATCAACAACAAGGTTCACCCCGGCATGGAATGGATTCTGGGAGGAGAAGGCACAGCAACCGAAAAAATCGATGGCAGCTGCTGCGCGGCGATAGGCGGAGTTTTCTACAAAAGATACGATGCAAAACGCGGCAAGATTCCGCCGACGGAAGGCACTTACGAAGCAATCGGTCCGCATTTCCGCGCAAACCCATATGGACTTGGAAAAGATGTGATTGAGAAACACGGTATTCGCGTTTTTCCGGATGTGCCGAGGGATTTCGAGGGAATTCGTGATTACCTTGAGCGGCACAATATCGAGGGCATCGTATTTTAGCCTAAAGGAGACGGCGCAATAAGGCCTCCGCACCGAGATGGACAGGCGCGATCATCTGCCTTCGGGAGACATTATGCTGCTTTTCTGCAATTACCCGACTTTTGTGATAACATCCGAGAATGACACGAAAAAGGCGCAGGGCGGAAAGCATGTCATTTACACCACGCATCATCCGGCCTGGGATGCCAAGACACGTATTGCAATGCCGGAAACCATCGGCCTGAACTATGACAACATTGTATTCGCCTTCGAGACAACGAAGAAAAATACTCCCTCAATAAAACCGCCTGTCGCAGAGCCGGAGGATTCTGCATACGAGCGTCTGCGCTGCATCATGGCGGAAAGCGGTGTTACGGAGGACGAGGTACGCAGTGTTGTGGCTGCAAAAGGACACTTTGCCGAGGCTAAACGATGCGACCGCCGA
Organism: bacterium; assembly: GCA_963613665.1. GTDB lineage: Bacteria > Bacillota > Clostridia > Oscillospirales > Oscillospiraceae > F23-B02. Next base: position 27,549 of record CAVEAL010000021.1, on the reverse strand, counting down.
GAGAAATTCAAGAGCGCCCGCGACCGGGAGCTTCGCATTTTTATCTCCGAGTTAACGGAAAAGCCCCTCGTCCTTGAGGAGTGGGACGAGGAGCTGTGGGTCAGCATTTTGGAAACCGCCACGGTTCAGAGAAACGGGTATATCACATTCCTATTTAAGGATGGAACGAGCATTGAAGTTGGGGCTGAATAAGCCCCTTCTTTTTTGCCCGAAATGAAAATGCAACGGTCTGCTATGGTCTGCTTTGAAAATGCAACGGTCGGGAAGAAAAGTATCAGAATAATTATCAAGCACAAAAAGCGGTCTGAAAAGGGGCATTTTCACAGCTAAAAACGGCGACGATTTCAATACGCTGATACTTATCTTGAAAGCAGAAATGCGAAAAAGCCTTGTGCCAAGCCGCTTTCAGGGCACAGAAAAAGAACCGCAGTTGCAATACATATCGTATCACAATTACGGTTCTTATTTGGTGCGCGAGGCGGGACTTGAACCCGCACGCCCGGAGTGAGCACTAGAACCTGAATCTAGCGAGTCTGCCAATTCCACCACTCGCGCATATCAAGTGCCTGATAATAATAGCATCCCTCGTCCGTATTGTCAAGAAAATTATTTTTGCGTCAGCTATGTTATTTCATATACAAAGATGATATAATCACGGTGTAAGCTAATAATCAGGAGGTATGACATATGGACAGAAAGCAGCTCAAGGCGCAGTCGAAAACTCTTATACGGACTGCCCAACCCAAGCCCGTCGTCACAGCGATCATATACATTCTCATTCTCGCGGTGCTCAGCTTCCTTTCGTACGAGATCGCCGGAGACTCGCCCGTACGGCTCCAGAAGGTTCTTGAGGATTTCGGCTTCAACTACGACGTTACCATCAACGACGACACATACAATTATAATTACAACCTCAACGACGTAGATCCCGATCAGTTTTTCTACGCCGTTCAGGGGGCCATGCCCACGCCGACCGCGCTCCTGCTCGGTCTTGCTATCCAGATAGTCACGATAGTCCTCGGCGGCGGCTTCGCAATATTCTGCCTGCGCACGGTGCGCGGCATGGAGGCCAGCTATTGGAACATTTTCGACGCCTTCGGCATGTTCTTCCGCGTGCTGTGGCTGTACATCCTCGAGAGCGTCTTCATCTTCCTGTGGTCGCTGTTGTTCGTATTCCCCGGTGTCATCGCGTACTACCGCTACCGTCAGGCGCTGTATCTGCTGCTTGAGCACCCGGAGATGAGCGCGCTGCAATGCATTTCGGAAAGCAAGCGCATCATGCGCGGCCACAAGGGCGAGCTTTTCGTCATGGACCTGAGCTTCATCGGCTGGGGCATACTCGTCGGCCTCGTGTCCTGTCTGGGCTACGGCCTTGCCGATGCGATGGCTCCGTCGTTCATTTCGGAGATACTCAGCGTAGTAGAGCTGGGCATCCTCGCGCAGTTTTACGTCATGCCGTACATGGATCTGACCTATGCCGGCTACTACATCGAGCTCACGAAGCCCGCCGCCGCAGGCTTTGCCGACGGCTGGACGCCGGAGCTCTGAGGAGAAAGCCATGAAGATCACATTTCTCGGTGCTGCCCACGAGGTCACGGGGAGCTGTACGCTTCTCGAGGTGGGCGATAAAAAAGGACTTATCGACTGCGGCATGGAGCAGGGCCGGGATCTGTTTGAGAATCAGGAGCTGCCGGTCTCTGCGTCGGTGCTCGACTTCGTGCTGGTAACACACGCGCATATAGACCACTCGGGTCTGCTGCCGCTGCTGTACAAAAACGGCTTTCGCGGCGCGGTGTACGCGACGGGTGCGACCTGCTCGCTGCTGGATATCATGCTGCGCGACTGTGCGCACATCCAGATGTCCGAGGCCGAGTGGAAATCGCGCAAGGCGATGCGCCGCGGCGATGCGGCGGTCGCGCCCCTGTATGATCTTGACGACGTCGCGGGTCTGCTGAAGCTGCTGCGCCCCTGCGAATACGGCAGCCGGATACAGGTCAACGAATCGGTGACGGTGCGCTTTACGGATGTGGGGCATCTGCTCGGCTCGGCGGCCGTCGAGATATGGCTGCGGGAGCAGGAGCGGGAAAAGAAAATTGTATTTTCCGGCGATATCGGCAACCTCGATCAGCCCATACTCCGCGACCCGCAGCACATCGAAAAGACCGACTACCTCGTCATTGAGTCCACCTACGGCGACCGGAATCACGCCGACGGAAGGCCGGACTACATTGCCGCACTTTCCGCCTGCATCCAGCGCACGCTCGACCGCGGCGGCAATGTTGTCATTCCCGCCTTCGCCGTCGGCAGGACGCAGGAGATGCTGTATTTCATCCGCGAGATCAAAAACCGCGGTCTCGTGAAGGGGCACGGCGATTTCCCCGTTTACGTTGACAGTCCGCTTGCCGTCGAGGCAACGGGCATCTTCCTGCAATGCGACACGAGCTATGTCGATGAGGAGATGCGCGCCATCATCCGCTCCGGCGAAAATCCCCTGCTGTTCCCCGGACTGCACACGGCGGTGAGTCAGGAGGAGTCGCGGGCGATAAACGAGGATAAGGAGCCCAAGGTCATCATCTCCGCCTCCGGCATGTGCGACGCCGGCCGCGTGCGCCACCATCTCAAGCACAATCTCTGGCGGCCGGAGTGCCTTGTGCTGTTCGTCGGCTATCAGGCGGCCGGAACGCTCGGACGTGCGCTGCACGACGGGGTCAAGAGCGTAAAGCTCTTCAACGAGGAGATCGAGGTCAATGCCGAGATCGCCGCCCTGCCCGGAGTGAGCGGCCATGCCGACAAGCGCGGACTCATCGCGTGGCTCGAAGGCTTTTCCGAAAAACCGGAGCTGGTGTTCGTAAACCACGGCGACCCCGAGAGCGCCGACAGCTTCACCGCCTGTCTCAACAACGAGCTCGGCTGCCGCGCCTTCGCGCCGTACAGCGGCACGGAGTTTGATCTTGCCGCGGGGCGCTTCACCGTCGTCACCGAAGGCAGGCCAGTCATCCGCGAGCAGAAGTCTCCTGCCGGGCGCAGGACAAATCCGGTGTTCACGGAGCTTATACATGCCGCCGAGGCGCTTATGCAGGCCGTGCGCGGCTGCGAGGGCCGCCCGAACCGCGAGCTGCGCGGCTTCACCGCTTCGATACGAAGGCTGACGGAGAAAATAAAGCGATAAAATCCAAAAACCGGCGGTATACCGCCGGTTTTTTTCTGCCTGAAGTGCCGTTTTTCTTGCACGGCAGGGTAAATTTATGCAATTGTTCTTGCGCACTTTTATGCAATTGCCTATAATCTTGTCATTTTTGGCTCTTTTGTGGGTTGAATTATATAAAACCCGGACCTATGATGTGATCAATAAAAAGACAGTCCCCCTGTGGGACGGAAAGGATCACGTCATGAAAACAAAAACTTCAAACAATACAATTTATGTTATTACCGCCGTTCTTTCGGTTATCGTGCTGCTGCTCGCAGCAGTCGGCTTCACAAATGTCGAGGCTCAGAAGGTCGAGCGCATATCCACCGACACGAACCTTCTGAATCACGCCGACAGCGCAGGCAGCCTTGCGGCCTCCATGGGTCTTGCCAACACCGTTTACCCCGCAGGTGCCCAGACGGCCGACGTCGCCGGCGATGACGATCTTACCCGCATGGCCGAAAGCCTCAAGCCCGTCGCCGAGTTCAACTCCGACGCCTCCACTCTCGACCGCAGCGTAGCCTACCTGCTCAATAACGGCACAGCCGCCTACGGCTCGACCTACGGCGAGATATGCACAGCAGCCAGCGCCTCATATCTGGCAGACATAGACTCGGCAAACCACGACGCCGCCGTCTGGACGGCAGTGTGCGCAGTCCTCGCTCTCGCAGGCATAGCCGGACTTGTGGTCTCGGTCACGAAGATCGAGTACGACCGGCACTGATCCAGCTTCTCCTTCATATTTACTCCATATTTACTCCCTAAGAAAAGGCGCGGCCACAGGCCGCGTCTTTTCCTCTGATAAGCTCTTACTATTAACCGATTCCTCCGATCACACCCGAACGATGTAATTATCCTTTCTCTTTGCCGCCTCGGCCGGTGCACCGTCAGGCTTATATGCCCGGACGGCTCTGCGTGCTTTGATCGTGTTCAGTACTTCGTTTGACATGGCAATACCTCCTTAAAATAAAAAAATCGCCGCACACTCACAAGGAGTGTATGGCGAAAAATGAGCTTGGTGTCTCAGAAAAATCCATACTGATTTTGGAGCTTCAGTGTAGCACACAAAAGTGAAAAAGTCAACCTCTCCGCTCGGTTTTTGTGCACAGCTGCGCCCTGCAAATAAAAACGCAGGTGAATTATTAAAAAAGTTCACGCCCTTTTGCCGAAAAGCACAAGGAAAAGCCTTGTAGATCAAGGACATTGCAAAAAGAAACCGGACACCTATCATGATACGCATCGTATCAGAATTGGTGTCCGGTCATGGTGGACCCGAAGGGATTCGAACCCTCGACCTCTCGGATGCGAACCGAACGCGCTCCCAGCTGCGCTACGGGCCCAAATGCTATCAGCTTTAGTATTATAACACACTTTTCAGAAAAGTAAAGAAAATATTTGTTGATTATATCGTAAATTTGCGTTATAATACGCTTGCGGCTTTTGACAAGGCTGCACTAGTTGGGGAGCCAGCGGTGCCCTGTAACCTGCAATCCGCTACAGCAGGAATGAATTCCCAACATAGGATCTGTCATGTGTCGTCTGACCCCGGTAAGCAGCGTTGACGAGCCGGTCTCGCGCAACGGAAACCCGTGAACCATGTCAGGCGGGGAACCGAGCAGCATTAAGCGGTGTTTTTCGTGTGCCGTGAGGGTGCCGGTTCTGAGCCGGCTGCCGGCGTAACGGGCATATGTCAGTTTTCAAAGTTGGGTGTGCAGTCTTGTCAAGGGCCGCATTCTATTTATCGGATACAAGGGTAACGATCATGTATCAGGCTTTATATCGAAAATGGCGGCCCAAGACCTTTGACGAGGTCGTCGGGCAGAAGCACATTACGGAAACGCTTAAAAATCAGATAGCCACTGGGCGCACCTCGCACGCGTATCTTTTCATCGGCACGCGCGGCACGGGCAAGACCACCTGCGCGAAGATCCTCGCAAAGGCGCTCAACTGCTCCAGCCCGGAAAACGGCAATCCCTGCTGCAGATGTCCCGCCTGCCTCGGCATCGAGGACGGCAGCATCATGGACGTTGTGGAGATCGACGCCGCGTCCAACAACGGCGTGGACAACGTCCGCCAGCTGCGCGAGGAGGCCGTGTTCTCCCCCGTCTCGGTCAAAAAGCGCGTGTACATCATCGACGAGGTGCATATGCTCTCTACCGCGGCGTTCAACGCGCTGCTGAAGATCCTCGAGGAGCCGCCGGAGCATCTGGTGTTCATCCTCGCAACGACGGAGCTCAACAAGGTACCGGCGACGATACTCTCGCGCTGCCAGCGGCACAGCTTCAAGCGCCTTGACGCGCAGCTGATCGCCGGACATCTCGAGCACGTCGCACAGTGCGAGGGCTTAAAGCTCGAGCGCAGCGCCGCAGAGCTCATTGCGGGGCTCGCCGAGGGCGGTATGCGCGATGCGCTGTCGCTGCTCGACCAGTGCTCGGGCGAGAGCGATATCGACACCGGCGCCGTGTACTCGGCGATGGGGCTGACCGGAAACAGGCGCACGGCGCAGCTGCTCGACTACGCGGTCAGGCACAATACCGACGAGGCGCTCAGGCTCTTCGACAGCCTGTGGCACGACGGCAAGGATCCCGCGACGCTGCTGTATGAGCTCAACACGCTCCTGCGCGACTGCCTCATGCTGTCGGTAGCGCCGAAGGCGGGCGCGGACCTCATATCCGGCCGCTTCAGCCGCGATATTCTGAATGTTTTCTGCAAAAAGCTCACCGGAGCCGAGCTCATAAACCGCATAAACACGGTGTCGGACAGTCTGCTGAAGATCCGCGACTCGAAGAGTGCAAAGCTCACGGCGGAGCTGTGCATAATAGCTCTGTGCGATCCGCGGCTGAGCGAGGGGCTTGACGAGCTCCGCGCAAGGGTGTCGCGCATCGAGGAGGACATGAAGCACGCGCCGCTGCACAGGGCGGAGCCCGCAGCGGATGACGATGAGGAGTTCCGCTCCACGCTCGACGAGGCACTATTTGAACCCGACGAGCCGCCGGAGCCGAGGCCGCAGTACGAGCCCGATCCGGCAGACGAGCTCGACCCCTTCGATTTTGCCGAGTATCAGCCGGAGGACGATCTGCTCGACAAGGCGTCGCCCGTGGAGCTTAACCCCGACGCTCCGGCAAGCGCCGCGGATGCGCCGCAGGATAACGACGCGCTGTGGGCGGCGATAGTGGAGAAGGCCGAGGAGGCGCTTCCGCGCGGCGTGATACCGATACTTTCAAACCCAGCGCAGACGCGCTGCAGCGTAAGCTTTGACACGCTCGCGCTCGAGGTGGTACCCGGATTTTTCTTCAATGCCGTGAACAATCAGGCGGTCCTCATGCGCCTGCGTGAGGCGGCGGCCGCAGTCACGGGACGCAGCCTGAAGATCACGATAGCTGAGCTGCATGAGGATAACAGCAAGCCCAGAAGAGATATCGAAGAACTCAGAAAATTCAAGGAAACTCGTTTCGTATAATTATTTAGGAGGAATTTTAATATGGCAAAAGGCGGATTTCGCGGCGCAATGGGCGGCGGCAACATGATGAAGCAGGCCCAGAAGATGCAGGAAGAGTTTATGAAAATGCAGCAGGAGCTCGAGAACAAGGAGTTTGTCGCCACCGTCGGCGGCGGCGCCGTCAAGGCGACCATGATCGGCACCCGCGCACTCAAGAGCATCGAGATAGACCCCTCTGCGGTCGATCCCGACGATCTCGAGATGCTTCAGGATATGATCGTCGCCGCGGTCAACGAGGCGATCACGCAGAGCGAGAACGCGACCAATCAGGCCATGAGCAAGCTCACCCCCATGGGCTTTCCTTTCTGACAGCACATTTTCAGCGGCGCATTAAGGCACCTGCGGATACGTTTATCTCCGGTATCCCGACCGGAGGCTGCTCAGGAAACCGTGACAGGCGGAACAGGCAAGATAAGTTTTCTACAGAGAATGACGGTAGTTTTGGCCGGGCAACAGCAGCTGTGTTTTGCTTAGTCTTCATGCGAAACACCCGCCGCGGCGAGCGGCTGGCTTCCCCTTGAGGGGAAGCTGGATAGAAGAAGTGTAAAAACCGAAGCTATGAAAAAAGACGGTGCAGATATTAGTCTGCACTGTCTTTTTTATATTAGATATTGGATATTGATAACACCTCATCCGTCGGCTGTCGCCGACACCTTCCCCTCAAGGCTTTTCAGAGGCGCTGCCGCGCAGTACCGATACGGTTTTTGCGGTGTCCCGACCGGAAGCTGCGGTAAAAACCGTGACAGAGGAAGGCAAGATGCTTAACATTACTGCGTACTTGCATTACGCGAAACGTTTTTGTTTCCTCCGTCGTTTCGATACCGGGTTCACGCAATAAACGTATAGGCACAGCCTCAATTCGCCTCCAAACAGAAACGGAGTTCAAAGATACGCAGCCAGGGGAAGCTCAGACCGCTTATCGTCAGGGTACCGAAGCCTGCGGTGCTGCCGTCAAGATCGGTCAGGTACACACTGCGCGCAAGGTTTTTGAGCACCGGAGCGGAGCTGTCGGACAGGAGCGTTTGAGCCTTGTCCAGCACAAGCTGCGCCGCGGTGCCGCTGCGGCAGAAATTATCGGGATCGCCGCCGAGCTCGCTGCGGATGTACCGGTCGAGCTCGATCTTTGTATCGTTCTTGTAGCAGATATCCTTGATGAGCGAGTCGGCGAGCGTGCGGCGGAAGTCGTCGAGCTGAGCCTGCGTTTCAGGGCCTCCCTGCGCGAGGCAGAGCCAGCGCGCCACGCCGTTTGCCAGCGTGATGCCCGTTGCGTTTGCGAGGTCGTAGTATCCGGCATAGCCCAGCAGAAAGCCGAGCTGCGTGTTCCGCACAAGCTTTTCCTGAAACTCGGTGCCATATTGATTGTTGGCCGCGTCCATGAGCATTGTGGGCGTGCCGTTTTTTTCATTTTCGCGCAGTACGGCGACGGCATCGCTGATATAGCGGCTCTTTTTACTCTCATCGGCGGGCTTTGTGAGCGCAATAAGCTCGAGCACATTGCCGCCGTCGGGAGACTCGGCTTTGCTCAGGCCGAGATAGTCGAGGTGCGCCGTGATGATCTCCCCGAGCGACTCGTGGTCGTAGGCGCTCGACGTCAGGTCCTCGCCGCCGCCGAAGCAGCGGACGTACACCTCCGGCAGCGCACCGTCATAATCGAGCTCTGCATACATTTTGCACACGGCCAGCATGCCGTCCTCATCCGCACCCGAGAGCACCGCGCCGCGGCCGTCTATCTCCCGGCGCAGCCATTTGAGCTCGTTGGTCTGGATGCTCGCAGACGGCGCGGAGTCGTCAATACCGACGAGAAAACGCACATTGTCCATGCCCTCGGAGGCATCGAGCGCGCATTTTATGAGCTCCAGCTTTCGAGCACGGGCCTGAAAGTATACGCTCGTGACCGCCTCATCATAGGGTATTACCTCGCCGTCCTTTGAAAACGGGTAGTTCTTGACGATGTTTTCGATCGTAAGCGCGTCGCCGTCAAGCCCCGGCCGCTCCTGCATGGCGTATTCGCGCAGCGAGCTGTAGTCCTCGAGCGTGTTGCCGTCGTAGCCGACCGTCGGCGCGAGGCGCATGACCGTGTCGAGCAGCCATATCTCATTCTCCGGCGCGGACAGCGCCGCAAGCAGGCTTTGCACGAGCTCGGTCTCGTTCATAACAGTGCCGTCGGAAAGCGTGACGGCCTCGCCTGTAAAGCAGCGCGAGTTGACAAGCCCGCCGGACAGCAGCTGGTCGAGCGACAGAATGTAGCGGTCACAGCCGGCTGCCTCCTGCGCGAGCACCCACTCGTACAGCGCGGCGCGGTCGCCGTATTTAAGCCCGCTTTCGCCGAGCGGCTGATCGTCGAGCCGTGTGCGGCAGTCCTCCTCGTCCGGCATGACGAGCTCATAGCCCAGCGAGCCTGCCAGATACGCCACCCTGTCGGTGTTGACGGGTCGGTCGTCCAGCGGGACGTAGGCCACGGTCGTGCCGCTGCCGCCCTCGGTCGGCAGGCTCTGCGGATCGGGCACGGGCGACGAGCATCCTGCAAGGCACAGCAGCGCGAGCGCTCCGGCCAGTAAGCGTTTTTTCATGGTGTCTCCTTAGTCGCTTCAATATTTTTATACCGTAATGAAAATTTTACTATATCCCCTCCGTTTTATCAAGGCTTTTCGGAGGCGTATTTTCAGAGGCGCATTGAGGCTGTACCTATACGTTTGCTGCGGGTGCCCGACCGGAGACGTTGGCATAAACCTTAACGTTTCGCATGAAGACTAAGCAAAACACGGCTTAAAAAAGACAGTGCTGATCTTACTCTGCACTGTCTTTTTGCGTCTGATGCTGAATTTTACGTTATCTGCTGATGATAAATGTATCTCTGCGGATCTGACTTTGCCCTTTCATACAGCGTCTCGGAAACGAGCGCGCCGTACTGATCCCTGAGCTCCGCGCCGTAGCTTTCCGGCAGGCTGCCTCCCCCGAGGGCTATCTGCGCTGCCGGGACGATGCACTTTATCGTGGCGTCGGAATCGTAAAACACCGAGGACACATAGTCTCTTTCCGTGTTTACCGCGATCGAGCCGAGCGTTATCCTGTCAAACCTGACAGTCAGCTTTTCGCCGCTCATATTGAGCCTGCTCCTGACCTCGGTGACGATGCCCGGCACCCAGACGGAAAACTGCGTCTTGTAGCCGTCATCGCCGTAGCTTTCAAAGCAGCTGAGATATTTCTGGTTCAGGTTCCGCTTGAGCGATGAGCTGTAGGACATGTCGAGCTTATAGGTCTTTGCACTGCCGCAGCCGTTTTTGTCGATATAGCTCATCTCGATATAAAAGGTCTCCACCTCATCATTATCGGCGTTGCTGAGATCTATGGGGTTTTCCACATTGAAATAGAAGGTGTATCTGTACATGCTCTCCTCATCGCTGTGGGCATAGGCCTGATTTATATCGCCGTCGGAGTCCGAGACGCAGTTTTTGAGAACTGCCGTGTCGATCACCGCGTTGTACTGATCCCTGAACTGGCCGGCGTACTCCGCCGCGCTGCCGATACCGGCGGCAAGCTCGCTCATCTCCTTTTCGGTGAGCCCCTCACCGCCGTATTCGATAAAATAGGGGGAGCTGCTCTCGTCGATGACCGAGCTCTCCATCGAGCAGTATATGCTCGCCGAGGAGTCGTTGTACGCCGAGGAGACATAGTCGGTGTTGCTGTTTATCCGCTTGCCGTTGCAGTAGACGCTCTGCACCTCAAAGGACAGGCGCTCGCCGCCGTCCATGTTGAGCAGGATATCTATCCTGCTGAGCTTGCCGGGAAGCGTCAGCTCATAGCTCGTATAGTATTCGTTGTCGTTCGGCCTTATGAAATGCTCCTTGAGGAAGTCGGCATTGTTATTTGCGCTGCCGTTCCACGACATGTCGAAGCGCTCGCTTTTTTCGCTCTGATAGCCGTTCTGCCCCTTGTAATAGTAGTCAAAGCGCAGAATATTCACGGCGTCCCTGTCCATGCTCGTGGAGTCGCAGGGGTTGCTGACCTTGATGTTTACCGTGTAGACATATTCACTCACCCCGTCGGCTGTGCCGTTTGCCGCGAGCGAGGGCTGCGGCAGTGCCAGCGCTGTCGCCAGGAGCACCGCACACAGCAGCGCGGTCGCTTTTTTCATCCTTTTCACGGCTCACGCCCCCTTCATATAAACGTCGTAGGCCACAAACTCACGGTTGAGCGCATTCATATCGACCTTACGGTCCTCCCTGACGGCGTTATCGGTGCGGCTTGCATAGAGATACACTCTGTTGTCCGTTATGTGATCGCCGCCGTCCGTCACCGCGACTACGCCCTCGTTGAGGTTCACGCGGTTCCCGTTAACGTCGAGAACGTGCTCCCATGTGTTGTAGTCGTCGTTTATCATGCCGTAATCCTTGCAGGCAAGGCCGAGCTTTGCGATCGTATAGGCGGTGTCCTTTGTCGCGGTCGTGGTGTAGTACAGATATATCTGCTTGCCTCCGCTGCCCGAGTTGAGGGATACGGCCTTCGTTCCGTCTGCATCCTCAGCCGAGGTATATTCGTCGCGTGCGCTCTCATAAACAATGCCGTCTACGGTGATGGTCTTCTGATGCGGCTGGCCGACTGTCAGGATGATATCCCTGACGGCCTTTCTCGCAACGCCCTTATTGACCTCGGATCTGGTCAGGGTATATCTCGAGTAGCCGATATAGATGTATTCGCCGCCTGTTCCCCTGTTTATATCGAGATTCACGCATATGTTGCAGCCGAGGCTCAGGAGGTTTGCCTGTGCCTCCTTTGCGGTCTTGCCGTGACCGATATATATCGCGCCCATCATCGTCGCCGTATCCTCATAGCTCATGTGGATGAAGGCAGATGCATCGACGTCTCCGTAAAGAGCGGTGTACGCGCCGGAGCTGTCGAGCTTCAACGACATGGTCGTCGCACAGTTTGTCTCAAAAACATCCGAGCTCACGCTGATATCCGTTATCGGCATGCCGGGGTTTGTTCCGGATGCGGTCGTATAGTAAAGATAATACGAGCCCTTCGGATCGGGTATCATGTCTCCTGCCTTTATATAGGTCACCTTGCCGAGCTGTATCGTCGGGGGTGCGGAGGTACTGTCGGTGACATATCTTATTATGCCCGTAATGGCATCGGACTGCACATTCGTTCTCGTCACGCCTATGTACGACACCGTTTCCGGCTTGGCATTCGCATTTCCGTAAAAGCTCTGCGAGCTGTCGAGCGCTACGTTTGCCTGAATGATCTCGTCGGTACACTGCGACAGGAGGTTCTGTATGCAGTAATCGCTGCCGGAGGCCTTCAGAAGGGTCTTCATCTCGTCGGTGTACTCGGAAAGCGAGCTTCCGGCCGCCTTGCTCATGGTGAAGGTCGAAACGCTGATCGAGGAGATGTATTTTCCCTGCTGGGGTGCCGCCGTGCGCTGGTAGATATACACCGGCGTGAGGCTCTTTCCGTTCTGGATATATTTCGAGTTGGTCGTCTGGTAGCCGAGGTTGTGGGACTCCGTGCGGTTCGGGGTCTTGAAGTCCTGAACGCTCACGAAGCCGTCGGGAGCGACGCTGTCGGACGATACCTGTATATCGTCCACCGTAAGGGGCGTTCCGCCCTCCACGGGGCCGAGCACATATATGCCCTTGCCGCGCACGCCGCTGCTCGACCACGAGACATCCTCGTAGTCCTCGGGTACGAGCTCGGTCGTCATGTCGAGCTGTTCTATGCCCGTCAGATAGCCGCTGCCGCTGGCAAACTGATAGGAATGAGTCTCGTAAATGCCGCGCATATAATACTTTGCCGCGCTTCCGCCGCTGACCAGATACGGCAGCTCAAACATAACATCGCACACCGCGTATGCGCCGTTTGAGGACGTTCCGAGGAAAACCGGAACGGATAAATTGCCCGGAGCGGAGGTATACGATCTTATGCCGTATATCGCCCTGTACGGATTGTGCGTTGTCGTATAGCAGATATAGGTCTCCACATTTGTCGCCCAGCGATCCTCCGACACCATGCCGTGCACGTCCGAGGGGAGCTTCATCTTTGCGGCATGGGTCAGGCTCAGGTCGAACTTCTGAAGCTTCAGGGCATTGATATAATCGTCTGCCGAATTGCCCAGCTCGCCGCTGCCGTTGCCGGCGACAAGAACGATGCCGGAGATATACTCCTCGCCGCTTGTGTATGCAACGGAGGGCTTGAAGTACAGATACACGCCCTTGTCGTTCCAATGCTCGTTTGTCTGCGAGCGGTGATGCCTTTCTACTGTGTTGTCGATCTCGCTGCCGACATTGAGGTTGTATGCGTTGCCGCCGCAGAACAGGTTTATCGGCTCATAGCCCTCCGGTATATCGTCGAGCGAATACTTCACCAGAAGGTCCGCAAGTATGGGCGAGCCCGCCGATTTATACGAGGTGTAGTAGAGGGTATCGCCCGTCGGGGTCGTGCCGCAGGCGGTGTACGAGGCGCTGCCGTAAAGGAATGAGGCCGAGCTGTTTCTCGCGGATATTCTTATATCCGTCACGGCATCCGATGCGTTCGTCGTCGTGGTGTAGCCCAGATAGGTGTATTTCTTCAGCGAGGCGGTGACAGGAGTGAGGTTCACGTCCAGAACATAGTAGCCGCTCTTGGTGAGCGCGGCCTTTGCCGCCGTCTCCGAGCTTTCGACCGAAAGCGAAAGCTTTGAGATATACTGCCCGTCGTTCTTGACCTCGGTGCCGTCGGTATCGGGCTCCTTATCCTGCTCCTCGCCCTCGTTTATGATCTTGCTCGTCGTGCGGCAGAACATATACACCGAGCAGGAATCCGAGCGCGAATTTGCGTTGAGGTTCGCCGCTCCGACCTCGCCGAAGCACTTGACGGCCTTATAGCCCTGAGGCACGGAGTTATCGTTGTACTGCACCGTTATAAGATCGTCCAGCTGCGAGGACTGTATCGGATCGCCCGCGTGGCTGCTCTTGCTCGTGTAAAGTGCGTTCCAGCGTCTCGCGTTATCGCCGTTTATATTGGCGGGGCTGCCGTTTTGCTCCACGGCGTCATATCTTATGTATCTGTTGTCGGCAACGTCGAACATGACCGAGGGAATGGGCGTAAAGGTCTCCTCGTCATCGTCGTGGAACGAATCCCAGAGGTACTTTATGAGCAGCGCGATGACAACAATGATCATTGCCGCGAACGCGACGTAGCTTAGCACTATCATCGCACAGCCGAGAACGCCGAATATCGTGCTCAGTGCGCTCACGCCTATGCCCGCGCAGCAGACCGCCCACGCGCTCACGGAGCCGGTGAAGGCCGAGGCGAAAAATATCGTGCTGATCGCCCATGTCGCCAGATGAGTGATGCAGGCCGCCAGACCGAACACGCCCGAGACTATGCTTACCATTGTCATTGCTCTTGAGAGGAAATTATCGATTCCGTCGGGCGTGGTCAGGGTATTGTATATCTGACCTGCTGAGTTTGCCCTGTATGCATCCTTTGTGACGGCGACCTTCTGCTCGAAGGCCGTCTGGTCGGTGCCTACCCAGATGGACATGCTGTCAGTGCCGATCTGCGAGGATATCTCCTCCTTGATCGCAGTCACCTGCTTTTCGGCCTCGTCGATAAGGCTTGAGTCGTTTGACAGATAGATGGCCGAGAAGGCTACGCCGCACATGCGCATCATAGCCAGCTGACCGTCGGTGAGGCTGTCAACGAGAGGATATATCTTTCTCAGATTTGCCGACTCGTCATACGACGAGTTTCCGAGCGCAACGATGTAGTCGCCAAGGCGCGTCGTTTCGTCGTAGGAATACTGGTTGAGCATATCGTAGGCGGTCAGGAACAGCACATCGCCGTCCTCGGTCTCGATCTCGCCGCCGCTCGATACGTCCTCAACGGTCTGCTCGTTGAGCTCCGTCTCGCTCTCGTCGGAAACGCTCGTCTCCACCTTGCCGCCGGAGGCCGCATAGCGCTCGGCTGCCGCAGTGTAGCTCTGCGCGAAGGACTGGAGACTGTCGGTAAGCTCCTTTGCAAGTACCTTGTACTGACTGTCGAGCTTGTTGTCGTTATCGCCCTCGGCAAGCTCGGCCTGCACCGTCGATGCCGATACCCTCGATGCCCAGTTATCCTCGCCGTAGTCGGCGACGCCGGGGACGAGTGCATTGCAGAACGCGGTCACGACCGAGGTGTTGGCACGCGAGAGCAGCTTCTTTACGAAGTCTGCCGTGCAGCTGCCGCTGACCATATAGTCGCCGAGCTTCATGCCGCTGAGCTCATCAATGTGATAGCAGTTGAGAACCTTCACGGCTGATACGGCAGCGGGGCTTCCCGCGCTGTAATTGGCGGCAAACTCGTTTATCGCGTCGCTTATTTCCGTGGGAATGTTCCCGAGCTTTTCCATCGCTCTTTCGGCGATGTCGCTGTAGGTGCAGTACTGATAGCCGCCGTTCATCTGCAAAAGCGATATATCCGTGATAGCCTCGTCGGGGTTGGTCGTCGTCTTATAGCCGACGATGTATATCCCGTTATCCGTGCTGTCGCCGGACTCTGTGCGGTTTATGTTGTTCTTGACCGCAACATAGCCCTCCGCCTCGCAGCTTTTTATCGCCTCGGCGAGGCTGCTGCCGCTGAAGACCTGCACCTCGGAGATGTATTTCGAGTCGTTTTCCGCCGTGACCGCCAGCGCGTTTCCCACGTCCGTAAACAGGAGCGCAAACACCAGCAGCAGGCAGATCGAGGCGGTGATAAAATGAAGTTTTCTGTTTTCAGTCATATTCCCCCGCCTCCTTTTTCTTTTTTCCGCGCCTTACGATGAACACCGCGAAAACGGCTATCGCCGCAGCGCAGGCGCAGACGTAGGCTATATCTCCGCCGCCGATGGCGGAGGCCACTGCGCGGATATTATCCTGACTGAGCGTCGAGGATACGAGCTTATCCTGCGAATAGCCCTCGTCAAAGCCTATGTAATTTGTGTACTGGAACTTGTCTATGCCCTTTATGGCAAGCCGCGAGGACGTGCCGGTCGAGCACAGCAGGACTTTCGAGCCCTCGTAAAAGCCGCCGCAGTACAGATAGGCCGTCGATGCCGTGCCGTCCTGAAGGCAGAGGTCGTTGGCCTTGCCGTTTACGCTGTTGTCCGTAACGATGAGCTTTCCGGAGGCGTTTATGTCGTTCATACTGTCAACATATATGCCGCCGCCGTTTTTCGCAGCCGTATTATAGCGGTACTCGCCGCCGACCACAAATACCCTGTCGGCATTTATATACAGCGCGCCGCCGTCCTTGGCCGCGCTGTTGTAATACATCCGGCAGCTTTTGAGATATGTGCCGGAGCCCGAATCGCAGTACACGGCGCCGCCGTGCTCCTCCGTCGAGCTGTTTTGCGAAAACAGGCATTCCGTTATTTCGGCAGTTGCCGAGCCCGCGAGGCACACGGCCCCGCCGAGCTCGTCGCAGTTATTGGAGTAGAACGAGGACGAGGAGAGCTTGAGGCTGCCGCCGTAGGTATACACGGCGCCGCCGTCATCCTCGGCGTAATTGCCCTCGAACACGGCATTATTCACGGTAACGGAGGCGGCGTTTGAGTATATCGCGCCGCCGCTGCACTCGCCGGCCGCGTCATAGGTACGGTTGCCGTAGAACGCGCCGCCGTTTACCTTGAGCACCGCGCCCGAGCCGAAGGCGCTTATCGCGCCGCCGTCGTCGGTGGAAACGCAGTTGAGTATCGTGCCGCCGTTAAAATTGAGCTCCGCATTGTCCATGACGACAACACCGCCGCCGCGCGCCGTTGACGCGCCGTTCTGGATAGCGCCGCCCTTGAAGAGCCTGGACACGGTGTACTCGCCGCTTCCGGAGTCGATGATGGTCATGCGGGAGTTAACGCATATGACCTCTCCGTTGCTGACGGGGGACGAAAGTCCCCTGTCTATGCAATAGCCGTTGAGGTCGAGCGTCAGCATTTTAGCGCCCGAGTAGCTCAGCGCGCCGTTGCTGAAGCCCGTACCACTGCCGAAGGAGCCGTCCGTGGCTCTCCAGCTCCGGCGGAGGGTGAAGGTGACCTCGCTGCTGCTTCCGAGCTCGCAGGCCCGGCTCCACGCCTCCTGAAAGGAGCTGTAGTCCGTCTGCGTGCCGCCGGAGCTTACCGTTGCGCAGACCTCGTCGGCGAGGACGGGGATACACAGCGCCGCGCACAGCATGAGCGCGAGGGCAAACGATATGATTTTTTTCAGCTTCATAAAAATCATTCCTTGAGCTTCTGCGGCGTGTCTTACGCCTCTTCGGTCCGAGTCTTTTTCTTCTGTGCTCCGGCGCCTGCGAAGAAGGCCGCGACGCCGATCACGGCTGCCGCCGCAACGCTTATGAGTATGTGGCTGCTGTTGGAGAACACGCTGCCCGCGAAGGCGTTCTCATCCACGTTGTAGAACATATAGATGCCGTCCATGCCGTCGGCGTAGGTGTAGCCGAGCTGCTTGTTCGTGAGGTTCTGAGCAACGTTTTCGCCGAACATTGACAGTGCGTTGCTGCTGCCCTTGGGAATGTCGCTGCTTTCGTACTTCACGACGGGCACGGTCGTTATGGGATCGCCTGCCGACTTATCGTATGAGATGTACAGCGCTACCCACTGGCGGCCTACGTCGCCGTTTATATCGCCGTAGTCCTCGAGCAGCCTGTTTGCATCGGTGACCATTCCGGCCTCGACACGGTTGCACTTTACGGCCGTGTAATAGGTATAGACCTTTTCGTCGTTATCGTTCACGCTCTCATCGACCATATGCATGGGTATCGGCGTAAACTCCGCGTTGTAGTAATCCTTCAGGTCGTTATAGGTGCTCCAGAGAGACAGGCCGATGAGCACGGCGGATACGCAGGTCATTGCGACACCGGCGTACTGGAGCACTCTCGACCATGTCCTCGTGGTTCCCAGACCCTCAGTTACGGCTGCCAATTTATCACGGACGAGCTCTGTGGTTTCCTCGGCTTTTGTTATCGTCTGCATATCGAACGCATTTTCGCCTATCTCTATGGCATTGTTGACGGCTTTGATGAGGCCGTCACTCTCCATATTAATAACCGGGAGCATCTTGCTCAGGTGGGAGCTTATGGCAAATGAGGCTGCCGCGAGCACAACGGAAAGTCCGAAAACGCCGTACAGGACGAAGGTGGTCGCTGAGATCTCATCCCACGCGGTACCGACCGCGTTCTTGCCGGAGGCTGCCTGAAGGCGCAGCGCCTCGTTTGTCAGGGCGACGTTGCCGCCGAAAAGCGTGCGGTCAACGCCGTCGTAGACGGAGTTTTTCTCCTTGCCGAGCTTGTCGAGGAAGCCGATGCTGCCCATCGCCTTCTCGGCGGCCTCGTCACCGGACAGACCTATCGAGACGATGTAGTACATCGTCAGGAAGTCAAGGCAGGCTCTCTGCCCCTCGCTGAGCGAGGCTACCAGAGGATAGAGCATGTAGCGGTCTGCGCCCTGCACGTCGTACTCGCCGCCGGTTATGAGCTCGAGCAGGGTCACATCGTCGTTTACGAGCTGACCGAGCAGCTCATACTGCGCACCGGCGGCAAACCAGCTTGCGTAATCAAAATCCTCGTGAGCGGCCTGATAGGCCTCGATCTCCGCCTCGGAGGCGGTGAGGTCTATATCCTCGCCCGTGTAGGTCTCAAGATAGCTCGCATATGCGGTGAACTTCGAGGCTATTGCCTTTGCGTCCTCGTCGTACTCGGAGGCAAGCTGCTTTTCGGCCTCGTTTACGGAGAGATTCTTGCTCTCCATGAGCTCATCGAGCATATCGTCGTAGCTTCCGATGTCGTTATAGCGCTCCGTCCAGGGCTCCGAGCTGCTGTCGGCCGCCATGGCTATGGTCTGCTCGATGGCGAGGACAGCCTGCGAGTTTGCCTGCATGAGGATGGTGGTCATGTCGGCGACCCCGGCCTGCTCGTCCTCACTCAGTGCGCTCCACTCCGCGTCGGTGTACTCCTCCTTTATCTTGTTGAGAAGAAGATCACCCATGTACTGCTCGGTATCGTCGTCGTACAGGAGATTCAGCACCTCGTGCGCGACCTTGGCGCGGGCCCTGCCGGCCTCGTAATTGGCCCTGTATTCGTTCAGGGCGACGATGAAGTCGTTTAAGAAAAGCTTTATATTCGCCTTCTGATCCTCGAGCAGCATCTGGTAATCCTGAACGCTGTAGCCGCCCTTCATGTTCATAAGGCGCATATCGGTGACGGCCTGTTCGGGGTCGTCGGTGGTGGTGTAGCCGAGGTAGACGGCGCGTGCAGTCGAGAAGGTATCGTCCGCGTCCTCGTTGAGGTCGTAGTCAAGCACCTCGTAGCCGTTTTCCGTAAGCCAGGCCTTGGCCTCGTCAGCTGTTTTGCCGTAGCTGAGCACAACGTCCTTTATGTACGTCTTGGTTGAGGTCGCCGCGAAAACGTCGGCACAGGTGCTGAAGGTCAATACCACGGCCAGCACAAGGCTTATGACCGTCTGCAATGATCTCTTGAGCATCTTTTATGCCTCCTTGAATTTTTTCTTCTGAACTCCGGTGCCTGCGAAGAAGGCCGCGACGCCGATGACGGCTGCCGCCGCAACGCTTATGAGGATGTAGCTGCTGTCGGAGAACACACTGCCCGCAAAGGCGTTCTCGTCCACGTTATAGAACATGTAGATGCCGCCCATGTCGTCGTCATAGGTGTAGCCGAGCTGCTCGTTGGTGAGGTTCTGGGCTGAGTTCTCGCCGAACATGGAAAGAGCATTGCTGCTGTCCTTGGGAATGTCGCTGCTCTTATACTGCACGACGGGCACGGACTTTATCGGGTCGCCCGCCGCTTTATCCTTCGTGGTGTAAAGAGCTACCCACTGACGGCCCACGTCGCCGTTTATATCGCCGTAGTCGCCGAGGAGCCTGTTTGCGTCGGTGACAAAGCCGGCCTCGACGCGGTTGCACTTTACAGCATCGTAATAGGTATAGACCTTTTCGCCGCTTTCGTTTTCGTTCTCATCGACCATGTGCATGGGGATGGGCGTGAACTCTGCGTTGTAGTAATCCTTCAGGTCGTTATAGGTGCTCCAGAGGGACAGGCCGATGAGCACGATGGAAATGCAGGTCATTGCAACGCCGGCGTACTTGAAGAAGTCCGCCCAGCGCTGTGCACTTGCACCGGCGCCGATTGCACCTCTGCCTTTTATGATTGCTGCGTTATATGCAGCTGTCTCCGCGTCAGTCGCTCCGCCTTCGGCGATCTGCGTCACCTGCTTGTAGACCCCGGCCATGGATTGCGATGCTTCGAAAAGCGAATCACTATACATCGAATAAATGTTGTTCATTCTGATGTTCATGACCCATGCTCCGATCGTTGTCGCGAGCGATAAGGCAAACGATGCATAAAGCGCGATGGATACGCCGGAGATGTGATCCCACGCGGTATCGACGGCGTTCTTGCCCGTGGCCGCCTGAAGGCGCAGCGCCTCGTTCGTAAGGGCAACGTCGCCGCTGAAGATGCTGCGGTCGATCCCGTCGTAGATCGAGGTCTTCAGGTTCTCCTTCATCTCGTCGGTCAGGAAGTTCTCCGCGCCTTCCTTGGCGGAAGCGTCGTTGTTTATGCCCAGCGCCACGATCTGATACATGGGCAGGAAATCAAGGCAGGCTCTCTGTCCCTCGGTCAGGCAGGACACGAGAGGATAGAGCATGTAGCGGTCCGCGCCCTTTACGTCGTAGTCCCCGCTCGTCACGAGCTCATACAGGGATACGCCGTCGTTTTCGAGCTTTGAGATGAGCTCGTACTGAGTGCCGGCGGCAAACCAGTTTACAAGGTCAAAGTCTGCGTGTGCCTCCTGATAGGCCGTCAGCTCCTCCTCGGTGGTTTCGAAGGAGACTTCGGAATCGGTGTATTTTTCGAGATAGGTCTTGTAGTTTTCAAACTGTGCCGCTATTATCTTTGCGTCCTCGTCGTACTCTGCGGCAAGCTGCTTTTCGGCCTCGTTCACGGTGAGGTTTTTCTCCTCCATGAGTGCATCGAGCATATCGTCGTAGCTTCCGGCGCTGTCGTATCTGTCTATCCAGAGCGTGTCGCCGGTGTCGGTCGCCGTTGCGATGGTCTGCTCGATGGTTGTGACCGCGTCGGCGTTTGCCTGCATGATGATGGTGGTCATGTCGGCGATCTTGGCCTGCTCTTCCTCGCTGAGCGCGCTCCACTCCGCGTCGGTGTACTCTTCCTTTACCTTGTTGAGCAGCAGGTCGCCCATGTACTGCTGGGTGTCGTCGTCATACAGGACGTTGAGCATGTCGTGAGCCACGACCGCGCGGGTCTGTCCGGCGGCGTAGTTGGTTCTGTACTCGTTTATGGCGACGATGAAGTCGTCCAGGAACGTTCTTATGTTCGCCTTCTGCTCGTCGAGCAGCATCTGGTAGTCCTGAACGCTGTAGCCGCCCTTCATGTTCATAAGACGCATGTCGGTGATGGCTTCCTCTGCATTGTCGGTGGTCGTGTAGCCAAGGTACACGGCGCGGGCCGTCGAGAAGGTGTCGTCCGCGCCCTCGTTGAGGTCGTAGTCGAGTATCTCGTAGCCGTTTTCCGTAAGCCAGGCCTTGGCCTCGTCAGCCGTCTTGCCGTAGCTCAATACTACGTCTTTGATGTAAGTGTTCTTGTTTGTCGCCGCAAAGACGTTCGCGCATGTGCTGAAGGTGAGAACCATAGCCAGCACGAGGCTCAGTGCAGCCCTGAAGTGTTTTTTCAGCATGTTTTGTGCCTCCTTAGAATCCTTTCTTTTTACCCATTTTGTTTTTTCTGTCCTTTATATAGATCCACGTTCCGATGATCGCCAGGATAAGGATTATCGAAATGCAGGATACGGCAACTATGTTTCCGCTGTTTATGACCGACGCGATAAGGCCGCTGTCCTCTTCCTCGGCCTCGGCACCGGTGTCGGTGATCTCGTCTGCGGACTTGTCTATATCGTAAAACTCATCGACCGCGTCGGCTGTGGGCTCCCCGGTCGTCTCGGGCTCGGGTGTGGCCTCGGGCTCCCCGGTCGCTTCGGGAACCGCTGCGGTGTAGCTGCCCTCGTAAAGCGCGTAGATGTCATTGTCTCCGGCAGGTACGCTGCTGCATGCCTGCGTCGAAGCGGAAAGCGTCTTGTACAGGTTCGAGTGCCGCGAAATTGCCCTGTCATAGGAGGCGTACACGCCCGCCCAGTCGCCGAGCTCAAAGCTGTCGTCGAAAAATCTTCCGGCGGTTATGTCGATGAGCCGCGCACCGGACTGGCCGTCGCGCTCAAGCTGCACCGTGCCCGCGGAGAAGGTAAATCCTGTTACCGCCCCGGCCGCGTCGGCTGTCCTGCTGTACGCAAGGTACGCCACCCCGCCGCTGCCGCCGATGTCCTTATCGACATAGCTGTCGCAGCCGAGAGACGCCGCGCGGTTTATCGCCTCGGCCTTCGTGCTGCCGCTGACATAGCACACGTCGGAGATATAGCGCTTTACGCTGGCGGCGCGGTACATCAGGAGATATATCTCGCTGTTTGAAATGCCGCTGTCGAGGTTTGCAAGCGTTCCGTCGCTCATGCGAACCGGCGCGGAGCCGTCGTTTCGCAGCGACATAACCTCGTCGGTGCTCGAATAGCCGGAGGCCGTGTCGAGAGATGTTATCTTCTCCCCCGCCGCCGAGTCGCGCGTATAATATATGTATAGCGCCGTGCCGCCGGTTCCGTAGTTTAAGCTGTAGTCCGATACGAGACTGTAGCTGACCCCGTCAACGCTCAGGCCTGAGCTGTGCTGCGTCGAAACGACGAGGCCGGTTATTGCGTTCGAGCCCTTTTTGTAGCCCAGATACACGCTGCTTTCGTCTCCTCCGGAAAGGTTCAGCCCCTGAAACAGGACGGAGTAGCCGCGGCTTTCAAGGCTTGACCGCCCATCCGCGCCGACCGCGACGGTGAGCTCGGAGATATAGCTCGTCGCGGCGGCAGCAGATACCGGCAGACTTCCCGCCGCCGTGAGCACGAGCAGCAATACGCTCAGCGTCCGCGCCGCGTGTGCGAACAGTTTTTTCGTTTTAGGCAAGTCCCTCACCACCCGTATTTGAGTTGTTCGTTTTGGTTTTCTTTACGAATTTCTTGAGAACGAAAATGTTTATGACCATGTATATCGACACCGGCAGGAAATAGCCGATGTAATTTGCAACTGCCGATTCCGCCTCGACGAGCAGATTGAACACCGAGTGGAACACCACGGCCAGGTTGAAGCTGCACAGCACGCCGCACAGGAACAGCTTTTTCTTCTTATGTATATAAGGTACGAAGTTTGCGACCAGCATCGTCGTGATGCTGTGCATGAGTCCCGTGCTGAAGCCGCGTATCATGGCGAAGATGAAGTTTGCCGACGCCAGATGCTGCATGAGTATGATGATATTCTCCAGCATCGCAAAGCCCACGCCTGTTGCAAACGCAACGGTAGTGACGGATTTTTCGTCGTCGGAGAAAATGTATGCGTAGTAGATGACCGGCAGCACCTTGACAAACTCCTCGGTTATGGGCGTGACGTTTGTCGTGAGATACAGCATCGTGCTCTTCGTCACGCGCAGCAGCAGGCCGTTTACCTCGCTTACAAACAGGCACAGGAACATTCCCATCAGCAGCGCCACAACGATCTTCCGCGACTCCTTCTCTATCGGTATCAGCATCATGCCCAGCGGGACGGCGATGCAGATAAACAGGATGTAGCTCATTGAATCCATTTTTTCGTCTCCTTATTGAGAAGCGGCAGAAATACGACATACACGATGCCGAGCAGCGCCTGAATGACTACGGGGGTTCGTAATGAGCAGCAGTAAAATCCGACCTCGGCGAGCGTGAGGAGCTCGAACACTATGCACAGTGCGTTGAAGTGGCGCAGCGCCCCGATTATGCCGCCCTCAACGTCGGGGATGATCAGATGCTTGAGGTTGAAGTATCCGGCAAAGCCTGCGAGCAGCAGCAGCACGGCGTAGGAAATGCGAACGTCGAGCGACACCGCATCATAGGTCAGCGCGAAAACGGCAAGCGCCAGCTCCGCCGCCGGAAGGATGAGCGCGAGCAGCCGGTATCTTGAATAGCCTCTGTCGGCCTCGTCGAGCAGATTGTCGATCGCGCCCACATTCGGCAGATACAGGAACAGGAAGAACGCGGCAAAACCCAGAAATCCGATGTTGAAGCCGTCCGGCAGTTCGCCGTAGCACAGGAGCGTTACGATGTAAAATGCTCTTGAAAAGAGCTGACAGGCGATCGGGAAGATCATCAGCCGGAAATACAGAGGCTGCTTTCTCCTGTATGTGGCCGTCAGTCCGTAGACCAGCCCCGCACAGGCACAGATAAACAGATATATGTTTATCGCGGCGACAAGTTTCATCGGGCTCTCTCCCTCTTCTTCAAAATGCGTCATTATACGCGTGGTTTTTCTTTGACGTTACATTGTACTATTATAGCTTTTATTTGTCAAGCAAAATATCATGGTTTTTGCCTGGTTTTTGCAAAGATATACACCGGCAGCCTGCAATGATCATTACTGCTTAATTGACAGCGCGGCGCGCACGGTGTATATTAAAAACGAACGATCACTATTTGCCGGTCGACCGCAATTTTGAGGAGCTCTATGAAAGCTCAGACTATACACGGCTGTTTTTAATTAAGAATATTCATTACAATTATTGCCGACCCGGCGGACAACCAGCCGCTGGCGATGAAGTACAATAATACGTTGTACTATACTAGGAGGTAATATAATGGTCATGGTTGCGGTAAAACTCAAGATGGTTGCGATTGCGCTGGTGTTTTGCTTTGTTCCGTTAATTGCGCTTTTAATAGATTCGGTTATTAAAAAACCTGAAAACGTGAGGAAAAGCATTGTAGATGAACATTTTACTGTTGAATACCCAAAGTATGTGTTTTGGGTTGGTGTACTTGACTGTGTGGCTACGTTGGTAGTATTTTTAGTGTTTGTAGTTAATGGAGAGACACCAGTAAGAGTCCATGCTTATATGTTGAGCGGTATAGTTTTGTTCTTTTGGTTTGGAACATACATTTTAATTGAAGCAAGAACAAGTAAAACTGTAGTGTATTATGGCCTTATAACGGTATATAGACCATTGAGAAAAAGATTTTCGTTCACCTTTTCGGATGTTGTTAGCGCGAAACTAAAATCGAAAAAATTATACTATGGTACTGATGAAAGAATTATCGTAATTACAAAATCGGGAATGAAAATGAGCATAGGCAACATTGAAATGCAATATGAACGGTTTTGTAGACTAATCAAAACAAATGTTTCACATGAATTGCTGACCGGATTCGATTAAAAAATATTTTTGCAGGAGCGTATCGCCTGATATGCTCCTGCTTTCCTTATAATTGACAGCGCGGCGCGCACGGTGTATATTAAAAACGAACGATCACTATTTGATTGTTGGCCGTACTTTTTTGAGGAGCTCTATGAAAGCTCAGACTATACACAGCTGTTTTTAATTAAGAATATTCATTACAATTATTGCCGACCCGGCGGACAATCAGCCGCTGGCGATGAAGTACAATAATACTTTGTACTATTATGTACTCAACGCACAGGGCGACGTAATTGCACTGGCTGACCAAAACGGCAATCTCATAGCAAAGTACAGCTATGACCCGTGGGGCAAGCTGTTAAGCGTAACGCCGAACGGATGGCTTGATGAGCAGAATGCATATTATCTGGAGGTAGCTGAAGCAAACCCGCTCCGCTATCGCGGCTATTATTATGATGCCGAGACAGGTTTTTACTATCTCCAGTCGCGTTACTACGACCCCGAGATCGGCCGCTTCATAAATGCCGACAGTTACGCATCCACGGATGCCACCGGCCTCCTGAGCACCAACATGTTCGCTTATTGCGAAAATGACCCGGTGAACAGAAGTGACCCGAGCGGCGAAGCGTTTTCGCTCATCACTATTGCGGTGGGGGCAACGGTTGGCGCACTCGTAAATGCGGCCGGTACAGCATTGTCAAATGTCATAGAGGGAAAAGCTTGGAATGACGGAATCGGCTTGGCGCTGCTTTCGGGAGCGGTGTCCGGAGCGGTGTCCACCATAAGCATGAACCCGGCAGCAAGGCTGGCGATAAGCGCGGTGGCATCGGCGGCGGAAAGCGTATACGATCAGGTCAAAAACGATGGAAGTGTAAACCTCGGGCGCTTGACAGCTGATGTCGCGGTCGGAACGATTTCCGGGTACAGTGGTTATATTGGCAATAATTTAACTGGTTCGTTCGTGAAAAGCGGAAGTATGCTTAAAGGGCAGATTAAAAATGCTTTCAAGAGCAAAAGTACTGTTGATAAATTAAAACGAGCAGGAAGGAACTATTTAAGAAGAACACTTAAGCTGTACAAAGGGGAATTCTTCTCATGGAAAAGAATAGCGAAAGACCTTAGCTTAACTACTGGGTATAATTATGCCAGCTACAGGGTTTGGAAATAATATGAATCTGTTAATTACAATTAAAGCACTCAAGGGACAGTTAATAGGCACTTTTGGGTTAACTCTCCTTATGGGCTTAACAACACGACATGAGCTTGTTAGAGTAGCTGATAAAACCCTGTGCAAAAGAGAATTTAAAGAACGAAGTCAAAAAAGAAGTCTTACAACATGGCTCTTTTTGACAAACTTTAAAGATGTTATACCAAAATCAATGTACGTTTGGTATTATACCCAATTGGCTTCGTGGCTGGTTTTTGCTGTCTATATAATTACGTTGGCGAGAAATGGAACCGCAAGAGAAGAAACAATAGCCGCATGTTATTTGTATATCTTCGTGGTATCAGTGCCAATTGTGATTTATGGGTGGTTTTTCATGAAGCGTGAGAGAAATGGCAATCGTACACCTCGCTTTATCTCACGCCGTCATGTTATGACGCAAAAACACACCCAGCAGAAAAAAGGTAAAAAGCATACCCAACGAAAGAATAGAAAATAGTAAAAAGTGGTGGAGCTAACGGATTAATTGGCGGAAAGGGTGCAAGTTACGGCAATGCTAATTCGATTACAAAATCAGGTATGCAAGTGGGAGGTAGCAACGTGAAAAACTCCTTTAAGCCGAACACGTATAATCCAGGTAAACGAGACTTTGTTCAAAATATCATAGGATATTCTATTCCCACAGTGGTTTCGGTTTACGGATTGTTGACGTGGTCTTATGAAACGTTTTGGCTGATTTTGACGTTTGTTTTTGTGGTTCTCGACGTGATTTGCGTGTACTATATGTTACGCGATCCAACTTGCAAAACATTTATCACTATCGACAATGAAGGCGCTCATATATTCTTCTCCAATGTGGAAAAAACGATTTTTATTCCATGGAGTAGTGAAGTGTATGTTAATGTGTGCATCGAACAGGGATACCCATCATATAGACAACTTATACAGCGTCGGATACTGTGTTTATCTAACGTTGATATGAAGGATGAGTTTTTGCAACATAAACAGAGCATAAATTGGACACATGAAATGCCGACTGACGAAAGTGAGCCATGGATGGTGTTCTTAGTTGTTTCTTACCCGTCCAAATGTAAAAAAGAAGCAAAGCGTGTTTTAGCGTTCAAAGAAGCAGCCTTAACAAGGTGATAGCAAAAATCAAATCCTGCAGGAGCATATCATCAGATATGCTCCTGCATTCCTTTTCGGCACATACATCGTATCGGGCTGGGGCAAGGCGACAGCGGTAGGCAGCACAGCGACGGAGTATGACGTGGGTCGCGTAAGCGAGCCGGATGAGGTGTTATCAAAATTAAACATCAGACGCAAAAAGACAGTGCAGAGTAAAATCTGCACTGTCTTTTTTCAGTTTGTCAAAAAAGTCCCTCGCGGGACTTTTTTGACTGCACTTTTCCGCCGAGCATTTTG
>CAVEAL010000020.1:0-44284 GCA_963613665.1 bacterium | reverse complement strand
GAGCTTTGCGATATCAGGAGTTTCCTCCTTTACGCAGTAGCTTATATCCTCCTGCTCACGCTCAAAAAGCTCAGAGGGATCGTCATATTCTCCGTCATAGCCGTAAAACAGATCGACCAGCACGACCTTGTGGCCGCGCTCACGCAGCGCACGCGCAACGCAGGTACCGCTCGTTATCGAAACATCGCGTTCGTTTGACAGTCCGCCGCAGACAACAGCAATCTTCATTTTTCTTACCTCCAGCAACTATTACCGGCCAATTATACCACATGAGCACAGGCGGTTCAAATACATATTGAAAAATAATAGCCATATGTGTTATAATTCATATTTGTAATCTAAAGTAAGGTCGTTGTGTGTATGAATTATGTAGTGGTCGATTTAGAGTGGAATCAGGCAATGAGCTCGAAATCCTCCGTATTCAACAAGCTCCCGATAAAACTCAGGGGCGAAATTATCGAGATAGGCGCGGTAAAGCTCACGGAGGACATGCAGCCTGCCGAGGAGTTTACGATAGATGTAAAGCCCGTTTATTTTAAAAGAATGCATTATAAGGTCAAGAAGCTCACAGGCTTTGACAAGGAACGGCTCGCCCTCGGGCACAGCTTCCCCGACGCATTCGAGCAGTTTAAGCAGTGGTGCGGCGAGGATGTCACCTTCCTCACATGGGGCTGCGACGACCGCGGCATCATGGAGCAGAATATTATAATCCACGATCTCGACTGGGACTGGATAAGCTCATGGATAAATCTTCAGCTTATCTATAACATGCAGACAGACGGCGACAAAAATCAGAAGTCGCTGGCAACAGCCATGGAGCATTTCGGCATTGAGCAGACGCGCGTTGCGCATGACGCTCTGGGCGATGCGTACAATACGGCACTCGTGTGCTCGAAGCTTGATATGACGCTCGGTCTTGCGCAGTACGAGGAAGCCTCGCGTATGCTCAGCACCCGCGCAAGGCGCGACAGCTCCGGAGACGATGTCCCGGACGCGCTTGAGCATCTTGTTTTCCCCGGCTATGTTTCAAAGGCCGAGGCCTTTGCCGACGAAAAGCTTACAGGTGTCCCCTGCCCCAAATGCCGGGGTGCGCTTGAGGCTCACCGCTGGATCAATCAGGGCGATCAGCGCTATATGAATATACTCAGCTGCCCCGACTGCGGAAATTTCCTCGTGCGGCTCAAATTCCGCAAACAGGAGGATAACTCATGGTCGGCAAACAGGCTCGTGTATAACGCCGATGACGGAATGCTTGATTTTTACCGCAGCAAGGCCGCGCTCTCGCGCCGCCGCGGACGCGGGCACTCAAGAAAGAAAAGCCGTCCTGCCTCAAAGCAATAATATCAAAGTTAAATCCCCGGCCTGCGGTCGGGGATTTTCGTTTATTTTCTGATTACTATATCGTCCTTTGATTTGTATATTCCATTCTCCGGGATCACTCCGCGCACGCAGGAGGTCGGATAGACGCTTGCGCGCCGTCCGAGCACTGTCCCTGGGTTTAAGACGCTGTTGCAGCCGATCTCGACACAGTCGCCGAGGATCGCGCCAACCTTTTTGCGCCCCGTTTCGATGAGCTCATCACCGTTTTTTATGACAACGAGCGTCTTGTCGCTCTTGACATTCGAGGTTATCGAGCCCGCTCCCATGTGTGCCTTGTAGCCGAGTATCGAGTCCCCTACATAGTTATAGTGCGGAGTCTGCACATTATCAAACAGCACAACGTTTTTAAGCTCGGTGGAGTTTCCGACCACGGCATTTTTGCCGACTATAGCGCTGCTGCGGATAAAGGCGCAGTGGCGTACCTGCGCGCCGTGGTCAATAATGCAGGGCGAGCCTATATACGCCGACGGGAACACCTCGGCATCGCGCGCTATCCACACATTCTCACCGCGCTTTTCGTACTCATCCTCCGACAGTGTATTTCCCAGAGCTATTATAAAGTCCGATATATCGCCCAGAACCTCCCATGGGTAGGTCTTTCCCTCAAAAAGCGGCGCGGCAATGGTTTTGCTCAAATCAAGCAGATCGTTTATCGTATACATGTCATTTTACCTTGATAAGTCTGCCGCTGCGGCGCATGGCATCGATGATATAGTCAACGCACTCGGCGCATTTTTCGTCCGTCGTGGCTTCGGCCATAACGCGCAGAACGGGCTCAGTGCCGCTCTTGCGGAGAAGTATGCGTCCGTCCCCGCCGAGCTGATCTTCCATTTCGGCAACGGCCTTTTTGACCTCGTCACAGGCAAGAGTTTCGTCCTTATCCGTGACGACGACGTTTTTGAGCAGCTGCGGATACATGACGACCGGAGCTGCAAGCGCGGAAAGCGGCTGCTTGCTCTCGCACATGGCTTCCATGATCTTGATCGCGGTCAGTATACCGTCGCCGGAGTTGGCAAGGCGGCCGAAAATGATGTGGCCGGACTGCTCTCCGCCGAGGATATAGCCGTTTGCACGCATATTTTCGGCAACATACTTGTCGCCTACGGCGGTCTTTTCATAGCCTATGCCGAGCGCATCAAGCGCCTTATACAGTCCCATGTTGCTCATGACCGTTGTGACGATCTTCTTCTCGCCGAGTATGCCGCTGTCGCGCATATATTTCCCGCAGACATAGAGTATGTGATCGCCGGTTATGACATTGCCCTTTTCGTCAACGGCAAGGCAGCGGTCTGCGTCGCCGTCAAAGGCAAAGCCGACGTCGAGCTTATTTTCAAGCACGAACTTCTGCATCTGATCTATATGCGTAGAGCCGCAATTAACGTTTATATTAATGCCGTCGGGATTGTTGGAAATAACATAGGTGTCCGCACCCAAAGCGTCAAAAACGCTTTTTGCCATCATCCATGTCGAGCCGTTTGCGCAGTCAAGGCCGACCCTTTTGCCCTTATACGAGCGCGTTGCAAGCGAAATGAGAAAGCCTATGTAGCGGTTGCGGCCTGCCGAGTAATCGACCGTGCGGCCGATCTTTTCGCCCGTTGCGTAGGGCAGGCAGTCCTTTTCACCGGCGTTTGCACGGTCAATATAGGCCTCGATCTCATTAAGAAGCTCATCGCCCATTTTTTCGCCCTTGCCGTTTATGAGCTTAATGCCGTTGTCGTAATAAGGATTGTGGCTTGCCGAGATCATGATGCCGCAGTCGAAGTCATCCGCGCGCGCCACATAGGAAACGCTCGGAGTTGTCGTGACATGCAGAAGATACGCATCCGCGCCGGAGGCCGTGAGCCCCGCGCACAAAGCCGATTCGAGCATATAGCTTGAGCGGCGAGTATCCTTGCCGATGACAACTCTCGCTTTTTTATCCTTGCCGTAATACCAGCCGAGGTAGCGGCCTATCTCAAATGCGTGCATGACGGTCAGATCTACGTTTGCCTCGCCTCTGAAGCCGTCCGTACCGAAATATTTACCCATTTTTGTCTCCTTGCTTATTTTATCTTTTCAGCCGCTAACTCATCGAGCAGAAGCGTCATGTTCATATGCATCTGAAGCATCGCCGCCGGAACGTAAGTAGAGGTTTTTCCGTAAACGAGCTGATGGATGATCTCCGCCTTTTCACTGCCGAAGGCAACGAGAATGACATTCTTGGCATCGCAGAGAGTTTTAAGTCCCATCGTAACGGCCTTGTCGGGAACATTCTCCGCGCCGCCGAAGAGCTCGGCGTTTGACTGCTTTGTCTTATCCGTCAGAAGCACCTCGTGCGTATATGAGTCGTAGGGCGTTGCGGGCTCGTTAAAGCCTATATGTCCGTTCATGCCGATGCCGAGCACGGCAAGCTCAAGGCCGCCGCAGGAGGCGATAAGCGCGTCATACTCTTCCGCGTTGCCGGCAGTCGGCGTGTGTATATTCGTGATGCCGGTCTTGGAGTAAAGCTCCTTTCCGAGGCGGTAAGCGCAGGAGCGCTCGTCTTCCACGGCAAGCCCTTCATATTCACATACGGTAAAGGCGCTGCACTCTGCGAGCTCTTTTACATCCATTCCGGCAAGAGCGGCATAGACCTTCTCTGTTGCTCTTCCGGCGGCAAATGCCATGGCGCAGCCGGGCTTTGCCTTTGCGTGCTGCGCGATCATTTCCGCAGCAAGAGCACTTATCTTATCTGCACTGTCGATTATGATCTTCACAACTAAACATCCCTTCCTAATAATTTTAGCGCCTTCGGTAAAAATATAGGCGGAGGCGATGGCTTGGCTATTATATTTATCCGCACGGTAATATTGTATTTTGCAATACTCATATCAATGCGCGTTATGGGCAAGCGTCAGCTCGGAGAGCTTGAGATCTCCGAGTTCATCGTTGCGGCGCTTATTGCGGATCTGGCCGCAACGCCGCTTCAGGATATCGGCATACCGCTTTTAAACGGACTGCTGCCGATAATGATAATGTTCTGCCTTGAGATAATCATCGCAGGGCTCAATATGAAAAGCATAAGACTTCGAAAATTCACCTACGGCAAGCCCGAGATAATTATCAGAAACGGCAGGATAAACCGCGGTGCAATGATGCGCAACCGCTTCACTCTCGACGAGCTCATGCAGGAGCTGCGCTCGCAGGGGCAGAGCGATGCAGGGCGCATAGCATACGGCGTTCTTGAGACGAACGGGCGGCTGAGCATCATACTCATGCCCGCAGAGCAGCCCGCCAGCGCCTCGATGCTCGGCATAGCGCCGGAGGATACCGGCTATGCGCACATAATAGTAAACGACGGCAGGATACTGGACAAAAACCTCACTCTTCTTGGGCGCGACCGGCGCTGGCTGGACAATGAGCTCCGGCGGCGCGGGATAAAAAGCGCGAATGATGTGTACATTCTCACCCTGTCCGAAACCGGAAGTGTTTTCTGCCAGTCAAAGGAGGAATAGCATGAAAAAGGAGGTCGCCGCCGCGGCATTACTGCTGCTGTTGTTTGCCGGAGTTATTGTAAATATCCGCGTAAACGAAAGCATCGTATCCTCGCTGATAAGCGAGGTAGACGCGTCGTATGAAAATTTCGAGTGCGGAGATACGGATGCGGCACGCATGCAGCTTGACTCCGCCATTGAGCACTGGCTCACGCTCGACGGCTATACGCACATTTTTATCCGGCACAGCGAAATCAATTCGACCACCGATGCATTTTTCGGCTTCCGCTCAGACCTCGAAGCCGGAGAAGAAGCCTCTGCCGAGGGCTCATACAGGCTTCTGAAGGAAACCCTGCTTTCTCTTATGACCGTGGAGCAGGTAAGCTTAGGCAGCATTTTTTAGAGACTCATTAGGGCTGCTGCCTATGCGATCATCTAACCTTAGCAAAAGCGAAAATTCCTTGACCTGAATTATGATTTGTCGCTCAGAAGCTTTGTGAGCTCGTCCATGAAGGTGTTTATATCCTTAAAGCTGCGGTAGACTGAGGCAAAGCGGACATAGGCGACCTCATCGACAAGCTTTATGCGCTTCATGACCATCTCGCCGATATCGACGGTGCTGACCTCGCGCTCAAGTGCGCTTTGGAGCTCCTGCTCGATCTCGTCGGCTATCTTCTCGAGCTGAGACAGCGTCACGGGGCGCTTTTCGCAGGCTCTGACCATGCCGTTTATGAGCTTTACTCTGTCAAACTGCTGGCGTGAGCCGTCGCGCTTTACAACGACAAGAGGCAGATGCTCTATCGTCTCATATGTAGTGAAGCGCTTTTGGCACGCAAGACATTCTCTGCGGCGGCGGATGGTGGTCCCCTCTTCTGCCGGTCTGGAGTCGATTACCTTGCTCTCAAGGAATCCGCAAAACGGACATTTCATATATTTATCCTCCGAATAATCATTACTGAATTATGATTATAACACAATATGTTGTATATTGCCACTGTTTTTAAAACGAGCGGGAAAGGAAGTCCTCGCGGCTCATAAGTGCGTTGAGCACCGGCAGCAGTGCCTGTGCGGTCATTTTCCGCGGAAGCGACATTGACGCGAGAAGCTGCGCACGTTTTGCGGCGCTGTCGGGCTTTCCCGTCAGTCCCGCAGCGTACATATCTGCCATGCTTATGCCGCCGGAAGACTGCACCTGTTCTCCGTCTATCGTTGCTCCGCAGCTGCGGAGCGCCTGCATGATAACTTCTGCACTCATTCCCTCAACGCCGAGCTTGCCCTCCTTGGAGGCCCTGCTCTTTCTCCTCTCCTTGCCGAATATCTCCGGCATATAGGCGTGCTTGAGATACTTGGGATCTACGCAGCCCTTTATGAAGTTGCGGATAACGAGACCTGCACCGTCGGGATCGGTCATGACTATCATCCCGCGTTTTTCGGCAAGCGTGCGCAGAAGCTGCTGCTTTTCTTTGTTATTGAAAACTCCGAAGCCGCTCGTTTCGATTATGACCGCGTCAACGACCTGCGAGAGCGTGTTTTTGTCGTACCTGCCCTCGACTACGATGACTTCGGAAACCCTATGCATCCGTATCACCTGCCGCGATGCGCATTACGCACTCCTTCAGAAGCTCCGCTGGCTCCGTCTTGCTGCTTTTCATGGCGTAGTCCGTATCCGCGCACAGCTCGACCGCACGGCGTATCTGAGCCGTAGAAAAACGCCTTGACGCAGCAAGCAGCCTGTTTGCTATAAAATCATAGCGAAGTCCGAGCGTTTTCATGAGATAATCCTTTGTCAGTCCGTTATCTATGGCCACCCTCGCGGCGTACATTTTTCGCATCTGCCCGCCGACTATTGCGTTTATC
Source organism: bacterium (assembly GCA_963613665.1). Taxonomy (GTDB): domain Bacteria; phylum Bacillota; class Clostridia; order Oscillospirales; family Oscillospiraceae; genus F23-B02. Next base: position 37,595 of record CAVEAL010000020.1, on the reverse strand, counting down.
ATGGTAGGCTCATTGTTTTTATCGGCAAGCAGCTCACCCAAAAGACGCATTGCGGCGTTATTTTCGCCCTTTGCCAGCGCCTCGGTCATGTCAAACACAACAGCCTCGGGTATGTGATGCGCAACGGCGTCAACATCCGCCTCGGTCACTCTGTCGCCCTTAGTATACGACGCGATCTTGCTTATCTCGGGTATCAGGCCGTTCATAAGGTCTCCGCTTACGTTTATAAGGCGCTGTACGGCATTGAGCTCGATGCCTTTTCCCTCTGCTGCAAAGCGGCGGATGATCCACTTTATGAGTATATCGCCGCCCTGCGCGGTGACGCATATCTCCCTGCCGCATTTCTGGATCGTTTTGTATATTTTAAGGCGCTTATCCGGCTCAAAGCCTGCAGGCGCCATAAAAACTACCGTGCAGTAGTCTGGGATATCGGCAAGGATGGCGCTTATCTCGTCTGCTTCCCTGAGCTTATTTATATCAATGCCGCGCAGCTCTACAAGACTGCGCTCGGACAGAAACGGCACACTGTCGATGGCTTCGCGCAGAGTCAGAGCCGAAAAATCGCGCTCATCAAGCCTGCGGTAGCTGAAATCGTCGGCATCGCTCGTTATGCACAGCTTTTTGATCTCATCAAAGAATCTGTCGGCAAGATAGTCCTCGGGTCCCCATATGAGATAAAGTCCTGCCGGTCCCTCTGCGCGGAGCGCACTGACGCTTGCGTTATAATTGAATTTTTCGCCACGTTTTGTTTTCTTAGCCATTTAATCACCTGCTGCAATATGCAGCACTATCCTGCCGAGCTCATCCGTCCGCAGGACGTTTATATCATATTTTTCGAGCATGTCGAGCGTCTCCTTGGTGGGGTGCCCATAGCTGTTATAGCCTGTGGATATGACGGCCGTTTCGGGTCTGAGCTCCGAGAGAAGCTCGCTGCTCGTTGAATATTTCGAGCCGTGATGCGGAACGATAAGAAGCTCCGTTCCGGAAAGCTCATGCTCTGCAATGAGCTCGCGCTCGACGACCTTTTCGACGTCGCCGGTGACGAGCATATCGTAGCCGTCTATGCCGATCCGCGCCATGATGCCGCTTTCGTCACGGCTTCCGAGCTCCGAGCTTTCAAAAACCGAAAGCCTTACTGCACCGGCGGTAAAATCCGTATCATGTGTTATGTAAACTATCCTCGAACCGTTTTCCTCTGCCGCACCGACGATGCTCTCGAGCATACCGTCGGCGCTCGTGTCCTCGGCGTTATCAGGCATTATGACAGTTTTGACGTTCATGAGATTCAAAAGACGCACAACCCCAGAGGCATGATCCGTGTGCAGGTGCGTGAGCATGAGATAATCGATATCGTATCTGCCGTTTGCACGGAGGTATGACGCGAGTATGTTCCCCGCGTTCTGAACCGTGCCGTAGCTGCCGCAGTCGATAACAACGGTGTTCTCGCCCTGCGTTACGGCGATGCACTGGCCGTTTCCGACATCCATGACGCTGATCGTTCCGGTATCAGACCGCATGTCGCGGTCCGTGAGCAGAAATACGCCGCAGAGCATAATGATGCAGACACCCGACGGGATCAGCACGCTGAGCTTTTTATGCCGCCGCAGGATGAAATATGCAATGAACAGCACATAAGAGGCCGCAAGCCACGGCACGGCGTAGCTGTTTTCCGTATACAGCGCCGTTACCGGTAATTTCGCCGCATATTCTACCACATATGCTATATATCGCACAAGACATGACAGCACACCGGCAAGCCACGCTGCCGGAACCGGCAGGACCAATCCCAGCGCACACAGTGCAAAGCCGCCCGCGAACAGCACCGATATCGCCCAGAGGCAGAGAATATTCATAAGCGGTGCGAGCAGCGTTACATAGCCGAAATGCACGGCAAGCAGCGGAAATGTGAACGCCGTTACGGCAAGCGAGCTTGAGAGCGTTGCGATTATGTAGTTAACCGGCGTTTTTATAAGCTTGGGCGGGCTGATCTTGGCGGCAAAATACTCATATACAGGCTGCGAAAACAGAAACATTCCCGCCACCGCGCCGAATGACAGCTGGAGCGCAACACTTCCGGCCGAAAACGGGTTTGAAATGAGTATCACGGAAAGGGCAAATGACAGCGTTGTTGCGCGGTCGTTTATCCTTCCGAGCAGCGGGGCGAGCATTAATATGCTTATCATAATGCCGGCTCTGACCGCCGAAAGCGGTAAACCGACCATAACGACGAAAAGCCATACAAGCACTATGCATACAAGCGACGATCTGCGGTTTTTGCCCAGAATGCTTTGCAGTACGCCGACAAGAAAGGCCACATGCATACCCGACACCGCAACGACATGCGCAAGTCCCGCAACATTCATTGAGGCATACAGCTTGTCGTTTTCGTAGTAATCGTCCTTGTATCCGGCAAGCAGCGCCTTCATAAATGGCGCTGTATCTTCGGGGAACAGCCTGCCGATCTCGCTGTGCAGGGCGTTTCCGAAAAGCTTCGGGAAATACAAAAACGAGAGCTGCCACCGCCCTGTTTTTTCAATATGCTCGGAGGTATAACCGTTGAGATACAGTCCTTTGGATATGTTCGAGTCCGTTGTCTCTCCGTAGCGCTCTGTCACGCTGCGCAGTCTGAGCTTTACTCTTATCTCGTCGCCCGGCTTAAAGTCCGGCTCCCGACCGGAGTAGTCGATAATAAGCGCGTTCACATTCGGAAGCTCACTGTCCGTTATTCTGACCGTCAGCAGCGTGCAGCGGTCGCGCAAATCGGGATAATCGCTTACACGCGCCGTTACGCTCAGCTCTCTGCCGGTAAAGGTCTCGCATTTTGTTACCGTCTGCTCATAGTGCAGCCAATAGTGGCAAAAACCGAGGGCCATTGCAACGGAGGCTATTATGAGCCGCGTGCGCATTCTGCCGCGAAACAGCAGTGCGGCAAGCACCGTCACGGCAGGCAGCATCAGCACTGCCGCAAAGCTCTCTCCGAAGAGCAGATAATGCGACAGAAATACCGCTGTGCAGTATCCGATTGAAGCTGTGCACAGTATGCGTACCGACTTCATGGCTCACCTCTTATGTGCAAAAAAGCAGCTATAAGGCTGCTTTTTTGCTGTAATTATCCTTATATCAGGCCATTCCCTCGGGGAGCTTTTTGCCTCCGAGAACGTGGAAATGCAGATGCTTTACGGTCTGGCCGCCGTCCTCGCCGCAGTTATTGACGACGCGGTAGCCGTTATCGAGCCCCTCGTTTTTTGCTATTCTCGCCACGGCCTCAAAGCACTTGCCGACAAGCGCCGAATTATCCTCGTTAATCTCATCGGCGCAGCAGATATGCTCCTTGGGCAGGACAAGCACATGCACCGGCGCCTGCGGATTGATATCACGGAACGCAAACACGTTTTCGTCCTCATATACCTTGGTCGAGGGGATCTCCCCTGCGATTATCTTGCAGAACAAGCAGTCGTTCATTGTTATTCCTCCTATTAAAGTCCGAGCTTTTCGGCAACGAGATCATCAACGATGGCAAGGGCATTATCCATTTTAAGCACATCCGTGCCGCCGCCCATGGCAGAGTCGGGCTTGCCGCCGCCCTTTCCTCCGGCAACGGCGGAAACGGCTTTTACTATATCGCCGGCCCTTATTCCGGCAGCGACAGCCTCCTTGCCGCAGCAGGCTGTGAAGGTTACCTTGGATTCGTTGGCCGTTGCGAGCACTGCCACGATCTTAGGATCCTTATCGCGCAGGAAGTCGCCTATCTTTCTGAGGTCGTTTGCGTCAAGATCGGTTCGGGTCGCGGTCAGGACGTTGAAGTCGCCGATCTTCTTTGCGGCAAACAGGAAGCGCTCCACATCGCTTGCAAGGATCTTGTCCTTCATCTTTTCGACCTTCTGGCGCAGGCTCTTGACCTCGGACACAAAGCTTTCGGCCTTGGTCAGAAGTTCGCTCGGCTTTGCCTTGAGGCTCTCTGCCGCACGCGCAACGGTAAGGTAAGAGCGCTTGGACATTTCAAGATATTTTCTGCCCGTCACGGCCTCAATGCGGCGAACGCCGCTTGCAACGGAATATTCGCTCGTTATGTGGAACATGCCGACCTTTGCGGTGTTGTCGAGATGAGTACCGCCGCAAAGCTCCGTGCTGTAATCACCCATTTTCACAACGCGGACAACATCGCCGTACTTTTCTCCGAAAAGTGCGGTAGCGCCGCTGTTTTTGGCTTCCTCAAGGCTCATCTCACGAACGGAGATATCCGCACCGTCGAGAATTGCATTATTGACGGCATCCTCGACCGCAGCAACCTCCTTCGGAGTCATTGCCTCAAAGTGCGTAAAGTCAAATCGCAGATAGTCGGCATCGACAAGTGAGCCCGCCTGATGGACATGCTCGCCCAGCGTTTCGCGCAGTGCCGCATGCAGCAGATGCGTTGCCGAATGTGCACGTGATACCGCCCTGCGGTGCTCGCTGTCGACGGTGGCCACGACCGCCTCGCCGACGGATACGGAGCCGGACACGCAAACGCCGTAGTGCAAATACTTGTTGCCCTTATCCTTTTTGACGTTATTAACGACGAATTTTGTGAGCTGGCCGTTCTCGACATCCTCAAGGCTGAAGCCGATCTCGCCCTTGTCGGCGAGCTGGCCGCCCATCTCGGCGTAGAACGGGGTCTTGTCCAGAACGAGAATACCCTCGCAGCCCTCGCTTATCTCGCCGGCAAGCTCATCGCCGTTTACGATTGCAAGAACCGTCGCCGTGTCGGTCAGCTTATCATAGCCCGTAAACTGCGTCGGGATAGCGTCAAGGCCGAAGTCGATGCCCTCCCAGCCGAGATCGCCGAGTGCCTTTCTCGCCTCGCGGGCGCGGATGCGCTGCTCCTCCATGAGTGCCCTGAAATCATCCATGTTGAGCGTCATGCCCTCGTCAACGAGCATTTCAGCGGTCATATCCACGGGGAAGCCGTAGGTATCATAGAGCTTGAATGCGTCGGCGCCGGAGAACACCGTCTCGCCCTTTGTCTTATGCTCCTCGAGCAGACTGCCGTATATCTGCATGCCTGCATCGATCGTCTTGGCAAAGCTGTCCTCCTCGCTCTTCACGACGCGGGTTATATACTTCTGCTTCTCACGCAGCTCCGGGTACTGGCACTCGTTTTCGTGTATAACGGTGTCCACAATGGCATACAGGAAGGGCTCGTTTACACCGAGCAGCTTGCCGTGGCGCGCGGCTCTTCTCAGAAGTCTGCGCAGAACATAGCCGCGGCCTTCGTTAGACGGCAGGATACCGTCGCAGATCATAAAAACTGCGCTGCGGATATGGTCGGTAATGACGCGCAGCGATACGTCGCGCTTCTCACTCTGGCCGTAATGCGCGCCGGTTATATCGGAGACCTTGCGGGTGATGTTCATGACCGTATCGACGTCAAACAGCGAATTTACGCCCTGACACACGACGGCAAGACGCTCAAGGCCCATGCCGGTGTCGATATTCTTCTGCGAAAGCTCCGTGTAGTTGCCGTGACCGTCGTTATCAAACTGCGAGAAAACATTGTTCCAGACCTCGATATAGCGGTCGCAGTCGCAGCCGACGGTGCAGCCGGGCTTACCGCAGCCGTATTCCTCGCCGCGGTCATAATATATCTCCGAGCAGGGACCGCATGGGCCTGCTCCGTGCTCCCAGAAGTTGTCTTCCTTGCCGAAGCGGAATATCTTCTCGGCCGGGATGCCGATCTCGTCATGCCATATATTCCACGCTTCATCATCGTCCAGATACACGGAGGGATAGAGCCTGTTCGGATCAAGACCGACCCACTGCTCACTCGTGAGAAACTCCCAGCTCCATGCAATGGCCTCATGCTTGAAGTAGTCGCCGAAGGAGAAGTTGCCGAGCATCTCAAAGTAGGTGCCGTGGCGCGCGGTGTGACCGACATTGTCTATATCGCCGGTGCGTATGCACTTCTGACAGGTGCAGACGCGTCTGCGCGGCGGTATCTGCTCGCCCTTGAACCAGGGCTTCATCGGCGTCATGCCCGCGTTTATGAGCAGGATGGATTTATCGTTCTGCGGAACCAGCGAAAAGCTGGGCAGTCTCAGATGACCCTTGCTCTCAAAAAAGCTAAGGAACATCTCTCTCAGTTCGTTTACTCCGTATGCTTTCATATATCTATCTCCTTTTTTACTTATCGTGCTTTATTCGCCTTAATACAGACAGGCGGCTGCACACCGCGGGCAGCTTCATTCTTATCGTCATCATCGCATGCGGCGCTGCATCTATCGCCTCGCCGCCTGCGTTTTCCATATATTCGACGCTGAACGCGATCGGTTCATGGTCGTTTGTCATGAGCTCCACCCTATCGCCGAGGCAGAAACGGTTGCGCTGCGTCAAAACAGCGTTTCCCTCCGCATCGCATTCCTCAACCACGGCGCAGACCTCGGCGTCCGAGTAATAGCTTGTTTCCGAATAATGCTGGCCGGGGTCGCCGTAGTAAAAGCCGGTGCAGTACGGACGGTGGCTGAGCTTATCGACCTCGTCGCGCCATATCTGCGCAAGCGGCTCGCCTCTGAGCGCGGAGTCTATCGCATGGCGGTACGCGTTCGTTACGGCGGCGGCATAGTATGCAGATTTCATTCTGCCCTCTATCTTGAAGCTCGTAACTCCGGCGGCTATGAGATCTGGTATGTGATCTATCATGCACATATCGCGTGAGTTCATGATGTATGTGCCGTTGTCTTCCGTTATCTCGAAATATTCGCCGGGGCGTTTTTCCTCCACAAGGCGGTAGCGCCAGCGGCAGGGCTGCGCACACGCTCCCCTGTTCGCGTCGCGCCCCGTCAGATAATTTGACAGCAGGCAGCGCCCGGAAAACGATACGCACATCGCGCCGTGGACAAAGGCCTCTATCTCAAGCTCTTTCGGCGTATTTGCGCGTATATCGAATATATCGCGCATCGGCGTTTCGCGCGCGAGCACGACACGGCTTGCACCCATATCGTACAGTACGTTTGCCGCGGCGCTGTTTATAACTCCGAGCTGGGTACTGACATGGCGCTGCACATCCGGCGCATATCTCTCGGCAGCCTTCATAACGCCGAGATCCGCAATTATAAACGCGTCAACTCCCGCGTTTTTTGCCTCGCGCAGAAAGTCCGGCAGAGCCTTGAGCTCATCCTCGCGCGGCAGCGTGTTGCAGGTCAGATGCACCTTTGCGCCCTTTTCGTGGGCCTTTTCGCAGGCCACGGCAAGCTCCTCCATTGAGAAATTGCCTGCCGAGGCTCTCATTCCGAAGCGCTTACCGGCAAGGTAAACGGCATCCGCGCCGTAGTGGAGCGCCATCTCAAGGCGCTCTGCGTCTCCGGCCGGAGCAAGCAGTTCGGGCCGTCTGTCAGTCATAGTTCTGCGTTGCGACAAAGGCGTTGAAGGCATCGCTGCTCGTGAAGAACTCATGCGTTCCGGTTGCCGTATTGAGCGCATAGTACATATAATTCGTGCTGCTCGGCTGCAATGCCGCCCTTATCGACGTAAGGCCGGGGCTGCATATCGGGGACGGGGGCAGACCCTTGCTTATGCGGGTATTATAGGGGCTGTCCTTTGCCAGCATCTCCGCCGTGGGTGCACCCTCGTGGTCGGGGTACTCATAGAGCGTGGTGGAGTCTATCTGGAGCGCCCAGTCCTTATTCAGACGGTTGTAGATAACGGATGCAATGGTGTAGCGCTCGGAATCGTTTGCCGCTTCCTTTTCTATCATGGACGCGATGGTTATTATCTCACGCATGGTGTAGCCGCTTTCCTCCTGCCATTGGAGCATCTCGGCCGTTATTCTGTAATGGAACACCTCGAGGAACTTGTTTATGGCACTCGCCGCCGGCATACCCTCGTAAAATTCATAGGTATCCGGGAACAGGAAGCCCTCGAGTCTGCTGGCATCGCCCTTCTCTATCCCTTCAAGGAAGGAATAGCTGAAGGTGGCGTTTGCCGCTGCATCCATGAGCTCGTCATAATCGCAAACGCCCTCTGCATCGAGCTTTTTGAATATCTGGTGCATCGTATAGCCCTCGGGGAAGGTTATCTTCTTTGTGACCATCGCGCCGGAGCCGGAGGTCATCTTCTTTACCAGCGCCTTATAGTCGTATATCGCCTTGAGCTCGTATGTACCGGGATCTATCTTCTCGTCGGCATTGTACACCGAGGCAAAGATCTTGAACAGCCACTTATACTTTATGATACCGTTATCCTTGAGCTGATCGGCAACATAGCCGACATCGGCATAGTGTACCTTCTCGGTCTTGGTATTTCCGTCGTCATCCGTGACCTCTACCTCTTTATAGGTAAAGCTGTCCTTGTCAAGGGTTATCTGCGCAACGGTATCCGAGGACTTGAAGCCCAGAACATCCGTCGCAGCCGCCCACGCAAGGCAGGCCAGAATTATGCTGACGCTTATTACAAACAAAAAGTACAGCGCTCCTCCCGCAAGGCCGCTCTTATTTTCCTTCGCGGCTGCGGCCGAGCTCTGCCTCGGCTGTGCGGGCGCTTTTTTCTGCGCCGGCGCCGAAGCTGCTTTCTTTGTTTTCTTATCGGGTTCTTTTCTACCGAAGAGCTCGTCAAAATCTGTTTTCTTATCAGCCATAAAAATCTCCTTTGCCGTCCGTAACCTGATTTGCCGCTGCGGCATAGTATACAGCAGACGCAGCTGGAGCTGCGCTAATGTGTGATAATCTTCGTGTCGTGTATCCGCCGCGCCGGATCGGACTGCGGAATTTTATGCGCGGGGAAAGGTAATATATATGTTCTGCAACAATAACAACAGCTGCATCTGGATAATTCTCATACTCATAATCCTCTTCTTCGGCTACGGCAATAACTGCGGCGGAAGCTGCGGCTGCGGCAGCAACGACTGCGGCTGCGGCTGCTGAGGACACACAGGGCTCCGAAAAGAGCCCTGTTCAGTTTTTTCAGTCAGTCAAGACCATTGACACCCTGATATCCGTACCCCCTGCAGGGACTTCATCCTCCAGAAGAGCCCTTCTGCAAAGACAGACGCTGAAGCAGTCGGTCCCTGCAAGGTAACGGTCATAGTACCCCGCTCCGTGGCCGAGGCGGTTGCCGCTCCTGTCGCAGCAGAGCGCCGGAACAATGATGATATCGCCCTTTTCCGGTCTTACGGGCTGCGTGACCGGCGGCTCCGGTATGCCGTAGCGCCCGGGGCGAAGCTGCAAAAGGCTGTCTAACGGGTAAAACTCCATAAAGCCGCCGGTACCGCACACCGGGAGCGCCGTGCGTCTGCCGCTGCCGAGCAGCAACTCAATGAGCTTTACCGTCGAGACCTCGCGGCCGACGCTGTGGTACAGGAACACGGCCGCAGCACTTTTAAACTCGTTAAGGTTCAGCAGCTTATCTAATATAGCCGCGTCGCTGCTTTTTATATATTCCTCGCCGAGGCTTTCAATCTGTGCCGTTTTTTTGACGCGCAGGGCGCGCTTGCGCTCACAGAGCGGCTTTGATGATGGAGTATATCTCTTCATGCTTTTCTTCAAGCTCGCGCTCAAGGCCGTTTTTCATGCACGGTATGCGCGTCCAGCCGTAGTGGTCGGCGGCCTTGTCGGCAACTCGCAGGCAGTTTTCAAGATATCGTATATCCTTTTCGTGAATATCCGCCGAGGTGTGCGTTTTTTCCTGACGGTGCTTCATGCGCCTGAGTGAGGTCTCAAGATCGACATCAAGGTAAATGACAAGATCGGGTCTGGGCAGGCCGAGCTTTACATATTCAAAATCATACAGCCACTCGAAAAATCCGGGCAGCTCTTCATCAGGCAGCTTTGCGCCCTGGTGTACGGCATTCGAGGTCGTGTATCTGTCCGACAGGATAAAGCCGCCGGAATCATATATCCCGCCCCAGTCCGTTCTGTAGGCGGCAAAACGGTCAACGGCGTAGAAGCTCGATGCGGCGTAGGCGTTCACGTCGTTCGGATTTGCGCCGAAATCGCCGCCGAGGTACATTCTTATCAGTGCACTGCTGTCGTTATCATAGCGCGGGAATACGATGTGGTGATAGTCTATCCCCTCCGCCTCGAGACGTGCGCACACGCGGCGGTAATGCGCGCTCTTGCCGCTGCCGTCGATGCCCTCAAATACGATGAGCTTACCCTTTTCCATTGAATAACTTCCTTATCCGTTTTATCCACGCCTTGACTATAAACAGCGGCAGGCGTGCTATGCGCTTGAATCGCCAAGGCTCCTTCAGACAGCGGTAGAGCCATTCGGCGTTCATCCTCTGCCACGCCTTCGGTGCGCGGGGAACGGTTCCGGCAAACACATCCAGAGAGCCGCCGAGTCCCGCCATGAGGCCGACATCGAGCATAGGCGCATTCTGCGCCATCCATAGCTCCTGCTTCGGTGCGCCGAGGCAGACCATAAGGAAATCCGGTCTTGCGGCGTTTATCTTCTCGACCACAGGGCCGTCGTCCTTAAAATAGCCGTCGTTCGTGCCGCAGACGTTTATACCCGGGAAAAGCTCGCGCATTTTCTCCGCCGCAGCGTCAGCCACGCCGGGCTTTGCACCGAGAAGAAAAACGCTCTTGCCGCTCTCGGCCGCGTATCTGAGCACCGCCTCACCTATCTCTATACCCGGCAGTCGCTCCTTGAGCGGTGTTCCGATTATCCTTGCCGCTTTCACCACGCCTATACCGTCCGGTATGACCATATCCGCCCTGCGTATTGCTTCGTTGAGCTCCGGATTATCCCATGCCGCCATGACTATTTCGGGGTTCGGCGTTACCATATATGCGCTTTTATGCTCGTCTATGAGCCTTTTGCACATATCTATCGCATTTTCTCTCGTCAGGTTATCAAATCCGACGCCTAAAACATCTATTCTACTCAAAGCTGGCTGAATACCTTTCCGATCTTTTCGTTTATAACAAGGTCTGCCTCGTCGTCATAGGGTGTTTTGCTCAGGTTGACGAGGGCAAGCTTATTTCCGCGGTAATAGTTTATAAGTCCGGCCGCCGGATAGACGTTCAGGCTCGTACCGCCGATTATGAGGACCTCGGCCTCGGATATCACATGCACCGCCTCGGTGATGATCTTCTCATCCAGCGGCTCCTCGTACAGAACGATGTCCGGACGGATAACTCCGCCGCAGGTACAGCGAGGAACACCCTCGCCGTGGTTCATTTTATCCGCGGGGTAGGGCTTTCCGCACAAAGAGCAGTAGCTTCGCAGTATGCTGCCGTGCAGCTCGAGCACCTTTTTGCTTCCGGCCGCCTGATGCAGTCCGTCTATATTCTGAGTAACAACAGCGCGCAGCTTGCCCTTTTGCTCAAGCTCGGCAAGCTTCAGGTGCGCCGCGTTGGGCTTCACGCCGTCAATAACGAGCTTTTCCCTGTGGAAGCGGTAGTACTCCTCGGGAAAGCGGGAAAAAAACGAATGGCTCAGTATGGTCTCGGGCGGGTACTTCCATTTCTGATTGTACAGGCCGTCAACGCTGCGGAAATCCGGTATGCCGCTTTCCGTCGAGACTCCGGCTCCTCCGAAAAACACGACGTTGTCACTGTCGTCTATCCATTTTTTAAGCTGCATTATTTTCTCGTTCATAACGCTCACTCCAAAAGTCAGACTATCAGTTTATTATACTATAATAATTTTATCTAATCAAGCAAATATTGTTCAATTATGGCCGCCACGCCGTCGCTGTCACAGTCGGGAGCGATAATATCGGCAATTGCCCTGACTCTGTCGCTGCCGTTTGCCATTGCGACCTTGAGCCCGGCGGCCTTGAGCATGTCCTCATCGTTCTGTGCATCGCCTATGGCTATGCACTCGGACATATCGACGCCGAGAGCATCGCACAGGGCGCGCAGCCCGCCTGCCTTACTCACACCGTCCGCGTTTATCTCAAGGCAGTGCGGCGCATGGCAGGTGAAGCTCACAGGCAGGTTTTTTATCTGTTCGTACACCCTGTCGGCTTCGCCGTCCTCGGCAAAGAACAGGTTGAGCTTTTCGACAGGCCCGGGGTCAGCCATGAACATGGCAAACACATCGTCAACCAGCTGCATACCCTGCCTGTATATGGGTTCATACGCGCTCAGGCCGAAGTCGGCACAGTTATCGACGCACCACGAGCTGCTGTAGGTCTTGTCGTCAATAAAGAGTATGGGCATGACATAGCCCGCCGCACGGGCGGCTATGTATTTTATTGTCTCGGGGTCTATAGTTTTATAGAGAATTTTCTCATTCGTATATGTGTCTATGACCGAAGCACCGGCACCGGTAATGGCATAATGCATTCCGTGAACCATGTCAATATACGGCTGCACGAGGCTGATGCTGCGGCCCGTAGAAAATGCTACGGTCTTGCCCTGCTCTATCGCCCTTTCCATGGCCGCCACGGTTCTCGGCGTGAGCTCCTTTTTTGAATTCAGGGACGTTGAGTCCATGTCTGCCGCTATAAGCTTGTATTTCACCGTTCCTTACCTCCGCTTCTCGCGTAATAAAAAATGTACTGCTGGGCAAGCCCCGCATAGTGTCCGAGCGACTCAGGCTGAAAATCGGGCGGAAAGTTCTCCTTGAGCGCCCGCTTCATCCAGACGTCTATCGGAAACGCCTCCGTATGCCACAGGCCGAACAGCACGACGCAGTTTGCGACCTTCTCGCCGACACCGCGCACAGTGCGCAGCGTTTTTATCGCCTGTCTGTAATCACATTTTCTCAGCGCCTCAAGGTCTATATCGCCGTTTGCAACGGCACGCGCGGCACAGACGATGTACTCCGCTCTGTAGCCTGCTCGTATGCAGGCAAGCTCTTCGGGCTCAAGGGCCGCCAGGCGCTCGGCGCCCGGAAACGAGTAACAGAGCTTATCCCCTGTGCGTATCTCATCGCCGAAGCTTTCGCACAGGCGCTCAACAATGCCCTTTATGCGGCTTATGTTATTGCATTGGGATATGATAAACGAGCACAGTGCCTCCCAGCCGTCCTGACGCAGTATGCGTATGCCTCTGCCGTAGCTGACGCATTTTTCAAGATACTGCCCCTTAAATGCGCGGCTTATTTTGGCATAATCGGTCTCAAGGTCAAAATAACGCGGCCAGATATCCTCAGGTGCGTCTGATGTTATGTAAACCTCTCCGCCCTTCACCGAGACCTCGGCGTAATATCCGTCCACAACGCCTCTGTAAACGCCGTCGTCGCCGCGGTTCCAGCGGAAGCACTGACCGCACTCAAAGGTCTTTACCGTATCAAGTTCCTGCGCACTGCAAAGCCTCATATGCATCCCTCGAAAAAATGATAAATAATTATATACCCCGGCTCGTTTTTTTACAAGTTGCGCGGCTGACGAAAATATGCGATAATATAGCCACTACAGTTAGGAGGTCTGACATGGACTTTTTAAGTGAATACAGCGAAAAGCTCACAAGCGCCGACGAGGCTGTCAAATGCGTAAAAAGCGGCGACTGGGTCGAATACACATCCAACCTCGGTTTTCCCGCCGTGTGCGATGCTGCGCTGGCAAGGCGGCGCGATGAGCTCAAGAGCGTCAAGATACGCGGCGACCTCATTTTCGGCCCCATACAGGTCATCGAGTGCGACCCGGAGATGGAGCATTTTGTATACAACACATGGCATTGCTCCGGCTATGAGCGGAAAATGTGCGACATGGGCAGAGCATTTTTTGAGCCGATGGTGTTCAGGAATTTAGCGTGGTACTACAAAAATTTTCTCACGTCGGATGTATGCATGGCCGCAGTATCCGGCATTGACGACGAGGGGTATTTTTATTTTGGGCCGTCGCTGGGTCTGTCAAAATGCATAGCTGGCAATTCCAAGATCGTCATTGTCGAGGTAAACCGAAACATTCCGCGCATAAAGGGCAGCGTGGAAGCAAGGATTCACATTTCCGAGGTCGATCATATAGTCGAGACCGGCGATCCTCCTCTTTTTGAGATGCCGAACCCTGCGCCGACAGAGACGGATATCAAAATAGCAAATCTGCTGCTGCCGTATATAGAAAACGGCGCCTGCGTGCAGCTCGGTATAGGCGGTATGCCGAACGCCCTCGGTGAGCTCATCGCAGACAGCGATCTCAAGGATCTCGGCATGCACACGGAGCTGTGCTCGGACGGATATCTTGCCATGTTCAAGGCAGGAAAGCTCACAAACAGGAAAAAGACGCTGCACCCCGGCAAGGGTGTGCTCGGCCTCGCCATCGGCAGTCATGAGTTCAATGCCTGGCTCAACGATAATCCCGACTATCTCGGCTATCCTCTATCGTATGTAAACGACCCATATGTGATCGCGCAGAACGACAACATGGTGTCCATTAACGCCTGCATCGGTGCAGATCTCTACGGCCAGATAAGCTCGGAAAGCTCCGGAACGCGGCAGATAAGCGGCACGGGCGGTCAGCTCGACTTCGTGTGCGGAGCGCAGATGTCGCGCGGCGGCAAGGCATTTATCTGCATGAGCAGTACGCACACGGATAAAAACGGCGTCATGCACAGCCGCATAGTTCCGACCTTCTCCGGCGATATCATAACCACACCTCGATCGCTTGCCTATTACGTCGCAACCGAGTACGGTGTCGTGAACCTCGCTGGGCTCACCACATGGGAGCGCGCCGACGCGCTCATAAGCATCGCTCACCCGGACTTCCGCGATGAGCTTATCAAGGCAGCCGAGGCAAACCGCATCTGGCTGCCGTCAAACAAGAGGTAAATGAAAATGGAAACATCACAGCTTTACAGCGGCAGACCCGAAAACTACGATGAGCGTCTGCCGAAGGAGCAGCGCTGCTATGATATGCTCGACAGGCTCGGCATTGGCTACGGAAGGGTCGACCACGAGCACGCCGATACCATTGAGGCCTGCCATGAGATAGAAAAAACGCTCGGCGCGAAGATCTGTAAAAACCTCTTTCTCACGAACCGCCAGCAGACCGAGTTTTATCTGCTGCTAATGCCCGGAGACAAGCCTTTTAAGACAAAGCTTCTTTCAAAGCAGATAGGGACGGCGCGGCTATCGTTTGCCTCCCCCGAGCACATGCAGGAGCTGCTGGACATAACGCCGGGCTCCGTGAGCGTGCTGGGGCTCATGAATGACAATGGCAGGGTGCATCTTATTATCGACGGGGATCTTTTGAAGGACGAATACATAGGCTGCCATCCGTGCATCAACACATCCACATTAAAGATAAAGACTGCCGATATTACGGAAAAGTTCCTGCCGGAGGTCGGACACGAATACGCAGCCGTAGTTTTACCGTGGGAGGTTGAAGAATGAAAACAGGAATACTATGCGCATGCGCGCCGGAATTTGAGCCGTATAAGGCCGCGCTCGGCGGCAAGGCGAGTGCAGTGCACGGGATGATACGTGCCGACGGCGTTTTGTGCGGGCATGAGGTGTCCGCCGTGTTCTGCGGACTCGGAAAGGTAAACGCGGCCCTCGGCGCCATGACGCTTATCCGCGACTGCGGCGCAGACAGAGTCATCATGTCCGGTGTCGCAGGAGCGATAAAGAGCGGAGTTCACATAGGCCAGTGCATCATGATAACAGACTGCGTCTATCACGACCTGCCGCGGCAGCTCATCATCGACTATCATCCGAGCGCCATTGAGCCCGATTTTGCCTGTGCGCAGGATATAGTTGAGATCGGCCGCTCTCAAGGGCTTCTGTGCGGCCGCACCGTCACAGGCGATGTGTTTATCGAAAGCGACGGGCGCGAGAGCATAATAGAGCGCTTTGACCCCGTGTGCTGCGATATGGAGACCGCCGCGGCGGCACATGTGTGCAGAGCGATGAAAGTTCCGTTTAACTGCATCCGCGCCATATCCGACACTGAGGACGAAGCGGGTCTCGGCAGCTTTGAGAAAAACGTCGCCTTTGCCGCACAGAAGGCCTTTGACGCCGTCTGTGCCGTACTCGGCGAGATATAAAAATCACCCACCCTGCGTTTTTAGCGCAAGGTGGGTTTTTGTTTTATTCGATCGGCGTAAATATAATTTTGCACTTGGGGCAGGCAAAGCTCTCGGCAATTACCGGTTTCAGAGTTCCTTCTGTTATCTTAATGTCTCCGTCACCGGCGAGAAAGAATCCTTCTTTCTTTTCGCCGCTCCAAATTATCTGGCGCGAGGACTGTATATATCCTCTCTCCGCCGCGCCGCCGCAGAACGGGCATGCTGTTATTTTCATTTGTTGCCCTCCTTGGATATGGCGCTTGCGTAAAGCTCCAAATGCTCCGCAAGGCTTGCAGCGCCGGAGTAATCGACCTCGAGCACGTTCGGTCCGCGCCAAATTATCAGGTGCTGACCGTCGTTTTCCGAGAGCTTAAAGCTTACGTCGTTACTTAGCGTGCCCTCCTGCGATGTCGGATAGTCCCACGCGTTCACGAGCAGCCGCACCACGCGCTCGCTCGCGCAGTCGGAATACAGCTTTGTGCTGTAATAGTTTTCTTGGACGGCAAAGCCCTCCCGGGGTCCTGCAAAGGGCGGCACATCCTGCTGAGTGCTGATGATCTCAGCGGCAAGATCGCTTTTGTTATAAACCACGTGGCCGTCGTTTTCCGCGGGGTCTTTCTCTATCCAGGCTTCAAGCTCCGCGTTCTCGTCAGGCGAGATATCCGCCAAAAGCGGCGCGCTCAGGTCGCCTGCGTATTGGCGCATCGGCGTGAGCAGCTGCTTTCCGCCCACGGGTGAGTGAAATGCGTACCAAACCGTGCTCCCGACTATCAGCACGGCGGCAATTGCGCAGAGCGCGTATCTTCCCCATCGGTTTCGGCTTTTGCCCCAAAAACGCCGTATCTCATAAATAAGCGCAAGCAGGAACAGAACGAGCAGCAGCGGCGTTGATACCGTCGCGACAAGCCCCTTATCGACAACATACGTCCCAAAGCCGACGGCATTTGCCGCGACGAGCATTATTATAAGCAGCACGAGCTCATAGGCTGACAAGGCGCACAAGCCAATTATTCTTATCTTCGGCTTAATAATTGAATTGTCTCTATTCAAATATTTCACTCCCTAACAGTCTACACTTCATATGATATCACCCTCCGCTTCTTTTTATATAAACAATCAATTCAATTTTCACTTTTTAAATTTCAGAACCCACATCACCGCGTGCGTCGCCCAGGCTCCGGCGAGGCCGCATAGGACATACCAGGCCATTTCCGCGGCAAATGTGACCAGTCCGATGACCGACACAAGGTCATTTTTAAAGCCTATCGCGGCAAAGGCCTCGCTGACTATCCACGCCGCCATCGCGCCGAGGGCTGTTTTATAAAAGCTTTCCTTATCAGCGCTGAAATAACGAACAGCGCAGCCGAAAGCGACGGCTATGAGCATTGCAAAGGCGCTCCATGTTCCGAAATTGAGCAGGATCAGCTTATCAAAGAAAAACGCGTACTCCCGGCCGAGGCAGAGCATGGCCGTCAGCGCAACGAAGATGAGCGTTATGAGCCTCCAGCGGCGGTCAAGCTCGCGCTTCTGCACCCTCAGCGCGTCAAAAACGAGCTGAGTGACCTCGCGCTCCTCGATGTTCGATTTTTGTATGCGCTCGCCCTTTATAAGCTCCGCCGCGCTCACGCCGAGCGTTTCGGAAAGAGATTCTATGAGCGAAACGTCGGGGAATCGCTTGCCGCGCTCCCAGTTTGAAACGGCCTGCTTCGATACGCCGACAGCGTCGGCAAGCTCAGCCTGCGTCATGTTCTTTTCCCTGCGCATCTGCTCGATAAGCCTCCCTGTTTTGTTCATTTCCATTGCGCATCGCCTCCCTTTGTGATTTCACTATACAGTAATGCGAGAGAAAATGTCAATAAACAGCCTGTTGACCGGCCAAAAAAGCACTCTGAGCATAAAAAAAATTCCGCATCTTTCGATGCGGAATTTTGCTTGCGTTATCAGTAGTAACGCTTATTCTTGTTCTTGCGTGCTGCCTCGCTCTTCTTGCGGCGCTTGACGCTGGGGCTCTGGTAGTACTCCTTCTTTCTCAGATCAGCCAGTACACCGGCCTTGGCACAGCTGCGCTTAAATCTTTTAAGAGCATTGTCCAGAGATTCGTTCTCCTTGACATAGACTTCAGACATTTATTTCACTCCCTCCATATACGTCTTTCGACGCTTTAAGGGCCAAATTCATGGCTTAACGTTGATATTATACTCACATTCGGGCATAATGTCAACCTTTACTTTATGATAAGATTTATAAGTTTATTCTTTACGACTATGGTCTTGAAAAGCTGCTTGCCCTCCATCAGACGCTTTATCTTTTCGTCGGCGCAGGCGACCTCAATAATGACGCTGTCGTCGGAGTCGGACGGGACGGTGATGGTGCTCTTGAGCTTACCGTTTACCTGAACTGCCATCTCGCGCGTTGCATCGACGGTCTTTGCCTCGTCGTACTCCGGCCAGTGCATCTGCATGGCCATCTTGCCCTCCTGAGCCGCAAAGCCCATGAGCTCCCACATTTCCTCAGCGATATGCGGTGCAAAGGGGCTGAGCATGAGGATAAGAGTCCTGACCTCGCCCTTTGTGCAGCCGTTTGAATAGAACTCGTTTACCATGGTCATGAGCGCCGCTATTGCGGTGTTCATTTTCAGCTCGTCTATATCGGTACCGACCTTCTTGATCGTTTTGTGGATGATCGACTCGTTCTTTGCCGAATAGCCGTCGCCGTCCTGTGCAAGCTCCATGAGGTTCCAGCAGCGGTCAAGGAAGCGCTTCGAGCCCTTGACTGCCTCGTTTGACCAAGATACGGCCTTTTCAAAATCGCCGATAAACATGATGTGCAGACGCATCGTATCCGCACCGTACTGTGCGACGATGTCATTGGGATTTACGACGTTGCCGCGGGACTTCGACATTTTTTCGCCGCCCTCGCCGAGGATCATGCCGTGGCTCGTGCGTTTGGCGTAAGGCTCCTTGGTCGGCACAACGCCGATATCGTACAGGAATTTGTGCCAGAAACGGGAGTACAGCAGATGCAGTGTCGTGTGCTCCATGCCGCCGTTGTACCAATCGACCGGCGACCAGTACTCAAGCGCCTCCTTGGAGGCAAGAGCCTTGTCGTTATGCGGATCCATGTATCGCAGGAAGTACCAGCTTGAGCCTGCCCACTGGGGCATCGTATCGGTCTCGCGCTCGGCCTTGCCGCCGCACATGGGACAGGTCGTTTCGACCCAGTCACGCATTTTTGCGATGGGAGACTCGCCGTTGTCGGTCGGCTCGTAGTTTTCAACGTCCGGCAGGAGCAGCGGGAGCTCTTCCTCCGGAACGGGCACCCAGCCGCACTTCGGGCAGTTTACCATCGGGATGGGCTCGCCCCAGTAGCGCTGGCGGGAGAACACCCAGTCGCGCAGCTTGTAGTTTACCTTTTCCTTGCCTATTCCCTGCTCGACGACGTATTTTTTCATTGCGGGGATCGCTTCCTTTACGGTCATGCCGTTGAGGAAGCCCGAGTTCACCATGACGGCGCTGTCGTCCTTTGCGACGAAGGCCTCCTTGGTGATATCGCCGCCGGAGACGACCTCGACGATGGGCAGACCGAACTTTGTCGCAAACTCCCAGTCGCGCTGATCATGGCCGGGAACGCCCATGACGATGCCGGTGCCGTAGCCCATGAGGACATAGTCGGAAACGAACATGGGCAGCATCTTATGAGTAACCGGGTTTTCCGCCTCAATGCCGTCGAGACGAACGCCGGTCTTTTCCTTGTTCAGCTCGCCGCGCTCGAAATCGGACTTATGCGCAGCCTCGTTCTGATATGCCTCGACCTCGTCCCAGTTTCTGATCTTGTCCTTCCACTCGCCCAGCAGCGGATGCTCGGGAGATATGACCATATAGGTCGTACCAAAAAGAGTGTCGGCGCGGGTCGTGTAAACGGTGACCTCATCGCCTATATTGGTCTTGAAGGTGACCTCGGCGCCGGTTGAGCGGCCTATCCAGTTGCGCTGCTGTATCTTGACGCGCTCGATATAATCGACATCGTCCAGATCGTCGATAAGACGCTGGGCGTATTTTGTTATGCGCAGCATCCACTGGCTTTTTTCCTTGCGGATGACCTCACTGCCGCAGCGCTCGCACACGCCGTCAACGACCTCCTCATTTGCAAGCACGCACTTGCAGGAGGTACACCAGTTGACTGGCATGGTTGTCTTGTAGGCAAGGCCGTGCTTGTACATCTGGAGGAATATCCACTGCGTCCATTTGTAGTATTTGGGATCGGTGGTATCAACCGCTCTGTCCCAGTCGAAGCCGTAGCCGAGCATCTTGAGCTGGGATGTAAAGGTCTTGATATTGTCGGCCGTGACCTTTGCCGGATGCACATGGTTCTTGATGGCGTAGTTCTCGGTCGGCAGACCGAAGGCGTCAAAGCCTATCGGGAACAGGACATTGTAGCCGTCCATGCGCTTTTTGCGCGTGACGATGTCCATCGCCGTAAAGGGGCGCGGGTGACCGACGTGCAGGCCCTGACCGGAGGGATACGGGAACTCTATAAGTCCGTAGAACTTAGGACGGGTATTATCGCCAGTCACTGCCGCATAGGGCTTGGTCTCTTCCCAGTTTTTCTGCCATTTCTTTTCGATAGCCGTGAAATCGTATTTCATTTTTAATTTTGACTCCCTTATAGTATATTTTTGTCCGAACGCCCCTTAGCAGGGGCCTATAAGGGATGAGAGCTCGAGCTCCTCGGCGTCTGACCACAGATGCTCAAGATTATAGAAGTCGCGGGCTTCCTCTGTGAACACATGTGCCACGACGCAGCCGAAATCAAGAAGGACCCAGCTGCCGCTGCGGTAACCTTCGCGGCGGATGGGAGGCTCGCCTGCCTCGCTCATGGCCTTGTCGATCTCGTCTGTAAGAGTTTTTATATGCGTTGAGGATGTACCTGTGCAGATGACAAAATAGTCGCACAGGGATGTGAGCTTGTCGGTCTTGAGGATCTTTATATCC
This sequence comes from bacterium, assembly GCA_963613665.1. Lineage (GTDB taxonomy): Bacteria > Bacillota > Clostridia > Oscillospirales > Oscillospiraceae > F23-B02. Next base: position 16,675 of record CAVEAL010000020.1, on the reverse strand, counting down.
TTGCCTTTTTTGTCGTTGAGCGCCTTGGCGGCGATCTTAACGACCTCGCTTGGTGTCATCATTCGTCATCATCCTTACTGTCTGAATTTGTCTGACTTGAGCTGCCGGTGTACGGCAGGACGCTTGCCGAGCCCATGGAGCTCGACGCGCTGTAATTCAAGAACGAGGAAACACCGCCCTTGAGTTCGCCCGTAGTGGAGTAGAAATTGCCGTTTTCATAGGTGACGATATTGACGTTTTCCGTCGTTACCCTGGTTTCCCACGGGTTGAGGCAATCGTTCACCATATCGAGCCATGCGTCGATATCGCAGAATACATAGCTTGCGCCGAACACACTGCCGTTGGTGTTGCCGGGCATGGTGTAGAAATTGATATTGCTGCTGTCGAGCTTCAGGAATTCCTTCGCATAGTAGAGCATGTTCTCGGAGCTCAGGCTCGTCTGCATATTATTGCTTACGATGCTTATGACCTCGGTGAGATTGGGGATATTATTGAGGCTTATCATCTGGCTGGCAACGGCCATCAGAAGCTCATGCTGCATATCAATGCGCTGTATATCGCCGCCGGCATAGCCGCTTCTGAAGCGCATGAGCTGCACGAACTGCTCGCCGTTGAGGGTCTGCTGACCCGCGGGTATGTGAATGTGCAGATCCTGCGTCGGGTCGTCATAATCCATACCGGAGGGAACGTCAAACTCTACTCCGCCTATGGCATCGACAACATCCGCAGCCGCGTCCATGTTGACGAGGATATATCCGTCAACGTCAAAGCCGAGGAAGGATTTGATGAGCTCCTCGCGCATGGTCTCGATCGGGTCGCAGCCGTAGTATGAGCTGCTCTGTATACCGGAATAGTAAGCTGCATAGTGATAAGCGGAGTTTGCCTTCTTCACCTCATGCGAGAGGTTCGTGAGCGTATCGCGCGGGATGCTCACGACATTGAGCGTGTGGTTTACCGTGTCGAGCTGTCCTACCATAATGGTGTCGGTATTATTGCTGACAACATCGACGCCCGCGACGAGCAGCGTATACACGCCCGGCTTTCTGCCGTCAACCGTATTGACGGGCGCTTCGCCGTTGTTATTATTGATGCCTTCCTTATTGCTGTCGGGCGCTGCCATGAAATACTCGATGTACACATAGGCCGCCGCAAGCAGAATGACGAGGCAGAGCAGGATTATAAGTATTACCTTGCCGGCCTTGCCCTTCTTTTTCTTAGGCTTCCTGCCGCCGTCCTGAGCACTGCGCTGCGGCTGCGCCGGCTGCTCGGCGTAATCATAGTCGTAATCGTCGTATCTTTCGGTCGTGCGGCCGCTGTCTGAGTGCTTGCCGTTTTTTTTGCCTCCGAATAGCTGCATATTGTTTTCCCTTCTCTTTCGGCACCCCTGCCGTTATTGCTGAGCCGTATGTTCTTTATACCACTCATAGGCCTCGGCAGTAGCATAGTACGGCTCCTGCCCGTAGCTTCTGATATCTTCAAGGCTCATTTCGAGCCCGAGCGTCATTGCTGCATCGAGATCCTCGTAAGCAAGCCTTCTGAGCTTGTCCACGCCCTCGAAATCACGGTTAGGCTCGATATAGTCGGCCATGTAGACGATCTTTTCAAGGAGAGTCATGTCGGGCTTGCCGGTGGTGTGCCAGCGGATGGCATCGTAGACCTCGGAGCTTATGTTAAAAAGATCCTTCGCCAGTGCTGCGCCCGTCTTTGCGTGAAGAAGCTTCACGTTCTTCTCCTCTTCGGTGTCGTTTATGATACCATACTTCCTGCACAATATCAATTGGTCGGATAATACAAGTTTTTTTGTAATATCGTGCAGAATTCCGGCTTCCGCAGCATTTTCAGGATCCTCTCCCCAGTGATTGGCGAGAGTGACCGCCTCCGACTCGACTCCGACGACGTGGGCAACGCGCTTCGGTGCAAGCATGGCATAGGCCTTTTCGCGCAGCCAGTAGAGCTCCGGCTTTGCGTCATAGTCTCCGTTTTTTATTATGCGCGCATATACAGGCTCCGGCAGATACGACGCGCCGCGCCTGTTCGGCAGCATATCGCGGATATCCGACGAGGACATGGGCCTGGGCTCGTGATTTATGAACACACAGTCTGCACCGTATTGACGTTTAAGATAGCCGGCATGTTCCATAATTCGCGCATCCTCGCCCTCACTGCGGCAGAATACGCCCAAAGTCATATTCTCCAGCAGAAAGCGGAACCTGTACCACTCCTCAAAGCTGAAGAGCATATCGCTGCCCATGACAAAGGTAAACTCCGCGCCGGGATAGAGCTTCATAAGCTCCTCGAGCGTATCTGCCGAGTAGCTTTTTCCTTCGCGCATGAGCTCGATATCCGTCACCTCGGCGTTCGGAACACCGTCAAAGGCAAGCTTTGTGAGCTCAAGGCGCTCGGCAGCGTCGGGGCTGCCTCCGGCAAGCTCCTTGTGCGGCGGTATGCTCGCCGGTATTATAAGCATTTTGTCCGGTCTGAGGCACTCGGACACGGCATATGCCGCCTCGACATGCCCGCAGTGCGGCGGGTTGAAGCTTCCGCCGTAAATTACGATCTTCATTTTTTCTTGTCTTTTACAAGAGCTATTTTAAGCTCTTTCTCGTTGCGTTTATACAGGACGAACTTACTTCCTATCGTCTGCACGGTCTCTGCCGAGCAGGCCGCCGCCAGAGCGTCGGCAGCCTCGCGCGCCGTAAGAAGGCTGTTTTCGAGAACGCGTCCCTTTATGAGCTCGCGCGCCTTGAGCGCGTCTTTTACCTGCGTCACGGTGTTCTCCGTTATTCCGCCCTTGCCGATCTGGATGATCGTGTCCTCGTTCATTGCAATGCCCCTGAGCTGGGCTCTCTGCTTACTTGTCAGTGCCATTTATTTTCCTCAGTTCCGTTTTGAATTTTGCGAGCGCGTGCGCCCTGTGTGATATTCTGTTTTTCGTCTCCTGACCGAGCACGGCCATGCTGTCGGGATAGCCGTCGGGCATGAAAACGGGGTCATAGCCGAAGCCGCCTTCGCCGTGCGGCTCGGTGAGTATCTGCCCCGGGCACTCACCCTCGGTGCGTATCTCCGCTCCGCCGGGCAGCAGACAGCATATGGAGGAAACGAATTTTGCCTTCCTGTTGCTCACGCCCTCTAACTTTGACAGAAGATACATGTATTTTTCTTTGTCGCTTGCGTCATGTCCGCCGGGAGCATAGCGCGCCGAGTATACGCCGGGCTCGCCGCCCAGCGCATCCACCATAAGTCCCGAGTCGTCGGCGACGGTGGCCTCGCCCGTTGCGTCAAAGACGGCCTTTGCCTTGAGATACGCGTTCTCTGCAAATGTAGTGCCGGTCTCATCGACCTCAAAATTACAGCCTGCCTCGCGCTGCGAGAGTATCTCAACGTCCATGTCGGACAATATCGCCTTTAGCTCTCTGAGCTTTTTCTCGTTATTGCTTGCAAGTATGAGCTTCATTATTTAAACAGCGCCTCCACAAAGTTTTTGGGGTCAAACGGTATGAGATCGTCAATCCCCTCGCCCACTCCGACGTATTTTACGGGGAGCTTGAGCTCGTTTGATATGGCGAAAACTATACCGCCCTTTGCAGTGCCGTCAAGCTTCGTGAGCACGATGCCGGTGATACCGGCGGTCTCAAGAAACTGCTTTGCCTGAATAAGGCCGTTCTGTCCTGTCGTCGCGTCGAGCACCATGAGCGTTTCGACATCGGCATCCGGAAGCTCGCGGCGGACGACTCGCGCTATCTTGTTGAGCTCGTTCATAAGGTTTGCCTTATTGTGCAGCCGGCCGGCGGTATCTATTATCACGACGTCCGTGCCGCGAGCCTTTGCGGCGCAAAGGCCGTCATACACGACCGCTGCCGGGTCGCTGCCCTCCTCGTGGCGCACGATATCGGAGCCCGAGCGCTCCGCCCACACACCGAGCTGCTCGGCTGCGGCGGCGCGGAAGGTATCTCCGGCACACAGCAGGACGTTCTTACCCTCGGCCCTGAGGCTTGCTGACAGCTTGCCGATGGTCGTTGTCTTGCCTACGCCGTTTACGCCGACCATGAGGATAACAGACGGCTTCGTCGTGAGCCTGAGGCCCGTATCCATAGTCCCGAGCATGTCGCGCATATATTCGACGAAGGCCTCCTTCGCCTGCACGCCCTTATTTATATAGCGGCGCAGGAGTATGCGCTTGTAGTCCATCATTATCTGAGCCGTCGTCTCTCCGCCGACATCGGCCATTATGAGCATTTCCTCAAGCTCGTCGTAGAAATCCTCGCTGTCGATATCGTAATTGCGGAATACCTCTTCAAGCTCCTCAATATTTTTTCTGGTCTTTGAAAGGCCGGAAAACATTTTATCAAAAAAGCCCATCGTGTTCCTCCTCAGTCATTTTCGATCGAGCGCTGCGCCTGGTCGAGATCGAGCTCTATTACCTTGGAAACGCCCTTTTCCTGCATCGTCACGCCGTAGAGATGGTCTGCCTCCTCCATCGTGCCGCGGCGGTGGGTTATAACTATAAACTGCGTCCTGTCGCACATTCTGCGCATATACTCGGCGTAGCGGATGACGTTTGCCTCGTCGAGCGCGGCCTCGATCTCGTCCATTACGCAGAACGGCGTCGGCCGCACCTTGAGTATCGCAAAGTAAAGGGCTATCGCAACGAACGCCTTCTCTCCGCCGGACAGGAGGCTAATATTTGACACCGCCTTGCCGGGCGGCTGCACCTTTATCTCGATGCCGCATTCGAGAGGATCGTTCTCGTCCTCGAGTATGACGGAGGCCTTGCCGCCGCCGAAGAGCTCAAGGAAGGTCTCCCGGAAGTTCTCGTCAATAAGCTTGAACTGGCCGAGGAATACCTCTTTCATCTCGTTTGTTACGTCGTTTATTATTGCCAGAAGCTCTTTCTTCGCCTTTTCTATATCACTGCGCTGACCCGTAAGGAACTCATAGCGGGTGTTTACGCGCTCAAATTCCTCGATAGCACCTATATTCGGCGTACCGAGAGCCGATATCTGGCGGCGCAGATCGCTTATGCCGCGCGATTCCTTCTGAAGATTTTCCACCGGCTGGCGCAGCTGCTGAGCCGCAGAGTGGCTCAGCTCGTAGTTGTCCCAGAGCTTATCGAGGATCTGTTTTTCCTCCATCTCCGCGGAAAGCTTTTTCTGCTCAAGCTTTGCGACGCTGCGCTCAAGCTCCAGCAGGCGGCGGTTAGACTCCTGACTGTCCTTGTCCGCCTTGGTTCTGCGGCCTTCAAGCTCAAGGCGCTTCGCGTTTATCTCCGCTATCTCGGCCTTTATTCTCTCGGCCTGAGCCATGATATCATCGTGCTGCTTCAAAACGGCCTCGAGCTGCGCGTTTATCTCCTCGCAGCTGCGCTGGGCCTTTTCTATAGCGGCCTTTCTGAGCTCACTGTCGCCCGACAGGCTGTCCGACAGAGCCTTCAGCTGCCCGGCGGAGGCCTTGGTCGCACGCATCTCGGCCTCGCACGAGGCCTTGTCGCGCTGTATCCCGGCGCGCTCCTCTATCGCGGCATCAAGCTCGTATCTGAGTCCGGACAGTGCGTTTACCGATTTTTCAAGCTCAGTCTGAGCCGCGTCATACTGCTTGCCGAGGCTCTGTCTGCGTGTTTTCAGCTCCTCAAGCTCGTTTGCGCGAGACAGTATGCCCGTACCGCGGGCGGCGCTGCCGCCGGTCATGGAGCCGCCGGCGTTTATGAGCTGACCGTCGAGGCTTACTATACGCAGGCGGTTGCCGTTTGCCTTCGACATGCGCACGGCATCGCCCAGCGTTTCTGCAACCACCGTTCTGCCGAGAAGGTTTGCAAATATGCCGTCGTAGCGCTTATCAAAGTTCACAAGGTCATATGCAACACCCACGAAGCCCGGATCGTTAACAGGCGCGTCCTTCATGATATTGCCTCTGACGGTGTCCACCGGCAGGAAGGTCGCGCGGCCGGAATCAAGGCGCTTGATCATCTCAATGGCGCTGCGGCCGTCGTTCTGCGTGTCGATGACTATGTTCTGCATGGCAGCGCCCAGAGCCGTCTCTATTGCCATGGCATACTCGTTGTCAGTTTTTATAAGGTTCGCAACAGGCCCGTGAACTCCGCGCAGGTTTCCCCTGCCCGCTTCGCGCATAACGGTCTTGACCGCCTTTGAAAAGCCCTCGTACTCCTTTTCCATTTCCGAGAGCATGTGTATGCGCGCGTCCATGCTGCGGCAGTCAACGGACAGACGATTGACCTTTTCCCTGAGCTGGGCGGCGGCATTTTCGCGGCTTTGCAGCTTCATGCGGCAGCCTTCAATAACGTTCGCGCTGCTCTTTTCCTTATCCGTCAGCCCGGATATACTCTCCGCGAGCGTGTTTGCCTTGTTCTCGTTATCCTCGATCTGACGGGCGATCTCGCCGAGGCGCGCCTGCGCTCCGGCAATGTCGCTTTTCATGCGTTCTACGGATTCGCCGCTGCTTTTTATGTTTGCTCTGAGCACCGCAGCACGCGAGTCGCAGTCGGCCGCTTTTGCCTCCGTCTGTGAAAGGCGCTCGCGTGCCTTGTCGGCCTCGATGTCCTTTTCGTGCATACGCTCGGATATGCTTCCCGCGGAGGCGTACAGAGCCTCAAGGCTGCGGTGAGCCTCGTCAAGCTCGGACTTTGCCGTTTCGTAATCGGCATTTACGGTCTGCGCCTGATCGTGCAGCTTATCGAGCGTCGCCATCCAGACTGATATCTCGCGCACGCGCAGCTCGTCGCGCAGGACGAGGTACTTTTTCGCGGTCTCCGACTGACGGCGCAGCGGCTCGACCTGAAGCTCAAGCTCATCGATCTTATCGTTTATCCGAAGGAGGTTCTCCTCCGTTTTTTCAAGCTTTCGCTCGGATTCCTCCTTGCGGCTGCGGTAACGCGATATTCCGGCCGCCTCTTCAAACACCTCGCGGCGATCCGAGCTTTTGTTGGATACGATATCCGCTATCTTTCCCTGTCCGATAATGGAGTAGCCGTCTCTTCCGAGGCCGGTATCCATAAGCAGGCTGTTTATATCCTTCAGGCGCACGGCCTCACGGTTTATGTAATATTCGCTGTCGCCGCTGCGGTAATAGCGACGGGTGAGCATGAGCTCTGTGCTGTCGCAGTCGAATATATGCTCCGTATTGTCGATTATAAGCGTTACCTGAGCAAAGCCGAGCGCGCCGCGCTTTTCCGTGCCGCCGAAGATAACGTCCTCCATCTTGCCGCCGCGCAGGGTCTTTGAGCGCTGCTCGCCCATTACCCACAGTATTGCGTCGGATATGTTCGACTTACCCGAACCGTTCGGACCGACTATCGCCGTTACATCCTTTTCAAATTTTATGAGGGTCTTGTCCGGAAAGGATTTGAAGCCCTGCAATTCGAGTGCTTTTAAATACAAAAGTTCTACCTCATTATTTCAGTTCATTCAATATATTTTATAATAAAGCCGTTCCTTAATCAAGACTGACAATGCTTATTTCGCCACTTTTTACACTTGCTTCATGAATTTTGAGCTCCCTGAGCGAAAATTCCTCCGTGAGCGCTTTCACGTTGCAGCGGTGCTGCCCTACCATTTTGGAAACGTCGGAGCGGTTTACACCGAGCGTGACACGGCTGCGCGGCGCGGTACCGGCAAGAAGTACGCGCGCCTTTTGCAGCATTATGCGGGATCGGACGAGCTCACCGAGGGCGGGATGATACGCTCCCGCGAGAGCATCACCGCCGGACAGGTCCTCCGTGGGATTCAGGCCCATGCGTATTATCGGTATCTGAGCAGTCTCAAACATCGGCACGATCTTTGCGCAGATGCGCACGGCGTCATCGACCGTATGTTCCTTATACGTCCCCGCGCGCCACATATCGCACAGAACGGTATCGCGCACAATGACGGTGGGATATATCCGCACTCCGTCCGGCTCGAGGGCGATTATCTTCTTCACCGTTTCGATACAGCTTTCGTCCGTATCGCCGGGCAGTCCCGTCATCATCTGCAAAATGAGGTCAAATCCCGCGGCCTTTACGAGCCTCGACGCATTTTCCACCGCAGCGCTGTCGTGCCCACGGCCGGACAGCTCAAGAACTCTGTCGCACATCGACTGTGCCCCGAGCTCAATGACCGTTACACCGTATTTTTCAAGTCTTTTGAGTACGGCTGCATCTATCGCATCCGGGCGGGTGGACAGGCGTATCGAGCAGATCGTTCCGTCCTCAAGATACGGCTGTGCGGCCTCAAAAAGCTCGACTTGGTGCGCCTCCGGTATGGCGGTGAAGCTGCCTCCATAAAACGCCAACTGCCGCTTTGTCCCCTGCGGGGTCAAGGCGGCTGCATCTTCTATCGCATTTTTGACGATCTGTGCCGTGGCGGGCTCTATATGGCCGGAGATCCTGCGCTGGTTGCAGAAGACGCAGTCATTCGGGCATCCGAGGTGCGGCACAAACACGGGAATTATACTGTTTCTTGCTGTCATTTACTCAGTCTTTCAAGCGCCATGCAGGCCGCTGCCTGCTCGGCTTCCTTCTTTGTTCTTCCGCTGCCGCGTCCGACGATCTTTCCGTTAAGGTTGACCTCGGAGATAAACAGCTTATCGTGGTCGGGGCCGGATTCACCGGCATCGGCATATCTGAGCTGCTGGTCGGGTCTGCGCTGAACGAGCTCCTGAAGCTCAGTTTTGTAATCCGACGCATGGTGCGCGCGTATGGCCTCGGGACTGAGCACGCGGCGCTCTATAAAGTCCGCAGCCGGTTCAATGCCTCCGTCGATAAATATGGCGGCAATTACGGCCTCGGTCGCGTCGGCAAGTATCGATGCGCGCTCCCTGCCGCCGTTTTTCTCCTCGCCGCGGCCCATTCGCAGGTACTCGCCGAGCCCCAGCTCACGGGCGACGCCGTACAGGCTGTGCTCACACACAAGTTCAGCGCGAAGCCGCGTCATTCTGCCCTCCGGCATGGCCGGCTGCACGGCATAAAGATGCTTTGCAGTCACAAAGCCGAGCACAGAGTCGCCCAGAAATTCAAGCCGTTCGTTGCTGGGCACACCCTCTGCTCTGTTTTCGTTTGCATAGGAGCTGTGCGTAAGCGCGTTTTTCAAAAGCGCCGGATCCCTGAATCTGTATCCTAATTTTTCTTCTAACTGCTTCAATTTATTACGCTTCTTCCGAAATTTTCATGTAATCGACATTTTTCACGATATCCTCAACTATACCGGCTTCGGCAAACGCCTTTGCCTGACGTATTGCGGCAAAAAACGCAGCTTCGCCTGACGAGCCGTGAGCCTTGATAACGGGCTTCGAGATACCGAGGAAGGCCGTTCCGCCGACCTCGTTGGAGTCCATCTTTTTGGCTATGCCCTTTACGTCCTTTTTGATGACGGCTGCGGCAAGCTTGTTTTTCGTGCTCATCATGAACATACCCTTGAGCTCGGTGAACAGCCATTTGGCAACGCCCTCGGCGGTCTTGAGGACGATATTGCCGGAAAAGCCGTCACTCACGACGACGTCAACCCCACCGAAAAGCATGGTACTCGCTTCGACGTTGCCGACGAAGTTGATCCTGCCCTCCTCGCTTGCCTCTTTCAGGAGCTTATAGGTCTCGTGCTGGAGCCCGCCGCCCTTGGTCTCCTCGGTGCCGATGTTGAGAAGGCCGACGCGCGGCTGGGTAAGCCCCATCATTCTGTGGGCGTAATAGCTGCCCATATACGCAAACTGGAGCAGATACTCCGGTGTACACTCGACATTTGCGCCGCAGTCTATGAGAATTATGCCGTTTTCGCGGCTCGGCAGCATCGGTGCCATCGCGGCGCGGCGTATGCCCTTTATGCGCTTTACGATAAGCGTAGCGCCTGTGAGCAGCGCTCCGGTAGAGCCTGCCGACACCATCGCGGCGCCCTCGCCGTTTTTCAGGAGCTCGAGCGCGACCGTCATTGACGCGTCTTTTTTGCGGCGCGTCGCGGTGCTCGGATCGTCCTCCATGGTGATGACCTCCCGCGCATCGACTATGCTGATGCCGCTTCTGTCCTCTCCGAGATATTTTTCTATCTCTTCCTTACGTCCGACGAGCACAAGTTCAACACCCAGCTCGTCGCGTGCGCGGACAGAGCCCTTAACTATGGCCTCGGGTGCGTTATCGCCGCCCATCGCATCAACTATTATTTTCACTGCCGAAGACCTCCTTTTTCATAAGCTCATCTATAATTGCCAAACTCCTTGCGGAGATCTCGGCGTTTTTGTTTCGCTTGCCCTTGACACGGTAGCCGAGGGGCGAGATAATTCCGAAGTTCACGTTCATGGGCTGGAAATCACTGACGCTGCCGCCGGATATATACAGGCTCAGTGCGCCTATAGCCGTTTCCTGCGGGAAATTGACGGGCTCAAGGCCGAGAACGCGCGCGGCGGTCTCAATGCCGACGAGCATTCCTGATGCTGCCGACTCGACATATCCCTCAACACCTGTCATCTGTCCGGCAAAGCTCATCCGGGGATCACTTCTGAGTCTGTAATAGCGGTCGAGAAGCTTGGGACTGTTCAGATATGTGTTGCGGTGCATGACGCCGTAGCGGACAAACTCCGCGTTTCCGAGCGCCGGTATCATCGAGAACACGCGCTTCTGCTCACCCCACGTCAGGTGCGTCTGGAAGCCGACTATGTTATACAGCGTTCCGTCGGCGTTATCGCGCCGCAGCTGCACGACTGCGTAATTTTCACGCCCCGTGCGCGGATCACGCAGTCCGACGGGCTTCATGGGGCCGTAGCGCAGTGTGTCCTCTCCGCGGCGCGCCATGACCTCAACAGGCATGCAGCCTTCAAAAACACCGCCGTCGTCAAAGCCGTGCACGGCTGCCTCTTTAGCGCAGCACAGCTCACGGACGAAGGCCTTGTACTCTGCCTCGTCCATCGAACAGTTTACATAATCAGCCGTTCCTTTATCGTAGCGCGAGGCAAAAAACGCACTTTGCATGTCCACGCTCTCAAGCGTCACTATGGGTGCGACCGCATCGTAAAAATGCAGTCCCTCGCCGCCGCACAGCGCGGATATCTTATCGGCCAGCGCATCGCTTGTGAGCGGTCCGGTCGCGACGACGCACTCTCCCTGCGGAAAATCCGCAGCTTCGGCCGAAACAATCTCAACGTTTTCGCAGGCATGCAGCTTATCCGTTATGTACCGGGCAAAGCCCTCCCTGTCAACGGCAAGCGCTCCGCCTGCCGCAACGCGGTTATTATCCGCGCTTTCCATAATGAGCGAGCCCATTTTCCGCATTTCGGCCTTGAGCAGACCGACGGCGTTCGTGAGCTCATCGCTGCGCAGCGAGTTTGAGCACACGAGCTCGGCAAAATATTCCGATGTATGCGCCGCCGTCATTTTTGCCGGCTTCATCTCGACAAGCCGTACCGTTATGCCTCTTTTTGCGAGCTGCCATGCACATTCGCTGCCGGCAAGCCCCGCACCGAGGACAGTGACCTCTTTCATAATAATTATTCCTTAGCCTTTTTGGACGCGGTTTTCTTTTTCGCCGGCTTTTTTTCCGCTTTTTCGTCGGTTTTCCTGTCGGCAGCGGCCTTTTTCTTATAGCCGCGCTTATCCTCCGGCACGAACTCAGGACATTCCTCGTTTATGCAAAATGCCTTCTGCCGGCCGCGCCCGCTGGGCTTGAACAGAGTTTTGCCGCAGCTCGGGCAGTTGTCCTTAGTAGGAACATACCATGTCATGAAGCCCTTTATCTCGCTGCCGTCTGCCGCAGTGCCGCGCCAGGGGCAGTCCGTGCCGCGTTCGCATGCGTAATAGGTATTGCCCTTTTTCGAGGTGCGCTTGAGGATGCGGCTGCCGCACTTCGGGCATTTGCCGGGCATCTCTACAACGATAGGCTTTGTAAAGCTGCACTCGGGATATGCGGGGCACGCGAGGAAGCGGCCGAAGCGCCCGGATTTTACGACCATCTGACGGCCGCATACATCGCAGTACTCGTCGCTCAGCTCGTCCGGGACCTTGATCCTGACGCCGTCAAGTGCCTTTTCGGCCTCCTCGAGCTCTGAGCTGAAGCCGCCGTAAAAGCTGCGCAGCAGCTCCTTCCAGTAGAGCTTGCCGCTCTCGACCTCGTCAAGCTGCTCCTCCATATGGTTCGTGAATTTAAGATCGACAATGTCGGGGAAACGATCCTGCATGAGCTGCGTGACTATCTCGCCCAGATTTGTGGGCTTGAGGTACTTTCCGTCCTTCACGACATACTCATGCGAGGTTATCGTAGATATGGTCGGCGCGTAGGTTGACGGGCGGCCTATGCCTTTTTCCTCCATTGCGCGGATGAGCGTAGCCTCGGTATAGCGCGCGGGCGGCTGAGTAAACTGCTGCTCGGGGAGCATTTTTTCAAGATACACGCGCTCGCCCTCGTTAAGCGACGGCAGCTTGCTGCGCGGCTCGTCGCTCTCCTCGTCCCTGCCCTCCTCGTACACGGCGGTATAGCCTGCGAAACGGAGCTCGGAGTAGTTTGCGCGGAAATCATAGCCTGCCGACTCAACGTCTACAACAACGTTGTCGTACACGGCGTTTGCCATCTGGCAGGCGGTGAAGCGGCCCCATATCAGGCGGTAGAGCCTGTACTGCTCGGGAGTAAGATCCTTGCGCACGACATCGGGGCTGAGCTCTATGTTGGTCGGCCGGATAGCCTCGTGCGCATCCTGCGCGCCGGACTTGGTCTTATACACGCGGAACGAGCCGTGGTAATATTCCTGACCATAGTGGGCGATTATATAGTTTTTCGCCGCCATGAGCGCCTCATCGGAAAGACGCAGAGAGTCGGTTCTCATGTAGGTTATAAGGCCGACGGTACCGTGGCCGGTAATATCGACACCCTCATAAAGCTGCTGGGCGATGGACATGGTGCGGCGCGGCGTCATGCCAAGGCGGCGGCTGGCCTCCTGCTGGAGGGTAGAGGTTATGAACGGAGGTGAGGGACTGCGGTGCTTTTTGCCGCGCTTTACGGTCTTGACCGTAAACGGCTCGTCTTTTGTGGCGTTTACGACGGTGTTAACCTCGTCCTCACTCTTGAGTTCGAGCTTCTTATCGTCTTTTCCGTAAAAGCGCGCCGTGAATTTCGCGCTGCTCTCGCTTTCGAGCACCGCGTCAAGCAGCCAGTATTCCTCGCTTATAAAGCTTCTGATCTCGTTTTCGCGGTCAACGACCATGCGCGTTGCGACCGACTGCACTCTGCCTGCCGACAGGCCGCGGCGGATCTTCTTCCACAGCAGCGGCGAGAGCTTGTAGCCGACAAGGCGGTCGAGCAGTCTGCGCGCCTGCTGTGCATCGACAAGGTCGCTGTCGATATCGCGGGGCTTATTGATGCTGTCCGTGACGACCTTTTTGGTGATCTCGTTGAATGTAACGCGTCTTGCTCTTTCATCGGGAAGCGCAAGCAGCTCTTTAAGATGCCATGATATGGCCTCTCCCTCGCGGTCGGGGTCGGTCGCAAGATAGACGGTCTTTGCGTTTTTGCTGAGCTTTTTGAGCTCGTCTATGATCTCCTTATGATCCTTCACGGGGATGTACTTGGGCTCAAAATCGTTTTCTATATCAATTCCGAGGGTGCTCTTGGGCAGATCGCGCAGGTGACCCATGGACGCAACTACTTTATAATCGCTTCCGAGATATTTCTCGATTGTCTTGGCCTTGGCCGGTGACTCGACTATGACCAGGTTCTTTTTTGCACTGGGCATCGGGTATCCTCATTTCATCTTAATATTTAATGTAAAGCGTTTGCCCGTCTCCTGCCGGACACAGCCCTTTATCTGCAGGAGCGTGAGCTCCGCGAGCACCTTTGCCGGTGCAAGACCGCTGCGCTCGATGATCGTATCGACGTGCACCGTCTCTTCCTCCATGGCTGCGATTATCTTCAGCTGACCGGGACTCAGGCTCTCCAATTGTTTCTGCAAGTCAATATAAGCCGCGTCGGGTGCCTTGTCAACAACTTTTTTTGCGCATTTTTCGGCAGGTGGCTCTTTTTGCGGCTTCGCGGCAGACTTAGGGAGCACTCCGGACGGCATTTCAAATTCCGCTTTTCTTATCTTGGCGGGATAGAGCGCGGCAAATTCACTGACGACCTCCCAGCCGTTAGTGACGGGCTTTGCGCCCTCTTTTATCAGCAGGATCGTACCCTCGCAGTTGGGCTGATCGGCATTGCCGGGAACCGCAAATATCTCCTTTCCCTGATCGGCAGCCTCGTTTACGAAAAGGCGCGTTCCGCTCTTGAGCGGCGCTTCTATGACGGCAACGCCGAGCGAAAGTCCGCTGGTTATCCTGTTTCTTGCACGGAAAAACGAGCTGTAGGGCTTTGTGCCGGGCGCGTACTCGCTTATGAGTGCGCCGTGCATGACGACGTCGTGCGAAAAGCGGCTCTTATCAAGCTCGTGGGGAAGTCCGAGAACGCCTACAACACGGCCGTCGGCCATGAGCGCACCTTCGGCTGCGGCAGAGTCTATGCCGGCGGTGAGCCCGGATATGACGACCGCGCCGCATTTAGCTATCTCGTAGCCCATTCGCATGCCCATTTTGATGCCGTAGGGCGATGCCTTGCGCGTACCGATGACTGCAATGGCGGGCTCTGCGTCCATATCGGGCAGCCTGCCCTTTACATATATGACTGCCGGGGGCAGGTGGATATTGCGCAGGCGCTCGGGATAAGAGGGCTCGTTGAGCGTTATTACGTCAATACCGTCATTGTCGCACTTTTCAAATATGCGCTTTGCGGCATCGAGATCACGCTTTTCAAGCTCCTCTGCGCCCTCGATATTGCGCGGCAGAAGGCGCGTTATCTCACCCAGAGGCGCAAAAAACATCTGCTCCGGGCTGCCGTAGTATTTTATCAGCGAGCTAATCGCTCTGGGACCTATACGCGGCGATGTCGAAAGCCACAGCCAATAAATAACGTCGTTCATACGCTACCTCGACATTTCCCACATGATGACCGATGCCGCTATCGCCGCGTTTAATGACTCGGAATTCGGGTTCATCGGTATTATAAGTTCGCCGCCGCAGATATCCAACAGTTCGCGAGAAAGCCCCTTTCCCTCGCTGCCAATGGCGACGGCACTTCTGTGAAGCTCGGCATTGCGTATATCGGCGGCCTTATCGCTCAGCGCAGCACCGAACAGCGGCAGACACTGACTGCGTGTGAACTCGTCAAGCTCAGCGATGCTCATTTTAAGCACTTTCTGCCGGAAGATCGCGCCCATGCTTGCGCGGACGGTTTTGGGATTATAAAGATCCGCGCACGCACCGACCATGATGACCGCGTCGATGCAGAAGGCGTTCGCACTTCTGATTATCGTTCCGACATTGCCGGGATCCTGAAGATTTTCGATAACAATGGCGCGCATCACACGCTCACCGGCGCTCTGCTTCGGCATAGCAACGGTAAACACCGGCCCCGGGCCGGATTTGAGCGGCGATGCGTATTCGACGAGCTCGGGCGGTGCGCAGTACTGCTCCGTCTCCGGCGGGAGCTCAATGCTCCGCGCTCCCTCTCGCCAGAGGACATGCTTTATCTCCGCACCGTATTCAATCGCTTCACGGAGCGTTTTCTCCCCGTCGCAGACAAACTGAGCGCATTCCGAGCGGTATTCCGCGCTCGACGCCGCCGAGCGCAGATGGCATATAATCTTATTTTTTCTTGAGCTTATCTTTTCCATAAGAATAAATTTATATCATCATCTGATATCCTTGAAATTTCAACGTTTGCTTACATTAAGTGCAGGAATGCTATATAAGTCACGTTACATCTAACTGATTAATTTTATCATATGCTAAATAATGTTTCAAGCGGAACGAATTAATTACTTGCTGATTGTAAGATTCAGGTATCTTCGAGCATGGCCGGCTGGCTTCATTTTGCCGGAGTCTGCAAAGCTTTTTGCATAAATCTTGACGGCACAATAGGTCCGGTTGTTTTTATCAATCTTTTGATTATGATTCGCGTATAAAAAACGAGAGCCGCAAGAAAAAACCTGTAGTCATTTTAACTACAGGTTTTTGTTCACTTATGAGTGCTTTCGCGGTACTTTCAGTTCTTGCCGGGAATTGTGAATATGCCGGACTCGACAAGCTCCCTGAGGCCCTTATGCGACTCGTACATGACGAGCAGGCGGCTTTCTATGACCGCCCACTTTTCCTCTATCTCGGCATCGGCGGCGGTAAGGCGCTTTGCGGCGACATCCTCGGCCTCCGCGATTATCTGCTCTGCCTGCTTCTGAACATCGGCAAAAACGGCCTCGGCTTCTTCATCGCGGCGCTTCATATTTGCAAGATATGTATCGACCGTGAGCTGCGCCGCCTCAAACAGACCGCTGACCTTTGCCGACGCTTCGGCAAGGCTGCCGCTCTCGTTTATTTTAATCTCATATCCGTCGAGCTTCGTATGAAGCTCCTCGACCTGAGCCTTGAGCTTTTCTATCTCCTGCTCCTGATCGTGCATGACCATCATCATTTCATTTTTGGAAAGATTCACAGCTTCGTTTCTCATAGCTCCGCTCCTTAGTCACAAAAGTATGTAATATAATATCACCCCGCCGGGCATATTTCAACACTATTTTATTAAAAAAGGCACGGCTGCGGCCGTGCCTCAGTTTGTCAAAAAAGTCCCTCGCGGGACTTTTTTGACAAACTTTTCCGCCGAGCATTTTGAAAGTATTCAAAATGCTT
>CAVEAL010000019.1:0-45714 GCA_963613665.1 bacterium | reverse complement strand
AATCCTTGAAATTTCAAGGATTTCGGTAATAGCATTTTGAACGTTTTCAAAATGTTCGGCGGAAAAGTGCAGCCAAAAAAGTCCCTCAAGGGACTTTTTTGACAAGCTGAAAAAACCGGCAGTGCTCACGCATTGCCGGTTTTTTGATCACCTGTTTCTCCTGTATCCCGCCTCGTCGCGGTATTCGGGGTGGAACTTTAAATATTCGTCCCTGTCGCCGCAGATCGTGTAGTCGCATTTGCTGCCGTTTGCGCAGGTCGTCGTGCGCACGAGCCGCGCGCGGATGAGCTCCATGGACGCAAAGTCCACGTTGCACAGAGCGGGCATGATCTCCGTCAGACCGAATTTTTTTGCAAACTCCGCCGCCGGACAGGCCGTGAACTCATAGTATATGGGTCTGCCCTCCTCGTAGGGCGCAACGTTCATCTCGTAGTCGTGCCACTTATCGCAGCCTGCCTTTGCCCGGGTGAAGGCTCTGTACATGAGTTTCCGCCAGAACGGTTTGTTGCAGTCAACGAATTTTGAAAGGACACGGAACGACGGCAGGATCAGGTTTTCCTCCATTTCCTCGATCTCGCGGAAGGATGTGACGGCTCTGCACACGGTGTAGTAGCTCATGATTGCGATGCAGTCGTAGGTACCGCCCTTGCCGTTGTGGAAATTATCGCTGCCGCCGAGGTCGGTGCGCCATCCGGCGAGGTAGTCCGCATACTGCCGCTGCACCAGCTCCCAGACCTTCTCGCGCTCGGCTTCGGGATAGTGCAGCGCGATCTTGCTGAGGATCTCCCTCTTGCAGGGTCCGGAGTACAGCACATGGCAGGTGCGGTCAAATTTCAGTTCATTGTCATTCATTGTTTTTCCCTTCTCTCTGCACAGGGCGGGTATTTTGAAAACGCGCCATGCAACAAAGCTCCGGAGTTTTCATCCGGAGCTCTGCCGCAAAGTGTGCATAAAGTGAAGATAAAAGGAGTATAGAACTTTGCTGTGGTAAAGGGGAAGGGTCACACAGAGCGGAGACCTGACCGCTCTGCGGACAAAGAAGATACATATGGGGGTTACAATATGCATTGTAGCTTATACGTCCCCGCGTTTCCGCTCCAATCCGTCATTCCTATGCTCCAAATAGGCATTTCACCGGCAGATTTTCCGGGCAGGGCGTTAATTCGCCTCCGAAAAAATCTTGCGGGGGGAGCGGCGGATTTGGTATAATGATACGATAAGTTATTAAGCTGCGGAACAGGGCGGTGAGAGAATGCTGAAAATAATCTACGGTGCGGCAGGCACCGGCAAGAGCGCGGCTGTCATGGACGAGATCCGGCGCGGCGCCGGCAGCGGAAAGCGGTATATACTGCTCGTCCCCGAGCAGTACAGCCACGAGGCCGAGCGTGAGCTGTGCGCGGTGTGCGGCGACGGGCTTTCGCTGTACGCGGAGGTGCTGTCGTTCACGGGTCTTGCGCGCGGGATCAGCGCCGAGTGCGGAGGCGCGGCAGCGGAGTACCTCGATAAGGGCGGCAGGCTGCTGTGCATGGCTCTGGCGGCGGGCGCACTGTACTCCCGCCTGCGAGTTTACGGCGCGGCACGGCACAGAGCGGAACTCCAGACGATGTTGCTTGGCGCCGTTGACGAGTTTAAAAGCGCCTGCATAACAAGCGGGCAGCTGCTTTCCGCGGCAGACGTCTGCGAGGGTGCGCTGGGCGATAAGCTGCACGATCTTGCACTCATTTCAGAGGCCTACGATGCCGCCGTGGCAAACGGCAGGGCCGACCCCGCCGACCGGCTGAGCGTGCTCGCACAGCAGATCGAGCGCTCCTCGATCGGTGCTGACACCTGCATATTCGTTGACGGCTTCACCGACTTTACCGCGCAGGAGCGGCGCGTTCTCGAGGCTCTGCTGCTTACCGGCGCACAGCTTTGCGTATGCCTGAGCTGCGACAGCCTCGACGGCGGCAGCGAGGTATTCGCCCTCGGCAGGATAACGGCATCGGCGCTGCTGCGCTTTGCCGCCGACAACGGCATCGAAAGCCGCAGCGTGCGCTGGACGGGCGAGAGCTCCAAACGCCGGCCCCTTGCGGATTTTGCCGAAAACATGTTCAGCTACCGCACCGTCGGCAAATCCGACTCCGGCGGCTGCATCGGAATAACAAGAGCAGCCGACATAAACGCCGAGTGCGAGTTTGCCGCATCCGAGGCTCTGCGCCTCGTGCGCGATACCGGCTGCCGCTGGCGGGATATAGCCGTGTGCGCCAAGGGCTTTGACGACTACCGCCTGCTGCTGGAGTCGGCATTCTCGCGCTACGGTGTGCCCATCTACACCGCGCGCAAAACCGACATGCTCTCAAAGCCCCTGCCCGCGCTGATATCGGCCGCGTATGAGATAATCCTCGGCGGCTGGGAGGCCGACGACGTGTTCGAATATCTGCGCACGGGCTTCGGCGGTCTCGGCACCGACGAGTGCGACGAGCTGGAAAACTACGTTTTCACATGGCAGCTGCACGGCTCGGCGTGGACGCGGGAGGAGCCCTGGGGCATGCATCCCGACGGCTACGGCAAGGAACTCGACGAGGACGCCCTGAAGCGGCTTGAGCACATTGCGCTTTTGCGCGAAACCGTGAGAAGGCCGCTCATGCACTTTGCACATCGCACGTCGGAGGCCTCCGACGCATACGGTCAGGCACAGGCGCTCGCAGGGCTGTTTGAAGAGCTCGGCCTCGCCGAAAAATTGCAGGCGCGCTCGGAGGAGCTTGAGGCTGCGGGGCGCGGCACGGACGCAAAGGAGTGCGCCCAGCTCTGGGACATAACGGTAACGGCGCTCGAGCAGTGCGCTGCCGTGCTCGGCGATGCTCCGGCGGATGCGGAGTATTTCGGCCGCCTTTTCGTGCTGATGCTGTCGTGCTATGACATCGGCACCATCCCCGTTTCGCTCGACTGCGTGACGGCCGGCGAAATGGACCGCATGAGGCGGCGCAACATAAAGCACCTGTTCGTTCTCGGTGCGACCGACGAGCGCATACCCGGCACGGCGGCAGATACGGGCGTTTTCTCCTCCGACGAGAGGCGTCGGCTGCTGGAAATGGACATAGACCTCGGCGGTGCGGGCGACAGCGAGCTGTGGCGCGCGTTCTCGGTGGTCTATAACTGTCTGACCCTCCCCTCGGAGAGTCTCAGCTTCTGCTATGCGTCCTCCGACGCGGGCGGCGCCCAGCAGCGTCCGGCATTTGTCGTGAACAGGGCGAAGGCCATGTTCGATATTGACACGGAGGACTTTGACCTTGACACGGCGCGGCTGGGTGCACGCGCTCCGGCGCTTGAGCTTGCCGCGCAGTCGCTGCACGGCGGCGGCAGCATCGCTGCGGGCGCGGCGGAGTTTTTCGCCGAGTGCGAGCCGGAAAGGCTCGAAAGCCTTGAAAGCGCGGCAAACCGAAGCCGCGGCAGCCTGTCGCGCAGCTCCGTCAGGGCACTTTACGGCGATAAGCTGCATCTTTCCGCGTCGAGGATAGATAAATTTGCGTCCTGCCGCTTTGCCTACTTCATGCAGTACGCGCTCCGCGCCAGGCCGCGCGAGCCCGCGGGCTTTACCGCGCCGGAGATGGGCACGTTCATGCACCGCATTTTAGAGCAGGTAACGCGCGAGGTATCGTCCATGGGCGGCTATAAGAAGGTCTCCGACGATACCGTAACCGCACTGTGCGACAAATACGTTTCCGAATACATAAAGCGTGAGCTCAACGATTTCCGCGATAAAAGCAAGCGCTTCGAATATCTCTTCCGCCGCCTGATAAGTCAGGTGCGGCAGATAGTCCTCGATCTTGCCGACGAACTGCGCCGCAGCGATTTTCAGCCGCTTTCTTTCGAGCTCGACTTTTCAAAGACGCCGGAGCTCGGCCCCATGGAGCTCGGAGAGGGCGAGGACAAGCTCGTTCTGACCGGCATCGCCGACCGCGTTGACGGCTGGCTGCACGAGGGCAGGCTCTATCTGCGCGTCGTCGATTACAAAACCGGCAGAAAAAAATTCGAGCTGTCGGACGTGCTGTACGGCATAAACCTGCAAATGCTCCTGTACCTGTTCTCGCTTGGCGAAAACGGGCAGGCGCTGTACGGCAGCGAGATCGTTCCTGCCGGAGTGCTGTACGTTCCTGCGCGCAGCGCCGGCGTAAAGGGTGACTTCGACATGTCCGATGAGGAGCTTGAGAAAAAGCGCCGGAGCGAGCTGCGCCGCAGCGGGCTCATCCTTGACGATCCCGAGGTCATCGCCGCGATGGAGAACTCGGACACGCCGAGGTATATCCCTGTGGAGTTTAAAAAAAGCGGCGCTTCGGGCGACGCGCTCGTCTCGGCCGAAAGGCTCGGCACGCTTGCGCGGCACATCGGCAAAACGCTGTGCGATATGGCCCGCGAGCTTCGCGGCGGCAGCATTGCGGCCGACCCGTATTACGCCGGACAGCAGGAGACCGCCTGCCTGAACTGCGATTATTTTGACGCCTGCCGCTTCCGCGACGGCGAAAACGGCGAGAGCATGAGAATAACGCCCCACCTTCCGGCAACGAAGGTGTGGAGCGTCCTGGAGGGAGGCGAATGCAATGGCGAGGTTTGAGCCGACAAGTGCGCAGAAGGCCGCGATAGAAGAGGACGGCCGTGCCGTGCTGGTCTCGGCGGCGGCGGGAAGCGGAAAGACGAGAGTTCTGACCGAGCGCCTTCTGCGCCGCATTGAGCATGACGCGGATATCGACTCGTTTCTTGTCATAACCTTCACCAAGGCGGCCGCGGCGGAGCTCAGGAGCCGCATACTCGACGAGATATCCGAGCGCCTTGCAGCCGATCCCGACAACCGCCGTCTGCGGCGGCAGAGTGCGCTCTGTGCCAAGGCGCAGATCGGAACCATCGACTCCTTCTGCCAGAGCTTTCTGCGCGAGCACTGCCACGCAGCGCAGCTTTCGCCGGAGTTTCGGGTCATTGAGGAGGACAGGGCCGAGGCCATAAAGCAGCGCGTCATACAGCGCGTGCTCGACGGCTGCTACGAAGACCCCTCCGAGGACTTCCGCCTTCTGACGGACAGCGTCGGCATGGGGCAGCGCGACGACGGCAAGCTTGCCGAAGCGGTGCTCACGCTGCACCGCAAAACGCAGAGCCATGCGAGGCCGGAGCTGTGGCTGCGGCAGCAGCTTGACGCACTCGAGCCCGCGGAGGACGACGCGGGCCGCACCGTCTGGGGTGCGGAGCTTCTTTCGGAGCTGAGCGAGTCGGCGCTTTACTGGGCGCAGCGGATGAATGAGCTCTGCTCCCGCGCCGCCGCCGACCCCGTTATCGCAAAAAAATACGGCGAGAGCTGCGCGGAAACGGCGCTTTCCCTGCGGGAGTTTGCACGCGCCTGCTCTCTCGGCTGGGACAGGGCACGTCAGGCGCTGCCGATAAGCTATCCGAGGCTGGGTACGCTTGCCAACCCCTCCGACCCCGAGCTCAAGGAATATATAAAGGCCGTACGCGACCTGTGCAAAAAAAGCTGCGAAAAATACTCGAAGCTGCTCACGGCAGACAGCGAAAAGCTCCTTGGCGACATGCGCTCCTGCGCACCCGCCATGAGGGCGCTCATCGAGCTCACGCTGCGCTTTGACAGGGCCTATGCCGCCGAAAAGCGGCGCCGTGCAGAGGTCGATTTTGCCGACCTCGAGCATCTTACGGCGCAGCTTCTGACAAACGAGGACGGCAGCCCCACACAGCTTGCGCATGAGACCTCGCAGCGCTTCTGTGAGATCA
The DNA here is from genome assembly GCA_963613665.1 of bacterium. Lineage (GTDB taxonomy): Bacteria > Bacillota > Clostridia > Oscillospirales > Oscillospiraceae > F23-B02. The sequence goes on along the minus strand of CAVEAL010000019.1, from coordinate 39,963 downwards.
TGGTCGATGAGTATCAGGACGTCAACCGCGTGCAGGACGATATTTTCCGCGCCCTGTCGAAAAACGGCAAAAATCTGTTCATGGTCGGCGACGTAAAGCAGTCTATCTACCGCTTCCGCCTTGCCGATCCCCTGATATTCACCGAAAAGTACGAAAGCTACGCGTTTCTGTCCGAGGCGGCGAAAAGCGAACCCGTGAAGATCATGCTTCAGGAAAACTTCCGCTCACGGCAGGAGATCATCGACGGCATAAACGGCGTTTTCACCGCCTGCATGTCGAAAAAGCTCGGCGATGTCGATTACGACGAAAATGCCATGCTGCGCTGCGGCGGCGTGTATGCCGATGAAGGCGTACAGCCGGAGCTCATACTCATTGACGTAAAGGGCGAGGAGGACGATCTGCGAGACAAAGCCGAAAAGGAGGCCTCCGTAGTCGCCGGAAAGATACGGGAGCTCATGGCCTCGGGCATGACGGTGTCCGGCCGTGCGCTCGGCTACGGTGACATTGCGATACTGCTGCGCTCGGCAAACGCGGTCGGCGAGGTCTATCGCCGTGAGCTCATACTGCACGGTATACCCGTCGCCGCCGGTCAGGGCGGGAGCTTTTTCTCCTCGACGGAGATAGCCTCGCTCATGAGCCTGCTTGCCGTCATCGACAACCCGCATCAGGACGTTGCGCTCATCGCCGTTCTGCGCTCGAGCGCCTTCGGCTTTTCCGCCGACGAGCTCACGCAGATACGTCTGTGCGACCGCAGCGGCGATTTTTACACGGCGCTCGGAAAGGCGGCAGCGGAAAGCGAAAAATGCGCGCACTTTCTCGAAACGCTGGGCAGACTGCGCTCGCGCGCATCCGACACGCCTGTTGACGAGCTGCTGCTTTTCATATACGACGAGCTTGAGCTGCGGGCACTTTGCGCCGCGATGCTGGACGCGCCGCAGAGATGCGCGAATCTGAGCATGATGCTGGAGCTTTCAAAGCGCTTTGCCGCCGGAGGCTTTCACGGCCTGCACCGCTTCTGCCTGTGGCTCAGGCGGCTTGCCGAGCGCGGCGGCGATATGGGCAGCGCGGCCTCCGAGGGTGCGGTGAAGATAATGACTGTGCACAAATCCAAGGGCCTGGAGTTCCCCGTCGTGTTTCTGTGCGACACCTCGCGCAGATTCAACGACTCCGACCTCAAGCAGACCGTGCTCATTCACCCCGAGCTCGGCCTCGGCCCCAAGGTCTGCGACCTTCGGCGCGGGCTCGAATACCCCTGCCTTGCGCGCCTGGCCATAAAGCAGCGCTTAAAGCGCGAAATGCTGTCGGAAGAAATGCGCCTGCTGTACGTTGCGCTCACACGCGCGCGTGAGCGGCTCATCGTTACGGCAGCGGTGAAAAGGCCCGAGGAAAAGCTTCAGAAAATGATGCTGCAATGCACGAGCCCCATGTCGCCCGCTGTACTTATGTCTGCCCAGAGCATGTCCGACTGGATGATCTTCGCGCAGCTTTGCGCGGGCGGGGATAAGTTAAGGCTCGGGCTTGTATCGGCCGATGAGGCCGCCGCGGTGCAGAACGCCGATCAGGAGCCGAAAAAAGCGCCCGCAGACGCGCAGGCGGTCGAAAGGCTGCGGAAAAACCTCGCGTTTTCGTATACGCATGAGGCCGCGGCGCGGCTGCCGTCGAAGGTCACGGCGACGGAGCTCAAGCATCTGGAGGATCCCGACAGTGAGGCGGCAAGCCTTGCACCGAAGTCCGGTGCTCGCTTCCGCACGCCGCGGCTCGGCCGGGAGCCTGCACTCAGTCCCACGCAGCGCGGCTCGGCAACGCATGCCTTCCTGCAATACATTGACTATGCCAGAACCGGCTCCGAGGAGGAGATACGCGGCGAGCTGGAGCGGCTCGTATCGGAGCGCTTTCTGAGCCCCCGTCAGGCCGGGGCCGTCGATACGCAGTGTATCCTGCGGCTGTTCCGCTCGCCGCTCGGGCAGCGGATAATGAACGCCGACAGGCTGCGGCGCGAGTTTAAATTTTCGCTGCTATGTCCGGCGGAAAAGCTCTTCCCCGGCGGTGAGGGCGAAAGCGTGCTCCTGCAGGGCGTCATCGACTGCATGATAGAGGAAAGCGGCACCGTGACGATAATCGACTACAAGACCGACCGCGTGCGCGGCGAGGAGACGCTCGAGCGTGCAAAAAGCTACGCAAGCCAGCTCGAGGCCTACGCATACGCCGCCGGGCGCATGACAAAATTGCCCGTGCGTGAGCGCGTGCTGTATTTCCTGTACTCCGGCGAGACCGTAAAATTATAAAAAACTGTTGCAATTGGATATTGCCTGTGCTAAAATTAGCTTTGCGTCTTGTAACCATGCGTTTTGCATGCTCAAGATAGCCTATGACGAGGAGATATGAACAATGAAGGCAGGAATCCATCCTAACTATCAGCCCACCGTTATAAAGTGCGCCTGCGGCGCAACTATCGAGACCGGCTCGACCCGCCCCGGCATCACCGTCGAGATCTGCTCGAAGTGCCACCCCTTCTACACCGGCAAGCAGAAGCTGGTCGATACCAGCGGCCGCGTTGATAAGTTCAACAAGAAGTACGGCCTGAAGTAATTTGAAATTACAAAGTTTAAGCCCGCATCGTCTGATGCGGGCTTTTTCTATTCGACGGGTATGCTTATCTGCGTTACGAACTGTCCGGGGTCTGAGGTCATGCCGTAGTCTATCATCGTGACCTCGCGCGAAAAGCCGGCCGGTGCAAGGCCGTGCAGGCGCATGTATTCGGCAAGCCTCTCGTACTGCGCGGCGGCCTCGCGGTGACTTCCGCAGTAGCGGAGCGTGACGCAGTGCGCCTCCGGCAGCTCTCTCGCGCCGTCTCCTGCCTCGTCCTCGTCGAGGATGAGAAAAATGCGGTCATATTTATTGTAGCGTCCGGCCGACAGATCCTCCTGCGATATACCGACGCCGACCTTGCCGAGGAACACCGCCGTATCGCGGCGGCTGCCGTCGAGACTGCGTATGGGCAGCTCCATGCTCAGTGCATCGTCCAGCTCAAGCGGCCTTTCTATCCACAAAAGGCGGCAGGGCGGCAGAATTTTTTCCTCTATGAGGTCAAGCGCTGCACTTCTTGCGTCGGCGAGCATGCTCAGGCGCTTATCTATCCTGCGTGCGATTATCCGCAGCTCGCGCTGCTTTTTTTCTATCTCCGCCTTCTGGTGCAGAAGCTTCTGCTCGATGCTGCCGACATCGCGGTTTTTGAGAAAATCACCGATCTCCGGCAGCGGCATATCCAGCATGCGCAGGTAGCGGACGGTGTTCAGGGGCTCAAACTGCCGCACGCTGTAATAGCGGTAGCCGGTATCCGGATCGACGTACTCGGGGCGCACGAGCCCGAGTGCCTCGTAGTGGCGCAGTGTGCCGACGCTCAGGCCGAACATACGCGCCGTCTCGCCGATGGAAAACAGATTATCCCTGTCCAAGCTGCCGCTCCTCCCTTCCTCTTATTATTCTGTAGGCGACGATGCAGATCAGGACCTGCAGGACCGAGCCCGCCGCCGTCGCAAGTCCCATGGGGAGCAGCGTAGCCGGAAACATTTCCGACATGAGGTACGCACCCGGAACGCGTACAAGCGCAACACCGGATATATTGTGGATAAACGAGATCATCGACTTGCCGCAGGCGCAGAAATAGCCGCTGAAGCAGAAGTGCATTCCGGCAAAGAGGCAGTCGAAGATATAGCCGCGAAGGTATGGGCCTCCGGCAGTGATGACGGCTTCGTCGCGCGTGAACAGGCCGACGACGGGCTCTGCGATAAACTGGACGAGTATACTCACAAGCAAGCCGAAGCCCGCTGCGATCGCAATGGAATACCACAGCGTCTGCCGTGCGCGCTCGGGCTTACCAGCACCGAAGTTCTGCGCGCCGAGCGCCGACACCGTCGAGAGCATCGACGAGGGCACGAGGAACACAAAGCTTATGAATTTTTCGACTATGCCGACCGCAGCGGCGTCGGTGAGACCGCGGCGGTTTGCGATGACGGTTATGAGTATGAAGGCGATCTGGATAAGTCCGTCCTGAAGCGCGACAGGCACGCCGATGGAAAGTATCTGCCCCATGACGCCGCTTTGCGGCCGCAGATCGCTTTTTGAAAGAGCTATGCTCCTGCGCCTGCGTATGGCGATGAGCGCGGTCACTACGCTCACGGCCTGGGCAAGCGTCGTGCCGAGCGCCGCGCCGGCGGGACCGAGCCCCATCGCGCCCATGAAAAGATAGTCGAGCGCTATATTCGCCGCGCAGGCCACGGCGATGAAATACATGGGGCTTTTGCTGTCGCCCATGCCGCGGAAAATGCTGCTTATGATGTTGTAGGCCGTTATGAGCGGGATGCCGGCAAAGCATATGACGAGGTAGCTCACCGTGCCCTCCACCGCCGCCTCGGGCGTTGACATGACCGAAACGATCGGGCGCACAAGCAGTATGAGCGCCGCCGTCATGACGAGCGATACGAGCATGAACAGAGTCACCGTGTTGCCCACGCAGGCCGAGACGCGTTTTTTGTCGCCCGCTCCGACAGCGCGGCCTATCGACACCGTCGTGCCCATGGCAAGGCCGACTATCATGACCGTGAGCATATGCATGACCTGGCTGCCGACGGACACCGCCGTTGTAGATGCAACGCCCTCATACCGGCCGATTATGAAGAGGTCTGCCAGACCGTAAAGCGTTTGCAGGAAGTATGAAAGAAAATACGGCAGCGAAAAGACGACGATATTTTTAAACACGCTGCCGGTGGTCAGATTGCGTTCCATGCTGTCACTCTCCTTATGTTTAGCTATATTAAACTCTACATCTATTGTAGAGTCAATATAAATCTTACCCCCGACCGTATTTAACGTCGGGGGTAAACATTCTTCTCTATTTTCCTTTGATAGTGCGTCGGCTGACAGGCTTTCGTTCGGCAATTACTTTCCGCTCACTTGCCCAGCAGGTGTGCCGAGGCGGCCATGACGGTGTCGAAGGCCTCGTCCATGCGCCTTATGGTCTTGCGCAGGAAGCGGTACGGTGCTTCGGATGCCCAGTCGCTGCAAAGGGCGCAGACAAGGCCGCTGCCGATGAGCGGGAGGTAGGCGCGTATCTGCTTCTTGTGGTGGATCTCGTCGAGGTCGAGCATGATGTGCACACCGAGCTGCTGCAGCTTTTCGTGGTTTTTAAGCACATCCTCCTCCGCGTCGGTCAGAATGACGTTCATGCCGAGCTTGCCGGACAGTCTGCGCAGCACGGCCTCGGTGGTTTCGTTCCATTCGACGCCCTCCATGTTCAGCAGGAAGCACTTATCTCCGAAGCAGAGCTCCGGGAGCTCCTCCTCGCTCAGAAGCCTTTCGCTGAACTTTACCACCGCAGCCGGAAGCACTTCGGGCAGCTCATCGTTCATGAGGCTGCCGAGTATATCCTCGGACTGGCGGCGGCGGTCGAGAAATTCCTCGACGCTGCACTCGTCGGGATCGTAAACGGGTGCGGCGACGATCACATCAACTCCGGCATCCTTCGCCGCCATAAGGCGGCGAATGGTGTCGATCCTGCTTTTGCAGGTTTTGTCCATGCCCGGCATGACATGTGCTTTGAAATCAATGATCATAACATAATCTCGCTCCTTCTTTTACTCGTTTCAATTAAGCGGTTCAGGCCAAGGCAGGGGTAGTACAATGCAAGTCCCATTATTATCGAGCCTGCTGCGATGCCCGCGAGGACTTCGATATTGAAAAGATAAGCATTGCCGTACAACCCTCCGATGGTCTCACGCATAGCGTTCATTGCGTATTTGAAGGGCATATAGTCGTACAGCTTCTGGAATATATCCGGCAGTACCTCCACGGGGTAGGTGCCGCCCGAGCCGCCGACTTGGATGACCATGACGATAACCGAGATCGCCATACCGATATTGTCGAGCGCAAAAACAAGCGCGTAATTTAAAAGCGAGAAGCTTATGCCGGTGACGACCGTGGCAAGCACAAAGCGCCACGGATACAGACACTGGATCTGAACATAGAACAGATCGCCCAGCGAGACGATGAGCGCCTGACCGACGGCGACGAGGAAGAACAGACCGTAGCGGCCGAAAAATCTCTCGTGCAGACGGAGGTTTGCGGGCTCATCCTCCTTGCGGATCTTGACCTTGAGGAACACCGCGTTGAGCAGCGCGCCGACCCACTGGGCCAGCACCGTGTAGAACGGAGCCATTGCCGAGCCGTAGGTCTCTATCTCGTACTTTATGACGGTGTCCATGCTGATGGGTGATGCGAGGTAGCCGCCGACGAGGTCGCCGTTATTTTCAAGCGTATCCGATACCTCGGCAAGCAGTTTGCTGCCGGCAAGAGCCGAGACAAACTCGGATATGACCTCAAGCTCCGCCTGCGCACCCTCTATGGCCTTCTGCGTGTCGGCAAAGCCCGACTGCATCGTGCCGATCGAGCCGAGATAGGAACTGAGCGTTCCGCTCAGTGCGCTCGTCGAGCTCTGGAGCCTGCCGAGGACGGAGCTGACGGTGCTTGACGCGCCCTGCGCATTGTTCAGCGCCGCGTGCAGCTTGGGACCGAGATCGCTGCTGACGGTGGCCGAGAGGCTGCTTATCGTCTCGCGCGCGGAGGTAACGGAGCCGATGATCGACTCCTGCTGTGCGCGAACGCTCTCCCAGCTTTCGTCTGTCGCAGTCTGCAAAGCGCCGAGGGCTGCGCTCAGGCTCTTGAGCTTTGAGGCAAGAGCCGACATCTGCGTCGCTGCGGCGTCAAAGCCTATGGACGTAAACGACTGCGCCATGTCCGAGCAGTTGGTGCTCAGTGCATCGAGCATCGCAACGTCGGCGGCAAGGCCGGTGGATACATAGTCGTTATAGCGGTTTATGTCGGAAAACGCATTTTCCAGACTCGTCTGGATGGCGGCAAGGTTTGAATCCGCCTGCGCAAGAGCGGTGGTCACGCTCTGCACGGTGGTATCTATGCGGCTGTCTATCGTCGCGGTGTCGTCGCTGACCTTGTTTAAAAGCTCCTTGGACTGGTCGAGCGTTGCAGAGGTGTTGTTGCAGAGGTTTACCGCGACGCTTATGAGGTTGCGCGCGGAGTTTGTCAGGCCGTTTGCGGCGCTCAGAGCCGCGCAGCAGTCCGAGAGCTTGAGGCTCAGATCGCTTATGTCGGAGCTCAGATCGTTAAGAAGGCTCTCTGCGGTCACGCCGTTTGCGTTGGCAACGGAGATCAGCGAGGCGATATCGTCGGATATCGTCTGCACGAAGGTCGCGTTTACCTGCTCCTGAACGGCAGTCTTCGCCTTGCCGGTTATCTTCGGCGCGATGGCGTTTTTCTTGTCGTTCTGATAGAAGATTATCTCGGGGTTCGTAATGTCGCCGCTTAAAAAGCTGGTGACGTTGGTGGTGAAATCCTCGGGCACGATGAGCGCCGCGTAGCAGTCGCCGCTGTAAACAAGGTCGAGGGCATCCTGCCTGGTATCGACAAACTGCCAGCCGATGGCGTCGTTTGCCTCAAGTGCGGATATGACCTGATCGCCGATGTTTATCTTCAGGCCCAGCACGCTTGCGCCGGCATCATCGGACGCGACGGCGACCTTGATGCGCGAGGTTGCATCGGTGCCGTAGGGGTCCCAGTTCGAGAAAATGTTGAACCATGCGTAAAGGCAGGGCACGGCCGCAAGGCCGAGAATGATGACGATGGCGACGACGCTCGAGGATATCCTGCGCAGGTCGTTGCGGCATATGGTGAGGATATTTTTCACTTCGTCACCTCCTCTTCAAGCTTTTGCAGCAGCTTCAGGCCGCGGCGCGGCGGCTTTACGCTTATAAGACTGTCGAGCTCGCCGAGCTCATCGCGTGAAAGCTCGTTTATCGTCGCCTGCAGCGTCCAGTCGGAGTACGCAACAAACAGCAGGAATGCCGCGACGACGAACATGCAGGCTATCCATATGATAAGGAACACTATGCGTGAGCTGTCGGTCAGAGCGAGTATCGCAATGAGCACTACGGGGATTATGATCAGGCTTATCAGCCCGTTTTTTATACGGCGCTTGTTGTTCTGATGCACCTGCTCGGCATACATCAGCAGCTTGCCGTAGAGCACGTCGGTGCTGTTTTCACGGACGCGGACATTCAGCTTCTTTGCCATATCACAGCACCCCCGACTTCTCCATTTCGTCCTCGACGAAACGGTTCATTTTAATAAATGGTCTGCGGGCCACAAGGCCGATCGCAATGCCCGCCACGGCGAAGATGAGAAGCTCGCCGAGGTAGATGAGGTAATCCCAGTGGTACATGCCGAATATCGCCTCGCGCATCGCGTTTATCGCATACGGGAAGGGGAAGAACAGATATATCTTGCTGAAGATATCCGGCAGGATCTCAATCGGGTAAGAGCCCGAGGAGCCCGCTATCTGCACGACCATGATGACGACGACGATGGCCTTGCCTATATCGCCGAAGGCCAGCGCCAGCGAATAGATGAGCGAAATAAACACGAAGCTCGTCACCGCAGCCGCTGCCCAGAACAGCCACGGGTTTTCCACCTGACAGTTGAGAATGTAGATATCGCCCAGCACGATGACCGCCGCCTGAGCCTGTCCGAGGAAGAAAAACAGCAGGAACTTGCCCCAGTATTTCTGTCCCTCGGTGACGTTGCGCAGTCCCTTGGGCTCGGCCTCGGCCTTCAAAATGGCAACGAGGATAACGCCGCCGACCCAGATGGCAAGCACCGAGTAGAACGGTGTCATGGCGTCGCCGTAGCTTGCGGTGGGATAGATCGTCTCCTCCGTCACCTTGACGGGCTCGGACAGGAACTCCGCATATTTTTCGGCGTTGCCGTTGAGAACGGTTATGATCGTCTGCAGACGCTCATCGGCAGTGCCCTCGTTTATCTTCTGCAGCAGATCGTCGCAGGAGTCCGCCACGCGCTCCATGAGCGACTTCAGACGCGTCATTGACGAGGATACGTATTGGAGCGTATCTCCTGCCGAGTTTATTACTGGTGCGATATCGTCGAGCGTGATGCCGAGGCTCGAAATGAGCGGTCCCATCATGTTCATGGTGCTCGAAAGGTTCGAAAGCATGAGGTCGATGCCTGTCTTGAGCTCGTTTGTTATCATCGAGCGCATAAGCGAAACCGTGTCGGCACATGCGCCGGTTATGTTCGCCGCATCCTCCGCAAAGCTCGAGTCGTCACGCAGCAGCTCAAGCTGGGTCTGCATCTGCTTTGTGCGCTCAATGAGCGCGTCGAGGGTGTTTGCAACGTAGGATGTGCCGCTCAGTGCGCTGTTTTCCGGAAGCAGCGCACGCAGGGTCTCAAGATGAGTCTGCAATTTTGCGGCGGCGTTCTTGGCGTTATCGACCATCTGATTGTGCAGCTCGATGGTGCCGTTTATGACCTCGCTGGATGCAAGCTTGTTCAGGGCCTCCGTCAGCTCGTCAAGGTCGCTCTCAAGCTCTGCGAGCTTTCCGTCAACGCCCTCGGCCAGCTGGTCTATCGCCGTCTGCGCGTTCGTGACGGCAGCCTTGGCGGAGTCGATTTTCGCCTGAGAGCCGGAAAGCGCCGACGACGCGTTTGCCGAGGAGCTTCCGATGCCGGAGAGAACGTAGGATATAGACGAGCTGTTATCCACAAAGCGGCCTATCGACTCGCTGTACTGCCTGAGGCTCTTGCTCAGGTCCGTAAGCTGCGAGATAACGGCGTTTACCGCCTGCTCCTCGTCTATGTCCTCACCTATCTCCTGTCCGGTCGTGAAAACGGTCTGGAACAGCACCTTCAGGTACTCTACCTGGATATTCTGTTTGACCGTCTCGGCCGCGGTGTCGGTGATCTTTGTCGCAATGGCGTTGGTTTTTGCGTTCACATAGTATGTAATGGTGCTCTCATCATCGGTGAGCGCGCTTTTCAGATCGTACATATTGCGGCTGAAGTTCTCACCGATGAGTATAGCGGCATAGTACTTGCCGCTGTCAACACCCTTTTTTGCCTTATCGGTGCTGCCGGTAAACACCCAGTTTATCGACGTGTTGTCCTTCAGCCCCTCGAGTATCGTCTCGCCCTTGTTCTCGCCCTCGTAGCCCTTATCGTCGGAGGCCACGGCAATGCTTATATTGCCCGTGTTTCCGTAGGGGTCGGAGTTTGCGTAGATGTTGACCCAGGCATACAGCGCCGGCAGAATCGTTATGGCGATCACGACGGCGATCGCAAAGAAATGCCTTGACAGGCTTTTGATGTCGGAAAAGAATATTTTGAACGTATTCTTCATTTTACCACCCTTACATCGACTTGTAGTCAAACTAAACTTACACTAAAATAACTTTCTTTAACATAGGCAATATCAGCTATCGGTCTTGAAATCAGGCTTTTTGCCGCATTTGCATGATTTTGGTCAGCCTATAAGCAGTCTGAGATAGCCGTGTGCCCTCTCCTTTGAGCACCCCCCTTCCCTGAGTGTTATCCACTGCCACACAAGAAAAAGCGTGCTGCTGTAATGGTCGGCAAGAAGCTCGTTGGGGATTTCTTTTTTCTCAGCCTCGGGGCAGTCCCTGAATATCCGGCGCATCTGCCCTCCCAGAAAATTGCGCAGGCTCGAGAGCATGTAGCCGAGCTCGCCGTTATTTGACAGCACCTGCCGTATCGTTTCGGCGTTTTCCCGCGTGAAATCAAAAATGCGGTCGAAATAGACGTACAGCATTTCGTTTTCGGCGGCGTGATGATATTCGGAAAGACCTATCTTTTCCGCAAGCGACAGCCAGCAGTAATTGAGCAGGTCGTATTTATCGTCAAAATAATTGTAGAAGGTCGCGCGCGGATACTGCGCAGCCTCGCACAGCTGTCCGACCGTTATTTCCTCAAACGGCCTCTCGGCAAGGAAAGCGAGCATCTGCCTGCTCAGCGCCTCCAGCGTCCGTTTTGCACCCCGGGTCATGGGTCTTGAAACATCGTATTTCATAGCATCCTCTTTTGCACATTTTGATATGTGTCCAAATTTTTGCACTTATAATGATCATGCCGCTTGTTTTTTTATCCGCTTAATTATATTATTATAGCATGATTTTTGCAGCAGTCCAATTTTTTTCGGGGGTATACGATGATATTTTATTTTTCGGCCACGGGAAACAGCAGATATGTCGCACGGCGCATCGCGGCATCTCTCGGCGGCGAGGCGCTGTCGATAACGGAGCTTGTACGCAGCGGAAGCTTTTCCTTTGACGGCAAATACGAAACGCTCGGCATCATAAGCCCCACCTATTCATGGGGTCTGCCGCTTATCGTGCGCGAATTTCTCGAGAAGCTCAGGCTCAAAGCCGCGCCGGAGTACATTTACTTTGCTGCAAGCTTCGGCACGACTCCGGGGCAGACGGGGCGCTTTGCCGCCGAGGCCTTGAAAGGCTCGGGTCTTACGCCCTCGGCCTTTTTCAGCGTGAAAATGCCGGACACATGGACGCCCATATTCGATCTGAGCGACAAGGACAAGGTCCGGCGCATAAACGATGCCGCCGAGGAGCAGATCGACCGGATCATTGAAAGGATAGCTCACCGCGAGCACGGCGATTTCATGGAAAGAAAAATGCCGCTGCCGCTTGCACGGGCTGTTTACTCATTTGAATACGGCCGCATGCGCCGCACGGAGCACTTTTACGTTGAAGACAGCTGCATCGGCTGCGGCATGTGCGCAAGGGGCTGCCCCGTTTCAGCCATCGAGATCAGAGACAGAAGGCCGGTCTGGGTAAAGGACAAGTGCGTGATGTGCCTGTCCTGCCTGCACCACTGCCCCAAGTTTGCCATCCAATACGGCGGGCGCACAAAAAAGCACGGGCAGTATACGCACCCGTAATTATATAGTAAGAGAGCTGTATCGGCGATACAGCTCTCTTACTACTTATATTATATTAATTTATTTGAGTCGTTTGTCGCACTTTTTGGCAAGATAGGTGCCGAGGCTCTGGAAAAGCTGCACCAGCAGTATCAGCAGTATGACCGCGACGACCATGATAAGGTACTTGTAGCGGTAATATCCGTAGTCGATGGCGATCTTGCCGAGGCCACCGCCGCCGATGATGCCGCTCATCGCCGAGTAGCTGAGAATGGTGGTCAGGGCGATGGTGATGTTCTGGATAAGCGAGGGCACGCTTTCGGGGATCATGACCTTGCAGATGATCTGTAAGGGCGATGCGCCCATGCTCTGCGCGGCCTCGATGATGTTGCCGTCGAGCTCGCGCAGGCTGCTTTCAACGAGTCTTGCCACAAAGGGAAAGGCCGCCGCCACCAGTGGAACGATGGTCGCCGTCGTGCCGACGGCCGTACCTATGAGCGCTCGGGAAAGAGGAAGAACCATGATCATTAATATAAGGAAGGGTATCGAGCGCAGAAGGTTTATTATAATGTTCAGTACCCGCATGAGCCAGCCCGGCAGCGGCAGAACGCCGTCCTTTTCACCGGCAACGAGCAGCACGCCGAGCGGCAGGCCGATGACGAGAGAGAGCGCGGTGCTGAAGACCGTGACGTAAAACGTCTCCCATAGAGCGGTCGGGAAGGTCGGCAGGATATCGAGCAGGCCCTGTATGGAGGCCTCTGAAAAAAGATCACTGTACATTGCCGTCTACCTCCTCTGCCGTGACGTTTGCGACCGATGAAATGAATTTGAGCGCACGCTCGTACTGCGCACTGGGTATGCCTATGAGCAGGCTGCCGTAGACCTCCTCGGACAGCTTCTGCGTTGAGGCGGAAATGACGTTGCAGAAGATATTCTCCTCCGACGCCAGACGCGCAACGAGTGGTATCGCCGTCGTCCTGCTGTCGCGGAAGATGAGTCTCACGCGGCGCTCGGTCTTGGGGTCAGAGACCATTTCGTCCACGCCGCCGGGAAACACGAGCCTGCGTCCGGCCGCGGACTTGGGCGCCGCGAACACCGCCGCAACGAGTCCCTCCTCCGCCACCTCGCCGTCGTCGAGGATGGCAACATGGTTGCAGACCTCCTTAACGACGCTCATCTGGTGGGTTATGATAACGACCGTTATGCCGAGCTTTGCGTTTATATCCTTAATAAGCTCAAGTATCTGGCGGGTGGTCTTGGGGTCGAGGGCGCTTGTGGCCTCGTCGCAGAGCAGAACCTTCGGGTCGGTTGCAAGGGCGCGGGCTATGGCTATGCGCTGCTGCTGACCGCCGGAGAGCTGCGCGGGGTAGGCGTCCGCTTTATCGGGCAGTCCGACAAGCTCAAGGAGCTCGCGGGCACGCTTTTCGGCGTCGGCTTTGGGAACGTGGGCAAGCTCCATCGGAAAGCAGATGTTTTTAAGGCAGCTGCGCTGCATAAGGAGGTTAAAGTGCTGGAATATCATCGTTATGCTGCGCCGCGCAGCGCGAAGCTGCGCCGGGCTCATGGTGTCGAGCCGCTCACCGTTTACGATTATCTCGCCGCTCGACGGCTTTTCCAGCAGGTTGATGCAGCGAACGAGCGTGCTCTTGCCCGCGCCGGACATGCCGATTATTCCGTATATGTCCCCGTCCTGAATGCTAAGGGAGACGTTTTTGAGCGCGTCCACCTCTCCCGTTCCGGAGTCAAAGGTTTTGCTTACATTTTTAAGTTCGATCACAAGCGTCTCCCTCTTTCTTGATTGATATTTACTTGCCGCTTACGGCGTCCAGAGTGGTCTGGGTGCCGCCGTACAGGCCCATGGGCTCGACGTGGATGGCTGCCACGGAGACGATGTGGGTGCCGTTTTCGGCGTTGAAGTCATCGAGGTAGGGGGTGTGCTGGAAGTAGTTTGCGAGGACGGTGCCGTCTTCGACGACGTTGTTGGGGATAACATAGTCGCTGTAGGTCTGGATGTCGAGGGTGATGTCCTTCTCGGCGAGGATCTCCTTTGCGATCTCAAGGATCTCTGCGTGCGGGGTTACGGATGCCGCGACGGAAATGGTGGTGCCTGCGAGGGAAGCGTAATCGACGGAGCTGTCATAGCCGTCGGTAAGGCTGTCAACTACGGAAACGACGGAGCCTTCGTACTTCTCCTCGATGAACTCTGCTACCTGCTTGCTCTCGAGAGCTGCCTTGAGCGCCTTGACCGCGTCGGTGTTCTCGTTGCCTTCCTTGACCGCGAGGATGTTGCTGTATGCCGAGGAGGAGCCTTCCTTGAACAGGGAGTCCTTAACGGGGTTGAGGCCTGCGTTTATTGCGTAGTTGCTGTTGATGACCGCGTAGTCAACGTCGGGCAGGAGCTGGGGGATGGCTGCGGCCTCGGCCTCGACGATCTCGACATTGTACGGATTTTCGACGATATCGTTCTTGGTTGCGGTGATGCCTGCGCCGTCCTTGAGCGTGATGATGCCGGCCTCCTGGAGCAGGAGCAGGGCACGCGCTTCATTGGTGGTGTCGTTGGGAACTGCGATCTTGATAACGGAAGAGCTGTCGTCTGCGGAGTCGCCGCTCTTTGAGCAGGCTGCGAGGCTGAATACGAGGACTACTGCAAGTGCAAGTGCGATTATTTTAGTGAAGTTTTTCATTTTTAATTTCTCCTTAAAAGTTTTTGATGTGTTGTCGTCTTGTGAATGATAATGTCCTCTGTGTCCCGGGGACACATTCGCTTTACCGGCCATTTCATACGGCACATCTCCTTTCGAATCGAAATAATCAAAATAATCCGGACAAACAAAAACAGCGGAAGGTCGTTGACCTTCCGCTGTTTGCTATCCTGAGAGGCGCGGCTCTAAGCCGTCAGACAGGCGCCGGAAAGTTCCAGACCGAAGTGAGCGCGACGAAGCATGCACATGCGGCACATGCACATGTACATCATCATCATGTTGCTGCTCAGCTTCTTCATGGATGCTTTCTGCCTTTCCTCAAAAATTCGTCTTTGCTTTGACGAGGGCATATTAGCGCCATACGGCGCGTTTGTCAAGCACTTTTCTGCCGTTTTGTGCGTTTTTACAAATCTTTTTCACACATGGCAGTGCCGTTTATGCCATTTCACCGTCATTTCACCCGAAAGCGGCAGCTTTCGGGCCCGGCATCACGGATGCGGCTTGCCCTCACGGTAGGCCGCCATGATGTCGCGGAACACCTCGCCGTTGGACGGCGGCGTCCATGTGATGGCGTTTGCACCGGCCTCGATGGTCTTCATGATGCTCTCCTCGGTCGGGCCGCCGGTCGCAATGACGGGCACGTCGGGGTGGCTCTGCTTTATCCTTCGCACGACCTCCGGCGTATCGGCCGCCGCGGAGACGTTGAAGATATCCGCTCCGGCGGCAAGACGCGCCTCGATATCGACATTTTTGCGTGCGATGGTGATGACGACGGGGATATCGACCGTGTGGCGCACGAGCGAAAGCACTTCATCCGAGGTCGGATCGTTGAGCACGACACCGGTAGCGCCCTGCATCTCGGCAAACATGGCGAGGTTTATCGCCCTCTGTCCCTGCGTGAGCCCGCCGCCGACGCCGGAGAATACGGGGATATCCGCCGCCGTGAGCAGTGCCTGAGTTATGACAGGCTGCGGCGTAAAGGGGTACACGGCCATGATCGCATCGGCGTTTACGTTTCTGATAATGCTCAGATCCGTGGAGAACACAAGCGATTTGATGCGCTTTCCGAAAACGATTATGCCGCTGCATTTATAAATGCACTCGGGCACGCGAAGCGCGAACTTACGCAGCGTGCCGTCCACTCTGTTGGGCATCTTTTTTTCAATGGATACTTCATCATGCATAATTTTCACTCTCCAATATTCTTTTGAATGCCTCGACCCCGACAAGGAGCGCATCCTCGTCAAAATCGAACCTGCTGCTGTGCAGAGCAGCGCCTCCCCGGCCGCCGTTTATGCCGAGGAACATGAACATACCTTCGATCTTCTGCTGATATTCGGCAAAATCCTCCGCCGCCATGACCGGCTCGACGAGAATGACGTCGTCCATCGAATCGAGCACGGTGTAAAAATGCTCGACCAGGGGGCGCGGATTTGCAACATACGGGTAGTGGACTATGGTTTTCATCGAAATGCCTGCGCCGGTGGCCATTTCAAGGCCCTTTAAAAGTGCGATTATCTGGCGCATGAGCTTATCGTACAGATCGTTGCTGAAAACGCGCAGCGTGCCGTACATGGTGACCTCCTCGGCTATGACGTTGTGCGAGGTCCCGCCGGATATCTTGCCGAGAGTCAGCAGCGCGTCCTGATGCGGGTCAACGTCGCGCGTTATGACCGACTGGATCATCGTTATCAGCTCTGCCGCGACGACTATCGCGTCTATGCCCATCTGCGGCGTGGACGCGTGGGCGCTTTTGCCGTGAACCTTTATTTCGAAATCGCTCGTCTGTGCCATGAGGTTTGACCAGCGTATGCCTATCTTGCCCTTGGGAACGGTCGGCCACAGGTGCAGCCCGTAAATGCGGTCCACCTTCGGGTTTTCAAGCACACCCTCGTCTATCATTCTTTTTGCGCCGCCCCAGCCCTCTTCTCCCGGCTGGAACAGCAGAACGACGTTGCATTTGAGCTTATCGCGGTTGAGCGATATCCACCTTGCCAGCAGCAGAAGTATCGTCATGTGTCCGTCGTGGCCGCAGCCGTGCATGACTCCCTTGTGGCGCGAGCGGAAGCGGAAGCGGTTCTCCTCGGTGTTTTTCATTCCGTCCATATCGGCCCGGAAGGCAACCGTGCGCTTTGCCCCTGCGGCGCGGTACACCGCCTTGAAGCCCGTTTCGGCCAGCACCTTCAGCTCGTCCGGGCGGCAGGCTTCAAGCACGCCCCTTACGTATTCATGCGTCTGCGGAAGATCAAAGCCGATCTCCGGTATTCTGTGCAGATCCCGGCGCAGCTTCACGCATTCGTCCTTCATGCCGAGTATCTGTTCGCTTATCTGCATTGTTATTTCTCCGTTGCTATAAGTATCTTATATCCCTCGTTTTTTGCGCGGACATCATGCTTTTCCCTGAAAAGCATATACGCGATATACACGTCTCCCGCCGCTCCGGCGAGAGTGATCGTAAATATCACATAGCACTGCCAGAAAAGCTTGTCCGGCAATATGAGCATGAGCAGCAGCGTCACAAGGCACACTGCGGCAGCAGGCGCGAGGCTCATTATGACGTAGCTTTTCCTGTCCAGCCAGCACTTGTATTCGATCCTTGCGCTCATCCCGTCGCGCACGACACGCGCGGGCTTACCGGTGAGCTTGCCGAGGATAAAGCATTTCAGATATTCCTGCCCCACAAGGCTCGCGGCAATGACGAGCACAAGGAGGATAAACCTCATTATCAGAGCAAGCGCCCCTGCCGCGTCAAACAGCAGACTTATGTTTTTTATCAGGCAGCCGAGCGCGATCAGCACGGCTGCCGCGGCGGCAGACACCGCGTAAATTTTAATTTTAAGCTTTTTATCCGCATCGGGATCGACCGTGCGCGTTTCATATCCCTTTGGCAGCCTGTTTTCAAACTCCATTGCCTCACCCCATTTCCGGCAGCGGTATGCTCCTATCGAGCAGCACCTTGCCGAAGCACATGAGCGTTATTCCCGAGCTTGCCATAATGGTGACGTCGGCATCGCTTCTGGCTCTGTTCGCCGAGAAAAGATACACGTTTCCGCTGTAGTCCTGGCAGTACTGCTTGCACTTCATGTCGCCGTCAACGAAAAACAGACCTACATCGCCGTCGTGGATTATAGCTCCGCGCTTGCACAGGGCGACCGAGCCGTCGCTTATATACGGCTCCATGCTGTCGCCGTCGATGCGCACGGCAAAGTCCGCGCCGCAGCTTTTGCTGACAGTGTAGTCCTCGTAATCGTCACCGAGCGCCGGAGATGCATATCCGGCAGCCGCCGGGGTCAGGTAAAGAGGTATGACCCTGCTCTCCTCGTCCTGCCGGGCTTTGGCTTCCTCGCGGCGGCCGAGCTCATGGTCTATGACCATATCGACAAGCTCCCTGCCGCTTTCGGACAGACGCCTGTATTTGCCGATAAACTGCCACTCGCGCAGATCGGGCATTTTCGGCAGCGCGACATCCTCGCACAGGCGCTCGACCGGGACGTTGAGCTGCTTGCAGATGTGCATCATCATGTCGAAATCGACCTTCTGATTATCGCGCTTTACCATGCTGTAAAGCGTCTGGGCGGAAACATTAAGCCTGCGCGCGAGCTCGCTTATACTTACGCCCTGCTCCTGAAGGATCTCCTTTAGCATCGAGCCTCTCAAGCGGCGCACCTCCTCTTACCGTACAATATATTTAATATATCATAACATCCGGACGTTATTATGTCAAGGAATAATGCCGTTTGTTAATATTATGTGTATGCGGATTTGACAGGCATTATATAATTGATTTAGTATGGATATTTATATTCGACGGGAGGCAGAAAATGAAGCATAAGGATATACGCCGGCACGACACCGCACGCATCGAGCTTGAGCGTGAGCTGCTGCCGCTTGGCATAGCTCTTGCGCTGTTTATAGCGGCCTCGGCGGTGAGCGCGGCATATGTCAACATGCCGAAGTGGCTGACGCTCGTGCTGGGCATCGTTCCGGTGCTTGCCGCCGCGCTGATGCCGCTGCGCAAGGCGGGCGAAAAGCTCCTGCGCGGAAACGTGCTGTCATACGACATGCTCATCGTCCTTGCCTGCCTCGGCACGAGCTGCATGCAGAACTTCACCGAGGCCTTTTTCGTTCTCGTCGCGTTCAGCGTCGGGAGCTGCTTTGAGCACATCTTTGCCGGCAAAAACCACAGGCGCACGCCCTATCTTGCCTACCTTCGTCCCGAGTATGTCGCAGTCGAGCAGGACGGCAGAATGAACATGGTCTCGCCCGAGCGCATCCGCCCCGGAACGGTCATGACGGTGAGAAAAAACGAGCTCATACCTCTTGACGGCATAATCGTTGACGGCAGCGGCTCGGTAGACGCCTCGGCCTACACCGGCGACCGTGCGCCCATCGACGTGGGCGTCGGAAACGAGGTCGTCTCCGGCTGCGTAAATCTCGGCGGCACGCTGAAGATTCGCGTCACGGGGCTGTATAACAACTCGACTCTCCTGCGCACGGCCGATATCGTCGAGCAGGCGCCGAGGAGCGCATCAATGCGCGAGGCTCGCTTTGCGCGCATCTCAAAGCTGTACACGCCCGTTGTCATATTCCTTGCCGCCGCAATTGCCGTCATACCCTCGATCATAACCGACGACTGGCTCGTCTGGTCGCACAGGGCGCTGATATTTCTCGCCTCGGCCTCGCTCACCGCGCCGCTCATCGCGTCCTCAATGGCGTATTTCGCAGGGCTCAGCACCGCCGTGGAGCACGGCATCGTTATCCGCAATAAGTCCGAGCTTGAAGGGTTCTCCTCCTCGGCAACGATAGTCATGGACAAGACCGGCACCGTGACCGAAGGCAGCTTTTCCGTTATCGGCGTCGAGCCCAAGGGCATAAGCAGCGCAGACCTCGTCTCGCTCGCGGCGGCGGCCGAGTGTCATTCGAGCCACCCCATCGCGCTGTCGCTGCGCAGGGCAAGCACCACGGTGATAGACCCCGAGCAGGTCAAAAACGTGCGTGAGCTCGCAGGGCGCGGCGTGGAGGCCGAGGTCTACGGCAGAAGGGTGCTCGTCGGAAACACGGCGCTTATGAACACCAACGGCATCAAGTGCGACCGCACGGACAGGCATCTGTCCGTCGTGCATGTCGCCGCCGCCGGAATATATTACGGCTATATAATCATCGACGACCGGGTCAAGGACGGCGCGAAGGACGCCGTGCGCGAGCTGTACGCCCTCGGCATAGAAAAGGCGGTGCTCCTCACGGGCGATACCGACCGTGTCGGCAAGGCCGTAGGCCGCGCCCTCGGCGTGTCGGACGTCATGACGGAGCTCCTGCCGGAGGACAAGCTCGTTGCCGTAGGCGAGCTGTTGCGCGAAAAGCACACGGGCAAGCTCGCGTTCGTGGGCGATGCGGTGAGCGACGCGAAGGTACTCAGCCGCGCCGACGTCGGCATTGCCATGGGCGCTCTGAACCCCGCCGCTCCGGCATCGAAGTCGGGCATACTCATCATGAGCGACGATATACGCAAGCTGCCGCTGGCGCTGAGCATATGCAGGCAGACGAGTCGGACGGTGCGCCGCTGCTTTGGGCTCTCGCTGCTTACCAAGCTTGCGGTACTGCTGCTTGCCGCGTTCGGCAGCATCGGCATGATCGCCGCCGTGAGCGCGGACACTCTCGTTTTCATGCTCTCGGTCTGGATGGCATACGGAGCCGGCACAAGAGGAGCGAACTTATGAATACATTTGATTTTGATAAAACCATTTTTTATCCCGATTCCTCGGTGACCTTCGTCAAATGGTACATGCGCAGGCATCCGCTGGAGCTGCTGCTCTGGCTGCCGAGGATGGCGGTCATAGGGCTTGCGTATCTTCTCAGGCTCATTCCCAAGGAGACGCTCAAGGAGAATATTTTCAGTTTCGTGCGCCGCATCGGCGACATTGACGCGGTTCTGAAAACCTACTGGGACGAGCACGAGGACCGGATAGCTGCGTGGTACCGCGCAGTGCACAGCAAGGACGATATCGTCATCTCCGCCTCGCCGGAGTTTGTCGTCCGTCCCATGACCGACAGGCTCGGCATAGAGCTCATCGCCTCGCCCATGGACAAGCACACCGGCAAAATGTACGGTCCAAACTGCCACGGCGAGGAAAAGGTTCGCAGGTTTTACGAGGCTCACCCCGGCGCAGTGACCGAGGCGTTTTACTCCGATTCCCTGTCCGACACGCCCATGGCGCGCATAGCGCAGAAGGCCTACCTCATCGTTGACAAGGGACAGACGCCCGTCCCCTGGCCGGAAAAATAAGCGTTTTCCGCTTCACGGCGCTCACAGCGCTCAGGGCGCATATCGGAAAAACGGACAGCAAAAAACCGACCTCCTGTGCAAAAAACACAGGGGGTCGGATTTTTCATTTGCTTATCTGCTTTCAGACATTCGCTTCGGCGGTCTCTTTTTTCTTCTCGGGCTTGACAATGGCTGCAAGGCCGAATGCAAGCAGGCCGAACACGATCGCGGGGAGGATCCAGTACAGGCCCATGTCGTACAGGGGCAGGTGCTCCATTGCCGGGAGCTTGAGCGTGCACAGTATGCTCGAGCCGAGTGCGCCCAGAGCCGCGCCGCGGGCGACATAGTCGTTGACCTTGGGCATGATCAGCGAAATGATTATAACGACGAGCGCGGGGGGATATACGATATCCAGCACGGGAGCCGCGATGGCGACGATGCGGTCGAGACCGAGGTTTGCGGCAGCTGCGCTGAACACGCAGATGATGATCACGAAGGCCTTGTATGAGACCTTGCCGCAGCACAGCTCGGTGAAGTATGCCGCCGCGGAGCTTGCCAGACCTATGGCGGTGGTGACGCAGGCAAGGCCCACGACAACGCCGAAGATGATCATACCGGCCTTGCCCATGAGCGACTCAACGATGGCCATGACGAGCTCTGCGCGGCCGATCTCAAGGCCGTA
Source organism: bacterium (assembly GCA_963613665.1). Taxonomy (GTDB): domain Bacteria; phylum Bacillota; class Clostridia; order Oscillospirales; family Oscillospiraceae; genus F23-B02. The sequence continues at coordinate 18,505 of CAVEAL010000019.1, read as the reverse complement.
CTGAGTCGAAACGGTGGCGCCGAGGTAGCACAGGCCCATGTAAACGCCAAGCAGCAGAACACCTGCGAGGACTGCCGAGCCGGAGACGATCTTGAACTTCTGTCTCTCGGTGGTGTAGCCCTTGGCGGCAGCGGTCTGGAGAATGATTATGCCGAAGGGCAGCGCCGCAAGCGCGTCGAGCGTCTGATAGCCGGCCTTTATGCCGCCGAGAACGACGTTGTCCGCGTTCGGAGTGAGCGAGATCTCGCCGAGCGGATGGATGATGCCCATGACGATGATGACCGCAAGTCCTATAAGCAGCAGCGGGGTCAGGACCGCGCCGACGATATCGACGACCGCGGACTGGCGGATGCACAGGAACAGGATCAGTGCGAAGAACAGGATCGAGAACACAACGGAGGATACGCCGCTGATGTTCGGGACGATAGCCATTTCATAAGTGGTAGCTGCGGTGCGGGGGATAGCGACCATGGGGCCGATGCACAGGATCAGCGAGCACATAAGTATTGCCGCCGGGATCTTGCCGAGGCGTGCGGTGACGGCCTCGCTGCTGCCGACGCGCAGGAGCGCGAACACGGTGAACAGTGCAAGGCCTATATCGGCGACAAAGTATGCTGCAAAGCCCTTGAGCCAATCCGAGCCCGCCTCAACGCCGAGGTACGGCGGGAAGATGACGTTGCCCGCGCCGAAAAACATTGCGAACAACGCGAAGCCGACGACGACTACGTCGCGGCCCATGTGTTTCTTTTTTTCGAGTGTCATTTGCTTTTTCCTCTTTCATCATTTGCTTTTGTTCTCTCTGCCGATTTACAGTGCAGCGGATTGCTCTGAAAAATCTGAATACAGCATAGCATTATTTTCATGAGAGCGGAAATCACTGTTTTTCATTGACATATTAAAATTTTTAATGCTATACACAACATTTTTTCATCCCCGATATGCCAAAATGTTAACCAAAAGTTATTGAATCTGTCCGTTCGCCGTGTTATATTTGCTTAGCGAAATTATGTACTATAATAAAATATAAACGAAAGGTGGGAGCGCTATGGACGACGGAAGACTTCGCGCCGTGCTCACGGCTGTCGATCGCGGCAGCTTCAGCAAGGCCGCAGCGGAGTTGGGCTACACGCAATCGGCAATGACGCATCTTGTTAATAATTTGGAAGCGGAGCTGGGCTGCACGCTGCTCAATCGCGGGAGCCACGGCGTCCGTCTCTCCGAGGAGGGCGAGCTGCTTCTTCCTTATATAAAAAACGTCATTGACGCCTGCGACGCGCTGCGTCAGGAGGCCGCCGCACAGAGCCGCACGCAGAGCTGCCAGCTCAGCCTCGGCTGCTTTGCGAGCATTGCCCGCGCAGAGCTGCCCACCCTGCTTCAGGAGTTCCGTGAGGCTTATCCGGATATCGAGATCGAAGTGACCGTGCGCGGCTACGAGCTGCCGAAGCTCCTCGAAAAAGGCGAGGTGCAGCTTGCTCTGGTCGACGAGTCCTGTGCCGAGGGCTTTGAGTGGATACCTCTCACGCGCGTACCGCTCGTAGCCGTCGTGCCGCCGTCGTTTAAATGGGATCGTGAGCGCATATCCATTGAACGGCTTTTAAAGGAGCCGTTTTTCACCTGCCGTGAGCAGTACGCCGAAAAGCTGCTGCCGCCGGACGCAAAGCGCATTCAGGTCGAGGCTACAGACGACGCGACGATACTGTCGCTGGTCGCGGGCGGACTCGGAGTGTCGGTGCTGTCGTCGTTCTCGCTGGTCGGCTACGAGGGTCAGGTCAAGGCCATCCCGCTCGAGCTGCCGGTCGTCGTGCGCGTCGGCATTGCCGTAAAATCCATCGAGGCCGCCTCCACCGCCGTGCGCCGCTTCGTCCGCTTCCTGAAATCCCACTACGGTCTTTCGGTTGCGAACTGATCCGTTTTCCTTTCCGCTTGCCTCCTGGATCAATAATTATTCATTTTTAACCGTTATTTATTCGTCTGCCCGCGTTGAAACGCGGGCAGTATTTATATATTTTACCAATATTCTCATTTTATTCCTGCCCGTCTTGTTGACTTTGTGTTAACGGTTTGTTAAACTGCTTCCTGCGCGCCAGGACCCGGCTCCGGCACAGCTTTACACAAAGGATGAGAAATGAGAAATGAAAATCGTAAAAGCATATAACAGCGTGAGCCTCGTGCTGCGCATAGTTATCGGCATGGTCATCGGCGCCGCGCTTGCGCTGCTTGTCCCCTCCGCCGCCGGCATCGGCATTCTCGGCACGCTGTTCGTCGGTGCCCTGAAGGCCATCGCACCGCTGCTGGTGTTCGTGCTTATCATCAGCGCACTTGCACAGTCCAAGGAGAAGCTCGGCAGCCAGTTCGGCACGGTCATCGTGCTGTACCTGATCTCGACCTTCCTTGCGGCGGTCATCGCGGTAGCGGCAAGCTTTATCTTCCCCGTGACCATCACGCTCACGGACGCGGCCTCCGACGCCGCTCCCGACAGCTTTGTCTCCATCTTCACCGGACTTCTCAACAACGTCGTATCCAACCCCATAGGCTCGATCGTGTCCGGCAACTACCTCGGCATACTGTTCTGGTCGATAGTGCTCGGCTTTGCGTTCAAAAACGCATCCGACAGCACGAAGACCTTCCTTTATGACGCATCGGAAGCCGTCACCAAGGCCGTGCGCTTTGTAATCTCCCTCGCGCCCTTCGGAATTCTCGGTCTCGTATTCACCGCGGTGTCCACAAGCGGCCTTGCGATCTTCACCGAGTACGGCAGGCTCCTGCTGATCCTCGTCGGCTGCATGCTCTTCGCGGCACTTGTCGTAAACCCGATCATGGTCTTCATCGCAATCCGCAAGAACCCTTACCCGCTGGTGTTCAAGTGCCTGCGCGAAAGCGGCGTGACCGCATTCTTCACCCGCTCCTCGGCGGCCAACATCCCCGTCAACATGACCCTGTGCGAAAGCCTCGGCCTCGACCGCGAATTCTATTCCGTGTCCATCCCCCTCGGCGCGACCATAAACATGGCCGGCGCGGCTGTAACCATAACCGTCATGACCCTCGCTGCGGTGCACACCCTCGGCATTGCCGTAAGCCTGCCCGTTGCGGTCATTCTGTCGATCATGGCAGCCCTCGGCGCCTGCGGCGCATCCGGCGTTGCCGGCGGTTCGCTGCTGCTGATCCCCATGGCCTGCTCGCTCTTCGGCATCTCCAACGACATTGCAATGCAGGTCGTCGGCGTCGGCTTCATCATCGGCGTCATTCAGGACTCCGTCGAGACCGCCATCAACTCCTCCTCCGACGCACTGTTCACCGCCGTTGCGGAGTTCAAGCAGTGGCGCAAGAACGGCAGGGAGATCAAGTTCTGAGCCTAAAACATATATAAATACAGATCTCCTCCGTTCAAAAATGAACGGAGGGGATCTTTTTACATTATGCGATTATGCGGCGCTCTCGGCGCTCCGGTGTGCGGGCATGAGCCTGCCGAAAAGGTTTATGAAAACTCCGGTCAGGAGCGCGGCGGCGAGAGTTCCCTCGCGCACCTCGAGTATTCTGCCGCACAGCGCAAGCGACAGTATGACCGCGAGCACGACGCAGGCTGCGTCAAAGGCGATCTTCATGCTGCCGAAGGCTTTGCCGGTCTTGTACGACACGGCCTTCACCAGTGCCTCGCCCGAGTTCATGATAACGTCGGCGATCGCGGTCAGGCTTATGCCGAAGGCCATTGTCGCCGTTCCGAGCACAACAAGCACACAGCACCCTGCGTAGCTTCCCGGCTCGACGAAGCCAAGCAGCTGCATCGAGATATCCGTGAACAGCCCGAAAAGCACCGACAGCGGGATCTGAAGCAGCTCGACCGGCCGGAACTCGCGCCGCAGTATCAGCAGCTGCGCAAGGATAAGTATGCCGTTCCAGATCATGAGCCATGTTCCGAGCGAAAGCCCCGGAACGGCGATGGACACGACGTTTGCCGCCGACGATATAGGCGACACGCCCAGCGCCGCTTTTTTCAAAAGTGCAACGCCCAGTGCGCTCAGGAACAATCCCGCATTGAGCAGCACAAGGCGTTTTAAAAGTGATGTTTTATCCGAATTTTGCGTCAATTAAGCTCTTACCCCTCTCTTTTTCTAACCTTGCTATTATACCGCCGTGAGGGGCTCGTGTCAAATTTTTCAGCAGGCAGCGAATGCGGCGATCGCGTCGGCTGTCAGGCGTATCTGCTCCCCGCCCGAAATTTCCGGCACGCCGTCGCCGTCCTGCGTGCCGTAGCAGCCGAACTGCGCGTGGCAGCCGCCCTCGATGACGAGCTCTGTCATGCCGACGGGCAGGTTGCTTTTGTACTCCTCATATGACTCGCGGTCCATCACGCCGTCCTGCGTGCCGTAAACGGACAGCACGCGCAGCTGCGTTTGAGTGAGGTCCTTGGTAGAATACGCCGCGAGCAGGACGAGGCCGTCAAGCTCCTGCGGATGAGAGGCCGCGTAGTTTGCCGCCATTGCACCGCCCAGCGAGTGGCCGCCGATGTACCAGTCCGTGATCTCCGGATGCTCCTCCCGCAGACCGTCGGCCGCGTTCATGTCCAGCACCGCAAGGTTGCAGGGCATCTGCACAAGGGCGCACAGTATCCCGCGCTGAGCACAGGCGAGCATCAGCGGCGCATACGCGCTGCACTCGACCTTCCCTCCGGGGTAGAATATAAGCCCCGCCGCCGGCTCGTCGGGCACGAACCATGTGACGCTGTCTGACTGCTCGGTGTGCACGGTGCCGGTATCGGCAGTCATCGCCGCCGCGGCCTGAGCGTCGGCATGGCAGTAGTCGGAAACATACGCAAAGCCGCCTATGCCAACCGTCAGCAGCAGCACCAGGCATATGCTCAGTATGATCTTTGTTCTCTTCTTCATCTTGATCCACCTCGGGAGCTATTGTACCAGTCCTCCCCCGTTCCCGCAAGGTTTTTCAGAGGCGCACGGACATTGTTCTTATACGTTATTGCGGGCACCCGGTTTTTCGATGGCGCATTAACTCCCTGCCTATACGGATATTGCGTCAGCCCGGTATCGAAACGACGGAGGAAACAAAACCGTTTCGCGCTTTTTTTGAGGCGATTTGAAGCCGTACCTATACGCATACTGCCGGTGCCCGGTATCGGGGCAGCGGAGGAAACTACGGCATTTCGCCTCCCACGAGCGCACCCCTGGCTTCCCCTGTCACGGTTTTTGCCGCAGCTTCCGGTCGGGACACCGCAAAAAACGTATCGGTACTGATACCGGGCTGACGCAATATCCGTATAGGCACAGCCTCAATTCGCCTCCAAAAAGAGGAAGGAGGCACATTTGCCGTCGGCGCGGCGGGCGCCGAGGATATAGCCGTCATCGGTGCGCTTTTTGTATATCTTCAGCTCCTCGCCCTCCATGCATGCGGTGACGTAGCGCGCCTCCATTGTTTTAACGGGCATGGACGCGATCTCGTCGGCGGTGAAGCAGTCGAGGAAGGCGCGGACATAGGCAACGTTGTTCATGTGCCGGCCGATGTCGATGCTCGAGGCGCGCACGGTGAAGGTATATACAAACTCATCGTCGCAAAATTCGTCGCGGAAGCGGCGGAGCCTGCCTCCGCAGGCGGCGTAGTCCCGGAACTCAAAGTCCTCGGGGAAGCCGAACTCGGAAAAGCGCACAAAGCCCGTCTCGCGGTTGAGCACGACCCACTCGGTCAGTCCCTCGGCGATGCGCTTATCGCCGGCATAGATATCGTAGCCTCGGTAGCCGCGCACTGCGCTCGGCTTTGCCGGGTTTACCCACGTCGATACCGTGAGCAGATCCATCAGCTGCGCGTCGTCGTAAAAATCTATGCGCGAGTGCGTCGCGACCCAGTAGCAATCGCGCTTTGCGAGCGCCGCCGTACCGTTGCCGATGGCCTCTGCGTGCAGGCTGGCCGCATTCTGAAACAGCATAAACGCCGCAGGCGGCTGCATCTTGGGCTCCTTGCCGCACAGATCGGGCGTAACCGTCTGCGTAAACGAAAATTTCTTCAGACCGTCCATAATATATCCTCCCGAAACTATACATCTGTATAGTTTTATTATACCACGCCCGGCCGCTTTTCTGTGAAACAATTGTTAACATACAATAAGAAAACATTAAGAAACGGCAGTGCTCATCACACTGCCGTTTCGAGTCCGCTTATTTCAAAGCGCTGCGCCGAGGGCCTTGCACTTTGCCAGAGCCTGAGAGTCGGGCTCGCCGTTGCAGATAACGCTCTCATGCACGAGGTTGATGCCGTTTGCGCGGCAGTCATCCTCCCAGAGCTGCATCCAGTCGCCGTCGCCCCAGCCGTAGGAGCCGAACAGCGCGACGCGCTTGCCGGAAAGACGGCTCTTTACGCCCTCGAACATAGGCTCGAACTCGCCCTCCTCGAGTGCCTCTGCGCCCATTGCCGGGCAGCCGAAGGCGATTGCGTCAAACTCGTCGGCCTTTGCCGCGGAGAACTCGGACGCGGTGAAAAGCTGTGCTCCGGCTGCATCTGCGACCGCCTTTGCCATAGCCTCGGTGTTGCCGGTTCCACTCCAATATACAACTGCTTTTTTCATTTTTAAAACTGTCCTTTCACTGTATGATCTCATCGAGAGCCTTGCCGCGGCTGCGGCGAGTGCATATCTCGAAGCTTTTGAACTTTTCCCGTGCCGCGTCCACGTCGCCGTAGACCTTCCAGCAGCCGATGAGCTTGAAGCCGGCGGCCCGGTTTTCCATGAAGCCGCGCACGTCCTCGGGCGGATAGCCGAGGAACAGTCCGACCTCGTGCGGAAACTCGCTGTCGTGCCGCAGCTTGCAGATAAGGCAGCTCAGGCAGCTTTCGGCGCGCTCGCACTTCGCGTAGCCGCAGCCGCGCAGGATATCCTGTGCCTCGCTGCTTTCCAGATCGCGGCGCAGCGCCTCGGGGCGGTAGAGATAAAGGAGCACGCGGCTTTGCATGTACCGCATGGGAACTATCCGCAGTCCCTTTGGAACGAGCAGCGCGTTGAGCCGCCGGAGCTCGGCCGTCACTTCCTCGCGGCTCTCATACTCGGCGGAAAACATATTTGCGGTTTTAAGTCCCGCAAGCGTCGGTGCGCACTGCGAGATGACCAGATCGTCGCTCATATCCTATCTCCTCACTATGCATTTAGTATGCCACAAAAGAAGGAGCCTTATCCGCTCCAAAACGAACGAATAAGGCTCCAAAAAGGCAATTTGAAGTAAAATATGCAGCACCGCATGGGCGCAAACAGGCCCGTCAGGGCAGGAGATTTTTCATGCTTCTGAGCCCTATTCCCAGCGTCGATACATTGTGCAGCAGCGCCGAGGTCGAGGGCGGAAGAACGCCTGCGACGCCGAGGACGATGAGTCCTGCGTTGAAGGATATGATGAAGCGGTAGTTTGCGTGGATGCGGGCCATGAGGCCGTCGGATATGCGCTTGAGGGTAACGAGACTGCTCAGGTCGTCCGAGCAGACGGTGACGTCGGCGATCTCGCGGGCTATGGCGGCGCCGTCGGACATTGCGATGCCCGCATCGGCCTCGCTGAGTGCCGGAGAGTCGTTAACGCCGTCGCCGATCATGATGACCTTGCGGCCCTTTTCGTGCTCGGAGCGTATAAACGCCGCCTTATCCTCGGGCAGCACCTCGGCATAGTATTCGTCAACGCCCGCGTGCTCGGCAACGGCTCTGGCCGTGCGCTCGCTGTCGCCGGTCATCATGACGAGCTTATCTATGCCCAGCGAACGCAGATCGCTCATTACGCTGCGCACCTCGCTGCGCAGGGGATCCTCTATGCAGATGACGGCAGCCAGAACGCCGCTTATGGCAAGGTAGAGATGCGAGTAGCGCGTGGGCAGGCCGTCGAATTTTTCGCGCTCGGCCTCGGGCACGGTGCAGCCCTCGTCTTCAAACACGAAGTGGTGGCTGCCGAGAACGACCCTGCGGCCGTCAACGATGCTGTGTATGCCGTGAGCGACGACATATTCGACCTTGGAGTGGCGCTCCTCGTGGTTGAGTCCGCGGCGCTGCGCCTCCTTGACGACGGCGTTTGCTATCGAGTGCGGGTAGTGCTCCTCGAGGCAGGCCGCAAGGCAGAGCATCTCGTTTTTCTCGTTATCGCCGAAGGTGACGATATCCGCGACCTCGGGGCTTGCGTGGGTGAGCGTGCCGGTCTTGTCGAAAACTATCGTGTCGGCCTGGGCTATGGCCTCGAGGAATTTGCCGCCCTTTACGGATATGCCGTTTGCGCCGCTCTCGCGCATGGCCGAGAGCACCGCGATGGGCATTGAAAGCTTCAGTGCGCAGGAGAAATCGACCATGAGTATGGCGAGGGCCTTGGTCGGATTGCGCGTTATGAGCCAGGTCAGCGCCGTTGCTCCGAGGCTGTAGGGCACGAGCCGGTCGGCAAGGTGATATGCCTGCGACTCCGTGTCCGATTTGAGCTTTTCCGAGTCCTCGATCATGTGGACTATCCTGTCGTAGCGTCCCGAGCCGAGGCTCTTTTCGACCCTTACGACACACTCGCCCTCCTCCACGACCGTTCCTGCGTAGACATAGCTGCCGGCCTCCTTGCGCACGGGCATGCTCTCGCCGGTCATGGAGGCCTGATTTACGGCCGCCGAGCCAGAGACGAGCTTGCCGTCGAGGGGGATCATGCTGCCCATGCGGACGATGACCTCGTCGCCGACGGAGACGTCTGAGATGTTCCGGAGCTCCTCCGTGCCGCCGTTTTTGACCCATACCTTATCGACATTGAGGCTCATGGTGCGGGCAAGGTCTGCCACCGACTTCTTGTGCGTCCACTCCTCAAGGATATCACCTATCCTGAGCATGAACATGATCGTCGAGGCGGTATCGGTATCGCCGCGCAGGACGGACACCGTTATCGCCGTCGCGTCGAGGACGGCAACGTCGAGTCTGCGCTGCCGCAGCGACTTTATGCCGCGGGCAAAATAGCGGCTGCTTTTTGCAACGCAGATCGCCGCGCGCCACGGTGCGGGCAGAAATGCCTTTTTGAGCACTCTGCGCATGATAAGCCCCGCGAGCTTGTCCTGATATTCGCGGTTCAGCGCCCTGCCGGTGGGCTTGGGCTCGCTTATGCCGCAGCCTTCATACGAAAAGCGAGCCAGCGCGGATATGACGGCCGCGCGGTCGCTGTGCTCAATGACCGCGTCGCAGTTGCGGTCGTATACGTTTACCTTTTTTACGCAGGGGAGAGAACCGAGATACTCCTCAACGATGTCGGCCTGCGCAAGGCTCATGCGCGGCGTTATAAAACGCACGCGCATTCTGCCCTTGGTTTCGCTGAGAATTCTGCATTTCATTACTCTGCCTCGACGTTTTCGATAACTGCCGCAGCCTCTTCCTCGGCGCGGCGCTCGTTAATGTCCTTTGCTCCGGCATAGATATCCTGGCAGTCGCAGCGGATATCGTCGGCGGTCTGCATGACCGAGTCCTTTGCGCGAAGAACGGCGGCGGTCACATGGGTGTACAGGGTCTTTGCGTCGCGGCTTCTGAGTATCTTGATGCCGGCGGTGCCGAACAGGACGCCGTAGCCGAACATCTTCGCGGTGTCTTCAATATGGAATTTCATGGTTATCTACTCCTTTTAAAAAAGTATATATAGAGGGTTGATCAGATAGCAGCTCAACTCCTAATATATCACGAATTGAATTTGCTGTCTACCCCGCGCTGCGGTACTCGGTCGGGCTCATACCGACGGTATCGCGGAAGGCCTTGGCAAACTTGCTGCCGTTGTCGTAGCCGTAGCGTCCGGCGATCTCCATGATGCTCATCTCCGAGCTGCGCAGGTCTGCCGCTGCGCACTGCATTTTCTGCGTGCGGATGTAGGAATAAACGCTTTCGCCGTATACCGCACGGAAGCAGGACTTGAGCGCCGTCTGCGAAAGGTGGAACGCGCACGAGAGCTCCTCGAGCGTTATGCGTCTGTCCATATTTGCCGAGAGATACGCCCCGATGCGCTTTGCAAGCTCGACCTGGGTATTTGATATCCTGCGCTCGGCAAGAGCCGAGGAATCAAGCTCCATCGCGCTCAGGAACAGCAGCAGCTCCAGGATCTTCACCTTGAAATAGCCCTTGCGTATGCTCTCGGGCACGCTGTAGAGCTCGGAAAAAATGTGCTCTATCGCCGCCGAAGAGCGCGCGACGAAGCACTGACCCTGTGCGCAGAATTTTTCGCGCAGAGCCTCGGGCTGAACGTTCACGTCCGCAAGAAAGCATGACAGGCATCTGGGCGCAAGCTTGCCGTTTATGCGTATCGTCACGCCCTCATAGCTGCCCGTGGGGAAGCTCGAGTGTGAGATCGCGCCGTCCGAGAGGCTTATCGACAGGTCGCCCGGCGCAAGGTAAAAGAAGTCGGCGCCTATGCGGCACTCCATACGGCCCGAGCGGCAGTGATGTATCTCCAGAAGCGTCTTGTCCTCCTCGGGCTGTATATCGTGCTCGTAGAGGCTTATTTCGTTGTATATCAGTTCGATGCCGGGAAAAACGTCATAGCTTGTGACGCTGTAGCTGCCGTCGGCACCCGAATAGGTCTTAGTTCTGCTCTGCATTGCGGTATTCAGCTTTCATAAGAGTGTAAACGCCGAGCTCGTTGACGGTTCTGCGCAGGGTGTCCTCGTCAACGGGGCTTTTCATGAGGACCTCTGCCTTTCCGTCGGAGGAGCTTGCCTTTGCCCACACGCCGTCAATGGCGTTGAGCGCATTTTCAACGCGCGTCTCGCAGGCGGCGCACATCATGCCGTCAACGGTAAGCACTGCGGCATAGGGATAGTGCGACCTGTTCTTATCCGCGACTTTAACCTTTTTTTCTGCGTCTCCGCCGCCGCAGCAGCCGGAGGCGAGCTTTTTTGAATAGCTCTTTATTACAAAGACCGCGAACACTATGAGAACGATTGCAAAAATTGCATACTGCATATGATCAACCTCCGTTATTCCATATTCTTCAGGGCCTGCGCAAGCGGCACTCTGCCGAGGCGCCTTGCCTGTATCATGTGAACGATAAAATACGCCGCAGCGCCGAGCGCCGGCATTGCCGCCCATATCCACGGGGCGAGATAAAACGACAGCCAGCCGCTCATCTCACTTATGAAGTGATAGTAAAGCCTCTTCATGCACAGCACGCTCAGCGGTATTGTCACTATGAGCGACACAATCACCGCGATGGCCGTCGCCGAATTATACAGGGAGTTTATCTCGCGCTGCGTGTAGCCGAGGATCTTCAGCATTGATATGCTCTGCGCATTTTTCTCGATGACCGTCTTCGACAGCAGGTACACCAGCAGCATATACAGCGCCAGCGAAAAGCCGCCTATGATGGGGAACATGCGTCCCATCGAGTCGTCGAGCTGGTCGGTCAAGACGGTCAGATCGTGCTCGGTTATGACGCTCGAGACCGTCTCGGCGTCGAGGTCCGTGAGCTTTTCGTCCGAGAAATAGCCGTTAAAGAACCACGTCTCGAGCCCGAAGGTCTCGTTGAAGTTCAGCTTGCTCATGAAAACGGAAAGCCCCGCGGCGTAGGGTGTCGAGTCGTAGATGGTGAAGCTGTACTCCTTATCGCCGTATTTTTCGTGCAGGCTTATTCTGTCACCGGGCTCAAGGCCGTACTTTTCCAGAAACTCCCCGGAGACGAGAACGCTGCCCTTTTCCGACGGCAGGAAGCTGAAGTCGGCGTATTCCGAATCATGCTTTATGCCGTAAACGCTTATCTCATCGTCCCCGTACTCAAGCGAGCTTATGCAGAAGGGCTCGGCGTTTTCGTTTTCCGTAAGCGCCGGAACCTTGAGCAGATACTGATAGTCGGAAAACTTCGTTTCAAGAACCTCCTGCTTGAAGTTGTCCAGCAGCGGAGGCATGATCAGTCCGAACAGCAGCAGGGTATTGGCAAACAGTATGCCGATAAACAGCGTTATGTACGCGCTGCGGTTTTGCAGTATTATCCTCTTGCGGAAGCGCTCGATTATGCCGCCGGAGCGCAGGGGCGGAACGTACTGCTTTCCCCGCCCGCCGGGCTCATGGCGCAGGAAGCTCTGCACCGGACGGCGCATTGCGAGCCTGAGCACCGCATAAACGGTGACGGCGATCAGCACGCAGGGCACGAGCGTCGTTTTTATAAAGGCCTCGGCGTTCCAGAGCGTAACGTAGGTCGTCAGCGAATAGCTGTGGTAATACAGACCCGCGCAGTAGTCCTTGAACACGGTGTAGCCTATGATATTGCCTATGAGCGCCGCAAAGAGCGTGACGATGACCGGCATCGCCATATAGTGGCGGATAAGCTCGCTCTTCGTGTAGCCCGAGGCAAGCAGCGTTCCGACGGTGCCCGACTCCTGCTCGATGGTGCCGCGCGTCGTGATCGCAAACACGAAGCCGAGTATGACGATAACAAGATAAAGGAGGGTCGTCATCATTGCCTTGTCGCTGCCGATATCCTCGCCGGCAAACATTATTGCCTGGTTATCGGCCCGCGGCACGAGCTCCTTCACGGTGCAGCCGTCTGAAAGGATATCCGTAATATCGTCGGCCTTGCCGCGGCACTGCTCATCGCTGAGGCTGTCGTCATTATTGAGCCACGCGTAGCAGTACCGGACGTTTTCGTCTATCTTATCAAAGGCCTCCGGAGTGACGACGGCGACGCAGAATTTGTTCGCATCGAGCATCATGTCGGTGTTGTTCTTAAACAGCGCCGAGTAATCGGAAAGAGCGACGATGCCCGATATTTCAAGCCCCGCCAGCTCATCGCCGATGCCGAGGGAGTTGTTTTCAAGATACAGCCTGTCGGCCGCGATCTCACCCTCGCTCCCGGGCAGCTCGCCGTCCATGAGGCAGATGCGGTTGAGCTCCGTGCGGTTTTTGTAAATGCGAACGGTGTTTTCGTTGCCGAGCGTCACATCCTTGTAAAACAGCTCGCACACGGAAACGCCGGCTTCTTTCTCAAGCCTTGCCTTCGTTTCATCCGGCAGCGCATCCTCAAGTATAAAGTGGCCGCTCTCGACACCGTATTTGCCGAAGCTTTCGTCATAGGCGGCCCTCATACTGCCCGCGGCGACGATGAAGCCGGACACCATGCCGGTCGTCAGGGTCAGGAACAGAAACAGAGCTATGTATTTGCCGATATCCTGCCGCAGCTCGCGCAGCAGACGGTGCCTGAGTGGATTTTTCATGGTCTTTGCTCTCCTACCACTCAAGCTGCATCGCACCGAGCTTATCGTCGTTTGTCTCGTCCGAACGGATCTGCCCGTCGCGCAGGCGTATTACGCGGTCGGCCATGCGCTTTATCGCATCGTTGTGCGTAACGAGGATAACGGTGCTGCCGTATTTTTTGTTTACGCGCTCTATAAGCTCGAGTATTTCCTTCGAGGTCTTGTAGTCCAGCGCGCCCGTCGGCTCGTCGCACAGCAGAATATCGGGGTTTTTGACTATCGCCCTGCCGATGGACGTGCGCTGCTGCTGACCGCCGGACAGCTGGGACGGGACCTTGTCCCTGTGCTCCCACAGACCGAGAGTCTGTAGGATCTCATCGACCGGCAGCGGCTTTTCGGCAAGATACGCACCGACCTCGACGTTTTCCCTGACCGTCAGGTTCGGTATGAGGTTATACGACTGGAAAACATAGCCGAGATGCTTGCGGCGGTACAGCGAAAGCTGCTTTTCGCTCATCGCTGCGATCGGCTGTCCGCCTATGCTTACGCTGCCCGAGTCGGCGGTCTCAATGCCGCCTATTATATTCAGAAGCGTCGATTTGCCGGAGCCCGAGGGCCCCAGCAGAACGCATATATGTCCTTTTTCAATGCCGCAGCTTATGCCGCGCAGTACCTCGCAGCGGTTATCGCCGCTGCCGAAGGCCTTGTGAAGGTCATGGATATCAAGATACATTCGGCGTTTCCTCCGTGCCGCTTTGAGTGCACAGCTCCTCAAGCGTCTGCTCGGAAAGCTCGGCAACGAGTGCGCAGGCCGCTTTTTTTATGTCAGCCGATGACGGCAGCGTGCGCGCCAGCATCGCGGAGACCGCGCAGTAATAGCGGCGGTACTGCTGCGTAAGAAGCGTGCCGTATCCCGTCAGGTGCGCTATGCCCAGCTCGTCCTTGGTGAGCACTCCGGCATCCTTTAAATTGTTGAGCATCGTGTGTGCGCTCGGCTTTTTTATGTTGAGATAGCGCGCCACGTCTATCGTGCGTATCCCGCCCGCGCCCCTGAGGGCGTCAAGTGCGAGAAGGTATCTCACCACCGAGGCAGACATTGCAAGCTTGGGGTTAGTCATTGCTTACTCCTGTTTGTAAAATGAGGAGGTGCAGGGGTCTGCACCTCCCATGGGTCAGCTGCGCTGATGTTTCAGGTTTTCTACGTCCCTGAGGGCGCCGGTGCCGGTGCCGGAGCACGATGTGCCGTGGCATTTTCCCGCCATGGCACACGCGCCGCAGCCGCCGCACTTGCTGCCGCAGGAGGATATGCCCGCTTTCCTGTCTCTGACTATCGAGCGGATTATGAGCGCTACGATCACGATCAGCCCCGCCGTTATCAGTATAGTTCCGATATTGGCCGTTAACCATTCAAGCATTGCTTTTTCCTCCTTTATTATTTCTCAAGTTATGCTGCTATTACTTCAGGCCTACAGTGGCTTCCCTGGTGCTGAGGGTCTCTGCCTCCTTGTAGGGGCGGAAGAGCATGTAGATCATGCCGCACAGCAGAGCGATCGCAACGATCAGGCCGATGACATTCAGGTTGCCGGTGAAGGCACCGCCGAACTGGTTGATCATGAGGGCGATGACGTATGCAAAGCCGCACTGATAGCCGATGGCAAACCAGGTCCAGCCGCGGTTGTTCATCTCGCGCTTGATTGCGCCGATAGCCGCAAAGCAGGGAGCGCAAAGAAGGTTGAAGACGAGGAAGCTGTAAGCGGTGATGCCGGTGAAGGCTGCCGCCATTGCCTGGTAAACGGTGCCGTCGCCGCCGCCGTAGAGGATGCCGAGGGTGCCGACGATGTTCTCCTTGGCGACAAGGCCGGTGATGGATGCAACGGTCGCCTGCCAGTTACCCCAGCCGAGGGGAGCGAAGATCCATGCGATGGCGTTGCCGATCTTGGCGAGGATGGAGGCGTCGATCTGGTCCTCGGTGAGCATCTGGAAGGTCCCGTCGACCCAGCCGAAGTAGGTGGTGAACCATACGAAGATGGTCGAGAGCAGGATGATGGTGCCCGCCTTCTTGATGAAGGACCAGCCGCGCTCCCACATGGAGCGGAGAACGTTGCCGAGGGTGGGCATGTGGTATGCGGGAAGCTCCATAACGAAGGGAGCGGGGTCTCCGGCAAAGCGGCGGGTCTTCTTGAGAATGATGCCCGAGCAGATGATGGCTGCCATGCCGATGAAGTATGCGGAGGTGGATACCCATGCGCTGCCGCCGAACAGTGCGCCGGCGATCATTGCGATGAAGGGCACCTTTGCGCCGCAGGGGATGAAGGTCGTGGTCATGATCGTCATACGGCGGTCACGCTCGTTTTCGATGGTACGGGATGCCATGACGCCCGGAACGCCGCAGCCGACGCCGACGAGCATGGGGATGAAGCTCTTGCCGGAAAGTCCGAACTTGCGGAACACACGGTCAAGAACGAAGGCGATACGCGCCATGTAGCCGCAGGCCTCGAGGAAAGCGAGCATGAGGAACAGGACGAGCATCTGGGGAACGAAGCCGAGGACCGCGCCGACACCGGCTACGATACCGTCGTTGATAAGGCCGCTGAGCCAGGGAGCTGCGTTTGCAGCGTCAAGACCGTCGCCGACGAGAACGGGAACACCCGGCACCCAAACGCCGTAATCGGCGGGATCGGGAGCGTCAAAGCCGTTTTTCTCAAGGTAAGCGACTGCATCGACGTAGGTCATCTGAACGACATCGTCGAGCTTGTCGGCTCCTTCGGGGAGCTCGTCGTAGTAAGCGGTCATGGTGTTGATCGCGAGGGTCTCCTCGTCCTCAACGTCGAGCTCGGCCGACTTGTCGGTGGTCTCGAAGGCCTTCATCTCGGCAAGCAGTGCGTCTGCGTCGAAATCGTCTGCCTCAACGTCTATATCTTCGCCGAGGAAGGCGCTGACTGCCTGAATGGCTGCGGAGTATTCGTCGTTTGCGTCGTTATAGTCGGCAGAGCCGATGCCCAGCAGATGCCAGCCGTCGCCGAACACACCGTCGTTTGCCCAGTCGGTCGCGGGTGCGCCGACGGCGACCATTGCTACCCAGTAGACAAAGAACATGACCGCCGCAAAGATCGGCAGACCCAGCCAGCGGTTGGTGACTATCTTATCTATCTTGTCGGAGGTGCTGAGCTTTCCGACGTTTTTCTTCTTGTAGCAGGCCTTTATGATGGAGGCTATGTAGAGGTAGCGCTCGTTGGTGATGATGCTCTCGGCATCGTCGTCGAGCTCATCCTCGGCAGCCTTTATATCGGCGTCGATATGCTGCATGATCTCGGGCTTTATCGCAAGCTTTGCAAGCACCTTGTCGTCATGCTCGAATATCTTGATGGCGTACCAGCGCTGCTGCTCCTCGGGCAGCTCGTGCAGGACGGCCTCCTCGATGTGAGCGATGGCATGCTCGACAACGCCGGAGAACGAGTGCATGGGGATGGTCTTGCCGTTCTTTGCGGCATCGACTGCGGCTGCCGCGGCTTCGGTCACGCCGTCGCCCTTGAGTGCGGATATCTCCAGCACCTTGCAGCCGAGCTGACGGGACAGCTCCTTGATGTTTATAATGTCGCCGTTCTTGCGGACGATATCCATCATGTTGACCGCAACGACAACGGGGATGCCGAGCTCGGTGAGCTGGGTGGTCAGGTAGAGGTTACGCTCGAGGTTCGTGCCGTCGATGATGTTGAGTATCGCATCGGGGCGCTCGCCGAGCAGGAAGTTGCGCGCTACGACCTCTTCAAGGGTGTAGGGGGAAAGCGAGTAAATGCCCGGAAGGTCAACGACCGTTACGCCGTCAAACTTCTTGAGCTTGCCTTCCTTCTTCTCAACGGTAACGCCGGGCCAGTTGCCGACGAACTGATTCGAGCCGGTCAGCGCGTTGAACAGGGTCGTTTTGCCGCAGTTCGGGTTGCCGGCAAGGGCAATTTTAATGTTCTTTTCCATTATTCCACCTCGATCTTTTCTGCATCTGCCTTGCGCAGGGAGAGCTCATAGCCGCGGACGGTGAGCTCGATGGGATCGCCCAGGGGAGCGACCTTGCGGACATAGACCTCAGCGCCCTTGGTAATACCCATGTCCATGATGCGGCGCTTTATCGCACCCTCGCCATGGAGCTTTTTGACGGTGACGGTCTGCCCGATCTTAACGTCTCTCAGAGTCTTCATGTTTCTGCTCCTCACACATATATTTTCTGTGCCATTTCCGCGCTTATGGCGATCCTGGCCTCTTTGACCTTGACGATTACATTCTCGCCAACGGCAGTCAACACTTTTACATCGCCCCCGACGACAAAGCCGAGGTTTTCGAGGTGCTTCTTCACCTCAGGCTTGCCGGCGATACGCTTGATCGTATTATCCTCGCCGACCGCAGCTAATGTTAAAGGCATCATTCTCTGTCCTTTCTCCTGTGATTAGCATGCGCTAACCGTGGGGCTGAATTAAAGTTAGCTCTCGCTAACTGCCTGAATAATAGCACAGTTTCCCCCATTGTCAATAGCCTGACGTAAGGTTTGTAGACTTGCACAATTTCGGCGGTTAGCACGCACTAACTAATTGTGCATTATATCACAGTGCATAGATAGGGATTAAGTCACTTGAATTTGCGCCGGCCGTGTGTTATTATATATTGTATCAAAAAAATTTAAACACGGAGAGAACGGAATGAATCTGCAGGAATCGGGCGAGATGTATCTTGAGACCATATATATCCTGTCCCAAAAATATAAGGATGTGCGCGCCATAGACGTCGGCGAGTACATGGGCTATTCCAAGCCAAGCGTCAGCCGCGCGGTCGGGCTTCTGAAAAGCGGCGGCTACCTCGTTTCCGACGAGCTGGGACACCTGAGCCTCACCGAGGCCGGAACGGAAGTCGCGGCAAAGATCTACGAGCGGCACACTCTGCTCACGAGCTATCTCACGATGCTCGGCGTCAGCAGCCAGACCGCCGCCGAGGATGCGTGCAAGATGGAGCATATCATAAGCGACGAGTCCTTCAATGCAATAAAAAAGCACGTCGCGGCGATGGGTAAAATGAGTCCAGACTCGTGATTTTCGCCCTTTTGGAGCAGGAGAGAGCCGTTTTGGAGCTGAAATCCTATCGCAGAAGTAGTAAATTAAGATCACAAAGCCTCCCTTAAATGTGATACGTCTCCGGCGGCGGTTCAGGACGCCGCCGGGAACATCAGAAACAGTGCGAGTTTTTGTTCACATCTACACCTCTCTTCTTTAATTATGGAAAAAACACGAACGACCGGCAGTCGTTCGTGTTTTTTCAGACTGTCAAAAAACCTATGCTGCTGCGTAAAGATAACCGCGCAGCGGGGGAG
>CAVEAL010000018.1:0-45889 GCA_963613665.1 bacterium | reverse complement strand
ATTTCAAGCTCCGCTGCCTCGGCTGCGGCCGCGAGGTCATGGGCCCGCGCAGCAAATTTGAGAAGAATATACGTGATATAAGCCGCGCTGAATGAGTTGAAAAAAACCGCACCCCCGATACCGGTCATCCGGCGTCGGGGGTGCATTCTTATGAGCTCATATCACTTTATATGGTTTACAACATCCGCCCACTGCTTTGTGCGTGTGTACAGGGACTCGAGAATAGCATATTCTCTTGTGGTATGATTCCACTCGCCCTGGATGCCGCAGCTGCACAGGGACGGCACGCCGGCTATTACGGCGTAGGCCGCATCCGAGGAGCCGCCGATATGCTTGAGCGGGAAGTCGCCGAAGCCGTCCTCCACGCAGATATCGTGGACCTTCCGGTACAGTTCCATGACGCTCTCGGTGCACTCAAAGGGCAGCATCTCCATCTGATATTCCATGGTGGTCGTCGTGCCTTCGATGTAGGTCTTCGCCGCAATCTCCTCAATCTTTTTCTTTACCTTCTGCATTTCTTCGACAGAGGTCGCGCGCACATCAAATGTCGCCTCCGCGTGGGCCGGAAACGCGCCGAAGTTCGTGCCGCCGTGGATGACGTCGACGCAGACCGTGGTGCCGACGTCGAGATTCGTAAGTGCCTGAATATCGCTGACCTTTCTGCACAGCTCTGCGATCGCGTTTCTGCCGCGTGCAAAGTCGTTTCCGGCATGTGCAGAGACGCCCTCGACATACAGCGCCACCTCGGTCTTGCCCTTACGGGAAACACAGAGGTCGCCGCCAGGCAGACCGGTTTCCATATTGAGCATGAACTCGCCGCCGCGGCAGAATTCCTCGAACTGAGCCGCGGTATTGCCGTGCTTGTGCAGCTTCTCTTCATCGGGAGCAAAGCAGATCTTGAGCGGACGGCCCTCATAGCCGATCTCCTTGAGTGCCTTGCAGACATACAGCGCGATAACGATGCCGCCTTTCATATCCAGAACGCCGGGGCCGTGGACCTTGCCCTCCTCGTCGATCTCGAAGCCGCAGGGGAAGGAGCCGGGTTTGTGAACGGTATCCATGTGGCCGCCGAATATGATGGGCTTGCCCGGACGGTCCTCTCCGAGGATGCCGGTGAGCATGTCGCCGCTTTCATCCGTGCCGACATCGCTCAGCCTGCAGCTGAAGCCGACTTCCTCGAACAGTTCCATAAGCATCCTGCCCATGGCGCGCACATCCTCCGGGGCGCTGTGGTAGCTCTCCTGCAGGATGACCCTGCGGTAGGTCTCAAGCATCTCCTCTCTGTGGGACTCGACATATGCGTTTATTTTTTCAAGATCAGTCATTGCGTTTTCCTCCTATTGTAATTGATATTACAGTATCTTTGAGATAAAATTCGCCAGCACGACGGAAAGCAGGGTAACATTCGTAAAGCCGGCGATGACATAGGCCGTTCCGAGCTTTTCGGAAATATGATCGCGTTCTGCATCGGTCTTGCCGACAGCGATGGCAATCTCGTCGGAAATCAGCTGCGTACCTGGATAACCGATCATCTGGCACATTGCAATGCCCAGTGAAAGGCTTTTTGAACCGCATATCCTCCACAACGGAGTAAAGCGGAAGGCCAGGACCAGGATGATCATGACGAACGTAAATATAACGAGCGCGTTGAAACCGATGACAGGGATCTCCGAAATGTCGATTTTCGCCAGCGAAGGGATCATAGTGATCATGGTAAGGAAGCTGAAGAAGCCGACCGACTTCGAGTTGTCTCTCAGGAAGTGGCTGGGGACGAGGCCCAGATTCCTTGCCGCGATGCCGAGGATCATGCTCCACATCGTCTGGCCGATCCATCCGTTGGTGGCGTTGCCCAGAAGATACGCCAGGAAAACGAGCGTACCCGCGATTGCAAGGCAGACAAAGTTGCTGTAAAAGTGTATGTGCTTCTGCCAGAACAGCAGCTTCTCCTCGCCCTTTTCGGATTTGGACTCGGTTTCCGCGCTGTGATCCTGCTTGCTGTACTCCTCCATCAGCTGATTTGCGTACTTAAGGCCGCCGTTGGAGGCAGGGAGCGTGGCGACAAGCTTCTGCGTGGCATAGATGAACGTAGCCAGCGCCGCGCAAGTCGGAAGTCCGACGTTTTCGGCCGCCGTCACCATGGTATTTGCCGCGACGACGCCGCCGGCGATTACCGGCATGCTGACAAGGGCCGACTCTCTTCCGATGATCGGAATAGCTATCGCGCAGCCCAGCACCGCCAGAAGCAGAGAGATTGTCGCCGTGAGAACGGTGCGCCATTCTTTTTTGAGCTCCGCCAGGCCGACGCTGCTGCCCATATCGACAAGGAGAAATTGCAGTCCTATTCCGGTCACGTAGGTTAGGTTTGCGGTAGTACAGATATCGGCGGGGATAGCATGGGTCAGAAACAGGACCAGAAAAGTGGCCATGATGACAAACATCGTAGACACTTTTGCCTTCGTCAGTACCCCGATGATATCTCCGAAGGCGAATACCAGCAGGATGATGAACAGGGCTCCAAACGTTGTCAGATTCGTCATATCTTTATCCTCTGAATCAGTTGCTCTGTGCTTTTATCTTACATAAGTCCCATAAGGACAAGGATGAGCCGCATCAGCAGCATGCCGATAACGGAATCGAAGATCGGGACGAGGAGCATCAGCGGCTGCCTCTTGGACTCGACGCCGCAGACCAGAACTATTCTGGAGAAGTGGCCGATCAGTGTGCCCATCAGCATGCAGGGAATGATCAGGATCGTACACTGTGCAGCGGTCAGAATGCCCTCACCGAACAGTGAGGCAGCTGCGGCAGCGCCGGCAGCCTTGGAGAAGAACGCCGACAGCAGAACGGCCGAGGCCTCGCCGGGAAGTCCGAACACGCGCATAACAGGTCCAAAAACTACGGCCAGAATGTCCATAAGGCCGGTCAGGGTCAGAAACTGCATGACGACATAGCCGAGGATCATGGAAGGAAGAACAGTCTCGACGCCGATGTAGAAGCCTCTCTTCGCGCCGCCGAGGAAAACGTCGATAATGGGTTTTTTCTTGGTGTTTGCAGCTTCAGACATGATTAAGCCTCCTTATTTTTCTTCTCTTCGAGAGTCAGGACAAGTCTTACAAGGTTCGCGCCCAGTATTTTGCAGAAGAACAGGACGACGATAACGGGACCGGCGGCGAAGAGGATGATGGGAAGCAGCGCCGCCTGCGTGTTCATGGTGTTGAGAACAACCGCTGAACCGGCATACTGATATGCCGCGAAAATGGCGCGTTCCTTCTCGGTGAGCTTGCCTTCGTTGTAGAGGTCTCTGGTCATGACAGAGCCGACGTCGGAGCTGGTAAAGGAAGAAACGAATGCGATGCCGCACTCACCGGGGATACCGAGCACCGGCCTGAGGATGGGGGTGAAGAGCTTGACGCCGGCGTCAATGGCTCCCAGCTGGGTGACGACGTCGATGATGGCGACTGCAAAGGCGATCGCGGGGATCAGGCTGAGCGCCTGCATCATACCCTCTCTTGCGCCTGCGCCGCCCTTGCCGATGAAGTTCTGTCCGCTCTCACCTATCGTTCCCCAGGAGCCGACCAGGTTGGAGAAGTCCAGAGCCTGCAGCGGGCCGTCGACATTTTTCAGAACGCCCGAGAACATGATACAAAGGACGAGCAGCGCCAGCCAGCCTTTGATGCCTACTTTGTTTTCTTTCTGTTCCATAGTGTACCTCAATCCTTTTTTATTATAATCATTTACACTTAACGCTGCCGCAGGCGGAAGCGCTTGCATACAGTTTTTCCGACGGAGGGAGTTCTCAGCGGAAATCCGCGAGCTCGACTCCCTCTTCCGCGACGATCTTTCTTAAATGCTCCATCTCCTCGGCGGAGGGACGGTAGAACGACTCGTTCCGGTATGGCCGACCTATCGCTTCGTACTTTATCATCCCGAAGCTGTGATACGGCAGGAGCTCCATCCGCGCCTTCGGGATATTGGCATGCACGAACGCGGCGGAGCGGCGGATATTGTCCTCGTCATTGTTTACGCCGCCGATTACCGGGATGCGTATCACGGCCTTGCCCGGCAGCTTTTCGAGTCTTTTCATGTTCTCCAGTATCTTTTCATTGGCAAGTCCCGTATATTTTTTGTGGACCGCGCTGTCGATATGCTTGAGATCCATGAAGATCAGGTCCATCCGCTCCAGTGACTGCCTGACCGTCTCGAACTCGAAATATCCGCTGGTCTCGATCGTCATGCCGTAGCCCATGTCGTATATATGCTCTGTCAGATAGTTCAGAAATTCCGGCTGACCGGTGGCTTCGCCGCCCGAAAAGGTGATGCCGCCGCCGCTCATTGCGTAGAACAGGCGGTGCTTCTGAACAGACTCCAGTATCTCATCGGCGTCGACCTCATACACCATAAAGCAGCGTGCATTTGTCGGGCAGACCTCGGTGCACCTGCCGCAGGCGATGCATTTATCGCGCTTTTCGTTGAGGTTTATGCCTATGCCCTGCGGGCACACGGCCGCGCATTTGCCGCAGCCGATGCACTTGCGCTGATGCCAGCCGACCAGCGCTCTGCGGTTGAAGCCCTCGGGATTTGAGCACCATTTGCAGCGGAGCGGGCACCCGGCGAGAAATATGGTCGTCCGGATGCCGTTTCCGTCGTTGACGGAAAAGGGCTGCAGCTGCATTACATAGCCTTTTTCGCTCATCAGAACTCTCCGTGCGCGTTTCTTGCCATGATGGAATCCTGCATTTCCCTGGAGAGATTAGTGAACTGTGCCGAGTAGCCGGCGACGCGGACCAGAAGGCTCCTGTATTTCTCGGGGTTTTTCTGTGCGTCGGCCAGCACCTCGTTGGAGATGCAGTTGAACTGCACATGGAAGCCGCCGAGCGCGAAATACGACTGGAGCATCGCGCCCAGATTCGCGCGGCCTCTCCTGGTCGCGACAAGATCGTGATTGAGCCGCAGGTTCAGCAGAGTTCCGCCGCTGTGGATATCGTGCTCCATCTTCGCGGCGCTGCGAAGCGCTGCAAGGCAGGTAGATGTGTCCGAGCCGGTGTAAGGCGAAACGCCCTCGTTGATCGGATCCCTTGCGCGGCGGCCGTCCGGAGTCGCTCCCAGCACCTTGCCGGTAGGCAGGTAGTTGGAGATGCCCATGAAGGCCGTCACGAAGTGATTGCCGTACAGGTCCTTATAGCCGGTGACCTCCGAATAGAAGAACTCCTCCAGCAGCCTCGCGATGGAATCGACGTAATCGTCGTCGTTGCCGTACTTGGGGCAGGCCAGCGCCTCCTGTCTGAGCTGCTCATAGCCCTCCCAATTGGCGTCGATCGCATCAATGATGTCCGAAAGCGTATATTTCTTTTCTTCAAAAACGAGTTTTTTGATAACCGCCAGAGCGTTTGCGGTAACGGACAGACCGACGCCGGTGAACACGGGCCCGATATTGTACTTTGCTCCGCCGTCCACAAGATCCCTGCCGTTTTTCATGCAGTACTCGTTGCATACGGACATGAACGGACGGTGGCCGATCTCTCTGTGTACCTCCTGTGCGGTGACAAGGGAGATGACGCCCTGCTTTACAAGATAGCTGAACTGCTTTTTCCATGCCTCGACGATCTCGTCAACGGACGTAAAGGTCCTGGGATCCTTTTCGGGAACGGATACCTGCTCGTTTGACAGGCGGCTCTTTCCTTCGTTGAGCGCAAACTCAAGAGCGGCGGCAAAGCTGATGCTCGCAGCGGAGGTCCACTGGAAGGTCTTTCTGGAGTGGGGCACGACACAGCCGCAGTTGTTCCAGTCCTTCGCGTCCTTTGGCTCGTAGCCGAGGTTTGAAAGCATCTGGTAGCCCGTGCGGTCGCCGTGGATCGCGGGGAAGCCGCAGCCGGTGGATACGAGCTCCGTGACTGCCTCCATGAACTCGGGCGGGCAGTCAGGATGAATACGGCAGCTGAGCGTGGGCTGATGCGTCATGCACTCTCTGGTCGCCTGAAGCGCCATATAGGATATCGTGTTGGTCGCATCCGTGCCGTCGACCTTTGTGCCGCCGATCGTCAGGTTCTCGAAGTTTGTATAACCGGCGAAGAAGCCGGCGGTGTTCTTGGAAATGGTCCAGGCCCACTCGGAATACTTCAGCCACAGGCACTCGACATACTCGAGTGCTGAATCGTAATCGATCCTTCCGGCCTTCAGGTCCGCCTCGTAATAGGGATACATATACTGGTCAAAGCGGCCGGGGTTCCATGCCAGAGGATTTTCGGAAATGATGCCGCCCAGCTGTACGAACCACACGAACTGTATCGCCTCGCGGAAGCTCTTTGGCGGGTTTGCGGGAACAGCGGCGCATATCCGCGCTATCTCCCCGAGCTCGGCCTTTCTCTTCGGGTCGTTCTCGGCAGCGGCCATTTCCGCCGCCTTTTCGGAATAACGGCGGCCGAGCGCCATCATGCCGTCGGCGATCAGGATAGCCGATCTGTAGAAATCTATCTTCTTTTTCTCCTCGGGGATAGCCTCGTTAAGGCCGCTTATATATTCCTCGGCCTCCTTTTTGATGCCCGCGTAGCCCTTCGGCAGCAGCACGTCGATATAGTCGGCGGATATCTCGCCAATGCCGTTTCTCCACTTGGAGTCGGTGTCAAGAAATCCGGTATCGACGCCGATCTTCCTGGTCGCCTCTGAGGTGCGCGCAAGGAAGGCTTCCTCGACGCTTTTGCCCTTCCAGTAGGGGAAGATGTTCTCGCGTATAAATTTTGTCTGCTCGGGCGTTACATCGTACGGGTCCTGTCCCCTCTCCGGGAACGTGTCGATCTCGTCATTGATCCACAGCCAGCCGAATTCCGGCGTCAGGATCGCGCATTTGCGGTATTCGCCGCTTGTGCCGACGACGAGCTCGCCCTCCCATATATTCACCGACAGCTCATTGCAGGTATCCTTGAAGGCCTGTGCGACACGTATAATGTGAGGAAGTCCTTCGGTCCTCTGAAAGGATTTCGTCCAGCTCCACGCTCTTTCGTAAGAGATATGCGGCTTTGTATTGACATAATTTTGACGGATCTTTTCCACTCTTTCCGTGATGGCCATTTTCGTTCTTCCTTTCCTGATCAAATAATGATGACCTTATTCTCAGTTGTGCAGAAATTGCACTTTTTTGTGCACTATATTGCACAACCAACATACTACATCGTCATAAATAAGTCAAGCTGCTTTTCGATCTCTTTGATAATTTTAGGTAATGCTAACATATGCGAGGCAGGTAATTTGGTGAAATTGACATATCAGGGCATAACAAAACCGGGGCCGCAGCAGAAATTTCTGTACAGTCCCGGCTATATTCCGGTGCAGTATAGTGTTCAGATTTACTTAGTCCTTATAAACCACGATGTTGACCAGCGTCGTCGTTTTATCGCTCGAATTGTGGTACATATGGGGCTGATCGGCTGCGAAGGAGATCGCGCTGCCGGGCTGTACCTCATACTTCTGTGCACCGACGAACAGCTCCAGCGTGCCCCCGAAGACGATCAGATATTCCATTGTACCTGCGGCGTGAGGCTCCGAGCTGCTGGAGGCGCCGGGGTCGAGCTCGATGTAAAGCATCTCAAAGGGCCTGTCTGCGCTGACGGGGAAATAGGGATACAGGCGCATGAGCTTATCCTCGCTCTGCATCATGTCGACATTTTCCTTGCCGACGAGCATGACGCTTTCCTGGCCGTGCTCGATCAGGGATGTGAACGGAACATGCAGGCCGGACGCGATCTTCCAGAGAGTAGAAACAGACGTATTGGTCTCAGCGCGCTCTATCTGGCCGATCATGCTCTTGCTGACTCCTGAAAGTGCGGCGAGCTGATCCATGCTTAGCTTCTGCCTCTCACGGAAGGTTTTCAAGTTGTGTGCGATGATCCCACAGACATAATCTGCATTTTCTTTCATTTCGGGGCTCCTTATGCTTTTGAAAATCGCGTTTTTTAGATTTTTGTTGATTTTTGATTATACCATATATCCGAGATAAATCAATAGTCAGCTGAGGCTTGTGCATTAAAAAAGGCATAAGGAGAACTGTTTTCCGTCGTGTAAATATTGGTTTTGCAGTAAGTATATGCCGCTGCTGTCCGTAAGAAGCGGCCATGCGTCAGCATCGCGCTGCTGCATGGCCGTTTTTTGCCCCCCGGAAAACCACGGGCAGTGCCCGTGGTTCAAAAAAGGTTATACCTATAAGTAGAAAAAGATAAACCTCCAAAGTAAAATGGGAGCAGGATTGCCGACCAAAATCCCAAAGGACAAAGGAGGAATATCATGTTAAAGAAGAAAGAAAAAACAGACAGCCTTGCACATACAAGGTGGAATTGCAAATATCACATAGTGTTCGCCCCAAAATACCGCAGGCAGATAATATATGGGCTGATAAAAGGCTATTATGTGGATACAGTAGGCAGGAACAAGAAGGCGATTGCAGAATATATACGAAATCAACTGGCAGAGGATAAAATAACGGATCAAATGACGATCAAGGAATACTATGACCCGTTTACGGGTGAGTCGGTTAATAAGAGCAAATAAGAACAGCCCCACTTGGTGGGGCCGCTCGTAAGGGCTTTGCGGTCGGCAGACCGTTTCGGCGCGCCTTAAGGCGCCGCCAACAGCATGCCCTTATAGGGCTGGTGCATGCCACCCGTTTTACGGGTGGTCATGACTTGTGGATAGACACTTTCGCTCTTATCGCTTCGGCAAAATCCCATTCTGAATTACAGTTGTCATCAGTGTAGCTACCTGCTTCGGCGTTTGTTGACAGCCGCTTTCCAGCCAGTGGCAGACCATCGCATAGGCGCCGCCGCTAATAAACTGCGCCAAAAGCTCATATTCAGCCGGTGAATAGCTGTTTGCTGTTTCGCTCCACACTGGCCCACAGGCTTGCAGCTTCATGAGCTTTGCTGAGAAATTGGGGTCGGCATTGTTTGTCAGCAGCAGGAGCGCAGTATCTTTGTTCTGCCGTAGCTTTTCGCAAAGCCGCTCAATATGCTGCGGCAGATCAAGCTGCCCGTGTGTAAAGCCGCCTTCGTCGGTGAGCTGGAGCAGAAAGTTTTCCTCGATCTCGCCCAGCACTTCATAAATGCCGTCATAGTGATTATAGAACGTGGTGCGGTTCACCCCAGCAGCATCGCACAGCTCACGGACGGAAATATCTTGGATCGACCGGGTTTTCAGCATTGACAGCATTGCCTCCCGGATCAACCGCTTTGTCAGGGTGCGGCGTTGTGGGCTTTTTAATTCTTCTTTTGGCATAAGGTCCTTCCTTCCGCTTAATTCAACATATACGCATAGAGTGTCGATATAACAGCACAAACGCAAAAACATGATGTTGTTATATCGACAGATGTACAATATACTGTTCTTACAAAAAAGTCAAGCGGACAGCTTTTTACGAGAAGGAGACCTATTATGAAACCAATCATTATTTATTATTCCCGCTCCGGCAATACGGAGAAAATCGCTTTGCAGGCAAAGAACGATCTGAACTGTGAAGCCATCAAAATCGTACCGGAGGAGGCCTACGGCAACTACATTTCCGCCTGTCTGCGAGTCAGCAAGGAAAAGAAGGCTCCTGTCTCTCCGGCGTTTGTTACCCCAATCCCGGATCTGAGCGGCTACGACGTTGTCTTGCTGGGTTACCCTATCTGGGCGCAGGACATTCCCCGCTTTGTGGCGGACTTTATTGAAAAGTGCGACCTGACAGGCAAAGTGGTCATACCCTTTGCCACCTACGGCATGAGCGGCATCAGTTGGACGATGAAGCACCTGAAGCGGGTATGCACCGGTGCGGAGATCAAGCTGCCGTTTGACAACAGTCCCTTCAAAAAGGGTGACTACGATGCGTGGATAAAGCAGGTGCAGGCAATGTGCCGGGAAAACTAACGCAGTATGGAGCTTTTGATCAACACCCTTATTGTCATCAGCGGCATTTGCTGGTCCATCGTTTATGTGGACAGCATCCGCATTGGCTTCAAGCAGAAAACCTACGCCATGCCGCTCTTTGCGCTGGGGTTAAATATTGTATGGGAAGGGCTTTATGCCTTTACCGACATTTTTGTCCGTCAGAGCATAGGTGCACAGGCCATTGCCAATGCCTGCTGGTTTTTGCTGGACTGCGTGATCGTTTGCACCTATTTTAAATTTGGAAAATCCGAATGCCGCACCGAAACAGAGCGCAAGTGGTTCATCCCATGGAGCATTCTGGCATTCGCTGCCTGCATTGCGCTGCAAGTGCTGTTCTACTGCTGGTTCGGCAATGTGGAGGGTGAAAAGTACGCCGCCTACCTGCAAAATGTAGCTATGAGTCTGCTATACCTCTCCATGCTGAAAGAGCGCAAATCGGATAAAGGGCAGTCCATGACCATTGCCGTGTGCAAGTGCATCGGCACGCTGCCGCCCACGATTTACGGCACACTGGAAGGAAACTGGTTCATTCTGGTGACGGGAATCATCTGCTTTGTGTTCGATGTCTTTTACATTTTCGCACTGTCTAACTATCGTTGTCCTACCAAACAACAAAACTGCAGCTAAATCTAAAAAGGCTCTTGTAGCCCATGCCCTCTGCGGATTTTTCCGCGGAGGGCGTTATTTTTTTGTGAATTTCCCCCTCAAAATGGGGTGTTTTTACGGTGAAAAACGGCGGCGTTTTTAATACGCTGATACTTATCTTGAAAGCAGAAATGCGAAAAAGCCTTGTGCCAAGCCGCTTTCAGGGCACAGAAAAAGAACCGCAGTTGCAATACATATCGTATCACAATTACGGTTCTTATTTGGCAAAGCCGTTGAATAGTCTACGCGCCCGAACCGTTGCATTTTATGGGTCGTTAATTTTCGCCGTAAACTGAGTTCGAGTTGAGCTTCCGGGTAAAAATAGAGAACAAAAATATTTATCAAATGGCTTTCCTACTATATAATGCAAAGGGTCAGGGCTTCTGCGGAGCCTTGACTTTTTTTCGTTTCAGAGCAATACATAGAGCCGGAGGTGATCAAAATGGATCAAAATGGATCAAAATCAAATAGAGCTCGTTACAATCCTTCGTGGCCACGGAATCGGCTATGAAAAGATACACAGAATTTGGGAGAGGCCCCATCGACTGCTGCGGTCTGCATTCGTTGTCCCTGACGATTCAGGCATACTTTTCCCAACAATCATCAATAACCCACAAAGCCCCGGTGAGTACGAAAATTCTGTACTCACAGGGTCTTTGCTGTATCTATATCCGCACATTCGACAGTGAATGTGCCTTTTTATTATGCTTATTGTGCTCTATTTCAGCAAAAACACATAAAATTTTCGCAGAGTGGGTCGCTCTGCGAAGGCACTTGTAAGCTTAAAAACACTATGAGTTTACCATATTCCGACCATGAAATCAATATCTTGGGATGAGATTAATGAATAATTTATGACCCTTTTGTCGATTAGCTATGCTGCAAATAATATTTTTGACTGCGCAAAAGATTTTGCGCAGTCAAAGCGGCAGTCACAAATACGGCAGATGTTTTCGCTAAAATAGGTGTATCCCGCGAGGGAAAAATAAATATCGGAGGTCGGCAGCATGGCAAAGGGTGAAAACATTTTTAAGCGTAAGGACGGGCGCTGGGAGGCTCGGTATGTGAAAGGACGGGAGCTGTCCGGAAAGATAAAATACGGTTTCTGCTACGGCAAAACATACCGTGAGGCAAAGGACAAGGTGACAAAAATAAAGGCGGAGCTTTTAAGCGGAAAGACTCCGCCCGAGGTTACTTCAAAGCACCGTTTCTCGTTTTACTGCGGCGAGTGGCTGCGTTTTAAGCGGGACGGCGTGCGGGAGTCTACTTACATTAAATATGAAGCCATACTGCGAAAGCACATCGAGCCGAAGCTCGGCGCATGCTTTCCGGCGGGGATAAACGACGCAGTGGTCGAGGAGTTTACGCACGAGCTGCTCACCGAGGATGGGCTTTCTGCGAAAACCGTGCAGGATATTCTGAGCGTTCTGCGCAGCGTTATGAAATACACCTCGAAGCACTCATCCGTGCCGCTTGCGCAGATAGATATAAGCTACCCCAAGGATGCGAAAAAGGAGTCCCGTGTGCTGTCGCACAACGAGCAGGAGCGTTTTGCGAAATATCTTTTGAACGACATGGACAGCTGCAAATTCGGAGTTCTGCTCATGCTGCTCACCGGCATAAGGATCGGTGAGCTATCGGCGCTCAAGTGGAAGGATATAAATATCGCCGAGAAGACCATATGCATAAGCGCAACGCTCCAGCGCCTGCATGACATAGATCCCGACGGCGTGAGCCGCACTAAGATCTTGATCGGCACACCGAAAAGCGGTACCTCAGTCCGCACCATTCCCATGACGGATTACACGGCGAGTCTGTGCGAAAAAATGAGACGCAGTGATGAAGCGTATGTCCTGACCGGCAATGCCGACTATATGGAGCCGAGAGCCCTGCAATACCGCATTAGCAAGTACACCAAGGATTGCGGCTTGGAGGGCGTTCATGCACATACGCTGCGGCACACCTTTGCGACCCGTGCCGTCGAGGTCGGCTTCGAGATCAAATCTCTGTCCGAGGTGCTCGGCCACGCCAATACGACCATCACGCTGGAACGCTATGTTCATTCGTCGATGGAGCTCAAACGAGCCAATATGAACAAGCTCGCCTCAGTCGGTTTCTGAACTGCGCAGTCAGACTTCTGTGTCATCGTGAGCCTGAAACTGCCGGAGCTTGTGGAAATCCGGCCGTTTTTGCAGTTTTCCCGCAGAGCGACCCACTCTGCGAAAACGATGATTGCGCACGGAGAGAGGAATACGGAGATGTGGAACAGATGAGTTTGGCGGTGGTAGATTGCACGGAGACCAAGTTATCGGAACAGCCTGTATTTCATGTGACAACGCCGATTCTCAGAGAGAAAACTTTATATAAAGCCGTGAAGCGCGCTTTCGATATAGTGCTCTCGTTGCTGAGCCTTGTTGTTCTGCTGATACCGATGCTCATTATTGCACTCATTATTGTCATAGACTCACCGGGCGCGGCAATCTTCAGGCAGGAGCGCCTCGGTTTAAACGGAAAGCCGTTTACAATATACAAATTTCGCTCCATGCATAGAGATGCCGAGCGAGACGGCCCGAGATGGGCCGACCTTGAGGATAAACGCTGCACATGCTTTGGCGCGTTCCTCCGCAAGACACGACTGGATGAGCTGCCGCAACTTTGGAACATCCTGAAGGGCGACATGAGTTTCGTCGGTCCGCGCCCCGAAAGAGCATGCTTCTATGATGAATTTGAAAAATATATAGTCGGCTTTTCAAATCGAATGGCTGTCATTCCCGGACTTACGGGATATGCGCAGGTAAACGGCGGCTATGAGCTCAAGCCCGAAGAGAAGATCATATACGACATGGAATACATAGAAAATCGTTCGGTCAAAATGGATCTTATATGCATTCTGAAAACATTTGAAGTTGTTTTCAGCGGCAACGGAGCAAGATAACTTAAACGTTTGGAGAACGCAGATCATATGAACGAAAACCAAAAGCAAACCGCATACATCGACGGCGTAGAGCTGTCGCTTTGGGATATAGCGAGAATACTGCTGCAGAAGTTTCACTGGCTGCTTATTGCCGGTATAGCCACTGCAGCGGTCGTCTATCTTGCCGTATCATTTCTAGTCACGCCAACATATGAGTCGCGGGTAAGCTTTTATGTATACAACAGCACATCCGCCCAGTCGGGATCCATTAATAACAGCGACCTGCAGGCCGCCGAGAGCCTTGCGACTACATACTCGAAGATACTGGTCAGCAACTCTGTGCTGGACGCTGTTTTAGATAATTTGGGGTCCGGCAGCAGCTTGAGCCGCAGTGAACTCAGCGACATGGTCGAGGCTTCGGTCATTACCGATACGCAGCTTCTGGAGGTCGTCGTCACATCAACGGATCCGAGTTTCGCATGCAAAATTGCAAGGTCGTTTGCGAAGGTAGCGCCGACCGAGATTGTCCGCATAACGAAGGCGGGCAGCGTTGAAGTGGTCGATCAGCCTGAGGTGGCGACGCACCAGTCCGCTCCCCGCACTGTTTTCGACAGTGCCATAGGCTTTGTCATCGGCGTGATGCTCGTATCCGTCGTTGTTGTAATAAAGGCTCTTGCCGACACGACGATATACCTGCCGGAGGATATTGAAAGAGCTGCGGGAGTTACCGTACTCGGTCAGATACCGGAGATAATTGCGCCGGACGGCAAGCATGAGTTATGGGAGCTTACGAACGGGGGTGCTGTTCACTATGAAGACTAAAAGCCCGAGGAAGACCGCAGCTGCGAACCTGAGTGCCAATCGCAAGCGCCTATTGAACAACGATTCGCCCTTTGCCATTAAAGAGGCATATGTAAAGCTCAGGACAAGCCTCATGTTCTGCATGACGGCGGATAAGAGCCGCTCATGCAAGACCTTTGCCGTAACAAGCGCAATGCCGTCAGACGGCAAAAGCCTGACGGCGGCAAACATAGCCATAAGCTACGCAATGATGGACAAAAAGGTAATGCTCATTGATGCGGATATGCGCAAGCCCACGCAGCGCCGCTTGTGGAATGTGAAGAAGTCCACCGGCCTCTGCGATTTCCTTGCAAAAATAGGTTCGCTCGAGATCTCCAAGTTGAGCGAACTGCCATTGTGGGTAGTATGTACGGGCACGATACCGCCCAATCCGTCGGAGCTTTTGTCCTCGGATAAGATGAAAGACTTCGTCAAAGCCTGCTCAGAGCGCTATGACTATGTGATCATTGACACTCCGCCTATAAATACGGTGGCGGATGCACAGATAGTTTCCACATATGTGGACGGCATGCTGCTTGTTGCGAAATCCGGCAGCACGACTGCGGACGAACTGAACATGGCGATAGACGCCATAAAGCGTGCCGGCGGCAACCTCTGCGGCGTGGTGCTCAACGACCTGAACATGAAGTCGGTCAAATATTCGTACAAGTATAAATACGGCGACAAGTACGGATATAAGTACAGCTATAAATATTCCTACTCGTCGCAGGACGAAACAAACTGAAATGAAACTCGATTTATCTTTGGATTATCACTCGCATATTTTGCCGGGCTGCGACCACGGAAGCAACGGGCTTGAGACCTCGCTGCGGCAGCTTGAGATGGCTAGGGCTGCGGGGATAACGACAATATGCGCAACACCGCATTTTTATCCGCACAGGGAGTCTGTGGATGCGTTTTTGAGCCGCAGAGCGGAGACGGCAAAGCTGCTGTTGGATAACAAACCGGAGAACACGCCGAGTATACAGCTCGGCGCCGAGGTTTTAATATGCGACGGCATGGAAACGCTTGAGGGGCTGCCTCTGCTTTGCAGAGAGGGCACGAACGAGCTGCTGCTTGAAATGCCGTTTTACGACTGGCCGCACTCAATATGGGACACGCTGTATCTGTTTTTGGAGAGGCGGGATATACAGGTCGTGCTCGCCCATGCCGACCGCTACCCGAAGGAGAGCATCGAGCAGCTTATAGCCGACGGTGTGCAGCTGCAGCTGAACGCCGAGTGCCTGACAAAGCCGCTTAAGCGCAGACGGTATTTGTCATGGATAGAAAACAGCCATGTAAAATACCTCGGCAGCGATATCCACATGCTCGGAAACGAGTATGCAGATTGGGGTAAATGCAGAAAACTGATAGAAAGGAAGTTCGGAACAGGAACAGCGCCTTGACCTGAACACTTTGAATACGGGGTACAGATGTTGCGTCTGTACTCGCTGTCTAGAATTGTATCAAATGATGGGCGTATCACAGGGAAGAATGAAGATTGCTTTTATTGCTAATGATACGACATATACCTATAATCTACGTTCCCAGATTATTCGTAGGCTTTGGGCTGAGGGGAATGAGATAATCGTTATCAGCCAGCCTCGCTCATTTATATCGGAACTTAAGCAAATGGGGTGCCGTTTTATTCCGGTTGATTATGACCGACATGGAAAAAATCCATTCAACGATATACTGCTGTTTCTTCGGTATTGGGCGCTTCTTAAAGCCGAGCGCCCCGATGCCGTATTCAGCTTTAACATAAAACCAAATATTTATGGCGGAATGGCATGCCACATGCTTAGGATTCGTTTTTTTCCGAACATCTCTGGTTTAGGAACAGCTCTTGAATTCCCAGGAATTATACAAAAGCTCACGTCGGCATTATATCGTGTCGGTGTATCCGATGCGGAGGCGGTTTTTTTTCAGAACCGCGACAACCAGAGTTTTTTTGAAACTCGAAAGCTTATTTCTTCAAAAACATGTGCGATTTTATTGCCCGGCTCTGGTGTGGATCTGTCCCGCTTTCCCCCTCTTCCGTATCCGCAGGGGGAATCCGTTCATTTTCTCTTTGTATCAAGATTGCTTAAGGAAAAGGGCATCGACTACTACCTTCATGCAGCAAAAGCAATACGAAAAACGCACCCCAATGCTATTTTCCATGTTTGCGGTCATATAGATGATCCCAAGTATCACGCGGTCATAAGCGAATCGGTGTCCGTCGGAGATATTATATACCATGGGGAGCAGTTGAATATGCTACCGTTTTATGAAATGGCAAGCTGCATTGTTCATCCGTCTTACTATCCGGAGGGAATGTCAAATACCCTTCTGGAGGCTGCCGCATGTGCCAGACCAGTTATCACAACTGATCGCTGCGGCTGCGCGGAAACCGTTGAAGACGAAAAAACAGGCTTTATGATTCCCATACGCGATGAGACTGCGCTCATAAAAGCACTTGAGCGCTTTTTGGCGTTGAGCCAGGAGCAACGCGAGTGTATGGGGCAGCTTGGTCGTGAAAAAATTGAACGGGAGTTTGACCGCACAATTGTTGCGGAGCGATATATACAGGCTCTTTCTTCAGTTTAGAGTTCAGTTGAGGAGAAGCAGAAAGTTGGAGTATAAAAAGATTTTTCGCAGCCGCAGCACAAGGGAAAAAATATTGCGTGCAATGGCCTTCGTGCCGGACAAGGTTATGTTGCGCATTCAATATCTGATAAAAACCGGGCGAGTTCTCCATCTGAAAAATCCGGTTCGCTTTACTGAAAAGTTACAGTGGTACAAGCTACATTATCGGAACACGGATATGATACGGTGCGTGGATAAGTATGAGGTAAGGGAGTATCTCACCGAACGCGGCTTTCAAGAACTACTGCCTAAGTGCTACGGCGTGTTCGATAATCCAGAGCAACTGTCAACTGCGGCTCTGCCAGAGCAGTTTGTGCTTAAAGATACTTTGGGCAGCGGAGGAAATGCTGTTCTTCTGTGTATCGAAGGCGAACATCCCGATTGGGCTGAGATAAAAAGGCTCACCTCCGTTTGGTGCAGCACGCCTCTTGTTCGAGATGGGGGACGCGAGTGGCCATATTATTGTGGAAAAAGGCACCGCATTTTGGTCGAGGAATATCTCCAAGCGAAGAACAGCCAACTTACCGACTACAAATTTTTCTGCTTCGGCGGCAAGTGCGCATTTATCTATGTATGCACAGGACGGCACAACGGACGCAGAGTTGAAATTCACATTGTATCGCCGTCGTATCAAAAGCTTGATGTAATTAGGATCGGCGACGAACCAACAGGAAAACTCCCGGAGAAGCCATCAGGGTTTGATAAAATGCTTCGGGTAGCGGAGGCGATAAGTGCGCCTTTCCCACACGTAAGGGTTGATTTATATTGTTTGGGTGAAACTATCCGTTTTGGAGAACTAACATTTTTTAATGCCAGCGGATATATGCTCTATGAGCCGGACGGCTTTGACATTGAGATTGGACAAAAGTTTCTTCTACCGCCAGGAGCGGCAGACAGGAAGGACGGCGGTGACACCAAGTGAAAGCCTTGCTGGCATCTCAATTTTCGGTCGTACAATACCATGATCGATACTATACTAAATCGGCATTTGCATCAATCCTGCGCAGATATGCGGCGGCATTCGGAACTCTGACACTCTGCGTTCCGCTAAAGCAGGAAAATGCGTATTCTCCGATAATGGAGGATATTTCGGAAACGGTAGCTCAGATAGTTCCTGTTTCCAGAAATGAAAGTATCCTGAATCAAAAAAAGCGGGAAATGACTGATGCAATTCGGCGTTGTGATTTGGTGATAGCGCGTTGCCACTCTTTTAT
The DNA here is from genome assembly GCA_963613665.1 of bacterium. GTDB lineage: Bacteria > Bacillota > Clostridia > Oscillospirales > Oscillospiraceae > F23-B02. The sequence goes on along the minus strand of CAVEAL010000018.1, from coordinate 27,736 downwards.
CGCATTTCGCGCTTCCGATCTGGCACACCGTTTTAAAAAGCCCGTGCTCGCAGAAGCCATGTCTTGCCCATGGGATGCCATGTGGTACCGTAGTTTCATAGGAAAATGCGCCGCACCATATATGTTCCTGAAAATGCGTGCGGTAATGCTGAAAGCAAATTATGCCATTTATGTGACACAAGAATTTTTGCAGCACCGTTATCCGTGTAGAAGGCCGAGCATTGGAGTGTCTAATGTCGAGCTTCCTCCCGCATCGGAAGAAATCCTAATGCGGCGGCTGGATCACATTGCATCACATGGGAGCAGTCAGCTTATACTCATGACTTGTGCTGCGGTGAACGTCGTTCACAAAGGTCACAGATATGTCATTCAGGCTCTCCAACATTTGAAGTCCATTGGCATACGTCCGTTATATTACTGCGTCGGGCAGGGCGACCCGACTGCATTGAAGAACATTGCTGAGATGTATGGTGTAGCGGATCAGGTAGTTTTCACCGGTGTATTGCCACATGAAGAAGTATTTCGTGCGCTGGATAGCTGCGATATTTATATACAGCCAAGTCTGCAGGAGGGGTTGCCAAGAGCACTTATCGAAGCGATGAGCCGAGGCTGTCCCTGTGTCGGAGCAAAAACGGCAGGTATCCCAGAACTGTTGCCTGACAAGTGTATCGTACCCAAAAAGTCTGCTGAGGCGATTGCAAAGGTCGTCTTTTCTATGGTGCATGACGATTTGTCCCTGTACGCTAAGGAAAATTATAAAACAGCACTATCTTTTCAAAAAGAACTACTTGATGCACGCCGAACTGCATATTTTGAGATAATCTGCCATGAGATATCAGCTGCGGACGAGGAGAAGCTGTATGACTAAGCAAAAAAGCAATGCTTTCACTGATATCGCTTCTTTTTTTCTTGCTATTTACTATTTTTGGTACGAACTTCCGTTCATGCGAATAACCTTCTCCTCCGAGCGGTTCAAACACATTTTCTTCGCCTGCTTTGTAGCGGGGGTCGTTTCCCTGTGTATTGCCAGAATGATACACCGAAAAATGCGAATTTTTATTTCCGCCCGGATATCGCTCTTGACGCCCGTACTTGTTTACATGGCGGTTTTATCAGTTATGTACATATTTCGTACCGCAGAAGCCGCAAGTCATATTCGCGTCAGCTTTACGTTCTGGGGAACACTGTTAGTTTATTGTCTGTTCTCATTTGATCGCAGAGCACAGATCAGGTTTGGGCAATATCTACTGTCACTGTTTTTGCTGACAGTGCTGACCTCCGTGGTAGCTGTGGTAAGTGACAACTCTGCGGCTCGAGCCATTGCAAATGCTTCACAGCGGACGGAAGCGATAGTCAGAGATTATGCACTGATGAGAAAAAATGTAAGTGGAATTTATCTTTTCCAATGCATGGTGATTTTTGCTCCCGTACCTGTACTTATGCTTCGTAGGCAGAAGAAAGCGTTGCTTGGCCTGACGATGTTGATATTTATCTTTCTCGCTGTTTTCAAGGCATCGTTTACGATTTCCTTGTTTGTACTTGTTCTGGTTTGCGCCGTAGCCGTTATTTCCAACTGCAAGGATTCCGTCAAATTGCTTTTGCCGATTTTTGCGGTCGCAGTAATGCTACTTCCGATGGACTCTCTGTTCTCTTCTTTGGCGGATATCATTGAAAACAGATATATCAGTACTCGCTTTTCAGAAATTGCGGCATTCCTTAATAAACGAAGTATACAGGGAGACCTCCAGCTTCGACTGCAGTGCTATCTGTATTCTCTGCATACCTTTGTGACAAATCCATTCGGCATAGGTCCTTGGTACAGTTATCGGATCGGTGAACACGGTATTGGATATCATTCGGCGTTGCTGGACGACATGGCTCGATATGGTGTGTTTGCACTTGCTTTTTATGGGACATTCCTGATGAAATACTGCCAAATGCTTCAAGAGCAATGGAAGAAGCTTGGGTTGGGAGATGCCGTTCTGCCGATGCTGTTTGCATGGTTTATGTTTTTGCTACTGAATATCGCATTTCGCTCTGCGGACGAAAGTATTTTCATGCTATATATTCTACCAATATTGCCTGACATTTTGCTTCGGCACCATACAGAAACGGAGGGAAGCATATGATCAAAGTGTTGCAGGTATTGTCCTCTCTTAAATCCGGCGGCGGCGTTCAAACTATGTTGAAAAACTACTATTCTCATATGGATCCGCTGGCATTTGCAACTGACTTTGTCGTCTGCGGTGAAGATATCGGTGGCATGGAGTCTTGGTTTAAGTCGCGAGGCTCCCGTATTTATCACATTCCTCCGCGCACTCGGAAGCCTTTGGAGAATGTTCACGCTCTGAAAAATATTATAGTGACAGGACACTATGATGTACTGCACTGTCACCAGGATTATCACGGGGCTGTGGCTGTCGCCATGGCAAAGCATTTCGGAGTGCCAACGCGGATCATTCATAGCCATCAGGCATATCCGCCTGAAAGCGCGGTGAAAAGTATGCGCCGACTCATCGAAAGCCGGATAGTCATGCGCGATGCCACGGTATTGGCGGCGTGCGGAACATTGGCAGGAACTTGGCTTTACGGACGAGAAGCCGTTGATTCTGGTCAGGTAACGATTCTGCACAATGCCATTGACGTAGACGCATTCGGATTTTCTGCCGCTGCACGCAAGCAGCTCCGTGATGAACTTTGCATTGCGGAAAATACTACCGTGATCGGTCATATAGGTCGGTTTACTAAGCCAAAAAATCATGCTCTTCTGATAAATATATTTGCGGAATTCCATCGGCGGGAACCCAACGCGATCCTACTTTTAGCAGGCGACGGTCCGATGCTACAAGCAACTAAGCGGCAGACGGCGCAGATTGGCATAGAGAATGCTGTGTTCTTTTTAGGCGTACGAAGCGACGTGCCGCGATTACTGAGTGGCATGGACGTATTCCTGCTGCCCTCTCTTTATGAGGGCTTAGGCATTGCCGCTGTGGAGGCACAGGTCAATGGATTGCCCTGTATCTGCTCCCATATGGTTCCTGAAGAAGTTCGCCTGTCAGAGCAACTCTGCTTTATGCCCAAAACGTCGTATTCAGACCTATCTGCCTGGTGTTGTATGCTAGAGAGATTATCGACTGTCGGCAGAGCGGACGGTCGTGCCGCGGCTCGCGCTGCGGGCTATGATATCAGCTGTGAGGCAAGAAAGCTGGAGGAGTTATACCTTAATGGATACAACTGAGCTAAACACTTTTTCAAATAAATATGAGTAGGAGTAGACTTTCCGGAAAACGAGTCGCCAAAAACATGATGCTGTCAGTAGTGGCGCAGGCAGTTTCCGTCTTGATAGGCTTTGTTCTCAACCTGATAGTTCCTAAATTTATCTCGGAGTCGGACTATTCTCTTTGGCAAAGCTATTTGCTCTATTCACAGTATCTCGGCATACTGCATTTCGGGCTTATGGACGGGATCGTTTTACGGTATTCCCAGTTCGACTATGATGAACTAGACAAAACCATGATTCGCTCTCAATACCGTAAAATAATGCAGTTGGATCTACTTTTGTCCGCCGCGCTTTTGGTAATCAGCTGTTTTCTTCTTATAGACGAAAGACAGATTCTTTGTATTCTCCTCACATGTACGATATGCATTGAAATAACTTTTAACTATATTTCATTTACATTTCAGATTACCAACCGGATATCCAACTATGTGGCCTATATAGCCATATATCGTGTGATTTATTGTTTTTTGGTGGTTGGAATTCTTGCTACCAGACAGAGTTCCTATGTGTGGTTCTGCCTGGCATATTTGCTGGCAGACATCGCGGTGATTCTATTTTTCGGTATGAAGTATAGTCGCGAACTGCTGATCGGTCCGTTATTACAGCGGACACAACTGATGCCGGAGTTGAAGGCTACACTTTCTGCCGGTGTATGGTTAATGCTGTCGTCGTATGCCGCTAATTTTTTGGTGGGCTCCGGGAAAATGATGATCCAATGGCGCTGGGGCAGACTGGTGTTTGGTAAGGTTTCTCTGGCTTTCAGCCTTACAAGCTTTTTTCTGCAATTCGTAACGGCTATTAGCGTCGTACTGTTCCCTTCAATTAAACGAATAGATACAGGCAAGCTCCCAGAAATGTATCGCTGGATCAGACAGGGCATTTCGCCATTGTTGTTTTTGGCAATGCTTTTGTACTACCCAGGTTGTATAATGCTGCGGCTGTGGTTGCCTGAATATACAGCCAGCACACAGTATCTGGGGATCTTATTGCCGCTGATCATCTATACCTCAAAGGTTAGCTTATTGACTAACAATTACCTGAAAGCCTACCAAAAAGAGCGGCTGATGCTGCATATCAATGCGATATGTGTTGCACTGGGGCTTGTGCTGTTCGCGCTCGGAGCTTGGGTGTTCAACAGTTTGACCACGGTCTTGTTGTTTGTCGTGGCAACGGTGATGCTGCGTTCTGTAGTTTCGGAGCTTGCAGTAATGCGTATCATCAATGTAAATCTTCGGAGGGAATTTTTCGTAGAGCTTGCTATGACGGCAATATTTATCACTGGGGCATACCTCCTGCCGGACGGATGGGGTGCAGCCATGTATGCGGTTGTGCTTACCATGTATCTGTTCTGCAAGCGCGGGGAGCTGCTTGAAATTATACGCATATTGCGTCAGATATAGAAAGGATAACTGTAGAATGAAAATAGCGATTGCGGGAATGGGCTATGTGGGCTTCTCGCTAGCAGTATTGCTGGCTCAAAAAAACTCGGTTTGTATAGCTGAGGTGGCAGAAGACAAGGTCAATATGTTCAATGGGGGGATATCCCCAATACATGACAGCTACACAGAGTATTATTTGAAGGAGCAGACCTTGCAGCTCAGTGCAACTACGGAGTCAGAAAAGGCATATTCTGGAGCCGAATATGTAATAATCGCAGTGCCTACAAACTACGACACAGAGAAAAATTCGTTTGACACGACAGTCATAGAAAGCGTAGTCGAAGAAGTGTTGCAATATGCGCCGAGCGCTGTTATCGTGATCAAAAGCACGGTTCCCGTCGGATTTGCTGAACGACTCCGTATAAAATACAGAAAGAAAGAAATCCTGTTCAGCCCGGAGTTTCTCAGAGAAGGGATGGCTGTGTATGACAATCTTCACCCAAGTCGCATCATTGTCGGAACGGATATTGAAGATGCTGTTTTGACTGAACAGGCATACACCTTCGCAAAGATTCTTCGCAACTGCGCAGAAGAGAAGAATGTGGATATTCAAATAGTACGGTACGCCGAGGCGGAGGCTGTTAAACTATTTGCGAACACATATCTTGCAATGCGTATCAGTTTTTTCAATGAGCTGGATACATTTGCAGAGTCGAAGGGACTTGATACAAATTCCATTATCAGGGGCATATGTTTGGACCCGAGAATTGGGCAATATTACAATAATCCGTCATTCGGTTACGGCGGATACTGCCTACCCAAAGACACGCGGCAATTGCTGTCAAACTATGATGGAGTGCCACAAACGCTTATGGAGGCCATCGTTACTTCCAACAGCTGCCGCAAGTCGTTCATTGCACAGCAAATTTGTCGCAAATTAAAACAGATAAGCAGCGAAGAGGCTCCCTGCCCCAGTGTTGGCATTTATCGACTTGTCATGAAATCCGGTGCCGACAATTTTCGTTGCAGTGCAATTTTTGATATCATACAATATTTATGTGAAAACGATGTACCAATGCTGTTGTATGAACCATCTTTGGGATCAGGCCAAACGGTTAAAGGTTGCCTTCGTATAGATGATTTGTCACAGTTTAAGAAACAAGCCTCGCTTATCCTTGCCAATCGATTTGACAGTGAACTGGAAGATGTGCGAGAGAAGGTCTATACCAGAGATCTTTTTGGGAGAGATTGAAATGAAAACACCGAATGTGTCGCTAGAAGGTAAAACGATTCTGGTCACTGGTGCAGCGGGCTTTATCGGTGCCCGACTGACCCAGATACTGCTAGAGCGCATCCACTCGGTACATGTTATTGGTCTAGACGATATGAACGATTATTATAACCCGCATCTGAAATATTGGCGGTTAGAACAACTTCATCACACTGCGGCTCTTTACTCCGGTAGCGGAAGCTCGTTCACGTTCATTCACGGTTCAATAACCAACGAGGAATTGCTGAAGGATATTTTCTCTATGTATGAACCATCGTTGGTAGTTAATTTAGCAGCACAGGCCGGAGTAAGATACTCTATCGACCATCCGGACACCTATGTTGAGAGCAATTTGGTTGGATTTTACCGCATTTTGGAGGCGTGCCGTCACTCACATGATGGTAGGAGAAATGGCGTTGAACATCTGATTTATGCATCATCGTCCTCCGTATACGGTGGAAATACAAAGATGCCTTATAGCGCAGGAGATAAGACCGATAAGCCCGTAAGCCTTTACGCAGCAACGAAAAAGTCAAACGAACTACTGGCTTATGCCTATTCCGAACTCTACAGGCTACCAGTTACGGGTTTACGTTTTTTCACGGTGTACGGGCCAGCAGGAAGACCCGATATGGCGTACTTCAAGTTTATCGACCGGCTCACTCAGGGAGGAAATATCCAACTCTATAACTATGGCAACTGCATGCGGGATTTCACATATGTTGACGATATCGTAGAAGGTGTTTTACGGGTGATGAAATGCGCCCCCGCTCCAGCAGTATCAGATAATGGATGTTGTGTAGCCCCTCATTCTGTATATAACATAGGAAATAGCCAGCCCGTGAAGCTGCTGGACTTCGTGCAAATATTACAGGAGGAGACAGTCAAAGCAGGACTCCTTCCGTGTGACTATGATTTTGCGTTACACACGGAATTTCTGCCAATGCAGCCCGGGGATGTTGTGGCAACGTATGCCGATACATCGCCACTGGAACATGATTTCGGCTTTCATCCCACGACTCCTTTACAGCTTGGCCTGCGTAGCTTTGTTCAGTGGTACCGTGACGTATATATGAAATTGTAGTTCGAATGGAGGTAAAACAGTGAAAAAACGCAGATCAAAAAAGTTCTTAGCTCTGCTATTGTGCCTGATGATGGTAATCAGCATATTACCATGTCAGGCCTTTGCAGAAGTGGTTCAGACAGCGGCCACTAATAGTGGCTCCGGTCTGAACAAAGGCGATTCCATCGAGGGTACTGATTTTTATGTAACTTCTCGACGGAATTATGCAATCGCGCCGGACATTTCCGAGCAGGTAATTATAACCAACAATGCTGCTGGAACATCTCAGACGGTTGCAAACGTCATGGAGGTCAACACCTCCGGTGGCCGTGCCAAGATTGTGGCAGGCTACGGCAACCGCAACCCCAAGGAACAGGGCTGGACCCTGAAAACCACCACGGACCAGGCCCACGTCTATGAAAAAGAGACCGGCCTGAACGTGGTGGGCGGTGTCAACGCATCGTGGTTCAATATCAACACCGGCGAGCCGTCTGGCTATCTGGTGATGAACGGTGTAGTCCACCATGACAATTCCAGCCGCGCCTATCTTGCCGCATTTGACGATGGTTCCGTCAATGTGTTCAAGGAAGGAACTACCCTTGCACAGGCTGAGGCCGATCAAAGTGCAAAACAGGGCAAAACCGTAAAAATCATTGAAGCGGTAGATGCTCTGGTTGCAATGGTTTGGGACGGCGAGGTTGTAGCCACAGCATCTGGTAACGGCGGCTGCTATCCCCGCACCTGCGTGGGCATCAAGGCCGACGGAACCGTGGTGCTGTTCCAGGCCGACGGCACCATGGCTCCCCGCTCCGTGGGCTATACCGCAGCCGAGGAGGCCCGGATGATGGTGGCCCTGGGCTGCGTGGCGGCCATCCAGCTGGATGAGGGCGGCTCATCTACCTACATCTCCCAGCGGGAGGGTGAGCAGGACGTCACCATGCGCAACACCCCTGCCGGCGGCAGCGAGCGTGGTATTTCCGGCACCATTCTGGTGGTATCCACCGTGGCGGCTTCCGGTGAGTTTGACCACGCTGCCGTTACCCCTACCGATGAATACTATACCCCCGGCTCCTCCGTCACCCTGACGGCGGACGCCATGGACTTCTCCGGCGCGCCTGCCAAGGCCCTGCCGGAGGACGTGAGCTTCACCGTCAGCGATGAGACCATGGGCACGGTGACCGCCGCTGCTGTAAACGGCAGCAGCGCCTCCGCCACCTTTGTTTCCTCCGGCAAGACCGGCGACGTGACGGTGAGCCTGGTCAGCGGCGGCCGGACCGTGGGCACCGCCGTGCTCCACATCCAGAGCCCGGACAAGCTGGCCTTTACCTCCGGCGAGGTGAACCTGAACTACAACGAGGTCAGCAATCTGGGCTTCAAGGCTACCTACCAGACGGAGACCGTCCATCTGCAGGACGGCGACATCCAGTGGACCGTTTCCGATCCGGACGCCGGCAGCTTCACCGGCAACCTGTTCACCGTTACCGGCAACGTGAAGTATTCCGGCAGCCCCACCGTCACCGCTGTGCGCGGCGACCTGACGGCCTCTGTCACCGTGAACATCGGCATGGAGCCCACCATGATCCTGGACGGCGGCGACGAGGACCCCTGGGATTATTCCACCATCGGCACCACCGTGGAGAACTTTTCCGGCATGGCAGCTAACGCCGTGGCAACTTATCACTACGCGGGCCGCGGCGGCGTGGTGAAGGGCTCTGTAGTATCCGATACCGACGAGGCATACGCCGATATCGTCCGCTTCGGCCACAACGCCATCAAGCTGGAGTACGACTGGACCAAACTGGGCGGTACGGACGGTGCGTGCCTGGGCCTGGGCGACAACCTGGCCATCGACGGCACCCCCACCGCTCTGGGCGTGTGGGTCTACATTCCCGAGGGCGTTCCCGTCCCCTGGCTCCGTGCCGAGATCGCCACCAGCACCAATGGCGGCCAGAGCTGGACCAGCGCCTATGTCAACTTCAGCAACGGCAGTGCGGCTGCTGGCGAGGGCCTGAAGGCTGGCTGGCAGTATCTGGAAGCTGACCTGACCCAGTATGCCGGTGCGCTGATCCAGGTCAACAGCGGCATGCTGTTCCGGGCCATGGCCACCACCGGCGGCATCGGCTGGTATACCACCGACGGCGTGAAGCTGGACAAGAGCGACCTGAAGGGCTACATCCTGCTGGATAACCTGTGCGTGGTATACGGCGCCAACAACCAGGATGTTACCGCTCCCGTGGTGAACTCCATCCAGCTGGTCAACGACGACGGCACCAAGACCGAGCTGGAAAACGGCGCGACCCTCAACTCCGGCAACCTTCGCTTCTTCGTTACCTACGACGACAGCGAGGAGACCGACCCCTACGCCACCGGCGTGGAGTCCGCCTACTTCTATTTCGACGGCACCTACCGGGGCAGATATGACCGGGACAACCTGGGCAGCACCTCCGGCCTGATGCACTTAGGCAACGGTCTGCACTCTATCACCTTCTATTTGAAGGACGGCTACGGCAACGTCACCCGCGAGACCCGGTATTTCACCGTGGCTGCGGAGGAGACGGACGTGCCCGGTGTGTCTCTGGACCTGCGGGGTGAGCCTACCGTGGGCAAGACCTGGGAGCTGGCGCTGACTGCCACCGACCCGGCGTCCATCACCTCCCTCACGGCCAATGTCTCCGTTTCCCGCAGCTATCCCGTCACCGGCGTTACCTTCCCGGAGGGCGTTACCGGTACGTATGGCTATGACGCCGCCAAGGGCGTTGTGTCCGTGAGCATCACGGCCATCGACCACGCGGTATACACCACCGGTGCCCTGGCTGTTATCGCCGTGGACATCCCCACCTCCGTTGCCGAGGACAGCAGCGTCAACGTGCAGGTCACCAAGGGGTCTTACGGCTGCAAGCAGACGGAGGACCTGGACATCAGCGACCTGAACCAGTACGCCACCGGCTTCACCACCCCCGTGACGAACCGGCCCATTGAGGCCATGTACCGCATCCAGGCGGACACTGCCGTGGTGGGCAGCACCGCTGCCGCCGCCGTCACCGTTATCCGGGACGGCAAGGCTGCCGCCGGTGTCCATGTGTACGCCAACGACGTGCTGCTGGGCGATACCGACGAGAACGGTCGGATCGACATCTCCAGCCTGACGGCCAGCCAGGGCAGCGTTAACCTGCGGGCTGTCGATGAAGCGGGCAACTGCTCCTATCAGATCACCCTGTTCAGCTATGACGCCGTGGGCGACGAAACCGGCGCGCCCTATAACGTCATCTACAACCTGGCCCCGTCCGCTGACGGCAAGACCATCACCTGGATGAGCAACCCCGCGCACAGCGGTGATCGGGCTGTGGCCCGGCTTTCCGCCAACGCCGACATGACCGGCGCTGTGGAGGTGGAGGGTACCAGCCGCCTGATCTCCTACTCCTCCAGCAAGCAGATCAACCGCGTCAACGGCGTGTCTCTGACGGGCCTTACCGCCGGAAACACCTACTATTACCGGGTGGGCGACGGCTCCGTCTGGTCCGACGTGCGCAGCTTCACGGTGCCTGCCGCCGGGAAGCAGACCCGTTTCTTCCTGCTGGCGGATATCCAGGAGGAAGCCGCTCTGGAGGGCATGGGCCGCATCGCCGGCTGCCTGGCCGGGCAGTATCACTTCGGCGTCCAGCTGGGCGACGCGGTAGATAACGTCCGCTACTACAACCAGTGGCAGGATGCCCTGTCCCTGTTCACCCTGGACGGTATCCGCGATACGGATATGATCCACGTTATCGGCAACCATGAGGCCGACGACAGCGGCAGCGGCGCCATCGCTGCCATGAGCGTGTTCGGCGTTCCCACCGCCTGGTACTCCGTGGAGCGGGGCGACGTGTACATCGCCGTGCTGAACCACACCTCCGATAAGGATACCATCCAGCAGTTCACCCAGTGGCTGGTGGAGGACGCGTCCAAGAGCACCTGCACCTGGAAGGTGCTGGTGACCCATGTGCCCGCTTACTACACCAATCCCACCGGCGGCGGCGAGACTTACGTGCAGTATCTGCCCGCAGCCTGCGACGCGGCGGGGATCGACTTCTACTTCTCCGGCAATGACCACAGCTATGCCCGCACCGCCCCAATGACCGGCGGTCAGGTGGACGAAAACGGCACGGTGTACTACATCTGCGGCTCCACCGGCGGCAAGTCCTACTCCATCGTGAACAATCCGGACTTTAACTTTGAAATTGCAACACTTGATTTCAACAGCATCTATGTTGATTTCACTGCCGATAAGTATCAGGCAACCATTACAGCATATAATGTTGCTGCTGATGGAAGCAAAACAGTCCTTGACCAGTATACCAAGCGTGCCGTGAGCATTTGCGAGAATGATGAACATACATATCTGTATGACAGCGACACGGACATGCTTACATGCAAGGTGTGCGGATACAGTGAGAACGCTGTTAATGAAAAATTTTCTGGATTTGTTCATGACAGTTTGAACTTCAAGCTGATGTATCTTGTCGCTGGTATACCCCTGACTGGTTATATGCATTATGAGGATCGCTTCTACTTTGCAGATGACCAAGGCTTTGCATATGATGGTGAATACGATATCTGTGGTGAGACCTGTCTGTTCGAAGGCGGCTTCTTTGTCAGAAGTACCACGGCAAATGTACTGGCAGCAGGTCGTTCTGGATCCACCATCGATTTCATACTCTACGCCGATGGTCTTTTCAAATTTATCGGCACGGGCGAAAATTATGAGCAATCTCGTGTGTGGAATAGCCCATGGTATAGCTATCGCAACTATGTTAAGACGATATATGTTGACAGCGACATTACAAACCTTGATAAATGGTTTGCTTATTCGAGCCGCAACCTTACCGAGGTCATATTTGCCGAGGACAGCCAACTGACTCGTATAGATCAGAACGCATTTTCAAGATGCTCAAGTCTTCAGGCACTCAATCTTCCGGATTCCGTGATATATATCGGATATAATGCCTTTACCGACTGCACAGCATTGAAAGAACTTTATTTGCCGGACGGTGTCAGCTTGATCATGCCAAACGCCTTTACAGATGATACTAACCTGGTGCTGAGCGTAGGCTATGGTAGCTATGCGAAAGAATGGGCTGTAGCTCGCGGTCTTGCTTACACTGAGCGTGAGCCTGTAGCAATTGCTTCCGGTAATTGCGGCGAAAATCTTACATGGACACTTATGAGCGATGGAGTTCTGACCATCGCAGGAACAGGTTCAATGACTACCTATAGCGGCGAGGCAAATATCCCTTGGTACTCCAACCGTGCGCTTATCACCACGGTAAACATCGATGCCGGCGTCTCCAAGCTGACCACCAATGCTTTCTGTGGCTGCTCGAATTTGAAGTATGTTAATTTTGCCGAGGACGGCAGTTTGCAAATGCTCGGCGGCTCCGTATTCAAAAACTGCATCAGTCTTGAGAGTATACAGTTACCCGAAGGACTTACTACAATCAGCGGCAACGCATTCAAGTACTGCCGTAACCTGCGTGAGGTCTATCTGCCTGATACAGTATCCAATATCGATGGTCTGGCGTTCACCGGCCTTTCCGACATCACCTTCAATGTTGCAAAGGACAGCTATGCAAAATCATGGGCTGAATCCAACGGCTTTGCTTACACTGAGCGTGAGCCTGTAGCAATTGCTTCCGGTAATTGCGGCGAAAATCTTACATGGACACTTATGAGCGATGGAGTTCTGACCATCGCAGGAACAGGTTCAATGACTACCTATAGCGGCGAGGCAAATATCCCTTGGTACTCCAACCGTGCGCTTATCACCACGGTAAACATCGATGCCGGCGTCTCCAAGCTGACCACCAATGCTTTCTGTGGCTGCTCGAATTTGAAGTATGTTAATTTTGCCGAGGACGGCAGTTTGCAAATGCTCGGCGGCTCCGTATTCAAAAACTGCATCAGTCTTGAGAGTATACAGTTACCCGAAGGACTTACTACAATCAGCGGCAACGCATTCAAGTACTGCCGTAACCTGCGTGAGGTCTATCTGCCTGATACAGTATCCAATATCGATGGTCTGGCGTTCACCGGCCTTTCCGACATCACCTTCAGTGTTGCAAGCGGCAGTTACGCCGAACAGTGGGCGAAGGATCACGATGTGATCTGTGTTGTTCGCAGTTCAAACGATTTAAATACTGAGGAGAGCTTGGATGTTACAGAAGTCCCCGTTTTGTCGGAAACCGATTCTGCTTCGCTTAATGATATTTCCGAAGTTCCTACAGTCGCATCAAACACTTGCGGTTCCGAGCTTACATGGAAACTTGAGAATAAGACTCTCGAGATAAGCGGGACGGGTGAAATGAACAGTTACAGTCCCGACACTGCAGCACCTTGGGCAGAATTCTCCAATGAGATTGAGCATGTAATCATAGGCAAGCAAGTAGAAAAAATAGGGGCATATGCATTCAACGGTCTTGATAAAGTGACTTCCGTCAGTTTTGAGAACGACAGTCAACTTACGATAATCGAGGAATACGCTTTTTCCGGCTGCAAAGAACTCACTTCTGTCGAGTTACCTGATAAGCTGGAAAAAATTGGTGAAGGTGCGTTTTCTGATTGCAAGAAGCTTACAAAGGTCGTACTTCCTAAGTCGGTTGATGAGTTTGAGATAATCACCATCAAGTCTGAAGACCCTGAAACTATCACTGCACGTGAATCAATGGACGTATTTAATGGTTGCGACCTGACTATTCTTGTCCTTGTAGTCGAAAGCGGTTCCGCTTCGGAACAGTACGCTTCGGAAAACGGTATTACAGTACAGTACACCGAAACGGAGATAGCTGTAGAAAGTGATTCTATCGTCAATGTTGAGATTTCTGAAGATGATAATATATCCCAATTACCTGAGGGAACCACAGACATTGAACAGCCTGAACTAGACTCCGCGGCGTAATAAATTGATGGCGCAGGGGAATTGTCAGGTGGCAATCCCCTGTACTATAAAAAATCACAGCGTCATTAGCAAAATCGAAAAAATGCAAACTCACCGAGAAAGGTCACTTAGATCCATCTCGGTGAGTTTCGGTTCAGTTACAAATTGAGCTCCCAACTTCTCTAAAATAATGCTCAGGCTCTGTGTTCCATGCCCCACTGCAGCAGCTCTTCATAGGACATGCTGCCGTTTGCGGTGGAGAGCCCTATTGCGACAATTTCCTCCTGCCCGTTTCCAAGGGCGGCACTCACGCAAGGGACAACCTCATGAGCTTATGCCAATCCTGCCACACGAAGATACATCATGACCTCGGCGACAGATGAAAAGGCCGTCCCCCGGAAAAAGGAACGACCTCATCTACGATATTATGTCTGGATATCAAACATGGCCATCAGCTTTTTGAAGGTGTCCTGCCCATCGAGACAGGTGTCGTTCAAATAGCCTTTTTCAGTTTCCCATTCAGAGAGACCACGGTAGTAAAACATCTTTTTGGAATCCTCAATGATGAACGGAACAATGTTGTGTCGTAAACATTCCTTGAGTGCCACCAACCGACCAACTCGGCCGTTGCCATCCTGGAAGGGATGGATGCGTTCAAAGCTGTAGTGGAATTCGATAATATCTTCTACTGAAACGGTATCAAGGGCTTCATAGCGCAATAACAGCGCTTTCATTCTTGCCGGCACATCCTTTGGCTTTGCGGTTTCCTTACCACCGACCACATTGGCTCGTTTTTTGTAGTCACCAACGGCAAACCATGCAAGCGTGGAATCCTTCGTGCTTTGTTTCAAAATACGATGCAGTTCCTTGATGATGTCCTCGGTGAGCGGCTCTTCTGCATGGTCTATCACATAATCAATGGCACGAAAATGGTTGACCGTTTCGATGATGTCATCGACGGGGATTCCTTCGCCGACATCAACCGTGTTCGTTTCAAAAATCAGTCGGGTTTGATCCTCGCTGAGCTTGCTGCCTTCAATGTGGTTGGAGTTGTATGTCATACGGACTTGAAGTTCATGGTACAAACCACCGGGCATACGGATGCTCTTTTCATCACGCAGCATTTGCAGCAGTGCGTTGTCGGATATGTGTCGATATAGCTCCTCCGGCTTACAGCCCAGAAATACGGCAATCTTCTCAAGCACACGGTCAGCAATTTTTTCGCCGTGACCGATTTTGGCAACCGTCCGCGAGGAAATGCCGAGTTCTTCTGTGAGGGCAGTCTTTGTAAGCCCTTTTTCACTGAGCTTTTGGATAAGTCCATCATATGAGACCATGAATGTCCACCTCTTTCCTTTACTTATTATAACCGATTTTGCGTAAAAAGTAAAGGCGTTTCTGAGAAAAAGTAAAGGTAGGGGGATAAAAACCTCCGGGACCTTTTCAGCCGGACAGCGGCCCGGGGTCACGTGTGCGCGACAAGCGTAATCAAAAGGGTAATTAAGGGAGGTGAACTCGGATGCCCACAAAATCGAATAACACAGGCGGCAGAGGCGGCGCAAGACCCGGTGCGGGAAGGAAAAAATCCGCTGTCAAGGAGAAAGCCGAAAAGGGTAATCCCGGCGGCAGAAAACTTGAAGTGCTGGATATTCCCGAAGTCGAGGGTGTTGAAATGCCAAAGCCCCATGATTTTCTTTCCGCCGAGCAGCGGGACGGCAGCATTCTGCAGGCACAGGAAATCTACACGGAAACCTGGCAGTGGCTCAAAGGCATCGGCTGCGCCGCAAAGGTGTCACCGCAGCTCTTGGAGCGTTACGCCATGTGTTCCGCTCGTTGGGTGCAGTGCGAGGAAATGACCAACCGCATGGGTTTCCTCTCCAAGCACCCCACCACGGGAAAGCCGATCCCGTCTCCGTTTATCAACATCGGCATTAACTACATGAACCAGGCGGTTCGGCTCTGGAATGAGATATTCCAGATCGTGAAAGAAAACTGCAGCACGGAATACGGTGAGTCAACGCCGCAGGATGACCTTATGGAGCGTCTGCTCCGTGCGAGAAAGGGGTAACACCATGTTTGAAAAAGTAAATCCGTGCCACCCGGATAAGGTGGCGGACAGAATCGCCGGAGCACTCGTTGACCTGGCATACAAGAAAGCAGAAAATCCCCGCATCGCTGTTGAAGTTCTCATCGGCCACGGCGTGTGCCACATCATTGCGGAAACCTCCGTCAAGCTGGACGAGACAGATGTCACCGTTGCCGTTCACCGCATTGCTGGGAATCTCACCGTGGACTATGCGGAAGTGCCGCAGGACGGTCACCTTGCTGACAACCAGGCCGACGGCGTCCGCTGCGGCGACAACGGTATCTTCAAAGGAATGCCCGTGACCGAGGAGCAGAAAGAGCTGTCGCAGATCGCACGGGACATTTTCTCCGTGTATCCCTTTGACGGGAAGTACGTTCTGGACGGCGACCGACTTGTCCTCTGTCAGAGCAATGCGCCTTCGGATGCACTCCGAACCCTGTATCCCGATGCTGAGATCAACCCGCTCGGCGACTGGACGGGCGGCACCGATGTAGACACCGGCGCGACCAACCGCAAGCTATACGATGTTATGACGCAGGGCTCAGGCGACGCACGAATGCAGCCGCTGTATTTCCTCATCACCACCGCCGGAAACAATACCGAGAGTATCTGCTATGAGGTGCATCAGAAGGCGCTGGATATCATCGAGGGCAGAAAACACGACCCTACTTTTTATCCCGTTATCTACGGCGCAGGCATGGAGGAGGACTGGACGGACCCGAAGGTCTGGAAAAAGGCCAATCCCTCCCTGGGAGAGACCATCGGCATCGACAAGGTAAAGGCGGCCTGTGACTCGGCAAAGCAGAATCCCGGCGAGGAGAACGCCTTTCGGCAGCTGCGGCTCAATCAATGGGTCAAGCAGTCTATCCGCTGGATGCCGATGGAGAAATGGGACGCCTGCTCCTTTGCAGTAAACGAGGACAATCTGGAAGGACGCATCTGCTACGGTGGGCTTGACCTCTCGTCCACCACGGATATTACGGCGTTTGTGCTGGTGTTCCCGCCGCTGGACGAAGCGGATAAATACATCGTTCTGCCGTACTTCTGGATACCGGAGGATAACCTCGACCTGCGTGTCCGGCGCGACCATGTGCAGTACGATGTGTGGGAACGGCAAGGGTATCTCCAAACCACCGAGGGCAATGTGGTTCACTACGGCTACATTGAGAAGTTCATCGAGCAGCTTGGGGAACGTTTCAATATCCGTGAGATCGCCTTTGACCGCTGGGGTGCGGTGCAGATGGTGCAGAACCTTGAGGGCATGGGCTTCACCGTGGTTCCTTTCGGACAGGGCTTCAAGGATATGTCCCCACCCACCAAAGAACTCATGAAGCTGGTGCTGGAGCAGCGCATTGCCCACGGCGGGCATCCCGTCCTTCGCTGGATGATGGACAACATTTATATCCGCTCTGACCCTGCCGGAAACATCAAGCCGGACAAGGCAAAATCCACAGAGAAAATTGACGGTGCCGTGGCAACGATCATGGCACTCGACCGTGCGATCCGCTGCGGCAACGATAACGGTGCTTCGGTCTATGACAGTCGCGGTCTGCTGTTCATTTGAGGTTCACTGTCAAAATATAGGTCGAATAAAGTCGAAAACTTTATTATTTAGCATAGTTTCGGACTTCCATTTCTGAAACTATTGACTTTTTTGATTTTTCGGGTATAATAGAATCAAGAAAGTCAGGAGGTGCATTATGGCTGAATTGATCAACCGGCCCCAATATCTGAATCAGCTGATTCAAAACAAAGATGTGGATCTGGTGAAGATCGTCACCGGTATTCGCCGCTGCGGAAAATCGTCCTTGCTGGATCTGTTTCATCACTATCTGTCGGAGAACGGTGTGCCGGATTCCCGAATCGTTCACATGAACATGGAATCCTTGCGTTACCGTGACCTGAACGATTACCTTTCTTTTTATGATTATGTCAGCAAGCAGATCGCTAAGGACGGAAAGACCTACCTTATATTCGATGAACTGCAGACTGTAGAACATTGGGAAAAAGCAATTGAGTCCTTCCGCTTGGATTATGATGTGGACATTTATATCACGGGTTCCAATGCCTATCTGCTGTCCACTGAATTTTCTACGCTGCTCTCCGGCAGATATGTAGAGATACGGGTGCTGCCGCTGTCCTTCAAGGAGTTTCTGGACTTTTACGAGTTTGCACCCGATGTGACAATGGACGAAAAGTTCCAGAAGTATCTCCAGTTCGGAGGAATGCCGATTCTGAGAGAATACAAGTTCAACGAAGCGAGAAGCAATCAGGCACTGGAAGGTATCTATTCGACCGTTGTGCTGCGTGATATTTTGCAACGCAATAACGGCACAGATCAAGCCATGCTTCAAAAAATCATACTGTTTTTATGTTCCAATATCGGCAGCATCACTTCTCCGAACAGCATCGGAAATGTGCTTTCCAACGAGGGCGACATTCAAACCGGGAAGCAGAAGAACATTGCGGGAAAAACGGTGGATAAATATATTTCCATGCTCCGCAATGCGTTTGTATTCTTCTCTGTCGGTCGGTATGATGTAAAAGGAAAGCAGCTGCTCAAAACTCTTGGAAAGAACTATATTATCGACATGGGCTTTCGTAATATGCTTCTGGGCTACCGAGATGCAGACTGCGGGCATATCATTGAGAATATCGTATTTCTGGAATTGCTGCGCCGTGACTATCGGGTATATATCGGGAAGGTCGGAGAGACAGAGGTCGACTTTGTTGCGGAAAAGCCGAACGATAAGGTATATATTCAGGTAACGGAAAGTATGCAAGCACCGGAAACCCGCGAACGGGAGCTTCGTCCGCTGCGTATGATTGGGGATAACTACGAAAAAATCGTGTTGTCTATGGATCGCAGCTTCATCAATTCCTATGATGGCATAAAGTCACTGAATTTGATCGACTGGCTGCTCAGCGAATAAACACTGCATTTTCAGAGCAAAATCAAAAGTTTTTGCAGTTCAAGTCGAAAGCTTTTTCAATCGGAAGACTTTTGAACTTGAAAATAGATATAATTGAAGATTCAAAGCATCTGCTATTACAGCAGGTGCTTTTCTTATGCCCATTATGAAGGAGAGTGATGTTAATGGGTATCTTTTCAGGGCTGTTCAAATCCAGAGACAAGCCCCAGGACCGCACGGCAGGCAGCAATTACGCTTTTTTCTTTGGCAGCACGACCTCCGGCAAGGCGGTAACGGAACGCTCCGCCATGCAGATGACCGCCGTGTATTCCTGCGTCCGTATTCTGTCGGAGGCTGTCGCGGGACTTCCGCTGCACCTCTACAAGTACACGGACAGCGGCGGCAAGGCAATGGCGTTCGACCATCCGCTCTACCGTCTGCTCCACGATGAGCCAAACCCTGAAATGAGTTCTTTTGTGTTTCGGGAGACGCTCATGACGCACCTGCTCCTCTGGGGCAACGCCTACGCGCAGATTATCCGCAACGGCAAGAATGAGGTCGTGGCACTGTATCCGCTGATGCCGAACAAGATGTCGGTGGACAGAGATGAAAACGGTCGGCTCTACTACACCTATTACCGTGGCTCGGACGAAGCCATCAAGAATAAGGAGTTCGCCGTAACGCTTCAGCCATCGGATGTGCTGCATATCCCCGGTCTGGGCTTTGACGGGCTGGTGGGTTACAGCCCCATCGCTATGGCGAAGAACGCCATCGGCATGGCAATCGCCTGCGAGGAGTACGGCGCAAAGTTTTTTGCCAACGGAGCCGCACCGGGCGGTGTGCTGGAACATCCCGGCACGATCAAAGACCCGCAGCGTGTGCGGGAGAGCTGGCAGTCCACCTTCGGCGGCAGCGGCAATGCCAATAAGATCGCCGTGTTGGAAGAAGGTGTGCGCCCAGATAGGCGTCATTGATAGTAGTGTTTGGTACTACCACCCACAATCATGGGTGAGTTGACCTGTCTTACCGCGAAGCGAAAGCTGATACGGGAACATAGCACGACAGGAAAGCGGCAAGTTACCCAAAGGCTAAAGGGTACGACTGAACCGCCACAACAATCGGATATGAGGTTTAAGTTATCTACTGAACGTGAGACTTGAGTGTCCATTTCTGAGGGGAATTGGGAAATTAGCCTGTTACCCATTCCGTGACCGGCTGTCTTTACATCCTTCAAAGGCAGTATGATTGCAAATGTCACGGCACAAGCAGGAGAACCTGTGTTAAAGGGTCTAAAGCGGAACCGACAATCCGAGCATACCAAGCAATGACGCTAACTGGGGATACCCTAAAGGCGGATGCCGCAAGGCTATAGTCTATAGGACTTGAATACCGTCCATGGGTACGGAGCGTTCGTAGTAGTCCGAGAGAGTTAATGGCTCTTACATGGCGAAGGAACGCAGTTTATGCAACTCTAAAAAGAAAGATGAAAGGGAGGAGAAACCTCAATGAAGCCAACATCTGAAATTTTAGAACGAATGTACAGAAATTCTGAAGAGCATTCAGACGGTATCTACACGCGGCTCTATAGGTATCTTTTGCGAGAGGATATTTACATGACTGCATACAAGAACCTTTATGCAAACAAGGGTGCAGGAACTGAGGGTGTGGACAATGATACAGCTGACGGTTTTGGAAAGGAATATGTGAATCAGATTATTGATGAATTAAAAAACCTGACCTATGAGCCAAAAGCGGTAAAACGTGTCTACATTCCTAAGCGCAACGGGAAAATGCGTCCATTAGGCATCCCGTCATTCAGAGACAAACTGATACAGGATGCGATACGGCAGATACTTGAAGCAATCTATGAGCCTGTTTTCAGTACTCATTCGCACGGATTCAGGCCGAATAGAAGCTGTCATACAGCGCTGAAAGAAATCAGCCGTTCTTTTCGCAGCATGAAATGGTTTATCGAGGGTGACATTAAGGGATGCTTTGACAACATTGACCATACGGTTCTGCTGAATCTGCTTTCTGAGAAGATTAAGGACAGCAAATTCATAAATCTGATAGGAAAGTTTCTGAAAGCGGGCTACATGGAAAATTGGGAATACCATAAGACATACAGCGGGACACCGCAGGGCGGCATACTTTCCCCGATTCTTGCAAATATATATCTGCACGATTTGGACAAGAAAGTAGAAGCCATGCAGAAAGAATTTAATGCGCCTGCTGATTATGCCTATACACCTGCATACGGCAAAAAAGTGAGAGAAATTGTCAAATTGCGAAAGTGTTACGGGGAATGCGCTGATGAAGCGGAAAAGAAAGAACTGTTAAAACAGATTCATAAGCTTGAAGTGGAAAAGCGCAGATTGCCATACAAGGACGCTTCCGACAAGAAAATCGCCTATGTGCGCTACGCTGATGATTTTGTTATCGGTGTCAGCGGAAGCCGTGAGGATGCGGAGCGTATAAAGCAGGAGCTTACGTTGTTTGTGGCAACAAGATTAAAACTGGAGCTGTCTGACGAGAAAACAAAAATCATGCACAGTTCCGGCAATGCTCATTTTCTCGGATATGACATCAACGTGCGCAGATGTCAGGAATCCAAAAGGAAAGCCAGTGGGGTTTTACAGCGGACGCTTAATAACTCTGTGGAATTGCTTATTCCCATGGGGCGGATTGAGAAGTTCATGTACGACCGCGAGATTGTCATTCAAGGCAAAGACGGCAAACTCATCCCATGGCAAAGAAACTCAATGGCGGGTCTTACTGACCTTGAAATTGTAGATACCTATAACTCGCAGACTCGTGGAATCTGTAATTATTACAGCATAGCCAGCAATTTTTCAAAGCTGACGTATTTCGTTTATCTGATGGAATACAGCTGTCTGAAAACGCTTGCTAAGAAGCACAAAACCAGAATATCAGGCATAAAGAGGATGTTCAAGTGCGGAAAGTCGTGGGGCATTCCTTATGAAACGAAGAAAGAGAAAAAGCGCATGATGATTGTGAAATTCTCGGACTTCAAACGGGGAACTGTCTTTGACGAACCAAGCATTGATACGGTGAAGAACCATATCCATTTCAACACAAGAAATTCTCTTGAAGCCAGGTTGAAGGCTTGTAAATGTGAATTATGCGGTGCGGAAGGCGACGGCATTTCCTTTGAAATCCATCATATCAACAAGATGAAGAATCTTAAAGGAAAAGAGCAAGGGGAAATGGCGATGATTGCAAGAAAACGGAAAACGCTTGTCGTTTGTAAAGAATGCCATAAGAAAATCCATCATTCGTCATAGTGTAAACGGAAAGCCGTGTACATCGAGAGGTGTAAGCACGGTTTGGAGAGAGGCTTGTGCAAACCGACATTGGAAACAATGCACGGCGGTGCTTGCCTACTCTACATGAAATATACGCCCATCTGCATCTCGCCGGAGCAGGCGCAGTTCCTCGAAACACGCAAATTTCAGATAAACGAGATTGCTCGAATTTTCCGAGTCCCGCCACACATGGTCGGAGACCTGGAAAAGTCGAGCTTTTCCAATATTGAGCAGCAGTCTCTGGAATTCGTGAAATACACCCTTGACCCCTGGGTCATCCGCTGGGAGCAGTCCATTCAGCGGTCGCTCCTCTCACGGGACGAAAAAGCAGCGTATTTCGTGAAGTTCAATCTGGAAGGTCTGCTCCGCGGCGATTATCAAAGCCGCATGAACGGGTACGCCATCGGCCGCCAGAACGGCTGGATGTCCGCCAATGACATCCGGGAGCTGGAAAACCTCGACCGCATTCCTGCCGAGAAAGGCGGCGACCTGTACCTCATCAACGGCAACATGACAAAACTCGCGGATGCGGGTATTTTTGCGGCTTCTGCCGCTGGGAAGGAGAAAAATTCCAATGAAGAAGTTCTGGAACTGGAAGAACCAGACGGAGACAGCGGAACGGACGCTGTTCCTGAACGGGACCATCGCCGAGGAAAGCTGGTTTGACGACGACGTCACCCCGCAGCTGTTCAAGGACGAGCTCATGTCCGGCAGCGGCAATATCACCGTGTGGATCAACAGCCCCGGCGGCGACTGCGTGGCGGCGGCTCAAATCTACAATATGCTCATGGATTACAAGGGCGATGTGACCGTAAAAATCGACGGCATTGCGGCGTCCGCAGCGTCCGTCATAGCTATGGCAGGCACTAAGGTGCTGGTATCTCCCGTGTCCATGCTCATGATCCACAACCCCATGACGGCGGCATTCGGCAATTCGGACGAGATGCAGAAAGCCATCGAGATGCTCGGCAGCGTCAAGGATTCCATCATCAACGCCTACGAGATCAAAACCGGGCTGTCCCGCGCAAAGCTCTCGCACCTCATGGATGCGGAGACCTGGATGGACGCGAATAAGGCTGTGGAGCTGGGCTTTGCGGATGGGATCATGAAACGCTCCGATGCGACCGAGGACATGGCCGCGCCCACTGTATCCATGCTGTATTCCAAGGCGAATGTGGTGAACTCTCTCATGGAGAAGATCGCCGCAAAATGCGCCATCGACCCCAAGCCCACCATGCCGGAGCGCACGGGACGCTCTGTGGACGAACTCAGAGCCAAGCTGAACACCATCAAAAACTACATTTAATATGGAGGTATTTCAATATGACTATCGTTGAGATGCGCGAAAAGCGCGCCAAGCTGTGGGACACGATGGAGGGCTTCCTCGACACCCACCGCAATGACAAGGGCGTTCTGTCCGCCGAGGATGACGCTGTTTACGCCAATATGGAGAAGGAGCTGAACGATCTCACCAATGAGGTAAGGCGCATGGAGCGCCGCGACGCCATTGCCGCAGAGCTTGCAAAGCCCGTATCCTCTCCCATTACCGAGCAGCCCCAGAAAGCGACCGGCGAAGCCAAGACCGGCAGAGCGTCGGGCGCCTACCGCGAGGACTTCGGTCTGCATCTGCGTGGCAAGCGTATGCTCCACAATGTGCTCTCCGAGGGCGTTGATGCCAACGGCGGCTATCTCGTTCCCACCGAATTTGAGAAGTTCATTGTGGATACGCTCAAGGAGGAAAATGTGATGCGCCGTCTGTGCAAGGTCATCACCACTGATAACGAGCGCAAGATTCCCGTTGCAGCGACCCATTCCACCGCTGCGTGGACGGCTGAGAACGCCGCCTACACCGAGAGCAACCCCACCTTCGCACAGAAGACCATCGACGCCTACAAGCTGACCGACCTTGTGAAGGTGAGCATTGAGCTTCTGGACGACAGCGCCTTCGATCTGGAAGAGTACATCGCCCGTGAATTTGCCTATGCCTTCGGCTCTGCCGAGGAGCAGGCTTTCTGCGTCGGCACCGGCACGGGTCAGCCCACCGGTCTGTTCACCGCAAACGGCGGCACGGTCGGCGTTACCGCTGCCAGTGCGACCGCCGTCACCACCGACGAGGTGATCTCCCTCATCTACGCCCTGAAAGCACCGTACCGCAAGAACGCCAAGTTCCTGATGAATGATGCTACCGTTTCCGCACTGCGCAAGCTGAAGGACTCCAACGGGCAGTATCTGTGGCAGCCCTCCCTGCAGGCGGGTCAGCCGGACAGACTGCTCGGTTATGAGATCTATACCAGCCCCTATGCGCCTACGCTGGCGGCGGGTGCGCTCTCCATTGCCTTCGGCGATTTCCAGAGCTACTGGATCGCAGACCGCACCGGCAGAACCGTTCAGCGTCTGAACGAGCTGTATTCCACCAACGGTCAGGTCGGCTTTGTCGCCACCGAGCGTGTGGACGGCAAGATCATCCTGCCGGAGGGCATCCAGCTTCTGAAGATGAAGGCATCCTGATGAGAGGAGGCGGCGGTGATGGATACTCTGCTTGAAAAAGTAAAAGCGAACCTGATTCTTACGCATTCGGCGGATGATGAACTGCTTGAGACATACATCACTGCCGCCGTTTCCTATGCAGAGAGCTATCAGCACATTCCGGCTGGCACATACAGTGAACAGGCAATGCCGCCCACCACGGAGCAGGCTGTCATTATGCTGGCGTCCCACTTTTACGAAAGCAGGGACGGCAGCACGGGCGGCTTCTTTGCGGATAACACCAATGCGGCACAGCAGGTGTGGAACACGGTCAATCTCCTGCTGCGGCTCGACCGTGAATGGTTCGTATGAGCCATTGGGGTCCCCGGAAAGTCGTAAGACTTTTTGGGGAGAGGACGAGCAACGGAATGAAAGAGCTTTTCGCGCTTGCGCGGAAACGATTGATGTGGAGTTTGTGAGGACGAGGAAGGTGTGATTATGTCCTACGGAAAAATGAACGGCTTTGCCGACAGCGTAAAAACAAAGCAAGTCAAGGACAGTGAGGGCTTTGCCACAACGCAGGATGAAGTCCTCGCTTCCGTCCGTGTATACCGGGAAGGTCGGCATGGCAGTCAGCGTTGGGCAAACCTCGCCGCATTCAGCGAAGCGACCGACCTGTTCCGCTTTCGGTGCATTCCGGGGCTGACGGTCACCACAGACCAGTTTATCATCTGCGATGACTGCCGCTACGACATTGTGTCCGTGGAGAATGTAAAGGGTCGTGGGATGTACATCGAGGTGCTGGCGAAAAAGGAGGTGCCGACCGTTGGCAAAAGCTGAAATGAAAATGCCGGAGGATTTTCTCCTGAAGATCTCCAAGCTCGGCAGCGACTTTGACAGCGTGGCGGATACTGTCCTGCAGGCCGGTGGTGAGGTCGTACTGAAAAGGGTCAAGAGCAATCTTTCCTCCGTCATCGGCAGGGGTACGAAATATGACTCCCGCACCACGGGCGAACTGGAAGGTGCGCTCGGCCTTTCTCCCTCCAAGCTGAACCGGGACGGCAACCATGACATCAAGGTCGGCTTCGCAGAGCCTCGCTCGGACGGCGGCAGCAACGCCAAACTTGCCAACATTCTCGAATACGGCAAGCACGGTCAGCCTGCAAAGCCGTTTCTGAAGCCTGCAAAAACGGCGTCCCGGAAAGAGTGCATTGAAGCGATGAAGGCAAAGCTGGAATCGGAGGTGGACGGACTATGAGCATTCTTGCAGATATCAATACGGCAGTTTCAACTTTGGATATTCCCATCGAAACGGGCGTGTTTTCGGCTGCTGCGCCGGACGAGTATGTGGTCGTTACTCCTCTTGCCGACAGCTACGAGCTTCATGCGGATAATGCCCCCGGCTTTGAGACACAGGAGGCACGGCTGTCCCTGTTTTCCAAGGGCAACTATATGAAGCGGAAAAAGCAGCTGTCAAAAGCGCTGCTCTCCGCAGATTTTACGATTACGGATCGCCGGTACATCGGTCATGAGGACGACACCGGCTATCATCACTACGCCATTGATGTGGCAAAATTATATGTACTGGAGGAAGAATAAATGGCGACAATCGGTCTGGATAAACTGTATTATTCCAAAATTACCGAAGACACTAGCGGCAACGAGACCTACGGCGATCCTCTGCCCCTTGCCAAAGCAATGACTGCGGAGCTTTCCGTGGAGCTTGCAGAGGCAACGCTGTACGCAGATGATGGCGCCGCCGAGGTCGTGAAGGAGTTCCAGAGCGGAACGCTCACCCTCGGCGTGGACAACATCGGTCTTTCGGTGGCCGCTGACCTCACGGGAGCTGCCATCGACAGCAACAATGTCCTGGTGTCCGCATCCGAGGACGGCGGCGACCCCGTAGCGGTGGGCTTCCGCGCAAAGAAGGCAAACGGCAAATACCGCTACTTCTGGCTTTACCGTGTGAAGTTCGGCATCCCGGCTACCAATCTCACCACCAAGGGCGAGAGCATAGAGTTCTCCACGCCTTCCATTGAGGGTACGGTCATGCGCCGCAACAAGGTGGACGGCAAGGGAAACCACCCGTGGAAGGCGGAGGTGTCCGAGGACGATACCGGCGTACCCGCTTCCGTGATCAGCGGCTGGTACACGGATGTATATGAGCCGGAATACACCGGCAGTGATTCTTAAGGAGGTAACCTGTCATGGATGAACGAAGTGCAGTTGTGACCATCGGCGGCAGAGAGTATGAAATGCTCCTCACCACCAAAGCGACCAAGGCAATCGCGGGACGCTACGGCGGCTTGGAAAACCTCGGAGATAAGCTCATGAAATCCGAGAATTTCGAGATGGCGCTGGATGAGATCGTATGGCTCATTACGCTCCTGTGCAATCAGCCTATCCTGGTACACAACCTCAAGCACCCGGAAGACAAGAAGCCGGAGTTGACGGCTGACGAGGTAGAGCTGCTCACATCGCCTATGGAGCTGACGGAATACAAGGACGCCATCATGGAGGCCATGTATCGCGGAACCAAGCGCAATGTGGAAAGTGAGCCGGACTCAAAAAACGCACAGGTCGGGTAAGTGACGAGGAGTTATTTACCCGGCTTTTCTATTACGGCGTCTGCCAGATGCACCTCAAGCAGGATGAATTCTGGCTGATGCCCTTTGGCCTGTTTATGGATCTCTGGGAGTGCCATAGGCAGTATAACGGTATTTCCAAGCCGAAACAGAATTTGACCATTGATGAAATTATCCCCTATGGGATCTGACACATATCGAAGATATTTACCTCGTACTTAGTCCGTTTCCGTCGCAACTTCTTTGTGAACTTTTTCGTATAGCCTTGATATATTTCAAGAATTGTGGTATACTACACATAGAAGTTCGGACGGTTTCGTCCTAAGCGCGAGGTGAAATGCGTGGTTAAACGAGATTCCTATATGAACCGACTGATCCACAGTATGTGGAACGGCGAGATAAAGGTCATCACAGGCATACGCAGATGCGGCAAGTCCGTACTGCTTTTCGATCTGTTTT